>CALBZA010000005.1 GCA_937890005.1 uncultured Verrucomicrobia subdivision 3 bacterium | reverse complement strand
TCGTTGTAGGCGTAACCAAAGTTCACCGCAGCAGCGGCCGTCGGCACAGACGATAACTGTGTCAGCCGATTCAGGTTGTCATAAGACCTGGTTGTTGTCATGCGCGTCGTGCCGCTTTGTTTGAAGGCAATCTGACCCGCCAGCGTTGAGTTCGCAAGGTACGTGTAGGTTGCCGCACGGGTGCCATCAGAGACGGTATCCAGCCGGCTGCCCCCGTCATAGCTGTAACCAGCCGTGTGGAACACTCCCGGCCCCGTCGCAGTGAGAACGGAGCGCCGCAGCAACGAGTCATAGCCATTCGTCACGGAGTAACCACTCAACGGTCCCGCCGTCCACGTCTCCTTGAGCAGCTGGTTGGCATTGTTGTAGGTCAGCGTCGAGGCAAAGGCTGTGCCTGCGTCGATCGTGGTCAGGCGACCACGACGATCGTAGCTGTGTGTGACACTCGGAGTGTCGTCAGAATAGACCACCGTCTCCAGGTCGCCTGCTGCGTTGTAGCCGTAGGTTGTAGTGACGTTGCGCTCCCAGATCCGGCTCGTGAGGCGACCCGACCTGTCATAATCATAATCGTCCGTCGCGTCGTTTTCACCATGGTAACTCTTGCGCACCAGCCAGCCGCGTTGCGGGTGATAGCTCCACGTCGTCACCGCAGTGTTGTTGGGATTGCCGGCAATGTTGGTCCAGGTGGTCATCGTCGCCATGCGCCCCGCGTAATCGTAGGCATACTGCACCGGATACGTGCGGGCACCCGCAGTCTTTTCCAGCTCGCCCCTCTTGTTATACCAGTTGGTCACGCTCCTGCCGTCCGCATAGGTGACGTTCGTCACCTGCAGCATCTTGTTGCGGAAACTCCATGTTACCTGCGGTCCGGGAGCCGTAGAGGGGACCGAGTGTGATAAAGCCGGTCACTGCTCCAATTCAAAATCCTTGCAGCGAACCGGCTGATGAAGATCGGCAATTCAATTCTTCGGGAAACCGGGATCAGCCTTAACCTCGTTCAGCTGCTTGGTGTGGCGTTCGGAATGCGCGCCCAGGAAAAGCAGCCATTGATGGGCGTCGAATTTCTTCCCGAGCGGACTGTCCATCGCATGCTCGCGCAGACCCTTGGTTTCCTTTGCGAATGACAGGGTTTTCGCGCGACTGGCTTCGAAGTGCTTCAGGCTGTCCTGCGACGATCCAAATCGCTTGCTCGGAATCAAAGGTTCGGGCGCCGGAAACTTGCTCGTCCGGTCGGGGACATTTTTCAAAATGAACTCGTCGTCTGCCTTGAAGTCGGCCGAGGGTGATATTGCGGGGGTGGCCATCACTTTGTCGCGCACGGTTTCGAAGATCATGTCCTCCGCTGCCGCGATGTGTTCGACGATTTCCGCAACAGACCAGCGGTTGGTGGCCGGTTTGAAGTTCCATTGCTGTTCAGAAAGGCCCTTGGTAGCAACGAGCAGTTCCTTTCGTGTCTTTTCGAGGTATTGCACCAGGCTTTCGCGATCAGCGGACGCTGATTCCTGGGCTGGAAGGACCGGGGCAAACGCAAACAGAGCCAATGCGATCAGAAGTTTTTTCATAAATTTTTGGGTTGTTGTTCGGGCGAACATAAACGTGAACTGCCTGGACGCAAGTGTTCTGATGAACGACATCAGATGCCTGCAACATCGTCCATGCTGATGCTTTGGCCCCGTTTTTTCGATTCAACAACACGGGAGATCAGGCGAATGCTCCCTTCATGAAGACGTCGCTCGCCGCTCCTCTCCGAATCGCCTGTTTCACCGTGCTGTTGATCAGCTTTGTGATTCGAGACGGTGGACGTGACCGATCGGATCATTGGATTGTTCAACGTCAGTGAACGCGGCAGGAAGTGGGCGAAGGATGTTCAGCAAAAGGCGCCGGTCCCAATTGAACAGCTGCCGGAGCATGTGCATTGAAAACAGCTCAAATGCCGGTTGCTTGCGGATTCTGTTTGCGACGCGGCTTGACCGGCTTCCATCGGTTGTGAACCCAGAACCAGTTCGCCGGATCGCGCCGGATTGCGCGTTCAAACGCCGTGTTCACATCGGACATGATCGCTTCAGTCGAGCGGGCCTTGCCATTTTCGCGGAGAGGAATTTCCGGACCAATCTCGATCCGCCAGCGCGCAAGCCCGATGCGATAACAGATCGCAACGTAGAGCGGGCAATCGTAACGCAACGCAAATATTGCAGGCGCGGCGGTGGTCGAACTGGAATGTCCGAAGAATGGAATACGCAGGCCGGGGCGTCCTGCATGCTGATCAGCCAGCAGTCCAAGCAACGTGCCGGGCTGCTGCATCGCCGACTTCAGCGCCGAGGCATCCGTGCGGCGCTCGAAATACAGACAGCCGGACCGTTCCCGCAGCGAGAGAAGAATCCGGTTCAGTGACGGCTGACGCAGACTTCGGTACGTCGTTGCGCAGCGGATTCCCGGACAGCACATGGAGATTCGCGCGTAGAGTTCGAAGTTGCCGAAGTGCCCGATCGCCCCCACGACGCTCCGTCGCCCCTCTCCAGCCGCTTGCGAAACAACATCAAGATCACCCGAGAACTCGACATGGCTCCGAAGCTGTTCCGCTGTCATGTCTGCTGTTTTGATGGCGCAGGCGTAATTCTCTCCAATCCGCCGGAAGTTCTCCTTCGCGATCGCCCGAATCTCTGTGGCCGACTTCTCGTTCGCTAAACAAAGAGCGAGATTCTTCAGCGCGATTCGCCGATGCCTCGCATCGAGCCAGAAAACAATTCCTCCGGCTGCGCGCCCGATCCGCGCGACAAGAGTCAGTGGCAAAGATTGCACCAGCGCCACCAGGCCCCGCGCGATCCAGTAGAGCACTGCGTCCATGTCAGCGAAAACAGATGCGCCGCACGCAGTCGCGGAAGTCGTCCGCACCGCTGACGATCTTGATCTCGACGCGCATGAAGAAGAATGGCAGGTCGCGCCGGTCGATCTTGGGAAATCGCACCGCGTCCTTCTGCGTGGTGATGATCAGTTCCGCCTGGCGTTTCTTGCTGCGGTTGATTGCGTTCAGAATCTCCTGCTGGCTGAAACGATGGTGATCGGCAAAACGCTTCGAATAAACCAGCTCCGCCCCGAGTTTCACCAGGCTCTGCTCAAAGCTCTCCGGCTGTGCGATACCGCTCAGCGAAGCGACCTTGCGTCCCTTGATGAAATGAATGTCCTCCTGCTTCCCGGTAAACACATCCTCAAGATACAACGGATGATGAACGCATTCGATGACGCCGGCATCTGGATTCAATTCAGCGATGCGCCTGCGAAGCTCCTCGGTCTTTCCGTCGCTCTTCGTGATGAAGATCGTGCTGGCGCGCGCCAGGTGCGACGGCGGTTCGCGCAATGTTCCGCGGGGCAACAATCGTTCATTGCCAAACGGCTGCTGGCAGTCAATCAGCACGATGTCCTGCCGGCGGCCGCGAAGTTTCCAGTATTGAAATCCATCGTCGAGCAACAGCGTGTCGCAGCCGAATTTTTCAATCGCATAACGTCCGGCCTTCACGCGGTCCTTGTCCACAAGCACGACGACATCTTTCAGATTGGACGCCAGCATGTAGGGCTCGTCACCGGCGGTTTCCGAATCGAGGAGGAGTGATTTGCCGTCGGAAACGACGCGCGGCGGCGTGGTGTCTTCGCGGAGCAGCAGTTTGTTGAGCAGGCGTTCGTGAATCGGCTTCGGTCTCGATCGATAGCCGCGGGAAAGGATGGCGACGTTGCGTCCCTGATCGCGAAGCTCGCGGGCGAATTTTTCAACAACCGGTGTTTTGCCCGTTCCGCCAACCGTCAGATTTCCAATCGCAATCACCTGCACGCCGAGAGTGGAATCGCGGAGAATGCGGACGTTGTAGAGGAAGCGCCGGGTTTTGACCGCCACCTGAAACACCTTGGAAAGCGTGTACAACGCCGCGCGCACGAGCGTGGCCATGGTGCCACGCCGTTCCTCGAAGATGACTTCCAGGACGAACGTTTCGACCGATTCCGTCCATTCACGCCAGGTTTCGCGCATGTCGGCAAAGTGTGCCTGCGGGCCAAACCCGGAGCAAGCGGAAGCCCATCAACGAAGCGCGGCACAACCGGATTTGATGAAAGAAGGCGGGGCAGCCAGGGAGAGAGCGGCTGCCCCGTGGTGACGCGCCATGAATCCGCGCCGCCAGGTGGAGACGCCAATCAGGTTGGCGTTCATGGGTGCAGTATCGACACGTTGGGAAAATCCGATACACACCTTTTGCCAAATCACTGACCCTTCTTTGCAAAACTGCATTGATCCGCCGCGTTTCGGTCCAGGCAAGCTTCCGGAGTGAACGCTGAACTTTACATTAACGGCTTCGCTGCTAAACATTACGGCCTTTATGAAGAGCGATGTTTTCTGGAGTTTGTTCGCGATGCCGATCGGTCTGGTGATTTGTTTCGGTCCGGCACTGGTTGCCTGGGCCTTGTGCAACAACAAGGAAGAGCCGGCAAAACCGGTCAAGACTTCCCCGAAGCACTGATTTCCCTGCAAAAGCCGCAAATCATGCGGCATTCCCTTGGCCAACATCCTCGACACCATCGTTGAGCAAAAGCAGCGTGA
This sequence comes from uncultured Verrucomicrobia subdivision 3 bacterium, assembly GCA_937890005.1. Taxonomy (GTDB): domain Bacteria; phylum Verrucomicrobiota; class Verrucomicrobiia; order Limisphaerales; family DASXHY01; genus DASXHY01. The sequence goes on along the minus strand of CALBZA010000005.1, from coordinate 63,546 downwards.
AGTGACGCTGCTCCCCGCTCGCGTACTGGCCGCGGGCGATTTGCACGACGCAATGCTCGAACGGAACGAGCGTCGGGATTTCCTTGGCGCTTTGAAAGGCCGAAAGGCTGGCTCCATCGCGCTCATTGCCGAGGTGAAGAAGGCGTCGCCATCAGCGGGAATCATCTGCAAGGATTTCGATCCGGTTCGTATCGCAAAAGATTACGAGGCCGCGGGCGCGAGCTGTCTTTCGGTGCTTACGGATGAGAAGTTTTTCCAGGGATCACTGGATTATCTGCGACAAATCCGCGCGGCCGTTAAGCTTCCCCTGCTCCGCAAGGATTTCATCATAGACGAACGGCAGATTCTGGAAGCGATCGAATGGGGCGCCGATGCCATCCTGCTGATTGTTTCCATTCTCACTGACGAACAGCTCCGGCGGTTTCACAAACTTGCCATCGAGGCCGGATTGAGTGTTCTGGTGGAGGTCCACGACGAGGCGGAAATGGATCGGGCAATGGCGATTGGTGCGCCGTTGATCGGGGTGAACAACCGCGACTTGAAAAGCTTCACCGTCGATCTCGCCACGACAGAACGTCTGGCGGCACGAATCAACGCCCAGGCCAATCCAAACGTGCTCCTCGTCGCAGAGAGCGGGATCAAATCCAAATCAGATGTAACCCGTCTGGCGAACTGCGGCGCGGGTGCGATTCTCGTGGGCGAATCTCTGGTTCGTGAAGGCGATCTTCGGACGAAAGTTCGGGAACTGATCGGCTGATTTCGATCCTGCGTTCGTCGGGTTCCCTGGAATTTCACAAGCCTCCTGTCGATTTGCCCTGTACGCAATGAAGGCAGGCTTGTGGCCTGCCTTCGTGAAATTTCGCAGAGAATGGGAGTTTGCGCTTACTCAGCTTTCCGGCTCTTGCCAGTCTTTTCTGCTTTGGCCGGTTTGTCGGCTTTCGCGGAAGCTTCGGCGTCAGTGCGTTTGCCGCGCTTCTCGGTCTTCGGCTGCTCTTCCCTTCCGGCTTCCGGGGCTTCTTCCTGTACCGGGAGCGGAGTGGTGCTTTCAATGCGCAGCTTGAGCGTCGCATTGACTTCCGAATGCAGGCGCAGCTCGACTTCGTGCTCGCCGAGGGCGCGGATCGGGTGTTCGAGATGAATCTTCCGTTTGTCGAGCGAGATGTCGAACTGATGCTTCAGCTCGTCAGCGATCATGCCCGAAGTGACGGTGCCGAACATCTTGCCATCTTCACCGGTCTTCACCTTGATGACGCAAATCAGTTTGCTGACGCCCTTGGCGAGTTCGCTCATGCTGTTGAACTCGTGAGCTTCGCGTTCGGCGCGCTTCTTCTTGAGGGCTTCCAGATGGCGTTTGTTGGCTTGCGTTACCGGAATGGCGAGGCGTTGGGGAAAGAGATAATTGCGGGCGTAACCGGCCGCGACCTTGACCTGATCGGACTCGCCGCCGAGGCCAACAATGTTGCTGGTGAGAATGACTTCAGTTTTTGCCATACGAAAATCTGGTTGAGAGTTGATGGTGGATGGTTGATCGGTTCAACCTGGAATCAAAATGGAACGTCGTCGTCCTCCGGTGGCGGCATGTCGGGTTCGGATGCAGCAGCTGATGCAGCTGCAGCGGGCGCGGTTGAACGGCGCGGTGCCGGAACGGAATCGCCACCCTCCGCCCCGCCGGCGCGACCGCCACCGAGAAACTGGAAACCCTCAACAACCACACCGAGGCGGCTGCGTTTCTGGCCCGTCTGTTTGTCGTCCCACTGATCCAGCTTCAGCCGGCCTTCCACGAGGAGCGGGCTGCCCTTTTTCATGTACTGGGCCAGCGTTTCCGCCTGGCGCCCGAAGGCATCGACATCGACGAAGGTGACTTCTTCCTTCGTTTCGCCAGCTTCATTGCGCCATGTGCGGTTGACCGCGAGGCCGATCTTGGCGATGGCCATCCCCTTGGGAGTATAACGCAGCTCGGGATCGCGCGTCAGATTCCCAACCAAAATGACTTTGTTGAAGCTGGCCATGGGCCTTGATTCGATTATTTGGCGGCAGCAGCAGCCGGCGCGTTGGTGAACATGACGCGGAAAACGTCGTCGTTCATCGCGAAACGGGTGCGGAGCTGGTCGATCGCCTTGGGTTCGCTCTCGAAAATGATGTTCACGTAGAAACCGGCGGTGTGCTTCTTGTCGGCTACACGGCTGAAATTCTTCTTGTCCATCTTCTGGACCGTTTCAATTTTGCCGCCAGCGTTGGTGATTTCGGAGGAGATCTTGTCGATCACATCCTTGATCCCCTCTTCCTTCCCGGCGGTTTCCAATATGAACAAGCCTTCGTATCGTTTCATTATCGTCATTCGTTGAATCGTGAGGTGTTGAATGGAACTCTGCGTCAGCCATTCACCGCTTCGACGATTCCGTTAAATTGATTCATCGCTTTCTCTATCCCCGCGCTCAACCAGCATTCCGTCTGGTCCGCCGCAGCCATCAAAACTTTTTCGAGCGTGCCGAGCTCGTCCGGCCCAAATCTTCCCAGCACATGATTCGTGATTTCACGAACATTGTCCCGTCGGCCAATTCCGATTCTCAGCCTCGGAAACTCCCGGCTGCCGAGATGCTTCTCAATCGACTCCAGACCGTGGTGCCCTCCGCTGCTCCCTCGGGCACGCAGGCGAATTTCCCCGAACGGCAGGTCCGCATCGTCCACCACCACCAGCACCCGGTTCAGCGGAATCCGGTAGAAGCCGGCCACCGGCCCAACCGCCTCGCCGCTCAGATTCATGAACGTCTGCGGTTCACACAGGATGACCCGGTTTCCATTCCGCTCCGTCCGGGCAATCCGCGAACTGAATTTCTTTTCCAGCGTCCAGTTCGCGTTCCATCGGTCCGCCAGTTTCTGAACCAGAAGAAAACCGGCATTGTGCCGGGTTCTGGCGTATTCCGCGCCGGGGTTTCCCAGCCCCACAATGAGGTGCATGTTTTCCATGCGCGGAAACAGCACAACCCGAAATCCTCCGGGTTGTGCGAAAAATTACTTCTTCTTCTCGGCAGGCTTCTCTTCGCCTTCCTTCTTCTCCTTGATCATTTCCACTTCGCCCCCACCAGCGGCGGCACCTTCGGCGGACGCAGCTGTTTCGGACTCGGTGCGAGGTGCGGCGACGGAAACAACCGGGATGTTCTTGTCACCCAGGATTTCAACGCCTTCCGGAGCCTTGATTTCGCCAATGTGAATCGACTTGTTCAATTCGAGTTCACTGACATCGATGACAATCTGCTCCGGCAGATCCTTCGGCAGGGCGCGAACTTTGACCTTGAAGAGAACGTGTTCCAAAATGCCGCCACCGTTCTTGACTCCTGCGGCTTCGCCGGTCGTTTCGACCGGAACCATGATGGTGACCTTTTCGGTTTCGGAAACCTCGTGAAGATCGACGTGGAGAATCTTTCCGCTCAGAGGGTGATGTTGAATCTCCTGAACGAGCGCGAGGCGCTTCGGACGCGCATCATCCTTCACCGAGAGATCGATCAGCAGGTTTTCGGAAACAGAATGATGAATCAGTTCACCGATCTCGCGGGCGTTGATTTCAATGCTTTGAGCCTGGTTCTTCGCACCGTAAATCACTGCGGGAATGCGGCCCTCAGCGCGCAGTTTCCTGGAGCCGTTGCGGCGTCCGAGCGAGCGGACCGATGCGTTCAATGGTACAGATTTCATTTTCTTAAATTCTCTTCCGGCAATGCCACGCCAGCTTCAGCTGGTGCGCCCGCCCTTAAATTCAAATAGCGAATTGACCGACGAATTGCTGTGAATTCGTTTGATCGCTTCGCCTAAAAGCCCCGCAACCGACAACGTGGTGATCTTCACCCCGTCTATAGCAGGGCGAAGGACAGTATCAGTTGTTATCAGTTCGTCAATAACGGATTTTCTGAGCCGATCGATACCTATGTCATTGAGGATGGCGTGCGACACACAGGCAAGAATTTGCTGCGCTCCCGCCTCCTTCAACAGACCCGCCGCCTGAGTCAATGTGCCGGCTGTCTCGGTCAAATCATCCACCAACAGCACGTTCTTTCCCTTGATGTCTCCGATGACCGCAGTCGATTCGACTTCCGTGGCGCTCTTCCTGCGTTTCGCCACGATCGCCAGCCCCGCATCCAGTGTCTGGGAATAAGCGTGGGCCATCTTGAGACCGCCGACGTCGGGACTGACGACCACGAGATCCTTCAGCTTCTTCGTCTTGATGTATTCATACATCACCGGCGCGGCGTAAAGGTGATCCACCGGGATGTCAAAGAACCCCTGAATCTGCTGTGCATGCAGATCCATCGTGAGAATCCGGTTTACTCCGGCTGCGACGAGGAGATTGGCGATCAACTTTGCCGTGATCGGCACCCGCGGCTGATCCTTGCGATCCTGACGGGCGTAACCGTAGAACGGAAGCACCGCGGTGATGCGGGCCGCGCTGGCGCGACGCAACGCATCGATCATGATGAACAGCTCCATCAGGTTGTGGTTCGTCGGTGGCGAGGTCGGCTGGAGAACGAAAACATCCTCGCCCCGAACGTTCTCTTCGATCTTCACGAAGGTTTCACCATTGGGGAACGGACGGATGGTGCATTTGCCAACCTGGGTGCCGATGGAATTGCAGATGGCCCGCGACAGGGGTTCGTTGGCTGTGCCGCTGAAGATTTTCACGATCGTAACTTTGGTTAAAAGCAAAAATCCACCGCAGCCGGTGGACAAAGCGGAGGGGACTGTATCAGCGAGCAACCTCGGCGCAAGTGGATTCTGGAGAAGAAAAGCTTACCGCCTTTAACCTGTTTCCAAATGAGTCGATGGAGAGCCGGGCACCCGGGTTTCCAAGTGAGAAGGCCCCCGAATTCCGGATCACTCCGGCTGTGAATCAAGTGCCGTTACAAGCTGCATCTCCGACTTCGGCAGGGAATCTCCGTTCAACTTGAATTGAAGATTGGCAGAGCGGGCGCCGACAAAACCGGCGCTGCTTTGTGCAAAGAGACTGCGAGGATCACTCTCCGCCCGTTCGTCGGCGTGACGTTTCACCGCGGCTGCGAAGATGGCGCCGACAAGAACAACGAAGAACAGGTATCGCATTTTCATGATCATCAATCGATCCAGGAGGCTGACCCGCTCGTCGCGCGAGCATGTGAGGCTCGCCATCGCTGGCGAAATGACTTTAAGCAAAGGAGCTGCCACAAAGTCAGAAAAGGCCCGAAATGGAATGCTGCTCCAGCCGCCCAGGCAGGATCTGTGTTGTGTTCCGAGGAGGGATGACTGCCGCTTTGCAGAAATTGTCCGGAGATTTTTCCGATCGGAAATGACTGCTCTCCTTTGGCGATCCTTCGCGTGTCTCAAGACGAGACTGCCAGAAGCCGTTGAAGGATGTGGACTATCGCGTGATCCATCCGCCGCCGACCACGAGGTCGTCCTGGTAAAACACCGAGGCCTGCCCCGGCGTGATGGCGCGCTGCGGCGTGTGCAGTTTCACCTTCGCGCGACCGCCTTCAAGCGGGGTAATGGTCGCGGGTGTACCCGGATGGTTGTAGCGGATTTTCGCGACCGCTTCGAATGGTTCGGACGGCGTGTCGAAAGGAATCCAGTTGCAGCGTTCAACGATGTATTCGTCGCGATCCAGGGCAGATTCATCACCGACGACAACACGGTTCCGCTCGGCATCAAGCTCCACCACGTACAACGGTTTGGGAGAACTGATGCCAAGCCCCTTCCGCTGGCCGATCGTGTAAAACTCAATTCCATCATGCTTCCCCAGAACGTGGCCATGCACGTTCACGATTTCACCGCGATGTTTTTGAACGAGATTCGATTGCTGGAGAAACTTGCCGTAGTCGTTGTCCGGCACGAAGCAGATCTCCATGCTTTCCTCCTTGTCGGCGGTCTTGAGATTGCAATGGCGCGCCACTTCGCGGGTATCGCTCTTGGTTTTCTCCCCCAGCGGAAACATCGCACGGGACAATTGCTCCTGACGCAGCGAAAAAAGGAAGTAACTCTGATCTTTTCGAAGATCGCATCCGCGCTTCAGCAGCACGCGACCGTCGGCTCGTCGTTCAAGACGGGCAAAGTGTCCCGTGGCGATATACTCCGCGCCAAGTTGATCCGCGCGTTCGATGAGCCGGCCGAACTTGAGATTCTGATTGCACATCACGCACGGGTTCGGCGTGCGACCCGCCTTGTATTCTTCGGCGAAGTATTTGATCACCCGGTTCTGGAACTCAGCGGCCTCGTCGATGAGATAATATGGAACGCCCAGTCTATGGCAGACAGCACGTGCATCCGTGACTGCCTGCGGTCCGCAGCACTTGTCTTCCGCGCGATTGACGCAATCCTGCGGCCAGAGTTTCAGCGTAATGCCGACCACGTCATAACCCTGTTCGAGCAACAACGCCGCCGTTGCGGACGAATCAACTCCGCCGCTCATTCCGACAACCACTCTGGTTTTCTTCGATTGGATCACAGGCGGGGGAATATAGCGTTCCAAGTGCGAACTGCAACCGCTGCGCCGGAAGCTTCCGTGAAAGGCAAGGCAACTACAGCGAACATTCTGCACATCAAGGGCGGTTCGGTCTGAGAAACAGATTCGACCAGCGAAGCGCTATTGGAAGCGCATTAATCCGCGCTGATCAGTTTCTCCCAGATGCTGTCGTTCAAAAGCACCTTGCGGAGAAACTCGGAATCGCTCTGAGCCGACGGTTGCGCGAGGTTCGGATCGAGCGGAAGCCGGATCGTGAACGTGGTGCCCTGACCATTGTCGCTGCGGGCTTCAATCTTTCCACCATGATGGTGAACGATGAAGAAGCAGGCCATCAGGTGAATTCCATATTCCATCGGGCTGTCGCTGCGCACGACGAACGGATCGAAAACAAGTCGCAACGCTTCCTGCGGCAGGCCGGGGCCGTTGTCGGAGACCTGGATCTGAATCGATCGTTTGTCCGCACCGTTCACTGCGCGCGCAGAGAGAACCACCTGGCTTCCTGCAGGCAGGCTCGCCAGTTCATCTTTCAGAAGAAGCTCGAACAGCCGGTGAAACTTTGGCTTGTCCACCTTGATCAAGGGCAGATCGTCGGAAACCTGGTTCTCGACCCGGATGTTTTTGGCCGCAAACGCGGTTTTCAGGTTTTCTATGCTTGCGTCCACCACCTCGCGAACCTTCACCTGGTCCGCAAATTCAAACGCCGGCTTTTCCGAAGCGCTCCAGAGGTCCTTGAGCAGGTTGTTGATCTTTTCGATCTGCCCCTGAACGTTCGTGTAATACTCCTTCCAGAAATCGGGGTTGCGCAGGCCGGAAACCTCCACTTTTTCCTCCGCCATTTTTGCCGGCGCAAGGTCGAGAAAGGTTTTCACCGCGACGAGTGAATTGCGGATGTGATGACTTAAACCCGCTGCCAGCAGTCCCAGGCTGACCATGCGGTCCGCAATCATCATGTTGTGAAGAACGGACATCTTTTCCCGGAGCAACTGGTCGCGCTCGTTCTGGACCAGGAAGAACTCCAGGCTGCGTTTGAGCGTCTGCTCCAACTGCACCGGATCCCACGGCTTCGTCACGTATTTGTAGATCGCTCCGGTGTTCACGGCGGAGATCGCCGCGTCCATGTCCGCAAACGCCGTCGCCAGGATGCGGATGATGCGCGGGTGAGTCTGCCGGGTTTTTTCGAGGAGCCACACACCCTTTTCGCCGGGCATCCGCTGGTCGGTCATCAGCACGCCGATGTCGCCCGCGTGCTCTTCGATGAGCTTCAGGCCGTCCTGCGCGTTTGTTGCCGTGTAGATACGGAACGTTTCCTCAAAGGCGCGGGTGAAGTACTTGAGCGACTTCTCCTCATCATCGACGTAAAGAATCGCGTACTTCTTGTAATCGTACAAACTTTCCATATCTCTCGGGTGTTCCCTTCTATTCTCAACGTTTAACGGGAAACTCCAGCGCAAACTCACAGAACCTCCCCGGTTCTGTCTTCACCAGAATCCGTCCGTCATACAACTGCACAATGCGATAGCAAATGCTCAGCCCAAGTCCCATTCCCTGGCCGACATCCTTCGTGGTGAAGAATGGATCGAATATCTTGTCGAGAAACTCCGACTTGATTCCCGGGCCGTTGTCGCGGATCGACAGGATGCTCTTGTCGTTCTCTGTCCGCGCGCTGATCACGATCCTCGGCTTTTCGTCATCGCCGTAGGCCTTGGACTTCATCGCATCCAAAGCATTCTGAAGCAGATTGGTGACGACGTGGATCAGCTTGTTCTTGTTAGCGTGGATCGTATGCCCCTCTGGAATGTGCTGTTCGATCTCGACGCGATCCTTCCATTCGCTGCTGAGGAATCGCAACGCCGGCCCCACGACTGAGGCGACCTCCACATTGTCGATCTGTTCCGTGTTCGGATGCGAGAACGTACGCAGGTCGGACACGATGGTTTTCACGCGCTTCAGTCCTTCCTCAACGTCGTTCAAAACCTCGGCGTATTCGCCGCGCTGTTCATCGGGGAGATACTTCGCCTTGTTGCGGAGCGTGAACAACCCGGTCGTGGCAAAGTTCAGCGGGTTGTTGATTTCGTGAATGATTCCGGCGCTCATCCGGCCGAGTGAAGCCAGCTTTTCCGTCTGCACGAGCTGCATCTCGGTTTCCTTCAACTGCTCGATCGTGGATTCCAACGCCTGGTTCTGTTTGGACAACTTGAGCTGAGTATGATGCGACTCGACGAGGTTGTTGATGCGGGCGTGAAGTTCGGCAATGGAAAACGGCTTCGGCAGGAAATCACTCGCGCCCGCCTCCAGCGCCGCCATCTTGGTTTCCTCGTCGGCCCGCGCCGTGAGCATGACAATGGGAATGCTCTGGGTCGAAGTGCGTTCGCGCAATTCGCGGCACACCTGCAAGCCGTCCTTCTCGGGCATCATCATGTCCAGCAGGATGATGTCCGGCAGAAATTGATTGGCCTTTTCGATCGCCTGCTGGCCATCCACCGCTTCCAAAACCTCGAAATGCTCAATGAGTTGCGATTTGAGGAACCGCAGCATGTCCGGCTCGTCGTCGGCGACAAGTGCCTTCGGGCGCTTGCCGTTCTTCGACACCTCGACCGGCTTGATGCTTCCCTGCACGGGCGTGATCGCCGGAAACAATTCAGCCCGGCGGTAGAGATTTGAAAGCCATTCTTCGCTCGAGACCGTCGATGTGTCGGAATTCGGCCCCTCCTGCGCCGGCAACTTCGGCACTTCGGCAGCTTCCCGGTAGGGTAGCAAAACAGTAAATGTGGTTCCTTTGCCTTCGACGCTTTCGACCGACACGTTGCCACCCTGCACCTCGGTCAGTTCCTTCACAAGGGCCAGACCGATGCCGACGCCTTGATATTTCCGCTTCGAGGAACCGTCCGCCTGCCAGAATCGGTCAAAGACAAACGGAAGATTTTTTCCCGAAATGCCGACACCGGTATCGGACACCACCATTGCAAGATGGTCACTCCGCCTTTCAGCAATGAGTTCCACCTGACCGCCGGAGGGCGTGAACTTGAGTGCGTTGAAAACCAGGTTCAGAACGATTTTCTCCAGCTTGTCGCGATCGACGGAAACGAATCCCAGATTGTCTGCAACACGCGTTTCAAACCGGATGCGCTTGTCATCCGCAACCTGCCGCGCCGCACTTGCAAGGCCCCGGACGAAATCGCCAACACTCACGGTTTCCAGCTTCACATCCATACGGCCCGATTCCATGCGAACGAGATCCAGCAGGTCGTTGATCAGCTTGAGAAGGCGCATTCCATTGGAATGCATGGTCACGAGAATGTCCCGGGTTTCCGTGTCGAGAGAGTGATTGAACTTCTTAAGCAGGCGTTCGAGCGGCGCGATGAGCAAAGTCAGCGGCGTGCGCAGTTCGTGGCTGATGTTGGCGAAGAAGCGGCTCTTGATCTGGTCCAGCTCCATCAGCTTCTGGTTGCTCTGCTCCAGTGCCTTTCTGTTTTCATCCAGTTCGAACCGCAGGGCAAACTCGCGGAAACGAAGCTTGTTGTAAAAATGGCTTCCGATCACAACAAAGACACCGGTTACAAAAAGGAAATAGGTGTTGTTGAAATAGACGCTGTCTCTGAAATCCACTCCCTTCCCGTGAAGAGCGCATGCCGTGAAATAGAAAATCATGACCTCAAGAAACACAATGAGGCTGTCCTGCAGCGTCCACCTCAACACGATCGCGGCTCCCAGGAGCACGAGATTGAGGCCCGCATAATAAGGCGAGCTAGGGCCGTCCGTCTGGTAGATCATCACAGAGATGAAGAAGCTGGGAAGAGCCGGAAGGACCAGCCCGAGCAGGCGATAGTATCTGGAACCGATGGGTGTTTTTACGAACCACCAAATGAAGAAAAGAAGCGCCGAGCAAAGGAGGCGCAGGCCCAGGAATTCTTCGAAATACTTCGGGTAAACGAGAATATCCAGGGTGCTGCCTGCCGGCATGAAAATCAGCGCGAGAATGCATGCCACACGGAAGTTATGAACTCTCACGACGCGTTCGTGGCTTGCGAACGCGTTTTTCAGCGCTTCCGTCTGCTGGATCTCCTGATCAACCATGTTGTGTTCTGCGTGCTTCCATCATCACGTTCACACCGCTTTCGTCCGAAAAAACACGCAGGTTTTCCGCTGGAACCTGAGGCATCAACTTTCCCATGCCTTTCGAATCGCGATAGCAGAGATACCAGTCCACCATATACTCCATCCAGCCACGGGACGGATTGGCCAGATCGACGTTGGTGGAAACAACAACGCCGCCGGGCGCTGTCAGATTGTAAAACGCAGACAACAACCTTTCACAGATGGGATCGGCCAGGTAATCGAACAATCCCGCGCAATAAACAAGGTCGAAGGGCTTGCCTCCCAGACTGGAAACGGGCTTTGACTGCTCCTTCAAAAACTGCGCCACGGACTTTTTCAGAATCCGGATTTCAGATGATCTTCCAAATTTGTTTTTAAGTGAGTTAAGAACCCCCGTCGTGTGCGCCACGGTCTCGTCATTGAAATCCAGCAAAGTGAAATCGGCCTTCAGATTGGGAGGGGATTTTTCCAGGAAAGCCTGAATCTCCAATGCCGGCCCACAGCCAAGATTGAGAACCCTCGCCACGCCGCCGGACCGGCTTACACGGTCAATCTCACGAACAAGCACGGAATACAAATAATCGATCCGGTTCCGATGAGCGACAACGGGAGGTGTATTCAAAAAGAATGTGTTCAACACCTTCGCAAACACAGAAGCGCCCTGAAAAGGATCCCTGGCCATCATGTTGACCATCTCGTAATCGCCCGCGTATCCCAGAGGCTTGCGAAATGTCCGATACATGAATGGCGCGCAGAGCACCAGGGGATGCAATTGACGCTGGGCGTACAGTGAATGGGCGGAACGGAGATTCGGGTCGAGCTGCTGCGTGACATACTCGAATCGCTCAAAAACAACACCCAGGTTTTGAAGCACCGGCTCAGCGAGTCCCTTCAATGCCTTGCGTTCGGATTCGTCGCATCCGGCTGGCTGCGATCTGATATTCAATTCCACCTGGTCAAGCCAATGTCGGAGGTCCAGCAGAAAGCTCTGCAGATCCGCCACGGCAATCTTGAATTCAGGCAGAATCTTGTAGAGTTTCTGCCACTGTTTGACGAAATCCTGGAATTGCTGACGCAGACTGTGCGGTTCGAAAAAGTTGCGATCCACCTTCAGGTCGAACCAGCCGGATTCCTCAAGCATCAGTTCGCACGTGATGCTTGCGGCGTAGGCAACCATGTTGCGCACCACCGATGGCCCGGAATAGATCGTTCGATCGTCCGAGACGATCTTCAGGTTCTCCAACGCCTCGGAAGCCCGCAGCACCGGTTCGGCTCCATGGACATCCACGACAACCGAGAAGCGGCTCAATCTCCGAAGATTCGCGTAATAGGTCGAGCCACCGCGTGTCTCTATGATTGCGGTTGATTCGGTAATGGCCTGATCTGCGCCATTGTTTCCAGTGTTAAGTGAGGACATCCAGTTCTCCAGCGTTCTCGTCTTCGGTTACAACCTAAACTAAAACCTCAAGGTTGATCCCAGAACCACCACCCATGCGTCGCGATTGTCCGCCGAACCCCCAGGATGAATCGGCCGCTGGCCGCTCAAATGGACGGTCCACCAGGCTGTGACCTGTGCCTTGTAGCTGACTTCGATTACGGCTTCGTAATCGACGAGATGCGGAAAGGCTCCGGGCAACATCGAATTGATTTCGCGCTGTGCGCGACGCAGATCATCGCTCATCTCGAGATACGACGCCGCGACGCCAAATGAATCCCAATCGCGTGTCGGAATCAGCCCTTTATACAGCAATCCGCCATCAACGCCGAACTGGGTGAGGTTCTGCTCGGAAGGCGCGCCAGCGACCCGGAAGAAACCAACCAGACCCTGCTTTGCCGGGTCGTCCTTGCCGATTTCCTGATAGAGATATTGATCGGCGAGGAAATAGAGTCCCCACGTGCCGGAATGCGATGTTGGAGTTTCTCCGACAAGGGAAAGCAGCGTGGAATAGTTATCCCAGAAATCGTCCGTGTGATAAAAGCCACCCAGTTTGTAGTTTCCGGGCAGTCCGGTCGATTCACGCCCCTGGTTCACGCGAATGCCCGTTTCAAAATACAGCAATGCCCCCTCATTCTTGTTCAGATTGATGCGGGTTCCATCCTTTTGATCCGGATAACCATCGTATGCCGCAGCCTGCACGTACCAGTTGTCCGTGATATTGAACTTCAATCTCACACCCGGCGCGCCGTAGGGACTGGACGCCAGCGCATGCGATCCGGCAGGAAAAACCGGCACGTCGTACACGTTGAATGCCAGTGTCGGATAGAAAAACGTCTGATTCAGGAAATTGATCGATCCCAGCGAATTGTAGAATTCCGCAGTGAGGAAATCCTGGTCCACAGCCATCTGACCGAACTTCACCGAAAATTTGTCATTCAAAAACTTCTGCTCGTACCAGAGTTCCCAAAGTCGCCAGGCATTCGGGAAATCGACCAAATTCACCTTGTTGAAATCACCGATATGCTCGTCTGAAAAATGATCGCTCCCATGCAGGGTAACGCCGCCGACATGGAAATGCCCGCCTTCGTATCCCAGCAATTTCTTTGAATCCACATCGAGCAGCATCAACAACGCTCCCTGATAGGCCGAACCTGTTTTGATTCCGCCCGAAAGGTTGTTCGGAACCGACGAGATATAGAAGAACTCGAAATCAATGCCGCGTTTCGAAAGATCGGTGCGCAGGCCTCCCCACGTTCCAAGCAGATAATCCTGTTCGAAGAATCGCATCATCGCGGATTTCTCCGGCACCAGGGCATCCGTCGCATCCGCCGCCGGCTCATCGGCGCGTGAGGCGAGCGGGAGCGTCAGAAGCGCGAGGGAGCCGGTGGTGGTGAGTAGTCTGAGTGGATTCTTCATGTTCATTCAGTGGATACAGGTGCGGATTTTTTCGGCGCCGCAGCGTTGCCGTTGATTGCGGGTTTCGATTTTCGGAAAGGAAGCATTCCCTTCAACAACAGCCCGAGGGTTTCGAAATAGCTGCGGGCGATGTCGGCGGAAAGGAACGCGAGATAAACGTCGTTGCTCGGCCAGAATGCATTCGAGGCGAAGTAGAGGTTGCGTTCGTAACCGCGATACTTCGCCTTGTGAAAGGAAAGGCCCTGGAAATTGTAGATCTCGTTCCCGTACTTCGCGCTGACCTTGAGGAACATCCTCACACCAAAGTCGTCGTTGAACTTTCCGTTCTCCAGCTTCATGAACGGCGAGAGGTGAAGGCTGAACCGCTCCACACCCTCCTTCTTGAACTGATCCATTGCGTACATGTGCACCGCCGTTGAAAGCCGGCCGAAGCGCCCTTCATCGCAGCGGGAAATCGTCGCCGCATAACCGATCACCCGGCCTTCGGAATACATCGGGTCGTAAAAAACAAATCCGGCCACCTTGCCATCGCGATCGTAAGCGACAAATTTGCGGACGCCTTCTTCGTAATGGAAAACGGCGCGGCGCGCATAAATCCAGATTTCGCGATCGTTCACCTTCTTGGTGCCGATCCAGCGACTGGAAACCGCGGACAGCTGCTCCCGGTTCACATTTTCGATCGTCTCCTCGCGGATCACGATGCCTTCGCGCTTTGCTTCATTGCGCGCGCGCTTGATGAGATCCAGCTCCTTCCAGTTTCCCTGCGTATTGTAGTTCTGCACCGGCAGTTCCACCTCCGCGCCGAGGCAGTTCACCTTGAACCGGTTTTCGTGAAGGAATTCGGCGAACGGTTCCGAGATGCAGCTGAACACGACGCGCGGATTTACCTTAATGAACTCTCGCACCAGCTGCGGGCGGTCGGCGTCGGAACACACCGGGTCTGAAAACGCAATCTTCTTCGGCTTCGGCGAAAACACCGGATGCTGGATCGTCGTGTAGGAAATGTATCCGCGGTCGGTTACGAAATATTCCATGCCGGCCTGCAGCGTTGAATAGGACAACGCTTCGCGGCCATGTTGTTTCAGAAATGGAGAGAGCAGCTCCCACTTTTCCTTTTGCCCCAAGGCTTTCGCCTCCGCACCTTCAATGATTCTTGGTTTCATTTTGAACACCCGCCTCACCCACAAGATTGTTCATCAGCCAATCCAACGTCAGTTCAAATACCTTGTTCCGGTTCTGATCCAGATGCCCCGCATGCCCGTTTCCGGGAATGATGTTCAGCTGCTTTTTCCCGCCGAGCGCGTTGAAAAGCAACCGTCCACTCTCCGGCGGATCCAGCCGGTCATCCTCACCCCAGATCACCAGCGTCGGAACCTTGATCGCCGGAACCCGCTTGATCGTATCCACAAAAAACGCCTCGGCACCACCCGGAAACGGAAAAGCGCCGAAGGCCGCCTGCGCCCGCGGATCGCTTGTAATACAGCGATCGATTTCCGGGTCCGACGCCAGCTGCGATTTGCCGCCGAACTTCAGTAGTGACACACGAAACTCCCGTCCGGTCAGCTTCTTTTTAACCCGACCCAGCACTGTAAGCAGTTTCAAGAAAGTCCCGGTAAAAAACGGAAGTGAATCTCGAACCGTGGCGTCCAGCGTTACCAACGCTTTGATTCTGGAATCCAAAACGGCCGCTTCCAGCACCGCTGTTCCACCAGACGACAGACCGAAGGCCGCGATCCGTTCCGGATCAATTCCCGGCTGACTCGAAACAAAATCAATCGCCGCCCGCGTGTCCGAAACCCATTCATCCATCCGCACGCAATAGCGTTCACCGCCGCTCTTCCCGTGACCATGCATGTCGATCGCCAGCGAGGCAATCCCATGCCGGGCCAGCAGTTCGCACATCGGAAAATGATTCTCTTTGAATTCCCCCGCGCCATGACAGACCACCACAACCGGAACCGGAGAGACGAATTCCGGCATGAACAGAACCCCCGCGATCTCCTCCGTGGAAGAGCGAAAACGCACATGGTTCTGCTTTGGATTCATTGTTCGCACGGCGAAGCGTTCCGAATGCCAACCGGCCGAGATCATACTGCTTCGATCCTGCACATCAACGCTCCGTCTGAATTTTGCACAAAAATGTCCAAACACTGGTCACTATTCGTCCCGTTTCACGTTAGCGCTTCGGGTCGCACTCTCATCGACAGAAAAGTCATTCCCCTAACGGAAAAATTGCACTGGCACAAAGAGTCAGCTCGGGACTGGACGATCCGGAAACGGATGGTTTCGCGGCTCACATCCGACAGAGACCGACCACCGTGAAGAAAGAATCCAGCGCGAATGGCCCTGCAGTCCTCCGGAATCGGAGAACGGCATCAGCGACATGAGGCGCCCACCAGGCACACGCACAGTTGCGTAAAAGCCGCAGCATTTCGGGGCTTTTTGCGTTTGACCGGTCCCGGCGGGCTGGTTAGGGTGCGCACTCTTAAAATTATGTTTGGGACGTTTCGAAAACACCAATCCTGGCTCCTGGTCACCATCATCGCGGCGATGATTCTCGGCCTGGTCATCTATTTCAATCCGAGTGCGTCGTCCGGCCCCCGTGGCCCCGGCGAGCAGTGGGGTACGATTGACGGCGAAAAGGTCACGCGGACGGATTACATAAACACAGGCAGGGAGGTGCAGCTCGCGTATTTGATCCGGCGCGGCGCGTGGCCAAACGATTCCAGTTTCGACCTTGAATCCCAAATCTATCAGCGATTGTTTCTGTTGAAGAAGATCAAGGACCATCAGATTCACGTTGATGAAGAATCCGTGGCCCAGGCCGCACGCAACATTCTGGCCCAGCTGGGCGGCGGACAGCCGATTCCGGTGGAAACGTTTGTGAAAGAGATTCTGGCTCCCAACGCGACGGAGCAGGATTTCGTTCGCTACATCCGAAACGAACTGGCGTTGCAGCAATTGTTTTCAGTGGTGGGAATTTCCAGCGAATTCGTCACCCCCCAGGAGGCAAGGCAGCTTTACATCCGCGAAAACCAGGAGATCGCGACGCACGTCGTGTTCTATTCCGGAACGAATTATCAGACCAGCGTCGGCACGCCGACCGAGGAAGAACTCAAGACTTTCTACACCAACCAGATTTTCGCCTACCGCCAGCCCGAGCAAATCCAGCTGAACTACGTTTCGTTCGCCGCGAGCAACTTCTACGCGCAAGCTGATACGGAGATCGCTGGAATTACGAATCTCAATCAGCTCGTCGATCTGGAATACGAGCGGCTCGGCACGAACGCATTCCCCGAAGCCAAAATACCGGAGGAAGCCAAAGCGAAAATTCGAGCCGACCATCGGAAACAGGTGGCTCTTCGCCTTGCCTACGGCCGGGCAGTTTCTTTCATGGACGAACTGCTCGCGAAGGATCCAGTCGTAGCGGAAAATCTGAACATCCTTGCCCGCAGCAACAATCTCGTGGTGAAAACAACCGCCCCATTCGATGCCCAGAACGGCCCGTCCGAACTCGACAGCGGGGAGTTTTACGCTCAGGCAGCGTTCCGCCTCACACCTCAGGAACCCTTCCCCGACCAGCCATTCTCCGGCAGCGATGAAATCTACGTGGTGGCTCTGGCGAAGCGGATTCCGAGCGAAATCCAGCCCTACGAAACTGTAAAGGATCAGGTGGCAAGCGACTACCGACGTTCCCGCTCCATTGAAACCGCGCGCCGCGCCGGCAATGATTTCGCCCGCGCCCTTGCGGACGGATTGGGCACCGGAAAGACGTTCAATGAAATCGTATCCGGAGCCCACGTGAAAGCCGTCGTTCTTCCGCCCGTTTCTCTCAGCACCACGAATGTCGCGCACCTGGAAGGACTCGTGAACCTTAACCAGTTCAAGAACGTGGCCTTCGATACGCAGCCTGGAAAGGCGAGCAACTTCAGCCCTACTGCCGACGGCGGCTTCGTGGTTTACGTGGAAAAGCGTCTTCCCCTGGACGAAGCGAAAATCAGCGCAGAGCTTCCGGCGTTCACACGCCTCGTTCGTCAGGCGCGGCGTGAGGAGGCCATCAACGCATGGTTCCAGCGCGAAGCGTCGCAATCACTGCGCGACACGCCGCTCATGCAACGCCAGCAGCCTGGCGGCCGGTCCTGAGCCCAAGCAGCCCGCCGATTCCCGTGGAGCCGGTGATCAAACTCTCATCCCCTGCCACGCAGGAATTCTGGGAGATTCCAGTCCTGTTTGAGGACGAGCACCTGCTCGCGATCGACAAGCCGAGCGGACTTCTTTCGTCGCCGGATCGTTACGATCCGAACCGACCGAACCTGATGAAACTCCTGCACGCGGGCATCGCGGCGGGAAAGCCGTGGGCCAGGGAACGTTCGCTCACTTATCTGATGAATGCGCATCGTCTCGATTTCGAGACGAGCGGCATCATCCTGCTTGCGAAAAACAAACCGGTCCTGGTCGAACTCGCCAACCTGTTCGGATCGGAAAAACCGCTGAAGAAATACGTTGCTCTCGTTCGCGGAACGCCCGCCGACCCGGAATTTGAAATCGACGACAAACTTGCGCCGCATCCGACGAAGATTGGGTTGATCCGCATCGATCCCAAACGCGGCAAACGCTCGCGCACCATCGTTCGAACGCTTGAACGCTTTTCGCGCTACACACTGTTGCAGTGCGAACCGCTCACCGGACGAACGCATCAGATTCGCGTTCACCTGCAGTCACGGGAACTGCCGATCGTCGGCGATGCGCTCTACGGGGGACGCCCGATCTTTCTTTCAAGCCTCAAAAAGAACTACGTTCTGAAGCCGGGCCACGAAGAGCGCCCTTTGATGGGCCGCGTCGCTCTGCACGCAGAGTCCCTGGAACTGGTTCATCCCGTCACCGGTAAAACACTTTCCATCTCGTCGCCCTGGCCGAAGGACTTTCAGGTGACCATCAAGTACCTGCGGCAGTTTGGCATGTCCGCAATCTGATCAACCGAGCCACTGCGGATGCTGTGCGGTGGAATCGAATTCCTGGCTGATCTTGAACCGTTCGTATTTCCCATTTTCTGCGGCCGGTTTCGTGCGCTCGCGCAAAGAATCCATTTCGTCGGCGCCCAGTGGCTGGAACGTCAGCGCGGCCTGAATCGCCTGTTCAAGAGTTTCCCAACTGTCGATGCCCGTGATCACGGTCGAAACCGGCAGACTGAGACTGTAATGCAGGCATTCTATCGCCGTCGCCTTTCCGCTCCTCGGAATTTCACCACTGCCTAAAGATTTCATCCCCAGCACGCCGATGCCGCGTTTCACCAGCGTCGGCAGGACGTTTCGTTCGAAGCTGCGAAAATGCGCGTCCATGACGTTCAACGGCATCTGCACCGTATCAAACTGGAATCCGTGCTTCGCGGCGGCTTCAAGCATTCGAAGATGCACGTACGGATCCTTGTGTCCGGTGAAGCCAATGTAGCGGGTTCTTCCCGCCCGCCGCGCTTCGAGCAATGCCTCTGCAGCACCCTCTTCATCGAAGAAACGATCCGCATCTTCGAGGCGAATCACTTCGTGAAATTGCAGGAGATCGACGTGATCGACCTTGAGCCGACGCAGCGATTCATCGATCTGTTCGGCCGCCGCTTTTCCAGTCCGTCCGTCAAATTTCGTCATCAGGAACACACGATCGCGATAGCCATCGGCCAGTGCTTTGCCCATGCGAATCTCACTGTCGCCATCATTGTAATCCCAGCTGTTGTCCATGAACGTCAGCCCGCGATCGATCGCCGACCGCATGATCCGAATGCTTTCCTGTTCGTTCTCAACCTTGCCGATATGCGAACCGCCCAGGCCGAGGATGGAAACCCGTTCGCCGGTTTTTCCGAGCAGACGTGTGGGAAATCCGGCAGCGTTCGGGATTGTGGATGTTTCCGGCAATGTGTTTTGCGTCAGTTTTCCAGCCATGCGGGAAGTTCGAATCATGAACTCGAAACGGGAATTAGGGTGATGCCCGCAATTCGCAGCGCACACCCGTTTTACAAACCATCGGCTCGGGCAGCGACCGGGTTGAAGGCCGTCAGCGCGGCGAGAATTTATTCGCTTCAACTGGCCGGTTTCCGCATATTCGCGCCAATGAAGTCCATGACGGGATATGGGCGCGGAGAGTGTTCGCAGGACGGGTTCAAGGTCACCGTTGAACTCAGCTCGGTGAACCGCAAACAGACGGAAATCTCCGTCACAATGCCGCGTGAACTCGAATTGCTCGAAGCTCAGATTCGCGATGTGATCAATCGCCATGTCGCACGCGGGCGACTGACCGTGCGGGTGACGCTTCATGCCGCAGCGGGAAATGTCTCCGCGCGAATGCATCTGAACACCGAACTTGCGAAGGCCTACGCGCGCGAACTCACCAAACTTTCCAAGCAACTGAAGCTCACCGGGCCGGTGACGCTCGATCATCTCGTCCGTGCCCCGGGAGTTTTCCAGACCGACCAGCAGCTGGCGGAGGAGGAGGATTTCTGGCCCGCGGTGGAAAAGGCGTTGAAGAAGGCTCTCGACGGCCTGCTGAAAATGCGCGAACGCGAAGGGCAACATCTCGAACAGGATCTCGCCGAGCGCATCAGCATCATGCGGAAAGCCGCGTCGCAGATTCGCAAACAGGCGCCCAAGGTTGCCGAACGTTACCGCGAGCAGCTGATGGAACGCATCCGAAATGCCGGACTTGAATCTCCTGCGCCCGACGACGAGCGGCTTTTGAAGGAAGTGGTTTACTTTGCGGACCGTTCCGACATCACGGAGGAACTGACCCGGCTGCAAAGTCATTTCAAACAGTTCGACGATTGTCTCAATTCAAAGGAGCCGATCGGCCGGACGCTGGATTTTCTCGCGCAGGAAATGAATCGCGAAGTGAACACCATCGGTTCCAAGGCGAACGACAGCCTGATCTCGCGGGAAGTCGTTACGCTGAAAGCGGAGCTGGAAAAGTTCCGCGAACAGGCGCAGAACGTGGAATGAAGAACGCCAAATCCAAGGCCGCCGCTGCACCGAAAAAACCTGCTTCAACAAACAGGAAGTCGTCCGCCACAACCGCCCGGAAAATCAAACCGGCAAAAGCTGCGGAACCACGACAGCCCGTTGCCAAGCCGCTGCTGATCCTGATTTCCGCACCCTCCGGCGGTGGCAAAACGACGTTGTGCCAGGAACTGCTGGCCGCCCGACGCGACATGACCCGCGCCATCACCTGCACCACGCGTCCGCCGCGCCCGGGAGAAAAGGACGGCGTGGATTATTATTTTCTGGATGCAGGTTCCTTTCTCAAACGCGTTCAAGCGGGAAACTTTCTGGAACACGCAACCGTTTACGGCAACAGCTACGGTACGTTGAAGTCCGAGGTGCTCGAGAAGCTGCGTCACGGAAAGAATGTTTTACTGAACATCGATGTCCAGGGCGCCGCCGCCGTTCGCGCCAGTGCAATGGCCGATCCAGAATTGCAGCGTTCATTGGTAACGATTTTCCTGACGCCGCCATCGATCAAAATTCTGGAAACACGTCTTCGAAAACGCGGCACCGACACGGAGGCTGTCATCCAGAAACGGCTGAGCGTCGCACGGCAGGAAATTGCGCAGTGGAAGAATTTCGACTACCTCGTGATCAGCGGCAGCATCGAAGAAGACCTTCGACGCACGCTGGCAATCGTCGATGCGGAAATGATGCGCAGCAAACGGGCCGTCGCACCGGAGTTTTAGAGGCGTGATACGTGAGGCGTGATACGTGAGGCGTGATACGTGAGGCGTGAGGCGGGGGCGTGAGGCGCAGGGGCCAACTCAGTCACAACTCAGAACTCGGAACGCAAAACATAGAACGCGAAACTTTACGGCGGTGAATATGAAAAACATTGTTCTCGGTGTCACCGGTTCCATCGCGGCCCACAAGGCGGCGGATCTGGCAAGCTTGCTTACCAAGAAAGGTGTTTCCGTTCATGTGGTCATGACGGCCGACGCACAACGGTTCATCACGCCGCTGCCGTTCAAGACGCTGTCCCGCAATCCGGTTGTCACCGATCTCTACGACGAGGAAGAAGGCTGGAAACCCACACACATCAAGCTGGCTGACGAAGCCGATCTGTTGCTCATCGCGCCCGCCACGGCCAACAGCATTGCGAAGCTGGCCCTCGGGATTGCGGACGATGCACTCAGTTGCATTGCGCTTGCGTTGAATCCAAAGGCCAAGCTGCTGATCGCGCCGGCAATGAACGGCAAGATGTGGCTTCATCCAGCCACACAGCAGAATGTGGCGACACTGAAATCGCGCGGCGCGGAGTTCATTGGACCTGAAGAGGGTTTGCTGTCGTGCGGTTACGAGGGAATTGGCCGCCTCTGGCCGGTGGACAAGGTGGCGGAACGCACGGTTCAGCTGCTTGGAGCTGACGCCCATTGAAATTAAAGTTCTTCATTCGGGGCAGGCCTCGAGCGGAGCGTGTCGCAGGATTCGCAGAAGTTTTGCCGATGGTCCGATGACCGGAGTCTCGCATGAGTCTGAACTGGAGAATGATGACAGGCTGGGTGAAGGGGTTGTTTGCGACGCGCCAACCGGAGCCGGCGACCCAGGCGGAGCGCATCGTGGCGATGCAGCTGCATATCGTTCTCCCGGCCAAGGCGGGTGTCATTCTGGTCGCCCTGTACTACCTGTTCTTCTTCGGCTGGTTCCGGGACACGCCCACGGCGCATCGCTTCGCGCTTCAATTTCTGCAGGGCTTTTTTGTCGTCTATATCTGCGTGAATCTGTTTTTCGCCGGGTTTCTGCTCAACTGGCGGAAGTTTCCGCCGGGAATTTTTCAATGGCTGGTGTTCATTCTCGGGCTGCTGGACGGAGTCTTTGTCTCCGGTCTGGTGTTCATCGCCGGCGGTTTCGACAGCATGATCTTCTGGCTGTTTCCGGGAATGATCGTTTTGAACGCGCTGAGCATCCCACTGGCGGTTCCCCAGCTTGTTCTGAATTTTCTGCTCAGCGTCTTCTACCTGAGTTCCGGCTTTCTTGAAGCGAGTCTGCCGCCGCCTACGCTTTCGGACGTACCGATTTCGGCGCTCCGAACACCGCGCCGGACGAACGATTCCTTCGGATTGCTCGAACAGGCGCCCTTCACCAGAACCAACCACCTTGCGGAGGATGTGCCCTGGACGGGGCTGATCGAGGAACCGTCCACCGAACCGATCTTTCTTCGCGTCTTCGTTCTGTGGCTTCTGGCATCGTGTTGCTACGGCACGCAGGTGCTGGCGGAACGGCAACGGCGCGTGGCTGAAGAGGAACGGGAATCGGCGGTACGGCAGGCGCAACTCCACTCCGCCGGACGGCTCGCCGCCGAATTCGCCCACCAGATCAAAAACCCGCTCGCGATCATCAACAACGCAACCTATTCGATGAAGAAGGCGCTCGATGCCGGACGCAACAACGTCGCGCGCCAGATCGAGATTATCCAGGAAGAGATCGAACGATCGGACCGAATCATCACCCAGATCATGGGTTACGCGCAGCTGACCGAAGGACGTGTTGAGAAGCTCGACGTCGCCGAAGAACTCGACGTGGCCATTCAGCAGGCATTCCCGCCCGGCGAAGAAACGGGCATCCGTGTGGAACGCGCCTACATCCGCGACTTTCCGCCATTGCTGATGCAGAAGCGCCACCTTCAGGACACACTTGTGAACCTTTTGCAGAACGCGCGTGAAGCACTGAACGGAAAGGGTGTTGTTTCGGTTTCTGCGGTTTGCCGTCCCGATTATTCAGTCGAAATCTCCGTCAGCGACAACGGGCCCGGCATTGCACCGGACAAGATCGAGCGTGTCTTCGAGGCTTACTACTCCACGAAGGAAAAAGGAACCGGCCTCGGGCTTTCCATCGTCCGGCACAACGTGGAGCTTTATGCCGGAAAGGTGCGGATCGAATCCGAGCTTGGAAAAGGCGCGCGGTTCATCTTAACTTTTCCCGCGAAAACGGTGATCAGTGCGGAGAAGCCGAGGTAGCAGCCTCCCATAACAACCAGGCCAGACAGTGACCATAACGTTGCCAGTCCTCGTCGTTGACGACGAAAAAAACATGCGCGCATCCCTCGCGACAGTGCTGGGGGATGAAGGCTTTTCTGTTCGGGCCGTGGAATCCGCCGAAGAAGCCCTCGAACGTCTCGAACGCGAAGAGTTTTTCATGGTCATCACCGACGCCCGGCTCGGTGGAATGAGCGGCTATCAGTTCCTCGGAAAAGTGCGTCAGCACTGGCCCGACCTTCCGGTTCTCATGATTACCGCCTACGCGACGCCGAAACTCGCGGTGGAGGCGATTCAGGCCGGCGCGATCGATTATCTTTCCAAACCATTCGCTCCAGAGGAGCTGCTTCACGCCGTCCGCCGATGCGCCGAGCGCCATCGACTCATTCAGGAAAATGCCCGGCTCAAGGCGCGCGCCGGCGAAGCTTCCCGAGTCGAGGACATCGTTGGCGAATCACCGAAGCTCCGCGAAATCAAACAGCTGATCCAGACCGTCGCGCCGACCGACGCCCGAGTCCTGATTCTGGGTGAAAGCGGCACCGGCAAGGAACTGGTGGCCGGCGCGCTGCACAGTCTCAGTCATCGCCGCAAAGCCCAGTACGTCCGAATCAATTGCGCCGCCATTCCTGAAACGCTGTTGGAAAGCGAATTGTTCGGACACGAGAAAGGCGCTTTCACCGGCGCATTGCGGCAGAAACCGGGACGGGTTGAAGAAGCCGATGGCGGAACCATCTTTCTGGACGAAATTGCAGACATGAGCCGTCCGCTGCAGGCGAAACTGCTTCGGTTTCTCGAAGACGGCAGTTTTACCCGCGTGGGCGGGACCCAGGAGCTGCGCGTGAACGTGCGCCTCATCGCGGCGACCAATCGCGACATTGTCGAAGCCATCCGCCACGACCAGTTCCGCGAGGATCTTTTTCACCGCCTGAACGTCGTGCAGTTCCGCCTGCCCCCGCTCCGCGACCGCGGCGAGGATGTCCTGCTGCTCGCCGAACATTTCCTGAAACATTTCAACACCGGAATGAACAAGCGCGTGAAGGGAATCTCGCGCACGGCAAAGCAGAAGCTGCTGTCGCATCACTGGCCGGGCAACGTGCGTGAACTCCGGAACGTGATCGAACGGGCGCTGATTCTCGAAAACGAAAAAGAGGTTCAGGCATCGAGCCTTCCCGACTTCAAGCTGGAGGCACAGCTGCACAAGAGCGCCGCTCCGGAGATCACCGGCGAACACTCGCTCGATGAGCTTGTCGCCAATTTCGAGCGGGAGCTGATCAACGCCATGTTGGAACGAAACAATTTCAGCCTCACCCGAACCGCCGAGCAGCTGAAGCTCAGCCGGCACGCGTTGCGTTACCGGATGCAGCGATTGAACATCGGCTCGGCAACCGATGACGACGAAGATAAGAACGTGTCGGCCATCAAGGAGGGAGGCGCATGAATTCCATGCCGATATTATTTGCAGCAAGCTCCCGGTTTCCGACCGTCACCGTTTTCATCATCGCACTGGCGCTGGTCGTCACAGGCGCTTTCATCTGGGCCGCGTTCATTCGCGAACCCGGCCAACAGCACTCGCGCCATCGGCGGCATCACTGGCGACAGTCGAAGCCAGGCAAATCCGACAGTTCTGACGAATCTCACAGCCACCGCCGCATGTCTTCGAAAAAGCGGAGACGCCGCCGTAAAGAGCGGCCCTCGAACCCTACGCTCGCAGAAACCGGCGGCCTGCCTCCGAAACGTTCCGAAGGCGGCGAATCGCACTAGCTCCATGCAGCAAAGCCGGAACATCACGCAGAAGAGCGCCTCGAACCTCGCCCTCGCATTCATTCTGCTGCCGAAGCCGAAACGCGATGCGATGTCCACGCTCTATGCATTCTGCCGCGAGGTGGATGACGTGGCCGATGAGGAAAGTGTGCCGACTGAAGTTCGCCGCCAGCGGCTGCCCGCGTGGCGTGAGGACGTCCGGAAAGCGTGCACAGGCGGAGACCCGGAGTTTGTCGTGAACCGCGAGTTTCAGCCGGTGATCCGGCAGTTCGGGCTGAAGTTCGAACTTCTCGACGAGCTGATCAAGGGCTGCGAGATGGACCTGGACAAGAAACGTTATGAAAGCCACGAGGAACTGGAGCTTTACTGCTATCGCGTGGCGTCTGTTGTCGGGCTGTTGAGCATCGAGATTTTCGGCTACAGCAATCCACGCTGCCGCGACTACGCTGTTTATCTGGGAAAGGCACTACAACTCACAAACATCCTGCGTGATGTGCGCACGGACGCCGAACGAGGACGAATTTATCTTCCGCTCTCGGAATTGCAGCGGTTCAAGGTGAGCGAGGCGGAAATTCTCCGGTTCGAATACTCAAACCGTTTTTTGGAACTGGCACGCAGCGTGGCCCAGAGAGCGCGACATTTCTACCGGCTCGCTCACGAAACGCTTCCGCAGGAGGATCGCCAGGCGATGGTGGCCGCGGAGTTGATGGGGGCGGTTTACTGGCGGCTTCTGCGCAAGCTGGAGCGCGAAAACTTCAATGTGTTCGGCCCCACTCCGCCCCGCCTGAACAAAGGCCAGAAGCTGTTGCTGATCTTTCGCTCGTGGTACCGATTCGCAGTCGGCGCCATGTCGCCCAACTACGGAACGCCTTGAATGGCTTCCTCGTTCTTCCACTTCGACCGCTGCCCTGTTTCGCAACAGTTATCGATTTGAGTTATGGGTTTTGAGTTGAAGATTGAGAACACGATCCCGAGATGAGCCAACGACGCCTGATTGTGAACGCCGATGACTTTGGTCGATCCCATTCGATCAATGAAGCGGTCATTCGCGCGCATCAGGATGGCATCCTGACCTCGGCGAGCCTCATGATGAACGAGGTGGCCGTTGACGAAGCCGTGGAACTTGCGCGGCAGAATCCGAAGCTTGGTGTCGGACTGCATATCACGCTGCTTTACGGTCATTCGGCGCTGCGTCCGGACGAGATTCCCGGCCTTGTGAATGCAAAGGCCGAATTCAGCGAAAAACCGGCGACAAGCGGTTTCCGGTACTTTGCGAATCGCAGCCTGCGCGAACAGCTGCGCGCCGAAGTCCACGAACAATTCAGTCGTTTTGCGAAAACGGGGCTCGAACTCGACCACGTGAACGGGCATCTGCACATGCACATGCATCCGGTCGTGTTTCGGATTCTGATGGAGGATTGGGACAAGTTTCCGTTCAAGCGCGCCCGGCTGACGCGTGACCGCTTCTGGCTGAACACGAAGCTCGACAGCGGACGCTGGTTCTATCGCACTTCGCATGCATTCATTTACCAGATGCTTTCCTACGGATGCGGCGCGCGCTTTCGCGAGCGGGGAATCAAATACGTTCCCAGTGTTTTCGGACTCATGCAGGATTCGCACGTGGACGAGCGTTACGTTCTGGGCCTGTTGCCGCGCCTGCCAGCGGGCGATTCGGAGCTTTACTCACATCCGTCCCTCGACAAGTTTAAGCACGAGTTCGACGCCCTGGTGAGCCCGCGTGTGAAGGATCTCGTGAAGAAGCTCGGGATTCAGCTGATCCGATATCAGGACCTGTGAATTGCAACCCGCTTCAAATTCCATTACGGCCTCAGCTGAAGGTCGCGGAGGACGCGAAGTTCTGATCTAATCGAACGGTCGAAGCTCTTTTCGCGTCCGACTTCGCTGTAAATGCAACTTCGAGCGCCAGACAATTTATGTTCAAACTGCTGATAATTTTGTTGATCGGATTGACCTTTGAATCCGCGGGCGTGGTGTTGCTCAAAAAAGGAATGAACAACATCGGCGAGGTCCAGAAGATCAGCGTTCCAGAGGTGCTGCGAATCATGAAAGCCGGCGCCACGAGTCCGCAGATTCTGCTGGGCGTCTTTTTTGAAGCGCTGTTTTTCGCCTGTCTCCTGATTCTGATGTCGAAGTCGGACATCAGCTTCCTCTGGCCGCTCACAGGATTGAGTTTTGTCTTCGCGACCTTTGCAGCATGGCTTTTCCTCGGAGAACACGTGTCTTCGGTGCGCTGGTTCGGTGTGATTCTCATCGTGATCGGCGCCGGTTTCATCAGCTACAGCGAGAAATCGGCGGAGAAAGCGAAGACTGCGCTCCGGACAGAAGGTTCAAGCGCAGGAACTTCGCAGGGAATCCAATAACCGGTCCAGCGCGTCTGCCAGGCGTTTCGCTGCAAACCTCGTATTGCGCTGAAGCTCCATCAGGCGCGGAATCGATCCCGGCGATTTCAACAGCGCCAGCGTCAGCCGGGCCATCGAAATTTTCTGGTCGGCAGCCATCAACGCGTTGAAGTCCAGCGGCAAATCTTCGTTCGCCGTGTCGGAAATCACCCGAAGCGTCGTGCTCGGAATGCCGCGGTCGCGGCACATCGTTCGAATCACCGAAGACTCCATCTCCACCACATCGCACCCTGTGCTGCGGCGCAATTCCTGTTTCTCCGCGGCCGATACCGCGACGCGTGTTGAGCAATAAAACTTTGCCGGGGTCGCACCGGCGGAAAGCAGGGCGTCAGACATTCCGGAATCGAAATCGGTATCGAACACAAGGTCGCCGATCTTGAGCGCGGGGTCGAGCGCGCCGGCGAAGCCGCAGGTGATGACACGATCGGGTTGGAATCGTCGCAGCTCCTGTTCGAAGCGCGTGCTGGTGTTGCGTCGGCCCATTCCGGTGACGAGAACCGAACAGCCGCCATGGATTCGTTGCGGAGTGAAAAAGGCCGCCTCTTCCTTGACTGCAAAACAGATCAGCAGCGCGATGCGTGGGGTCTCGGACACGCCGCTCATTTGATTCCGGCCAGGCGATCGCGCCAGATTTGAAACAGCTGAACGGTGGCCTTCACGTCGCGAAGACAGTATTCCGCGATGTCGCGATACCGTCCTTCTGCCAGCAACGTGTTCACATCCATGCCCGTCACGCCATGGCTCTTTGGCGATTCGATGCCGAAGGCCTTGCAGTAGAAATCGAGATTGAAGCGGCGCGCGGCGCCATCGCGCCCGCTCACTCCATAAAACGTGAATTGCTCGGCAAGATCGCAGTGCGGATCCGTTTGATACCGGTAACCGAGCCAGTCCTTGCGGCTGATAGGAACGTTCAGGAGCGCCGAACGAAGGTAAATGAATGGAACGTCGAAGCCGCGGCCGTTGAACGTGACGATCGATTCGTAGTGCCGCGCAACATCCCAGAACGCGGTGAGCAGTTCGGTTTCATCGACGCAGGGAACGAACTCAACCGGCCCGCCTTCACCGCCTTCTTCCTCGAAATCCTCCGCGGTGAACAACACCTGACCGCGCTGGGTGTCGGCATTGAGCATGGCAATGCAAACCACCTGCGCAGTGAAAGGCCAGAGGTTGAACTGCTGCAGAAGTTCCGCGCGGCGGACGGCGCGGGCGGTTTCGTCGGGAATCTTTTCCGCTTCGCGAAACAGGTATTCCTGTTGAGTTTCGTCGAAGTGTTCGAGAGGGAGAGCCGAGGTTTCGATGTCGAAGACCAGTTTGGCCATGGGGGGGAAGTGAACCAGGATGGGAAACCTGTCATGACTGCCCAGGTTTTCCATCCTGGTGTTCGCGGAGGTTACTTCTTTTTCTTTGCTGCTTTCTTCTTAGCTTTTTTCTTAGCTGCCACGTTTCTCACCTCCGTTCGATTGCTTAGGGTTAAGCGGAATGATCATGTGAAAGCGCAAATTGAAATTTAGTTTCGCTGTTTGTAGATAAAAAATCCGTCTGCTGGCAAACATTTTTTCAACAGTCGGAAGTATTTCGAAGCGCGTTTGAATTCAAACGAAGTCGATGCGGAAATTTTTTTCGCGCGCATTGCTCACTGTTTTCGCAGATCAACAACTTTGTCGAAAGAACAAAATGCATCTCATTGCGTTGTTGTGAATCAGGAAGACAAACGAATGATCGGTGATGAATGAATGTCGATGGCGAAGCCATTTCACCGAAGGACTCGGAGCGTAGCACAATGCCGCTTCATTGCGACAGGCAACGTTCGTGCGGATGTCGCGTCCAAGCCGAATGCGTTCCGAATCCCGAACTGTTTCATTTCCGCGAAAGTCACAAGCCGGAGCGCGGAGCATCGCTCTGTGCGATGATCTGAGGAAACTTGCGGAGCCATGCTCCGCGCTCCGCCCGTTCAATCGGCTTTGCAGAGGTCTCTGTCAGCGTTGGTCAGAAATGAATCCCTAGCGCACAACGTCTTCTGACGGAGCAAACGCATTCAATCTCATTAACACCGCGCTTCAGCGCGGTGCTGCGTCGTTGCAACGGTTCAGCTGTTTCAACAGCTTGCCATGACGGCTCCGAAGACGCGTTGAAGATGGCTGTTGGTTCATTCCTGCTTCATACGTTCAAACACCTGTTGATGAGACCACTTGAACCGAAGCAACACGATTCCCTCTCCTTTACCGCCACGAAAAAGCCGCTGCACCCTTTCGAATGCAGCGGCGTGGAAAGAACAAAAATTTACGCTCCGAACTTGTCGAACATCTTGGCGTTCGCCTGCATGTAGCGGATCAGATACTTCGCTTCGAACACACCGAGCGAACCGATGTTCGCGCCGGTTTCGGTGAAACGTTCCAGTTTGTCGGAACCGCTCAATGCCGCGTGCAACAACACCGGCTGAGGATGCCACGAATGCCCCTTCACTGCGCACGGCGTGGAGTGATCGCCCGTGATTGCGAGAACGGTCGGCTTCTTCTGAAGCAGCACCGGCAGAGCGGCGTCGAGTTCCTCGATGTATTTTTTCTTCGCGGCAAAGTTGCCGTCCTCACCTGCCTTGTCGGTGTACTTGTAGTGGATGAAGAAGAAATCGTAGTTGTCGTATTCGGCGACGTAACGCTCGAACTGCTCACGAATCGTCTGCGGACCTTCGATCTTCGTCATGCCGACGAGTTGCGACAGGCCCTTGTACATCGGATACACCGCAAGCGCCGCCGGCTTCATCAGATAACGATCTTCAAAAAGCGGAATGTCGGGCTGGTGCGCAATGCCACGCATCAGGAATCCGTTCGCCGGTTTTTCATTCGCGATGATCGGCAGCGCGGCCTTGTAGAAGTCGGCGATCAGCTTCGCCATTTTCTTCTGCTTGAGATTTTTCGGATCGCGCGGCTTGACGGTCGGGATGGGGTAACCTTCACGATTCGGATCGGCATCGGTGAGAGGGCCTTCGAGTCCTTTGCCGCGGAAGACCACGACAAAGCGATGTTCCTTGCCGGCTTTGATGATGACCTGGGTGTCGCCGATCTTCTTGATCTTGGCGGACAGCATCGCGCAAAGCTTCTCACAGGTTTCGGTCGGAATGCGTCCGGCGCGGCGATCGGTGACAATGCCCTTCGCATCGAGCGTCGCGAAGTTGGCGCGGGCGCAGACGTCGCCGGGCTTGAGTTCAACGCCCAGTCCGAGCGCTTCGATCACACCGCGGCCAACTTGAAATTCCAGCGGATCGTAACCGAAGAGACCCAGATGTCCGGGGCCGCTGCCGGGAGTGATGCCGGGCGCGACAGGAATCATACGGCCCTGAGCGGAATCTTTCGCCAGTTTGTCAAGGTTCGGAGTCGATGCGGCTTCGAGCGGAGTCAGGAAATTCTGCTCGCGCGTGGCAATGTCGCCGAGCCCATCGAGAACGAGCAGCACCATCTTCGCGCCCGTTTTGAGTG
Source organism: uncultured Verrucomicrobia subdivision 3 bacterium (assembly GCA_937890005.1). Lineage (GTDB taxonomy): Bacteria > Verrucomicrobiota > Verrucomicrobiia > Limisphaerales > DASXHY01 > DASXHY01. The sequence continues at coordinate 32,456 of CALBZA010000005.1, read as the reverse complement.
TCAGTTCGGAATAAAGAGAATCCAGGTTCATGTTCAATAATAGTTCAATGTCCAGATGCAGCCGGCGGGAAGCCGTCACATGAGCGGGCAGTTTTCAGGAAGCAGCGGGTACCGTCAACGGCAATTGCCTCCCCCTGGAACGCAGCTGACGCATGCCGGCATCTGAATCGATGCGGCAAAATGCAACCGCAACGACAGACCACCCGCACGTCGGAAGCCGATCTCGGTGCGTTACAGACCGAGCTGATGAAGCTTGTTTCGATGGCTGCGCGTCAGTGTCAGCCGCAGTCCGTTGTGAAGGAGAACAGAATACTCGCCATGAATCATCGGCTGAAGTTCGCGAATGCAGTCCACATTCACGATGGCCGACCGGCTGATCCGGATGAAACGTTCCGCCGGGAGCCGCATTTCGATCGAAGACAACGTTTCACGAAGCTGATGGCATTCTGTCGCGAGATGAAGTTTCACGTAATTGTCCGCCGCTTCGATCCATTCAATATCCGCAAGTCGGACCAGAAGAATGCGTCCGCCGGTCTTCACCGCCATCCGGCCGGGTGACAGGATGACCGAGCCGGGTTCGTGAACCGTTTTGGACGCCGCAGCCCTGGCCTGGATCTGACGGCGAACGCGCTGCAATGCGATGCTCAACCGTTCGCGCTGGCAAGGTTTGATGAGATAATCGAGCGCCTGAACATCAAATGCCTTTCGAGCGAACTCCTCATTGGCTGTGACGAACACCACGATCGGCATTCGCTCCGGATCAAGCTGTGACACAACCCCGAAGCCATCGAGTTCCGGCATTTGCACGTCCAGGAAAACAAGATCCGGTTGCAGGCGTTGGATCGCTTCGACCGCTTCACAACCATTCACGGATGTTCCCACAATCTCGATGTCCGGTTCCGTGCGAAGATAGCGGCGCATCACTTCCCGTTCGATCATCTGGTCATCGACGATCAGCGTGCGGATTGCTTTTCTGGCCGGGGGGATGGCAGCAGCAGGCAACGCAACTTCCGGTGCGCGTTCAGGCAGGGCGACAGTCATAGCGTCTTTAGGGTTTCAGGGACGACGCAAAAGCATCTCCTGCCCGGGGCACGGCGACAATTCGTCTGACTACGGAAAAATGATCGGATGCACTACGGATTCAGCACGCCACAAAAACTCGAAACTCGAAACCAAAGTCAGGCTGGCTGCTGTTGCGTCAGGCAATGCAGTGATCCAAATCCGAGCACCAGATCGGCAGCGTGAATTCCAACCACAGGACGGTCCCTGAACAGTTCACCCAGAATGCCGAGCGCCACGCGATCGTTCACGTCATTGAAAGTCGGAACAATCACGCAAGCGTTGCAGATGTAGAAATTTGCGTAGCTTGCCGGCAATCGCCATTTGCCAAAAAGAACCGGCGAAGGCATCGGCAACGCGACCACTTCCGGCCTCGATCCGTCCTCCAGCCGGAAGTCCTGGACGCGTTCCCAGTTCTCGGCAAGCGGCTTGTAATTGATGTCGCGCTTGTTCGTCTCCCGAACCATAACGATCGTCTTCCGGTCTGTGAAACGCGCCACGTCATCGATATGGCCATGCGTGTCGTCGCCCACAGGCCCGTTCAACAGCCAGAGGACGTTTTTCACACCGAGATAGTTCCTGAAACACTCGTGGTATTCCGCCTTCGTCATGCCGGGATTGCGGACCTGAATCTTCGGATGCAAATAACATTCCTCCGTGGTCAGCAATGTGCCGCGTCCGTTCACATCGATTCCGCCGCCTTCAATGATGAACTTCCGTCCATTGAACCGCGCATCGAACAGCGGTTTCTTCAACAACTTCGCCGCGGTTTCCGGAACTTTCGTGTCCTTCTGCCAGTCGTTGTATTTTGCCCAGGCATTGAAATGAAATTGAACGATGGCCGTTTCCGCCTTTCCGCCTTTCTTCCGCCTGACGTGAAGCGGTCCGCTGTCACGGGTCCAGCCGCGATTCGTCGGGTGAACGACAAATTCCACCCTGGTCAGATCACAGCACGCTCGCTTGAGATAACTCGTGGCCAGCTTCTGCTCCACCCGGTTCTGGACGAGAATGCGAACGATTTCGCCCTGGGAAATTTTGCGAACCATCTCGCAGTAAACCCAGCGGATCGTGTCGATCTTGCCAGGCCAGTCCGTGTCATTGTGCGGCCAGCCGAGCCACGTGGCTTCGTGCTTTTCCCATTCCGCGGGCATGGAGTAACCGAGATCGGCAGGAAAGGCTGTGGTGATCTGTTTTGCGTTCGCCATAAATTCGGCGCGGAAGATAGAACGTTTTCCCGTGTTGTCTATGAGCTTTTGACGAAGATGAACCAGATATGCAGCGAGATGATCCTGCTGATCCTCCGGAAGATGCGCCAGCGTCGTTTGATCTCATCCAGGCTCATGCCGAGACCGTAACAGCTTCCATCCATCCAGCAAGCACCCCATTCCTTCAAACGCCGAAACGCTCCAGAAATGGATTGGCAACACATGCCGCAACCCTACCGTATGGTGGCATCGCATTTTTCCAACCGCTTTGACTATGGCCCGAACCGAACGACGCAGCATCAGAAACCGCGAAGAGATCGCCGACATGCCGGACTGGATGAAGGCAAAGGAGTGTCCGCATAAAAAGAAATACATGGCCGGGAAGCGGATCATGCCGAAAAACATCACCGGCAGGGAGAAACTCGCGCATCTCATCGACGAAACTTTCCTCGCCTACAACTCCGCCCGCCTCAAGGAAGCCTGCCAGCTTTTCACCGACAAGATGCTCGCGCGAGATGTCACCATCGGCATGAGCCTTTCAGGCGCGCTCACGCCGGCAGGACTCGGCTGCTCCAGCATCATTCCGTTGATCAAGGCCGGCTTCGTGGACTGGATCGTCTCGACCGGCGCGAATCTGTATCACGACATGCACTTCGCGCTGAATTACCCGGTGCATTCCGGCAGCTTCAAATTCGACGACACCGACCTTCGCGACAACGATCTCGTCCGCATTTACGACGTCGTGATTCCCTACTCCGACGGCCTCATGGCCACCGACGAATTGCTGCGAGAAATCCTGATCAAACCCGAGTTCCAGAAGGAAATGGGCACAGCGGAACTGCATTACCTGATCGGCAAATACTGCGCCGAATGGGAACGCAAGCATAAGCTCAAGGACGTCTCCGTTCTCGCCGCCGCCTATCGCGCCGGCGTGCCGTGCTACACCAGTTCGCCCGGCGATTCCACGATCGGAATGAACTTCGCCGGCGTGGAATTGCGCGGAAACAAACTGCGCATCAATCCCTCCATCGACGTCAACGAAACCACCTCATTCGTCCTTGGCGCCAAGCGCGGCGGCGGCAGGAGTGGAGTGGTGATCTGGGGCGGCGGCAGTCCCAAGAACTTCATGCTGCAAACCGAACCGCAGATTCAGGAAGTGCTGCGCATGAAGGAGGTCGGCCAGGATTTCTTCATCCAGGTCACCGATGCCCGTCCCGATACCGGCGGCCTTTCCGGCGCCACGCCCGGCGAAGCGGTCAGCTGGGGCAAGGTTGATCCGAGCAAACTTCCCGATGCCGTGGTTTGCTACACCGACACGACGATTGCCATGCCGCTCTTCACGCATTACGCGCTGGCGAAGCACCAGCCACGCAAGCTCCGGCGCCTTTACGATCAACGCGGCGGGCTGCTGAAGGCTTTGACCCGGGAATATTTTAAACACAACAAGGTGAAGATGCTCGACGGCAGCGCCCCTGTACTTGAGTGATTCTGCGATCTTGAACGCGAAATCCTCGTCGCATTCAAACCCACGCAGGGTTCGTCTCCGGCTGATTGGTTTGAATCAATTCCTTTCAGTTGGGCCGTATTGATTGAGCAGCTCTTTTACAGCGGCCGAATAAGCCAGCGACTTCAGATTTTCCACCAGCTTTTGATCCGTCACCTCACGGCGCGGCGCGATGCTCAGGCGACGGGCCTCTACAGGCGGAGTTCCGAGAAACGTCCAGTCGCCAGTCCGAACGTCGATCACCGCGAGCTTCAATCGCACCTGCATATGCTGGCGCTGATCCGGAGTCATCCAGTTCACGACGGGCACCCAGGAAATTGTTCGGCCGGGCAGCTTCTCATTTTCCGATTCTATGAGCCCCCAATAACAAACAATGATATCGTTTCCGCCTCGCGCCGCCGCGAATCGCAAGGCCCGTGACAACTGGCGCTGGTCGTGGCCCGCAGTACTATTGCCCTCGTTCCTTTCCGGCACACCGGAAAACGGAACGACCCGGAAGTGCTGCCCAAGCATTGACACCATCTCACCGTCTGGAATCGCAGCACCGGATTGAACGAGAAGAATCGAACTTTTCGGTTGGAGCTTCACTCGTTTGGCCTGAGCAAGTGCGCGTTCAATCTCGTTGTCAGATACGAGGGTGTCACGATCGATTCCAAGGACATCAAACTCATTCAGCTCGCCACGGTAAGAGTATGGCGAGGAAACAATGCAGCCGTGCGCGCCCCCGCTCCATCCGGTGTCCTGATAGGCAGAGTTTGAAATGGAACGCGTTGTCGAACAGCCAGAGGCAAAAATCAGTGCGATTGAGAGAAGTCCAAGTGCTTTCATAAAGGTTCGGGATCAGTCGTTCGATCCGGTTTGAACAGTGGTGTCATAGTTCACGCCTTCCGGAACCGGAACGGCCACCGGAACAGTGCCAGCCGCGGTTCCTTCTGTCCGACGGGCGGAATCGACGGCAACAAACGCTGTGAATGCCGACATCAAGCCGTAATCAAGCGCAACCTGCCTGATGATGTCATTCCGTTCCGGTGCTGTTTCCAAAGACAGATCGGAGAGATCCGCGATCTTCATTCTCGCCCAGATCGCCGGAATTCCCCTGTGCTGCGATTCTGAATTTTCTTCCATTGGAACGCGGATTAAAACTCCCTCATTCGCAGCAAAACCCGTGATTTTCACATCACCCCGCGCCGGTCCTGCATACCTCCCGGTTACGATCACGGGACGTCCGACAAACAGATCGGGCAGTGTTCGAGGGAAGACATCACTCACCTGCATTCCCCCCCAATCGATCTTCAAGTCAGTCAAACCGGGATGACTGATGCGGCTGAAGAAATCCTCCATGACCCGCGCACCATCGTCGCGCGAACCGAGATAGGCCACAGCGCCGCGACCCAGCCTTGCCATCGAATCGAGCAGATATCGGTTCGGCGCCGAGCCGACTCCGAAGCTGAAGACACGCGACGATCCCAGCCGTTTTTGGAGTTCCGCCAGGATTTCCACTTCATTCCCGATGTAACCGTCAGTGAGGAAACAGACGAAACGCAGCCTTCGAGGATCGTGAGGAAAATCCAGCGCCGCCTTGAGGCCTTCGATCATCATCGTTCCACCATCGCCATTCAGTTGCCTCAGGTAATCGATCCCACGACTTACATTCCGTGGAGTGGCTTCCAACGGCGCTGTTCCAAGCTGCGACGATCTTTCGGAGAAATTGATGATCTGAAAGGAATCATCCGGCTGCAGCAACCGCAGCGCGCGCTCGACTGCAGCTTTGGCCTGCCGGATCGGCCGGCCACTCATGCTGCCGGAGCAGTCGAGCACAAAAACCAGCTCCAGCGGCTGGCGCGTGAGGTTCCCCAATTTTGCAGGCGGATAAAGCATCAGCGTGAAGAAACCTCCGCGCTCGTCCGTGTGGGTAATGAAGTCCGTTTTTATCCGATCGCCGGCCACACGGTAACGGAAAACGAAATCACGGTTGGGAATGTTGTCAGTCGGCTTCAGCCGGACCGTCAGCCGATTGTCCGCATCCTGCCCGTAGTCCACGTCATGTGTGACGCACCGAAATTCTTCAACAGCCACCCCCGCATCGAGATTGAGCTGAAGCGAAATGTCGTGTCCACTCCGCTGGGTGGGCTTGAGGTATTGCAGCTCGGTTTTCTGCCGCGAGACTCCGGCGGCTCCCACAGGCACCGCTCCAACACCATTGGTTGAACCCGGCGGATTGAACCGCGGCCCAACAACCATGGGAAACACAAACTCATACCAGCCATCGTTGTATTCGAGCGTGTGAAAGTATTTGATCGTAACATCGATCTGTTTGCCGGGTTCGATGTTTGCGAGGGATTGCGTGAAGATGTTTGGACGCTCTTCGGTCAACAGCGCTGCGGTGTAACCCTGCTGCCGGGCTTCGGCGTAAATGGCCTCGGCTTCTTTTCGTTCCCTGATGATTCCCCGGATACGACGATCACCGATGGTCATGATGAACTCATTCACAGCTGCGTTGTGCGGAAGCGGGAACATATAAACGGCTTCAATCTTTTCGGAATAGGGATTGTGAAACTGCTGGAGCACTTCCACTGAACTGATGTAGGCGCTGACGGATGCTCTCACATCGGTGTGCTTGAGTGGCATGGGAACTTTCCCTTCACCTAGCTGCGCCATCAATGCGCCGGAGGGTGGCAGATCATCTGGCCGAGCGACCCGGGGATCGGTAGAACGGGAGATGATCCATAGTTCATCAGCGGGATTGTCCATCGGCAAAATCGCTGTTTTCCCAACGTGTCCCTCGAAATAGCCTGAATAGGACATGGGCAAGAAAGACGATTGCATGAGGCTCGGCTTTGCTGAACTGCATCCAGAAAACACAGCCACCAGCGTCAGCATCATCGCTCCAACCACACACCAACAGATCACCTGCATCCGTTTCATTTCGATTTCCTTTCTTCCACGGCAACTTCGAGATTCATCCTTTTTCCGTCCGGTCCGGCTGCGGCACGCAACCGGATTTCGAAATTCAAATCCGCCGCCGCCTGACTCGCCTGAACGTGGATCGTCGCGACACGAGTTCGACCCACTGGCAGCTGATTGATTGAATTTGTGCTGAACGCGGCAAGAATCACCCGATCCGCCTGCATTGCCCTTGGATCGTAAAAAGGCGGACGCGAAAACGCCGGATGCGCGCCTCCTTCAATGCCAACAATTTTCACGGAAGGATCGGCGGCCTTGATTTCAATCTGATACGCGGCAAGCGGGCGATTCGTGGAATCAACAAACACGTCCACCGTGGCAAAACGCACCGAGGCTTCCGCTGCGCGCAACGGTGAAATACTTATGCCTGCGAAAAGCAGAGCCAACATTCCAATGAAACATGCCCGCCATGCCTTCACGACCGCTCCTCCCGATCCAATTGCACGACGCGCCGCGCGAGAACATCCACGTCCCGATCGTCCACCCGACCGTCACCGTTCAAGTCCAGGCGCTCTGCGTTCGACGGCAATTCCCTCGCGAGCTGGAAAACGTCGAGTATGTCCACCGAACCATCCCGATTCAGATCCTCGGCCGCAAAGCTCTGATGTGGAAAAAACCGAATCACACATACCAGGAGAACGACAGCTGCGAAGACCATTCCAGGCCAGCGCAACAGTCTCCAAAAACGGCCTTTCGGCTCCGGCCTTTGAAGATGTTTCTCAGCGGCCCGCAAAATTGCCTCATCCGAAGAGGGCGGAACGAAAACCTGACGCCGCGGCATTTTTTTGAAGGCGGCAGCCAGTTTTTCGGGCACCTTCGGCTCCCCTTCTGGCGATGGATTGAATCCCGCTGTGTTCATGTTCCAAAGGTTAAGTGTTCAAGCCGGACAAAAGGTTCATTCAAAAAAGCGTTTTGTTCGCGGATCGCGCCTGAGCGATTCCAGTGCGTGATGCATCCGTGATTTTACCGTCCCAAGCGGAACGCCGGTCGCCCCAGCAATCTCAGCGAGCGAAAGATCGTCCACGAACCGAAGCCAGAGCACCTCACGGTGTTCGGATGAGAGATTGGAGAGCGCCGCATGCAATCCCGCACCCGGCTCGGCGAGGGCAGCATCGGCGGGAATCGTTTCCAGAAACGATTGTTCCGACTCCGTGGAAATAAGACGCCCGGCGCGCGTCCGCGCTGAAATCGAAAGATTCCTTACCGCCGGATACAGGAACGTCTTGAGCTGAGCCGTGAGCTTGAAGCCGGGGAATTTCCGAAGCAGGTAAAGAAACGTTTCCTGCATGACATCCAACGCGAGATCCTCGCTTCCAGTGAACCGACAGGCCAGATCAACAACCCAGTTTCGGTAACGCCGGTACAACACTTCGAACGCAGCTGCGTTGCCGGAGTTGATCTCGGCGATGAGCTGTTGATCGGAGCGCGGATCGGTTTGTTCCGGCATTTCCACCAGAGCCTCGGTGTCAGTCATGGTTCACGGCGCAGTGTCGTTGCTTCAAGCATTAAGCGGCCGAGAAGGCAAAAAGGTTCAATCGATGTGAAATGGACTGGAGAAGGCGTGATGCGTGATACGTGAGGCGTGATGCCCTCAAAACTCAAAGCTCGAAACTTAATGAAACGCTTCTTGCCAGAGGGCTAGACGCTGGTATGGTCGCGCCCAAGGAACCGTAATCCAAGGTTATGAAATCCATTCCGAATGCGCTTTCGATCACAGTGTTTGGGACCGAACCTTCTGCCACAGGAATCATTGTCGCACACGAACTGCCTTGAAAGTGTCGCGTTTCAAGTTTCGAGTTTCGTGTTTGGAGTCTCGAGCGCTTCACGACTCATGCCTTCACGCCTTCACGCCTTCCCGCCTTCACGCTTTCACACATCACGCATCACGCATCACGCCCCCACACCCCTCTTGACCCGACCCGCCCGGCTGTCTATTACATTCGCGACTATGCCAACATACGAATACGTCTGCTCGAAATGCGGGCATGAATTCGAAAAATTTCAGTCGATGAAGGACAAGCCACTGGCCATCTGCCCCGAGGATCTCTGCGGGAAGAAGCGCTGGGGCCGTGGAAAGGTCACCAAGAAAATCGGCGCAGGTGCCGGTTTGATCTTCAAAGGCAGCGGCTTCTACATCACCGACTACCGCAGTGAAGGTTACAAGGAAGCCGCGAAGAAAGATTCCGCCTCCAGCTCAGGCACCGCTTCCTCTTCCGCAAAGGAAACGAAGTCGTCATCATCTGAAACAAAATCGACTCCCAAAGCGGAGTCGAAGTCCAAAACCACAAAAGCCAACTGACGGCAAGGTCGAATGAAAACGCTGATTGCACTTGTTCTCCTGCTGACCCTGAACACGGCGGGAGCACAGGTGCGGACCGAGACACGCAGCGTTTCGGGTCAGTTCATCATTCATCCCACAGACCTCCGGTTCGTTTCACGATTCTATACAGGCAGCAGCGGATCGATTCCGCTGGATCCGCCGCTGCTGGCCATTTCAGCGGAACGAATCCGTCAAGCGCTGTGGCGGCATCTGGAGGTTTCCGGCGCGGCGAAGGGAAAAGTCTATATCCGCGTCCGTCCGGCACGCTTCGCCAATGAACAGGCGACCATTGTTGTCGATCGCGGCCTGAACGGCTGGGCGTACAAAATCGATGTGCCGGATGCATTGCCAGCGGCAGCGTTCGTTCGAACGCTTGTCCATACCACACTTCTTGAAATTGCAAATCGCGGTGCCGACTCGCGCTCTGCCGAAATCCCGCTGTGGCTTGCGGAGGGTCTTTCGCAGGAACTGCTGATCACCGAACGCATCGAATACCTCGTTCCGCCGCCACAATCTCGTGACAGGCAGAGTGGAATCGTCATCAGCCGCGTGCTGGTGAACGAACGCCGTGGAGATCCGATTGCTGAAGCGCAGGCGATTCTCCGAAACCAGGCACCGTTCACATTCGAACAGTTAAGCTGGCCCCAGCCCGATCAGCTGACCGAACAGAACATCTGGAGCTTTCGTGGTAGCGCGCAATTGTTTGTGCGCCAGTTGATGCAGTTAAAAAATGGTCCGCTCTGTATGCAACGGGTTCTGAATGAACTGCCGAAACATCTGAACTGGCAGTTTGCGTTTCTCGCCGGCTACGAACCCCACTTCAAAACACAGCTCGACGTCGAGAAATGGTGGGCGCTTCAGGTGGTGCAGTTTACCGGACGGAACCTGATGCTCGTCTGGTCGCCGGAAGTCAGCTGGACAAAACTCGACCAGATCGTCCGTTCGCCGGCGGAGATTCGAACCAGCCCGCTGGAACTTCCCCGGCGGGTAACTGTCACGCTGCAGGAAATCATTCGCGACTGGGATGGGCTGCATCAACGAACGGCGTTGCAACGGAAGCGGCAGGAGCTGGAATTGATCCGGCCGCGGATTTCACAGGAACTGGTCGGACTGGCTGACGAATACCGCCAGTTGCTGGCGTATTATCTTGAGAGGCAGAATTTCGCGGGAAGATTTTTCGGATTCAGAAAGCAGGAAGGCCCCATTCGCAACCGGCTTTCGGAACAAACGATTCAGCAGTTGAACGTCCTGGAGGCCCGGCGCCTGGCTTTGAAGCCGACACCCGAACCCGCCGGGATGGGTGTCACCGCGGTCTCGTCAGTTCCGCGGTGACGGAGGCCAATGCGGCACGCAGGACAACCATCCCAAACCTGCGTCCGCCCGTTTCCCTCAAGCCTCTCCCACCCAATCCACAAGCCGGATATATTCCTTCACCTTGCGGCGTTCGTATCGATGCTTCTGTTCCTTCTGAGGCCGGTCGTCCGCATGACGGAATGGATGCTGTGCGCTCCGAATCGATTCTGCGATCATGTCCAGTGACTTTCTCATAACGTTCTCTCAGTTTGATTTTGAACAGACGCCATCCTGATCGCATCGGCAATGCCAAGCGGTCAGAGCTTCTGAATTCGCGGCTGACATTGATCGTTCTCGTCTGAAACCTCCTCGGAAAACGCGATGTTCATGCTTACACGAACGACAATTCAGCATTCGGGTGAACCGAAATCTCTGAGCCATTTTGAGCAAAGTGGAAAAATGCCGCCCGATTTTGAACTTTATCCCACTGAAATCGCGGGAGTTGCACCGGCAAAAATGGGGTGCAACGACGGATTTCCCCTCGCTTGACAGAGAGGGGTTCAAATCTATAGTGCGCTAACCTTTTAAGAAAATGCACAGCGAACCTTCACGGGAGAACGGCGACGAGCCGCCAGCGGGATCTCAGTTCGAACCCTTCAAGCAATTCAAATCAGCCGGTCGCGGTTTCTGGGAAAATGTCTCCGAAACAGACTGGAACGACTGGCGGTGGCAGCTGAAGAACCGCATCACCACCCTGAACCAGCTGGAAAGGCTGATGCCGACTCTCACGCCGGAAGAACATGCCGGCACCCAGCTGGCCAATCACAAGCTCGCCCTGGCGATCACGCCCTACTTTTTCAATCTCATCGATCCCGCCGACGAAAACTGCCCGATCCGCAGGCAGGTGATCCCGCGTCTGGAGGAAACCACCACCGCCCCGTGGGAAATGACCGATCCGTGTGGAGAAGACACGCATTCGCCTGTGCCCGGTCTGGTGCATCGCTATCCTGATCGCGTGTTGTTTCTCGTGACGGATCGTTGCGCCGCTTATTGCCGTTATTGCACCCGCTCGCGACTCGTCAGCAATGCAACCGGCTATGATTTTCATCCCGAGTTCGATCGCCAGATCGAATACATTCAGCAACATCCGGAAATTCGCGACGTGCTTTTGAGCGGCGGCGATCCCCTGCTCCTGAGCCATGAGAAACTCGAAAATCTGCTCAGCCGCCTTCGCGCAATTCCGCATGTGGAGTTTCTTCGCATTGGAACCCGCATCCCGATCTTTCTTCCGCAACGCATCACGCCCGAACTTTGCGCGATGTTGAAGAAGTATCATCCGCTGTTCATCAGCGTTCATTCGAATCATCCACGCGAACTCACGTCCGAAGTGCGCGAAGCACTCGGTCGGCTCGCGGATGCAGGGGTTCCGCTCGGGAACCAGTCCGTTCTGCTCCGCAACGTGAACGACAGCGTCGAGATCATGAAAGCACACGTGCAGAAACTGCTGATGTGCCGCGTGCGACCTTACTACATTTATCAGTGCGATCTCATTTCCGGTTCCGCCCACCTGCGCACCAGCGTTCGGAAAGGATTGGAGATCATGGAACAACTGCGCGGCCACACCACCGGCTATGCGGTGCCGACCTACGTCATCGATGCGCCCGGCGGCGGCGGAAAAGTTCCCATCAGTCCCGAATACGTTCTCAACCGCAATGCCGATCGTGTTCTGATCCGGAATTACGAAGGCAGGGTGTTCGAATATCCCGAAGCAGCTGACGGCACGCCTGTCTTCAGACCTCAAGTTCTTTCAGAACCTGAACTGGTCTGAAGTCACCGGCGCTTCAACGCTTCAGCTGACGCGTCGCTTGCAAAAGTTCGAACGGGTGAATTTTTCACCCGTTTGGCGAACCCGAAATCGCTTGCCGCTTTCTCAATCATCGGCTTTATATCCTCGCAGAACAGAGCTCCCGCATGAGAACTCCAAAAACCATCACCTGGGTCGCATTCATCGCCACGATCTTCATCGTCGCAGGATGCGATCAAAACAATCAGAGCAACACGTCCGGCTCCGGCGAAACGTCCAAGGAAACGGGCGACCGGATTTCAGCGAAGGTTTCCGACTTGAAGGAATCCGCGCAGAAAACAGCCACCGAAGTCAAGGAATCCGCCCAGCAGGCTGCGACCGAAGTCAAACAGGCAGCTGAGAAAGTCGCCACCGACGTCCGCCAAACCGCGGAACAAACAACCGCATCCGCAAAGGAAAAGCTCAGTTCGATCAAAACGGAAGCCCAGAACCTGATCGAAAAGACGACCGCGCTCATCAACGATCAGAAATATCAGGACGCGCTTAATTCCCTGAAACAACTCTCGAACCTGAGCCTCACTCCGGAGCAACAGGCAACCGTCAATGAGCTGAAGGCCAAACTTGAGAAGCTGATGTCCAGCCAGGTGGTCACCAACACCGCCTCGGCTATCAACAATCTTCTTAAGAAATAAACCGGGTTAACCTGACACAACCACACAACTCATGAACCGCATTGCAAAAAAAGCAACCCTCGCGCTTGCCATCACGGCGACCGCTCCACTGACCTCTCTCGCAGCTGATGCTGAAGCCAAGCCCGAACCCCAATGGGAAAGCAGCGCCGCAGCTGGACTGACCGTGACGAAAGGCAACAGCGAAAGCATTCTGGGAACGATTGACTTCGCCACGGCGAAAAAATGGGAGAGACACGAGCTGAGCTTCGGCGCGAGCCTCGCATACGGGCAGACAACGATCGACGTGCCTGACGAAAACAACCCGGGCCAAACACGTGAGAAGGACGATGTGACCGCCAATTCCGTGAAAGGTTTCGGTCAATACAACCACCTCTTCTCAGAACGCTTCTATGGCTACGGCCGCGTTGAAGCGCTGCACGATGATGTCGCCAAGGTCGATTACCGTTTAACCCTGAGCCCCGGTGCCGGTTACTACTTCATCAAAGAACCGCGCGTTGACCTCAGCGCTGAAGTCGGTCCCAGCTATATCATCGAAAGACTCGATGGCCACGAGGACACCTATCTGGCTCTGCGCGTCGGAGAAAAATTCAACTACAAGCTCAGCGACCGTGCACGCATCTGGCAGACCGCTGAATTCCTGCCGCAGGTCGATGACTTTGAAAACTACATCTTGAATTTCGAACTCGGCATCGAAGCCAGTCTCACCGAAAAGCTGAGCCTGCGCAGTTACATCCAGGACACCTATGACAATGTGCCCGCCGAGGGACGGAAGCGAAACGACCTGAAATGGGTCACGGCCATTGCCTACAAATTCTAATTAGAACCCAACCCTGCCGCGATGAATGAACCTTCATCGCGGCAAACCAGCGAAAGGCAGTTATGATCCCGAGCTTGAAATCCCGAGGTGGCTATCAATGGCGGTTTTTCCGAGCAGGTGGTTTCGACCAGGTCCGCCTCGAAACCGGCGCCGACCTGATGAACCTCGATCAACTTGACCAGAAGCTCTGGGTCGCCCTCGCCTGCCCCACAACCGGCCTGGAGTTCGATCCAAAAACCCTTGCGCTGATCGACACCGACAAGGATGGACGCATCCGCGCCCTCGAACTCATCGCCGCGATCAAATGGGCCGGAGGTTTGCTCAAGAATCCCGACGACCTCGTCAAAGGCGACAATCTGCTTGCCTTCGCATCCATCAATGACGCCACCCCCGAAGGCAAACAGCTTCTCGCCGCGGCCAGGCAGGTCGCCGTCAATCTCGGCAAGGGCGACGCACCCGGAGTGACGGTTGAGGAAGCTTCCGACGCGAACAAAATCTTCACCGGAACGACGTTCAACGGCGACGGCGTGATCATTCCCGAATCCGCCAGCGACGACGCCACGCGCGCCGTCATCAACGAAATCGCAGATTGTGTCGGCACGGTGATGGATCGATCGGGGAAACCCGGAATTGACCAGGCGAAAACCGATACGTTCTTCGCCGAATGCGCCGCATTCGACGCCTGGACCAAAGCCTCTGAATCGGCTGGAAAAGAAATTTTGCCGGCCGGCGACGCCACAGCAGCGGCCAGCGCAGCAGTCGCTGCGGTGAAGGGCAAGATCGACGATTATTTCGGACGCTGTCGTGTCGCTGCGTTTGATCCACGCGCCCTGCCGTTGTTGAACCGGCAGGAGCAGGAATATCTCGCGGTGGCCGCAAAAGACCTGAGTCTGAACGCGGCAGAAGTGGCCGATTTCCCGCTCGCGCAAATTGCGCCCGGAAAACCGCTGCCGCTGAATTCCGGACTCAACCCGGCTTACTCGGCTGCAATCGCGACATTCGTTGCAAATGCCGTGAAGCCGCTTCTCGGAGATCGGACAGAGCTCACCGAAAACGACTGGCTCGCGATCCAGGCCAAGCTCGCGCCGTTCAACCAGTGGAACGCTTCGAAGGCCGGAGCCGCAGTTGAAAAACTCGGCATTCGACGCGTGCGTCAGATTCTGAGCAGCAACGCGAAGGAATCCATCGCGGCCTTGCTGGCACAGGACAAGGCACTTGAAGCCGAAGCCGCAGCGATCGGAAATGTCGAAAAACTCGCCCGCTTCGTCCGCGATATCCGTCCGTTTGCGGAGAACTTCGTCAATTTTAAGGACTTCTACGACGGCGGTGATCCGGCGACGTTCCAGTGCGGAACGCTTTATCTCGATCAACGCTCCTGCACGTTGTGTCTTCCAGTGGAAGACGCTGCGCGTCACGCCCTGCTTGCCGGCCTGGCCGGATCCTACCTCGCCTACTGCGACTGCGTCCGGAAGGCAACCGGCGAAAAGATGCAGATTGTTGCCGCGTTCACGAACGGCGACTCGGACAACCTGATGGTTGGCCGCAACGGACTCTTCTACGATCGCAAAGGAAAAGATTGGGACGCCACAATCACAAAGATCGTCGAGAACCCGATCAGCATTCGACAGGCGTTCTGGTCGCCTTACAAAAAGCTCGTTCGCCTGATCGAAGAACAGGTTGCGAAGCGCGCCGCAGCAGCTGACGCCTCGGCCAACGAAAAGCTGACCTCAACCGCAACGGCCACAGCCAATCTCGACAAGGCAAAGCCCGAACCGAAGAAAGTCGATGTCGGAACGGTCGCAGCGATCAGCGTCGCCATTGCAGGCATCGGCGCTCTGGTCACTTCGATCATCGGTTACGCCACCGGCCTGTTTAAACTGCCGTTCTGGCAGCTCTGCCTCGCGATTGTAGGACTGCTGCTGATCATTTCCGGGCCATCGATGATCATCGCCTGGTTGAAACTTCGGAAACGGAATCTCGGACCGATCCTGGACGCCAACGGCTGGGCCGTGAATGCAAGGGCGCGACTGAATGTTCCTTTTGGCGCGTCACTCACCGGCGTGCCGGAGCTTCCGCCAAACGCGAAAATCGGCTCCGACGACCGCTTCAGCGAACGTCCGAGCGCATGGCCGAAAATCGCGCTCTTCGTGGTGATCGTTTGTTTCCTGTTCAGCCTGCTGAATCATTTCTACGTGCTGGACATGATCGCTTACAAACTGACCGACAAACACTATCCCGCCTTCTTCCGCCAGGCACCGCCACCATCGGAAACCAAGAAAGATCAGACGCCGACGGGAGACGACGTTACAGCCGTCACCAACGCACCAACGGCGGATGCAACGCCGGCGCCCTGAACTTTGCTTCGTCGCATTTCTTTTGTGGGACAGCCTGAAAAGGCTGCCCCACATCCATCCACGAGATTGTTCCTTCTCAGCGCAGCTTGCGACACAGCGGATCGGGACCTAAGCTTCCCGCCGTCATGCCTCGTGAAACACTCGAAGCGAAAGCGGCGCGAAACAGACAGATCATCGCGGCGCTGAAGAAAGCTTATCCAGATGCCCACTGCGAGCTGAACTACTCGAATCCACTCGAGCTGCTCATCGCCACCATCCTCTCCGCGCAATGCACTGACAAGCGTGTAAACATCGTCACCGCCGAATTATTCAAGAAGTATCGGTCCGCCGCAGACTTCGCGAATGCCGACCTCAAGGAACTTGAAGAACAGGTCAAGACCACCGGCTTCTATCGCAACAAGGCGAAGAACGTGAAAGCCTGCTGCCACTCGATCGTTTCCAAACATGGCGGCCAGGTTCCTCGCACAATGGAGGAACTGATCGAACTGGGCGGCGTAGGGCGCAAAACGGCGAACGTGGTTCTCGGCAACGCTTTCAACATCAATGTGGGAATCGTCGTCGATACGCACGTGGGCCGTCTTTCCAACCGGCTCGGGCTCACGAAGGAAAAGGATCCGGTGAAAGTTGAGCAGGCGCTCATGCCGCTGGTGCCGCAGACGGAGTGGACGCTGTTCAGTCATCTCCTGATCTGGCATGGACGACGCCGCTGCTACGCGCGCAAACCGGATTGCCCAGACTGCGAAGTGAAGGAGCTTTGTCCAAAGATCGGAGTGGCGAGCCGATGAACACATCAATGTCATCCAGCGAAAGCCAATGCGCTTCGAGCAATTCCGGGCAGACGAAACCCCGCTGGCTTCTCGTTTTTTCCGGCCGATGCAATTCAGCCTACAACATGGCGCTGGATGAATCGTTGCTTCGGCATGCGCACGAACTCGGTGCGCCCGTTTTGCGTTTCTACGGCTGGACGGAACCCGCTGCGACGTTCGGTTATTTCCAAAAATATTCCGAAGTGGCCGCCACCACACTTTTGCGTCCGCTGATTCGACGTCCCACCGGCGGAGGCATTGTCCCGCACGATGTGGACTGGACCTACAGCGCCGCGTTTCCGCCAAATCACGATTGGTATGCGTTGAAGGCGACAGAAAGTTATCGCCGCATTCACGAATGGATTCGCGATGCGTTTGCAAAACTCGGGATCGAAACTGAACTGGCGCCCTGCTGCAAAAAGTCGGCGCCGGGCCAATGCTTCGTCGGCTACGAGCAATTCGACGTGTTGTGGAAAGGCCGAAAGATCGCCGGCGCGGCGCAACGACGCACGAAGGAAGGTTTGCTGATTCAAGGATCGGTTCAGCCACCGCCGCTTTCTCTGCAACGCGCCGATTGGGAAAAAGCGATGTTGGATGTGGCGATCGTTCGCGAGAACGCAAACTGGTTTTCTCTCGAAATTTCCGGATCGCTCGCCGCATCCGCTGAAGCTTTGGCGCGGGAAAAATACTCGCTCACGAACTACAACGAAAAGCGCTGAACCGCCGCTTTACAATCGCAGCGCTCTGCCTACGCTTCGCGCATGCATCAGGGTTCAGGGTTTTGCTGGGGACGGGTTGCGTTTCAATTTCTTTTCGCTGCGACCGTTTTCCTTCTGGTTCAAACGGCGCCAGCAGCGCTGCTGTTGCACGAATCCTTCGACTACGCGAATGGACCGCTTGCCGCCGAATCAACTGCCTGGAGCACGCACAGTGGAAACAGCGGCGAGCTTCTGATCCAGTCCGGTCGCCTGCTCGTCCAATCGAGCAACACCGAAGACGCGAACGCTTTGCTGTCCGGACAACCTTACAACAGTGCGAATCCAACGAACCGGCTTTATGCCAGTTTCGTTCTGCGCTGCCTTGCGTTGCCGAGCGCCAGCGGCAACTACTTCGCGCATTTCAAAAGCAGCAGCACCACAACATTCGCGTGCCGCATCTGGACTCTGACATCCGGTGCGGCCGCCGGAACGTTTCGTCTCGGCATTTCATCCACCAGCGGCAATGTGCCCAATGCGATTTATCCGCAGAACCTCACACTCAACACGGATTACCGAATCGTCGTTCGACTGGTGACCAGCAACTCCGTTGCAAAACTGTGGATCGACCCCGATGCGGAAAGCGACTTCAGCGTCATCACGATGGAAGCCCCGGCTGAATTCTCCGCAGTTGCCTTCGCATTCCGTCAGGCGACCGGCAGCGGAACGATGCTGATTGATGATCTGCGCGTGGGAACCCGTTTCATGGACGTTGTGCCTGACGCCATTCCAGAGCTTCCACCCACAATTTCAAATGCGCCGGGCAGTCAGGCTGCGAGGGAATTTTCGGCCGTCACGCTCAGCGTAGAAGCCGCCGGAATTCCAACGCCGACTTTCCAGTGGAGGTTCAACGGAACCAACATTCCAAACGCAACGAACAGCAGCTTGATCCTGACTCAGGCCACGTTCGCCCACGAAGGTTTTTATGGCGTGATCGCAAGCAACGACCTCGACGTCGCCGTCACAGAGCCCGCCGTGCTGAACATCTGGTCTCCCGAGCCGCCCACGTTCTCGATCCTCAACTACAATCTTCACGGCAACGGCATCTTGAACTGGAGCACGAACACCGGTCAGATCCGCGCGATCGGACGACAGATTCAGTTTCTCGACCCCGACATTCTCACACTTCAGGAAATTCCGGTGACCAACAACGGCACGGCGCAAATGCAGGATTTTGTGAACGCATACCGGCCCGGCTTCTTCCTCGCCACGAACTCCACCGACGATCTTTACATTCACAGCGTCATCATCAGCCGCTTTCCAATCGTCGCGTCGCGCAGCTGGCTGAACGGCGAGGATCTGACGCCCTTCGGATACTCAGGAACATTCAAACGTGATCTGTTCGAAGCCGAAATCGAATTACCGGGATTTTCGCAGCCGCTGCATGTGTTCACGGTTCATTTGAAGTCCGGACAGGACAACGATTCTGCGGCAAGACGTTCCGCTGAAGCCGGCGCAATTTCGAACTTCTTTGCAACGGCATTTCTTTCGAGCAATCGTTTCCGCCCTTACGTGCTCACCGGTGACATGAACGAGGACATCCAACGTCAGCCCGCAAGCAACCCGCGATCGGTCGAGAAGCTGATTTCATCGGCCACTGGATTGAAGCTGAAAACGCCGTTCAACAGCATCAGCCGGAGCGAACTGACGTTCAGCATCCAGAACGCGTCCGGGCTCAGCCGCCGCTACGATTACATCCTGCCGTGCGAACTGCTCGCCTCGAACGTGGTGTTCAGCGAGCTGTTTCGATCCGACCTGCTCGATCCTCTTCCGCTGAATCTCCTGAGCAACGACACGCGCACAGCATCGGATCATTTGCCGGTTCTGATGAAGTTCGCCAATCCCTACGCGCGTTCGTTCCAGCTTGTGGTTTCGCGAACGAACGACGTTGTCACGATTTCCTGGAAGTGCCTGCCGGGCGAAAAGTTTCAGCTCGAAGAATCCGCCGACCTGAAATCCTGGTCCGCTTTCACAAGCGAAATCCTTGTGACGACCGAACCGGAATGCAGGATTCAGCAGACGATTGACGAAACACCACGGTTCTTCCGCGTGCAGCGGGTGACGTATTGAACTGGCGGAGCTGTGGGGCGGGCTTCCAGTCCCGCGTTTTAGGATGATCTCACACAACGCTCAAGCGCCTCTCACCGGTAGCTTGGAAAAGCCGCCCTGCGCGCGCCCATCATTCCTGCTTCAAGCGATAGAAGCGAAGACCGGCGCCAATCGTTTCAACAACCACCTTTTGATCGCCGATGAATTCCGGTTCCGTCAGGACATTCTCCCAAGAATTGCTCGAGGCGATATCCGTCGTCGATTGGAGCACAAATCCCGACAGCGCCGAAGACCAGGAAAGCCGGAGCTGAGAATCTGAAATTCGCTCCATTCCCAGAACAGGCGTCACAAAAATCACCGTGTTCGTCGTCACGCTGTTATTCCCAGCCTGCGGATCAGGATAGCCGCCGATCGCAGACGAAATGTTTGCTGCTGTGCCCGTTGAAAACGCAGTAACAGTCAGCGCGATCGTTGCCTTCGCATTCGCATTGATGGTTCCCAGGCTTGCGGTGATCGGGCTCGTGTTCAACGTCAGCGTTCCTTGCGACGTCGAAGAACCCGGCCGCAGCGAAACAATGCCCGGCAGATGATTCGTGAACATCACATTCGGCGCGGCGAATGGACCGCGGTTTGTGACGGTGATCACATAGGTGAAATTCTCACCGAGCTGCACCGAAGCCGGTGCATTGACCAGCACGGCGATGTCGCTGGAATAATCGAGCGTGAATGGCATTGCGCTGACCGCGCTCCCGGCCGGGCCGGTGACAGTCACCGGTCCCGTTGTAGCGTTCGTTGGAACAATGGCAGTAAGCACACCATTCGTCTCAGCGAACGACGCCGCGGTTCCATTGAAACTCACGGCAGAGGTACCGGCGAAATTCGTTCCGAGGATCGTCACGTTCGTTCCAGGCAATCCATGATCCGGATCGAAACCGGAAATGATCGGCGCGGCAAAAAAGAACCCGCTCATATTGGTGACACTGTTGGTGGTGCTGTGCGGCGTCGTCACAAAGATCGGTCCGCTGATCACACCTGGCGGCACCTGTGCGCCGATAACGCCGTTGTTCGTGACCCAAAAATTGGCCGCGGGCGTGCCGTTGAATGAAACCGCAGAAGTGTCAAGAAAGTTGGTTCCAACAATCCGCACAATCGTTCCGGGCGGGCCGTTGCTCGGGGAAAAAGAATTGATTCGCGGCGGCATGTAGAAGTTCTGCGAACTCACATAGGTTCCGTTCGTTGTCTGAACTGTGATCGGTCCGCTCGGCGCGTTGGCCGGAACTGTGGCAGTCAACTGCCCGTAGCTGACATTGTTGAATGTCCCTGCGACTCCGCCAAACTGCACGGAAGTGGTTCCCCAAAGATTCTCTCCCAAAACTGTCACGATTGTTCCGCCCACACCTTTGTTCGGAGAGAAGCTCGTAATGAGCGGTTGAACGACGAAGTTGGCTGTGCTTGCGATGTAACTGCTGGCAGGAGTTTGAACATGAATTTTTCCGGTAATCGCTCCAGGAGGAACAGTTGCCGTAATCTGGTTCGGAGAATCGACGGTGAAGAAAGGCACGCTGAGGCCATTCAAGAACACAGCATTGGCACCGGTGAAGTTGCGTCCGCGGATAACGAGATTGGTGCCCGCACGACCCGCAGTGGGCGAGAAGTTGGTTACGGCCGGAGTTACGTAAAAAATAGCGGACGTGACATTCGTAGGAGCCCAGGCGCCGCCGACCCGTCTTCCGACTGTGACCGGGCCGGTTGTAACTCCATTCGGTGCGTAATAAGTCAACAGATTATCCAACTGCCCTGCATATTGTGTGGTACGAACTCCGTTGAACCACACCCAGATGTCGCTTGCAGAACTGGTTCCCACGAGATTTGCCCCCGCAATCTGCACCTGCGTTCCGGCATCTCCGGAAATTGGGTTCACGCTCGCAACGTACGGCCCGGTCGTGATCACTCGAAAATCCGTGCTATTTTCCGCGAACGAATCGCTCAATTTTCTCACCGCCAATCGGTAATTCACACCCACCGGCGCGCTCGCCGGAACCCGAACGGTCAGCACACCATCGGCCCCTGCAAAGGTGTATGGAGAATAGTAATCGGCGTTGTTGTCCGTCCGACGGAACTTCACGATGTTTGTTCCTCCCAAAAATCCGCTGCCTTGCACCATGATATTCTGTCCCTGCGAACCGTAAGGCGTCGCAATGCCGGTAATGGTCGCAGCCCGGACGGAATCCAAAAGCGTGAAACTGAGGAAACAGATCAAAACAAGGCGCAGCATCATATTCAGAATTCTTGGTTCTCCCCGGCAAAACCGACCGTCACGAATCAGCCTTGCAGCACGAGTTGTCAGCTTATAGCCGAGCATTGCGGATATGGCAAATCTACTTTGGGACCAGTTGGCCACATCAATGCAGCCATGAATTTCTTTCTCGCCCATACACCCCGGGCTCCGAAATCATCCGGCCATGAAACGGTTTGGAAAACGCCTCGGTGTGGCCGTCGCTCTTCTGGTTCTCATCGGGGCTTGCACTGGCGGGATCATCTATTTCCGCACGGCACGACCGATCGGAACAGGGCCGGCCGGACCGGCTGTATCCAAAGAGGTGTTCGCAACCCAGTGGAGCACCCGTCCCACCCTGTTAATCGGACTGGGCGACAGTGTTACGGCAGGATTCGGCGCGCGACGGGGCTATTCTTATTTCGATCGGCTGATAAAGAATCCTGAGGACGAATTTGCTGACATGCGGGAAATCGCGTTGAGCAACGTGTTTCCTGTGTTGAGCTGGACCAACCTTTCCGTTTCTGGAAGCACCTCGCTCCAACACGAGCGCAGTCAGATTCCAAAGCTTCCACCGGCACCCACCAACACCTTTGTGATCGTCGTAATGACAACCGGAGGAAACGATCTCATTCACAACTACGGAAAAACACCGCCTCAGGAAGGCGCCATGTACGGGGCGTCCTGGCAACAGGCTCAACCCTGGATTTCCAATTTCGAGACCAGGCTCGATTCCATGCTCCGGCAGATCAATGCGGTGTATTCAAACGGATGCGCCATTTTCCTGGCGGATATTTACGATCCCACCGATGGCGTGGGCGACATTCAGCGCGCGGGTCTTCCAAAATGGCCGGACGGTTTAAAAATTCTCGAAGCTTACAATCAGATCATTCATGCCGCGCCGGCCAGGCATCCGAACGTTCACGTCGTTGAAATGCGCAAAGCATTCCTCGGCCACGGAATTCATTGTGTTGATTTCTGGTCGAAGCACTACGACCGAAACGATCCGCACTATTGGTACTACATCAATCTTGAAGATCCCAACAAACGCGGATATGACGCCATCCGCCGATTGTTTCTGAATCGCATGGCGGACGTGAAATCATCTCTGATCAACTGATGACCGCACCTCTGCCCTACAAAATCGCAACGCTCCTTTATTGCTTCAACGAACAGGACGACGTGCTTCTGCTCGAACGCGCGCAGGAGCCGAATCGCGGCCTTTGGAGTCCTTGCGGCGGGAAGCTCCACACGGACGCCGGCGAATCGCCTTACGCCTGCGCCTGCCGCGAAGCTCATGAGGAACTCGGACTCGTCATCCGGCCGTCCGACCTTCACCTCGCCGGCATCGTCAGCGAACACGGCTACCTCGGCCAGAGTCACTGGCTCATGTTTCTTTTTGAAGTGAAGAAACGCCTCACCACCTGGCCGCCGGCGCATCGCGAAGGGCGTTTCGCATTTTTCAGCCGCGCAGCGCTGGAAACGATTTCGTTGCCGCAGACGGATCGCGAAATCATCTGGCCGTGGTTCTGGAAATATCGCGGCGGATTTTTTGCCGCGCATTGTCACTGTCATCCCGACGGCCGCAACCACTGGACGATTGAGGAAACTTTCGTCGCACAAACCTGAACTTGCGCCGACGATTCTCTGCCGCGAGGCTGCCCCAGCATGGACGAACCGATTATTGATCTTCAGAGCGACCATTACTTCATGGGCGAAGCATTACGCCAGGCGGCCAAGGCCTACGAGGCCGAGGAAGTGCCGGTCGGCGCGGTGGTGGTGCGGGAGGGGCGGATCATCGCCCGCGCGTTCAACCAGGTGGAACTGCTGAAGGACGCCACCGCGCACGCCGAAATGCTCGCACTCACGCAGGCGGAGCAGGCTGTTGGCGACTGGCGTCTGACCGACTGCACGCTTTACGTCACCAAGGAGCCGTGTCCGATGTGCGCGGGAGCGATCGTTCATGTGCGGCTGCAACGCGTGGTATTCGGGACGCCTGATCCAAAAGGCGGCGCGGCAGGCAGCGCGTTGAATCTGCTCCAGTTTCCAACGTTGAATCATCGATGCCCCGTCACCGCCGGCGTGCGGGAAGCCGAATGTCGCGCGTTGCTTCAAACTTTCTTCGCCGAGAAACGCCAGTCCAAAAACGGCGCAAAGTCGAATGGAAACGGACACAACGGGCACGCATCGGACAAGTTGGTCTGAAACGTGTCCAAATTGCGGATTGCGGAATGTGGAATGTGGTATGTGGATTAGCGGGATTCGAAGTGTTGCATGCGATCGCCGAGTGGTCATCAATTTCGCAAGCCCTGTTCTTCCCTTCGCGTCCTTCGCGCCCTCCGCGTGAGGAACCACATTTTCTTGCCTCAAGCCCCACGCCTCGCGCCTCAACCACAATTCCCTCTTTCCCGCGCCCTGCTTTTCCCTATGATTCGCGCCCATGATTACGCGCTATTCGCGCCCCGAGATGCGGGCGATTTGGACCGACGAAAACAAACTGAAGATCTGGCTGCAGATTGAACTCCTCGCCAGCGAAGCCCTGGTGAAGGAAGGCGTGGTGCCCGCAAAGGATTTCGCGAAAATCAAAGCCGGCTGCGACAAATGGTTCGCCGATCTTCCCGGCCTCGTCGCCCGCCAGCGCGAACTGGAAAAAACGTTGAACCATGACGTCATCGGCTTCACCACCGCTGTTGCCGAGGCGATCGATGACAAGGCCAGCCGCTGGTTTCATTTCGGCCTGACCAGCAGCGACGTTGGCGACACTTGTTACGCGGTTCAGATGATGCAGAGCGCGGACATCCTGATCGCGGACGTGAAAAAACTTTTGCCGGTGATCAGGAAACGGGCGAACGAACACAAGTTTACTCCCTGCATCGGTCGCAGCCACGGCATTCACGCCGAGCCCACCACGTTTGGGCTCAAGCTGGCGCTCATGCACGACGAATTTGTCCGCGCATTGCGCCGGCTGGAATCTGTCAAATACAGCGTCAGCGTCGGAAAGATTTCCGGAGCGGTCGGCACGAGTGCGCATCTTTCGCCGCGAGTCGAAGCTTACGTCTGCAAAAAGCTCGGCGTGCGTCCGGCACCGATCGCGACCCAGGTGGTTCAGCGCGACATCCACGCGGAGTTTCAGACGGTCATGGCGTTGGTAGGCGCGAGCATCGAACGTTGGGCAGTGGAATTTCGCCATTTGCAACGCACGGAGGTTCTGGAAGCGGAAGAACCGTTCACCAAGGGACAGAAAGGTTCCAGCGCCATGCCACACAAGCGCAATCCGATCACATGGGAACGGCTCACCGGCCTGGCGCGTGTTCTGCGCGGCAACGCGGTGGCGTCATTGGAGAATGTTGCACTCTGGCACGAACGCGACATCAGCCACAGCTCGGTCGAGCGCATCATTTTCCCCGACAGCTGCACGCTGCTCGATTACATGTTCGGCCTGCTCACGCGGCTCATGGAAGGCCTGAATGTTTATCCGGAAAACATGAAGCGCAATCTCGGCCTCAGCCTCGGCATGTGGAACAGCCAGACGGTGCTGCTCGCGCTCATTCGCAAAGGCCTGACGCGTGAGGAGGCTTACGCGCTCGTCCAGCGCAACGCGATGAAGACCTGGGAGGTCAAACACGCCGGACGCGACGATGCCGACTTCCTCGAAGTTCTGAAGGCCGATCCCGACGTCGCAAAGCATTTCAAGAAGGGCGAACTCGAGAAACTCTGTTCGCTCGACTTCCATTTCAAGGAAGTGAACAGCCGGTTCAAGAAGCTGGGCCTTTGAAAGCAAGCCGCTCTCGATAGTCACGAAGTCTCGGCTGGCAGGAGCTGTGATATGGCGAACCCTGAACCAGGGTTCGTCCACGCATTTCAACTCCAGAGCTGCCGGTCCAATGACCGGAACTGAATGGCTTCGGAAACGTGCTCGCTGGCGATCTTCTCGGTTCCCGCCAGATCGGCAATGGTTCGTGCGACCTTCAGGATGCGATCGTAAGCGCGGGCGCTGAGGTTCATGTCGGTCATCGCAAACTGCAGAAGATCCTTCGTGGTGGAATCGATTTCACAGAATTCCTTCAGCTCGCGCGTTCCCATCCGCGCATTGCTCGTGATCTTCGGCTTCGATTTGAATCGCTCCTGCTGGCGTCTTCTCGCGGCTATCACGCGCTGCCGAATCTCTGCTGAACTTTCTCCGTTGGCCCCGTTCGCAATCTGCTCGAACTTCACCTGCGGCACCTCGATGTGAAGATCAATTCGATCGAGTAAGGGACCTGAGATGCGGCCGAGATAATTCTGAATCTCACGCGGCGAACTTCTCGACTCATGCGGCATCTTGCCATCGGGAGTCGGATTCATCGCAGCAATCAGCATGAACTGGCTGGGAAAGGTCATTGTTCCCGCCGCGCGCGAGATGGTGACGCGCCCTTCCTCCAACGGCTGGCGCATGGTTTCGAGCACGCTTCGCTTGAATTCGGGCAGCTCGTCGAGAAACAGGACGCCGTTGTGCGCGAGCGAGATTTCGCCCGGCGTTGGATTCACGTTGCCACCAAGCAAGCCGGCATCCGACGCCGTATGATGCGGTGCGCGAAAGGGACGTTGCGTGACCAGTGCCTGCCCGGGAGAGAGCAATCCGACGATGCTGTGAATCTTCGTCGTCTCCAGCGCTTCATTGAGCGTCATCGGAGGAAGAATGGTCGGCAAACGTTTTGCCAGCATGGATTTCCCAGTGCCGGGAGGCCCGACGAGAAGACAGTTGTGAGCACCCGCCGCCGCGATTTCCAGGGCACGCTTCACGTTCTCCTGGCCTTTGACTTCAGAAAAATCGAGGTCATCATCCGCCAGGGCATCGAACAGGTTTGTGACATCGACTTTGATCGGTGAAATCGTCAATTCTCCTTCCAGAAACGCCGCTGCTTCACGGAGGTTCTGCACCGGGATGACCTGCAGCCCCGAAACGACCGCAGCTTCAGCCGCATTATCGGCAGGAACGAGAACGCCCGTTTTGCCTTCCGCCCGGGCGCGAATTGCGATCGGCAGAACGCCTTTCACGGACCGGACGGCGCCGGTGAGCGCGAGTTCACCGACGAGAACGAAGTTATCGAGTCTTTCGGTTTCGATCTGTTCGCTGGCGGCGAGCATGCCGATGGCGATGGGCAGGTCGAAACTGGGGCCTTCCTTTTTGACGTCGGCGGGCGCGAGGTTGATGGTGGTGCGCCCCATGGGAAACTTGAAACCGGAATTGCTGAGTGCGGTTGTGACCCGATCGCGCGATTCTTTCACCGCCGTATCAGGCAACCCCACAATCACGATCAATGTCTCTCCCCAGCCTGCATTTACCTCCACTTCGACCGGGTAAGCCTCGATCCCATTTACCGCCGCCGAACAAACCCTGGATAGCACGGCGAGATTTTTGAGTAAGCCGTTCGAAAAGCGCAATTCCAATCTGCGCGGGATCGAACCTCATTTATCTCAAGACGTCTCACGGGCGGGCCATATTTCCTGGGCACACCCGAAAATGACACGCTCCGAACGGGCGTTATGGACTCGCCTCACTGTGAGCCGTGGAATCCTTTGCCACTTCGGGGCTCGAAGCAGCAATGCTTGCTCGGAGAAAGCTGAGGACATCCAGAAGGTTCAACTCGCCGGATGTCGCAATTGCCATCTGCCGAGTTTTCTGCGTTTTGGAAAGGTCGGTGCCTTTTTGGTATATCAAACAACCAACGAACTCGTCGCGACCGACAACGTCGGATGAAAACATCTCCGTCTTCATGTAGGCGGTATGGTCACCGTAAATGACGAGTGTTGTTCCTTCCGGAAGATCTTTGACAAAGCTAGTGAGGCAATTGTCCAGGTAGCGCAAAGAATTGAAATAGCGTTCCACTTCATTTTGCGGGTTCGTAAAAATCTCCTGCTCCGTCGCGGAGATATAGGTGTATGGCGTGTGGGTATCCAGAGTAATAAGGAACGCGTAGGCGCGCTCCGTCTCCCTCAACACTGACAGGACCACGCGAAACATCTCGGCATCTCTCGCCCCCAGGAAACTGGATTGAAGGTTTAGCGGCAGCAACTGCTCCTTGAAATAGATTCCGTCGAATTCAAGCCGGTCAATGACTTCCTGCCTGTCGAAAAACTTCCCTGTGTTTCCGTGGAAGAAATGCGTGGACATCCCATGCTTTTTTGCGAAACCCGGCATCGAATTGGTGTACTTGATTCCTTTGATGCGATACGGGTTGTAAGAAGGATATGGTCGCGTGAACGTCGTCGCAGCGAAATCCATGTCGCAACTGCCGTTGTTGTGAAACGAGCGTATCCGGAAAAACATGCTCTGGTTTTTCAACCCATGGAGGAAGGGCATCACCAGAGTATCCCGATACTTGGCCGAAATGGCTGCCGTCCCCACTGTTTCGAGCTGAACAATGACGAGATGATTCTTGATCTGAATCGGATCTTCCACCGGCGTGATGCTGTCGTATTTTTCCTCAAACAACTTGTACACCTCTGGAGCCAGCTGCGTGGATCGACCGAACACAGATATTTCAAACAACCACGGAAGGGTGTAGCCGTATGCATACACGCAACGAGGCGCCTGCGCGTTCACCCTGAAGAAGTCGAAACTTGAGAATTGAAGGAGAATGACAAAGAAAAGATAGGCCCCGATGAAAAATCCTAAAACGATTCGTTTTACCATTTGGGAAAAAACCGGTCGCCCGGAGCGTATCAGAAGGAAACACTTCAAAAGCATGGTAACGGTTGTCACCAAGATGGCCCCCCAGGCCAGCACTCTCCCGGAATACGCCACGACATCCAATCCTTCGCGCCATTGCCCGAAAATAGTGATGGGCATGAGTGGCCGCGGAAAATGCTGCGCGTAGGTCGCCACGCACGCGAAGAACCAAACGTTCAATATATTCAGGGGAATCAGCACCCGGCGCGGCAACAGTAGGCACAGTCCGCATCCGGCAATAATGTCCATGAAAAAGCGGATGCTTTGAATCAACACCGGGTTTGTGGTTTCCGGTGGAACCTTGAAACCCAATCCCTGTGCCCAAAACAATTCTGCGGCCCATATGACCCCACAAAGCAGGCGAAGCGTCAGCGCACGTGCATTCAGTTGAAACGCATCCTGTAACTTTTCCAGAATGCTGCGACTCACAGCCAACTTCGGATCTTTCGAAATTTCCATATCGCGTTATTCCGGTTTTGCCCAACGTTTCCAATCCGTAAAGAGCATCTGCTCCGGCAGATAGCCCGGCGCAAGCTCCCGCAGCGGGAAAGGCGCCGGAACACGCATCCTCCCCTGCTCGTCCTTGTGCATCAGCATCGTTGCGATAATCAATCCGCCCCAGCTGGAATCGCCTGAACTGACAATCCCCGTCTCAAACGGCATATTCATGGTCACGGGCGTGAGATAGACGCCGTAGATCGTTCGCATCAGGTCGTTGATTGCAAAGAAATCCTCGCCGCCGTCTTGATCATTTCGATCCGGAAACGCATTCAGCGTTAGCCACACACAATCCCGCTTCCCATACCACGCCATCGCCCACGGCACATCGCTCATCAGCAGTTCCGTTTCGCGAAACAGTTCGGCGGTCTGGTGGATGGCAGGCGGGTAATACGGCGGGTAGGCAACCGGAACCCCGCGCGGCGGCAACAGGGCGAAAAGCAAGGGCAACGACGATGCCGCCACCAGGACGCCTGTCACGACATGCCGCATCGGTTTCACGGGAAATGCAATCTGATCCAGCAGCATGAAAAACAAACTCACGGCATAAACGGTGATCAATGGCACGAGCACAACGAGGTAATTTTCCGAGTTCAAAATCGGCGAATCCTCAGAAATCTGCGTGCGCCCCAGGGCCTGCGCGACAAACAGCACTCCCATCGAAGCGACGAGAAAATACCGCATCCTGCGGATCACTGGATTTCGAAAACCGATCATCCAGCCGACGACAAACAGCGCCAGCGCCCATCCGCCCGCCAGTCCGAAGAATTCGCTTTGGAGGATCACCCGCGCATTGATCAACAGCTTCATCCAGATCGCCCGGGCAGAGTACTGAATATTCGGATCAAGAGATCGGTCCAGCCGATGTTCGGGAAAGAGACTTGCTCCCTTGAACAGATCGAATCCGGCCGTTCCAAACAACGTGCCGCTCACATTCCAGTTCCGGAAAATCCAGGGCAACAGAACCACAGTGAAGGCGCCTGCCATCAACAGGGCCAGCGGAACACGACTGCGTCCCCCGAACAACGCGACAAACACCACAGCCGGCAGAATCAGCCAGCCAAATCCATAACGGGTCAGCGACGCCGCCCCGATCAACAGCCCGACGGCGAGCACCGCACCAAATTCAATCTTCCAGCCACGCTTCGGCTCGGTCACTTCATCCTGCAGCAGCGTCAGTCCCCAAACGATGCCCATGAAAATCAACATGAGGAGAATCGTCGGCAGGCCCGAACTGCTGAACCGCCACAACAACTCGGATCCAAACAGCAACAGCGCGGAAACAAATGCCACCATCGGATCGAACAGTTTTCGAGCCCAACGGTAGGTAAGTGCGATCACGCCCACGAAAAGAAGCTGGTTGAACCAGGCGATCAGGAAATCCGGCTGAAAACGCCAGAACCGCCCGTTGCTGCTCCAGAACGGTTTGGTTCTCGTCATTTCTGGATTGACCGGCAGCACTTTCATCGCACCCGCCAGCACAACGGGATACAGCGGCGCGTTCGAAATGTCGGGATGTCCGCTCTTGATCCTCGCGGGATCGGAAATGGTGTTTGTTCCAACGATGACCTTGCCCGCAGTCGGGCTGTTCCGGTTGCGTTCGGAAATCAGATGCAGGCTGAACGGCCGGATGAACGAGGTGGTGAACCCCTTTCCTTCCGCGATGTTTCGCGCCAGTTGCGCCGAATCCATCGCTTCCTGCGTCCCGAAGTTCTTCGTGACGCGAAGATTGTAAACCAGCAGAAACGCGATCACCACGAGTGGGACGAGCGCATAACGGATGTATTTTGGGCCAATCGCCACGTCCACCTTGTGAATGATATCCTGCAACGCGGGCATTAATAGTTCTCCAGGTTGTAAGTGTGCAGCTTGCGGTGCAATGTTCGCCGGCTGATGCCGATCTTCTTGGCCGCAAGCGTGCGGTTTCCGTTTGTCTCCTTCAATGCGCGAATCAGCAGCTGCTTCTCCGCCTCCTTCACTGTCAGATCGCTCCGGGCCAGCATTCGCTGCGGATCAGCACTGGCACTGGCCGCTCCGGCGCGAACCGACGGCGGAAGATCCCGCGCGGTGATCCGCTCGCCGCGGCACAACACAACGGCGTGTTCAATCGCAGTTCGCAGTTCACGCACATTTCCAGGCCAGTGATAAGCCATCAGCATCTCGATAGCATCCGCAGTGAAATCGGCGACAGGTTTGTTGTTCTCCTTCGCAAACTCTCGCAAAAAAGCCTGTGCCAGCAACGGCACATCGGTCACGCGTTCACGCAACGGCGGCAACCGGATGGGAACGACGTTCAATCGAAAATAAAGGTCTTCACGAAATGTCCCCGCCTTCACCATCGCTTCGAGATCCTTGTTCGTCGCAGCGATCACCCGCACGTCCGCCGTCAGCGTCTTGTTCGAACCGAGCCGTTCATACGTCCGCTCGCCAAGAAACCGCAGCAGCTTGATCTGGATGGTGGCGTCGATTTCCCCGATTTCATCGAGAAACAGCGTGCCGCCCTGGGCCTGTTCGATGCGTCCAATGCGACGTTCGTGAGCGCCGGTAAAGGCGCCTTTCTCGTGTCCGAACAGTTCGCTTTCCAGCAACGTCGGCGGCAAGCCTGCGGGATGCACGGTCACCATCGGCTGCTTCGCCCGTGGGCTCAGTTGATGAATCGCTTTTGCGAACAGCTCCTTGCCCGTGCCGCTTTCTCCCAACAGCAATACAGTGGTGCGCGCCGTCGCGACCTGCTTGACGATCTCGAAAACCTCCTGCATGACCGGCGCTTCGCCGATCACGTTCTCGATGCCGAACTTTTCATCAAGCTGTTTGCGCAGGGAAACATTCTCCACCTCGAGATTCTGATGACGCAACGCTCGCGCAATGCGCATCTCCAGCTCATCGATTTGAAGACGGCCCTTGGCAATGTAGTCGTCGGCGCCGCGTTTCATGGCTTCGACGGCAATCTCCTCGGAACCATACGCCGTCATCAGGATGCAGATCGGCGGCTTGAGAAGCGATTTTGCGCGTGAAATGAGCTTCATGCCGTCTTCGTTCGGCAATCGAAAATCGGTCAGCAGAACATCAAAATGTTCGTGCTCCAGCAGCTCCATCGCAGATCTCGCATCATCCGCCAGATAGACGTCGTAACGATCCTCCAACGCCGCACGCAAACCTTCGCGCGTCGTTTTCTCGTCATCCACGATGAGCAATGTTGGAGTCATGTTCGTCCGGAACGGCGGTCACGCCCGTGCTTGGACCGGCGCATCGTAATGAGAAGGTGTCGCCTCGTAAATCCTTCTTCCGTTTCCCATGGGGTGTGATTAAAAGTGGGTGAGATTAATTCCACATGTTTTCCCACTGGCCG
>CALBZA010000004.1 GCA_937890005.1 uncultured Verrucomicrobia subdivision 3 bacterium | reverse complement strand
GAACCCACGACCTACGGTTTACGAAACCGTTGCTCTACCACTGAGCTACATTGGCTTCCCAAAACGGCTTCGCTAAAATACGGCCTTCACCCGACACGGTCTATAAAAAACTCGCTGCCAACAGAGAGGTCAAGATGAAGGCTGTCACCCGATAGGGTGAGCGGATTTGGCCATAGACAATCGTCTGTGGGTTGTTGGCGATTGCGGATCGCGGAATGACGGAGCCAAGCAGCAAACTCAAAACTCAAAACTCGAAACTCCAAAACCAAAACTCAGAACTTAAAACTCACTTTCCCGTTTCCTTCGCAAAGGCGCTGACCATCTTCACGTTCGCCTCCTTGGCGGCATCCATCACCTTGATCACGATTCCGAACGGAGCGTCCTTGTCTGCGCTAAGAGCAAGCTTCTGATCGGGATTCTTCGCCACGGCCGCCCGAAGCTCTTCCTTCAGCTTTTCTTCCGTGATCGGCACCGGATCGTTGCCTCGGTTCAATCGCAACATCCCCTTCGCATCGATCGAAATCACCAGCGGCGCCATCTCGCTCGCGCCCTCGCGCTGCGCCTGTGAAGACTCGGGCAACGCCAGTTTCAAAGCCGGCTGTTGCTTGAAGGTGGTTGTCACCATCAGAAAGATCAGCATCACGATCAGCACGTCGATCAATGCGACGATGATCACCGCCGGCGCGCCTCTTCGTTTGCGGATGTAAAAGTGCATGCTTGGCAGTCAAACTGGAAATTCCGGGCCTCTCACTTCTTCACCTCGTCGCGATACTGCCGCCGGATGAACTCGTCGCACAGCGTCTCCATCTCGACCGCCAGGATTTCAATTTTCTTGGTGTAATAACTCCAGAAAATCAGCGACGGAATTGCGATCAACAATCCGATCAGGGTGGCGCGCAGAATCAAAGCGATTCCCTGGGCAAGCTTCGTCGCGTCGTTCAATCCCGCATGTCCAACGTCCGCGAACACATCCATCATCCCGATGATCGTTCCCACAAGACCCAACAACGGCGCGATGCCGACAATGATTTCCAGCACGACCAGTCCGCGTTCCAGTTTCACGATCTCGTGGCGTGCGCGTGTTTGCATGGCCTCCACGTTCTCCGTCTTCGGCCAGCTCAGATGTTCCGTTCCAATCAGCAACAGCCGGCTCAATGGCGAATCGTGCTGCTGGCAGACGCGTTTGAGCATCGGAACATCCTCCTGGTTCTGACAGGACTCAACCGCGGCAACGACTTCCGGCGGCACGACCCTGTTCCATCGAAGCGCAATGCCCCGCTCCACAATGAATGCAACGCCCACCACCGATGTGATGATGAGCAAAATGTAAACGACCAGTTCCATGATGTTCCTTCTGAATAACTGTGAACTTCACCGATAGTAAAACGTGAATGTGCAGTCGCGATAATCCTTGTCCATGTCACGGCGTACCTCCGCGGGCCAGCGCGGATAGGGAGACGGATCCGTGATCGCTTTCTGACACAGGAGACCAAGCATGCCTTCAACCCGGTCGTCCGCGGTATTCTCAATGACCTTCGCGTCAGTGATCCGTCCGTCATAATGAAGCCGGAACGAAACCACCACGCGCCCGTGGCGATCGAAGCTGAACCGGATCTGATCGAGCAGGTTCTGCCACTGTTGCTCGACCGCCTGAATCAGCATCAGATCATAAGCTCCCAATGGCGTCGCTTTGACATCAAAGCCGGCGTCAACTTTCAGCCTTCGGACGCCTCCCTCCTGCTTCATCCGTTCGCCCATCAGTTGATTCCGCGTCTGCCGCGCCTTTGCCTCCTGAATGGTTCTGGGCCGGGCTTGTTCGACGGTGCCCTTGTCTGTGCGCGATTCCGTTTCAGGTTTAGCCAACACCAAATCGCCAACCGGTTCGGGAGTTCTGGGACGCGCGACTTCCGGTTCCTGCGTGGGTTGAGGCTGTGGAACAGCAGGCTGCAACCGGTCGAACTTCGAACGATCGACATCCTGCGCTTTGACGATGTCCTCCTGTTTTCCGGTGATTTTCGGCGCGCCGGTGTCGCGGTCCATGTCGGGATTCGAAGCCTCGGAGTTTCTGTCCGAGTAAAACCGGGCATCCCTGGGCGGTTCCGGAATCGCCAGTTGCGGATTCACATCCACAAACATGAGTGGAACCTCGCGCAACTCGGGCGGCTGGGGCTGTCTGACCTTGTCCGCCACCGGCTGGGTCAGCGCCACCACCTTCTGCAGCCAGACCGGCCAGCGCTGCACCTCCCAGAGATTGAACCTTTCTCCCAACCGGTAGGTTCCGTAACAAAGCAAATGCACCGCGATCGAAATGGCGAGAGCCCAGAGCAGCCTTGAAACATCAAGACGATCCGGGCGCAGCGACACTTCGTGGACCCTGCGGGGAGTCATGCGACCCTACAATGCCGCAGCCATCCTGCTGCGGCAACTGTTAAGCCCGACGACTCACTCCCTCAAAGCGCTCGAAAACGCCGCTCACCGGAAGCCTCGACGCTTCGTTGCATTCCCGGCTGGAACGCTACTTCTGCCAGTCGGCAATTTTCTCTCCGGCCCAGATCTCCGAAACGGGCTGGCGTTCGCGGACAAGCACCGTTTTTCGTCCCTTTACGAGAACTTCAGCCGCCAGAGGGCGCGTGTTGTAATTCGACGCCATTACGAATCCATACGCGCCGGCGCTGAGCAGTGCGATGTGATCGCCTTCGCCAAGCTTCGGCAGCGGACGATCTTTGCAGAAGTAATCTCCCGATTCGCAGATCGGCCCGACAACGTCCGTATCGATCGCGGCTCCGCTCTTTTTCGTGAGCGGCACGATCTCGTGATACGCATCGTAAAAGGCCGGACGGATCAGATCGTTCATCGCAGCGTCCACGATCAGGAAGTTCTTCTTCCCGGTGCGCTTCACATACTCCACGCGGGTCACGAGGATGCCCGCATTGCCGGAAATAAACCGGCCCGGTTCGATGAGAACGCGCAGTCCCAGCGGCTGCAACAGAGGCAGCAAACGTTCGGCATATAGTTTCGGCGTCAGAATCTTCTTCGACGCACCACCTTTCCACCAGTTGGCAGAACCGCTGTCGAGCGCCGGATTGTAAACGATGCCGAGTCCGCCGCCGATGCTGAGAAATTCGATGCCGTGCTTCTTCTGCAGCTTCTGCACAAGCGGCAACATTTTCCGAACGGCCTGTTCGAACGGATCGACCGTCGTGATTTGTGATCCGATGTGCATCTGCACGCCGCGCAGCTTGAGATTCTTCAGCTTGGACGCGCGGGCATAGACGCCTTCGATTTTTTCGAATGCGATGCCGAATTTGTTTTCGTAAGTGCCGGTCGTGATCTTCGCATGGGTCTTGGCCTCCACATTCGGATTCACGCGAACGGCCACAGGCGCAATCTTCTTCAGGCGTGCCGCAACGCGATTGATGCGTTCCAGTTCGGCTTCGCTTTCAACGTTGAACGAATAAACGCCTTTCTTGAGCGCGAACTCAATTTCCGTCTCGGTTTTGCCGACGCCGGCGAACACGCATTTCTTCGGATCTCCACCGGCAGCGATCACCCGCTGCAATTCGCCCGCACTCACAATGTCGAAACCGCCGCCGAGATCCGCGAGTGTCCGCAGCACGGCGAGATTCGAATTGGACTTCATTGCGAAGCAGATCAGGTGATCGAGCGGCGCGAGAGCCTGGTCGAGCTTCTGGAAGTGATCGGTGAGTGTGCCCTGCGAATAAACGTAGAGCGGGGTTCCGTATTTCTTTGCGAGTGACTCGATGGAGACGCCTTCGCAGAAGAGTTTTTTTCGGACGTAATGGAAACCGTGCATAAATGGATCAGGAGTTCGAGTTCAGTTTAAAAGGCAGTCATCAAATAGAAACCCCGCCAGAAGCACTCTGGCGGGGTTTCCGGAAAATGCTTCAATCAGGGTTCCGCGAGAATCTTCGCGCGCTGTTCATGATATTGGGTGGGAGTCACCTGATCCGCGACGTACAGGTCCAGCAATGCTTTCAACTTAGCCTCCTTCTCAGCCGGAAGGCCCGAGGACGGCCCTTGAATCGGTGTAAACGTCAACTCCGCGGTGGAGGAAGAAGCGGACTTCGCCTTTTCAACCTTCTCCGGTTTGTCGCTGGCGACCGGAGCTTTCGAAGGCGCGGACTCGACCGTTGGCGAGGCCGTTTCCGGCTGGCTGGCCATTCGTGCCATGGCTTCGCGCAATGCCTGTTCGGCCTTCTCCAGGTTTGAATTCGATTGTGTGGTCGGCACCGGTTCAAAAAACGCGCCATTCGCACGTTCCGGTGTCGCAGTCGCTGACGCAGCGCTGGGCTGAGCCGGTGCAGCTTTTGCCGGAGCAGCTGGCAGAGCCTCAAACTTCGGCTCCGAAGGCGCCGGACGGCCAGGTCTCTGGGCGGGTGTTTGGACTGCAGGGGCCGGACTCGCGCTCTCCGTTTGTTTCAAGGCCTGTTCAAGCGCCTGCCGCGCCTTCTTTTGGGCTTCGGAATCGGCTGCCTGCGTGAAATTGGGGATGAGAATCGTGGTGGTCAGGCAGGCCAAAAGAATGCGACGTGAAATCTGCATGGCTGCTTTTTTACGGGAAACACCCCAGTGATGCAACAGCTTTCAAAGTACAGAACGGAGGGACAATCACGGACATTTATCCGGTCAAATTCTCCGGTGCTCTCACCCATTAAATCGGAAATTCCATCTGCGCCCCGGGCGGTCTGCGAAACGCCTCAGTGGAAAGTTCAGGGCGCCCGGTCAGACCATATTTACGACGCGCCACATCGAACAATTTCCCCATCTGGTCGGCGATGATTCCGTCGCCGCTCATCCGCTTGCCCCAATCCGCCTGGTACAGCTTGCCTCCGCGCAGCGAGCGAATCTGGTTCAAAACCTTTTCCTTCCGATCGGGATAATGTTTCTCCAGCCACTGTTCAAATTGCGGCGCGACGGAGAAGGGCAGACGCAAGGCGACATAACCGGCAAATCGGGCGCCCGCCTCGGACGCTGCCTTGAGCAACAACGGTATTTCTGAATCGGTCAGCCCTGGAATCATTGGCGCCAGCATCACTCCCACGGGAATTCCTGCATCGGCAAGTTGTTTGATCGTTCGGAGCCGGGCAACGGGCGGTGAAGTGCGCGGCTCAAGAATGCTTCTCAATTCTGAATCGAGTGTCGTCAGCGAAATGAACACCGCGACCGCGTTGTGCCGGGCGAGTTCGCTCAGCACATCGATGTCGCGTGTGACGAGCAGGTTCTTTGTGACAATGCCAACCGGGTTTCGAAATTCCGCAAGCACTTCGAGGCAGCGGCGGGTCAACTTGAGCTTCCGTTCAACCGGCTGATAGCAATCGGTCACGCCGCTCATTGAAATCACCTGAGGTTTCCATTTCTTCGCCGCCAACTCCTTTCGCAGCAATTCCGGCGCGTTCTCCTTCACCATGATCTTCGTCTCGAAATCCAGGCCGGAGGAGAAGCCGAGATATTCGTGAAAGGGACGCGCATAGCAGTAAATGCAGCCGTGTTCGCAGCCGCGGTATGGATTGATGCTCGCCTCAAAACCGATGTCAGGACTGTCGTTGTAGGCGATGATCGTCTGTGTCGTGTCCTTCAGGAAAACCGTCCGCGGAAGCGGATCATCCTCGGGATTCCAATCCACATCCCGTTCAAATCGCAACGTTTCGAAGCGATTTGGAGGATTTTCCGAAGCACCACGATGGTTGGATTGGGTTGGACTGGATGACACACCTCATACTTCTTCGGCTCCGAACAAACCGCAAGTCCGCGGCACTGAATTGACCAGGAAACCGCCTCCACATCTCATTAACACCGCGCTTCAGCGTGGTGCCGGTGTGAGTGCAGCCGTTCATCTGTTTAACAGCTTCTCATCCCACCGGAAAAGCGGTTGAAACGGCTTTCTCAACTCCCGTCCAAACTTCACCGTGCTGAAGCCCGGTGTTAGTGAGATACGACTTATTTGAAATCCATTTCAAACCGCAGGCGCGGAGATGCAGAGAAAGAGAAAAATTCCAAGACTCTGCCTCTTCGAATCTTTGCGCCTTTGCGTTAAATCCGTTTGTTCATTCATCTGTGTTCATCTGCACGGTTAGCAGCTTTGCTGATCGAGATCATTTTGCCGATAAAGCCTTGAGAATTCCGCGGCAACCGGCAGCTTGAATAGCTGTATGAGCAGTATTGTTGACGAAAAACTCGAGCCGCTTTACCAGGCGGTTATCAAACGAAATCCCGGGGAATCAGAGTTTCACCAAGCCGTGCGCGAGGTGTTCGAATCCTTGGGTCCCGTGCTCGCGAAGTATCCCGAGTTCGGCACACATAAAATCATCGAACGCATCTGCGAGCCCGAACGCCAGATCATCTTCCGCGTGCCGTGGCAGGATGATTCCGGCGAAGTTCAGATCAATCGCGGTTTCCGAGTTCAGTTCAACAGCGCTCTCGGCCCGTACAAGGGCGGCATCCGTTTTCATCCGTCCGTTTACCTCGGCATCATCAAGTTCCTCGGCTTCGAACAGATCTTCAAAAACGCTCTGTCCGGCATGCCGATCGGCGGCGCCAAAGGCGGATCGGACTTCGATCCCAAGGGACGATCCGACGACGAAATCATGCGGTTCTGCCAGAGCTTCATGACGGCGCTTTACCGGAATGTGGGGGAACACACGGACGTTCCGGCCGGCGACATTGGCGTCGGCACGCGTGAGATCGGTTATCTCTTCGGCCAGTACAAGCGGCTGACCGATCGTTACGAATCCGGCGTGATCACGGGAAAGGGACTCGACTGGGGCGGCGCCAAAGTGCGAAGGGAAGCCACCGGTTACGGCGCTGTTTTCTTCCTGCGCGAAATGCTCGCGGTCCGGAAACAAACGATCGAAGGAAAAACTGCGATCGTCTCCGGCGCCGGGAACGTCGCCATCTATGCGATTGAAAAACTCCAACAGCTCGGCGCCAAGGTGGTTGCCTGTTCGGATTCGAGTGGATTCATCCACGACGAAAAAGGACTCGATCTCGCATTGATCAAGCAGCTCAAGGAAGTCGAGCGCCGTCGGATCGCCGACTATGCGATGTATCACAAGCACGCGACTTACACCGCTGGCGGCAGAATCTGGACGGTGCCCTGTCAGGTGGCGTTGCCCTGCGCCACGCAAAATGAACTGAATGGAAAGGATGCAGCTGATCTCATTCGGAACGGATGCATCGCGATCGCGGAAGGCGCGAACATGCCGGTCACGCCGGAAGGTGTCCGCGCGTTCGTGGAAGCCGGAATTCCGTTTGCTCCCGGCAAGGCGGCGAATGCCGGCGGCGTGGCAACGTCGGCGCTCGAAATGCAACAGAACGCAAGCCGCGATTCGTGGGGATTCGAGTTCAGCGAAAATCGCCTGGCCGAAATCATGAAAGGCATCCACGAACGCTGCTACCAGACGGCTGAGGAGTTCGGCGCTCCGGGCAATTACGTCAAAGGCGCCAACATCGCGGGCTTCATCCGCGTCGCTCGCGCCATGGTTGCTCTGGGGCTGATCTAAGCCGGCAGCAAACAGAAAGAACGTTTCAGAAAAACCGACTCCCGAAGTGTCACCGCTTCGGGAGTCTCTTCTTTTCGAGTTCTTCGTCTCTTTGAACAATCTTCAGCCGGACGCAAAAAATCAGCCGAAATTCAGCCGAAAAAGCGCATTATCTGGTAAGCCCGTATGCTGAAAACAAAGTTCCTGCGTCCAATGCTGTCCGAACGGTTGTTCGACTCTGCCGGTCATGGAATCCGTCCGAGCCACCGGTTTTCGAACGGTCTCAGGCGCATCGCATTTTCCGTCGTACTCACATTCGCCGTTCACGTCGTCGCGCAGGATCGAACCGTGTTGTTCAACGTTTCCGATCCGGGGGTGTCGCATTCTCTCACAAACTGGGGACTCGATACCGCGTGGTTCAGCCGCGACAACATTCGCCGCGGAGTGGCGTTCATGGGCGCCGAGCGTGTGGACATCGTGCGAGTGTCCTTCACGCCCACTGCTGCGCTGGTGAATGGCGACCTTCAAGCCGCGGAAGCCAGTCTGCTGAACCAGCGACTCGATTTCGTCGATCTGACCGGCCCGACAACGAAAGTCTGTTTGAATGAGGACTCGCCCACCGTTGACGGGTATTTCAAGGCCGGGAATGGAACAATTCTTCCCGAACGTTGGGCCGAACTCATCGATGTGACCGCGCGCCGTGCCCAGGAACGAGGCCGGACCGTTGTCGCAGTCGCGCCGTTCAATGAACCGGACTTCAACCGTCCCGAACGGCCTGCCACCATGCAGACCTTCTACGACACCGCCGGTTTTCTGACGAACAATCCGCGCTTCGCCAACATCCGGATCAGCGGCGGAAACACGCTGAATACCGATCAGGCGAATCCGTGGTTCAACTTTCTCAAGGCGCGGCTTGATGAAGGCAACACGCATCAGCTCGCCGGATCGTTCGACAACTATGCATCCTTTTTTCAAAACGTGACTGCCGCCGGTGCTCATCCTTCGAACGACGAACTTCACAATGTGATGGAAGCGATCGTCGGCGCCGAATACGGAATGCAGACCGGCATCTGGTGGGGAACAGCGGAACGTGCGCGGGGAGAATTTGTGAAGGCCAGCGATGGACAGCGGCTTGGCTACGCCGAGCATCGTCCGAACTGGACTGCCGCAGCGGTGTATCGCCGGCCGGATGGCGGTGTGCAGGCGTTTGTGGGCGAGTCGGAACGCCAGGCGCGGCCGACCACGTATCGCTTTTTCTCGAAGGATCGCGACGTGTTCTACGACGGCCACGGCCCGCAACGCGATTTTACCCTGACAACCAGCGGCGGTTCCGGTTATCAGACCGCCTCGCATCGAAACGCCGAGCGCGTTGTGAACATCACCTGGGGCGAAGACGTCCAGCCACCGATCAACGGCCGATACATCATCGTGAATCGAAACAGTCTGAAGGCGATGGAAGTGGCCGGGAACAGCACCGGCAACGGCGCAAATATCCAGCAAAACACCTACGCCGGCGGGTTGAATCAGCAGTGGGATGTCATTCCCGTGCCGTCCACCAACGGTGGCGATTACAGCTATTTCAGCATCACCGCGGCGCACAGCGGCAAGGCGGCGGACGTCTTCAACTTCTCGCTCGATTCCGGCGGCAACATTGCCCAATGGGAAAGCCTCATGGGAGTGAATCAGCAATGGTTCCTGGAATATGCCAGCAACGGCTGGTTTTACGTGCGCAGCAAATGGAGCGGTCTTTACCTGGACGTTGCCAGTGGCTCAACCGGCAACGGCGCGAACATCCAGCAATCCACGCTTTCCGCACCGAATTCCAATCGCCAGCAATGGCGTTTGATTCCCATCGGCGCAGCACCAACTGACCTGACGCCGCCGCCCGCGCCAACGGGCGTGACCGCAACCGCCAATGCGGTTTCGGTGCGCGTGGACTGGAATCCGGTCGCTGTCGGTGACTTCGCTGGATACACCGTGTTGCGTTCGACCAATTCAACCGGCCCGTATGAAATCGTTGCGCGAGGACTCACCAACACTTCGTTCACAGACAAATCCGCGAACATCAGTCGCACATTTCATTACGTGGTGAAGACCGTTGATCGCTCATGGAACAGCTCAGTGCGATCGGCATCAGCGAGCGCGACGCCTTCCGCCGGACCAGCACTTGTCGCGCGTTACCGCTTCGATGGAAACGCAAACGACAATTCCGAAAACGCGAATCATCCGATTATCACCAATGGTTCACCCACGTTTGTGGCAGGAAGATATGGTCAGGCGATGGACCTGAGCGGGAGCGGCCAATACATGATGCTTCCTGCGAATCTGTTCGCGAGCGTGACGAATTTCACCATCGCTCTCTGGGTGAACTGGGACGGCGGTTCAGCGTGGCAGCGCATCTTCGATTTTGGAAACGATACCACGCAATATATGTTCCTGACGCCAGGTTCCGGCGGCAACACGTTGCGCTTCGCGGTTTCAACGAACAGTTATTTGAGCGAGGAGATGCTTGAAACATTTCCGCTTCCGATCGGTCAGTGGCGTCACATCACGATCACGCGCAATGGCAACATGGCAAAGCTTTACACGAACGGCGTCCTGGCCGCGTCCGGCACAATGACAATTCCGCCCGCGAGCTTTGATCCCGTTTTGAATTATCTCGGCGCCAGCCAGTTTTCCTCCGACCCACTTTTCAACGGACGTCTGGACGAATTGTTCATTTACAACTATGCGCTCAGCGATGCTGAGATCGTGCGGCTTGTGAACAATCAACCGCCACCGCCGACATCGCCGATGAACCTGAACGTGGAATGGGCGGGAGACATTCTGAACATTGCGTGGCCGGCGAGCTACATCGGCAGTCGCCTTGAATCGAATTCGATCAGCCTGACCGCCACGGATTCCTGGTTCACCGTCCCCGGATCGGCATTCACCAATCAGAGTCAGATTGCAATCGATCCCACAGCCACGAACGTCTTCTTCCGCCTGGTTTATCCGTGATCTTCCCTCCCGGTAGGGCAAAGCTGCCGCTTTGCCCCATATTCCATTCCCGCCCTGAGCGGGAACGAACGAAGGCGTTCTCAACCCGCTCGTGAAATTTTGGAACACCGCAGGACAAAAACCTCGCTCCGCTTGTTTTTGTTGAAGCATGAGCGAACCG
Organism: uncultured Verrucomicrobia subdivision 3 bacterium; assembly: GCA_937890005.1. Lineage (GTDB taxonomy): Bacteria > Verrucomicrobiota > Verrucomicrobiia > Limisphaerales > DASXHY01 > DASXHY01. The sequence continues at coordinate 355,894 of CALBZA010000004.1, read as the reverse complement.
GCAGGTTCGCCCTACCTGATTTTGACGCTTCGCCACATTATTCGCGAAATTCGACCGCGATTCATTTCTCAAACGGAACTTGTTCTGATCCGCAACGCTTCGTGCTAAAACAACGCCATGCCGCAGCTGCTGCTGTTTCCGGATCCATGTCCGCTCGTGGAACGTTTCGGACGGGAGTTCTTTCTGAATCTCCCGGAACATCCCGGCGTGTACCTGATGCGCGACGAAGCGGAAACGGTGCTCTACGTCGGCAAAGCGAAGAATCTTCGCAAACGCCTGAATCAATATCGCGTCGCCAATCCGGATCGCGTGGCGCGGCGTCATCTTCGGCTCCTGCGCGCGGTGCGACGAATCGATCTCGAACGATGCAATTCGGAAATCGAAGCGCTCTCGCGTGAAGCCGAACTGTTGCTGAACCTCAGACCGAAGTTCAATCGCGTCGGAACCTATCGCGCGCCCGGACGTTTTTTGAACTGGCACGTTTCCCATGCCACGCTCGACCTTCGCCTTTCAAATGAACCGGAGGAAGGCTTTGCATCGCATCCGCTGCCCAAAGGCGGCATTTACTTTCATCAGGCACTTTCCCGGCTGCTCTGGCTGGCGACGCATCCGCGCGAATCGGCAGCGAACATGCCGGTCGGATGGATTCACGGGGAATTCCGCCATCGCGCCGAAATTGCGCTGAATGGATTCGATTCCCACGCCGTCGCTGCGTGTCTGGAACAGGTTTTGGATGGCGAGACAGCGCTCCTGATCGAATGGCTTTCGCAACGCACCGAATCATCACAACTGGAAACTGAACTGCGCGAAAGCGATCTTGAACTGATCGGGAATGTGGTTGGGAAAAAGGCTTAACGGCAGGTGAACCGCAGAGGCGCAGAGCCGCAGAGAAAGAGAAGAATTCTGTGAACCTTGCGTCTTCGAATCTTTCCGCCTTGCGTTGAATCCTCTGCGCTCATCAGCGCAATCTGCGGACTAAGAAAGATCATCCCGCGCATCCAGCCACTTCAACGCGCCTTCCATGTCGGTGAATGCGCCTTCCAATTGCGCTTCGAAGGCGGCATCCAGAATGATTTTGAACTTCGCGCCGGGTTGCAGGCCGCGTGCGATCAGATGCCGCCCAAGCAACAACGGCTTCGGAGCCGCCTCACGCAATCGCAATTCCTCCGCCTTCGCCCGCAACCTCTGCACGCCTTCGTGAACGATTCGCGGCTTTGGCGGCCGACCGAACTGATCTGCGATCATCACGAGACAAAGCTCATCAATCGTCGCCGGATTCAGCGCATTCGCAAGGCGGCGAACCGAACGATCGGTGACGGCGTTCAGATGCGCGAGATGATGTTGCACGAGCGGAACGACGCGCTCCTTGATTTCGTTCGGCGCGGCAATTCGCGTCAGGAACGCTTCCGCCAGCGGACCGCCTTGCTCTTCATGTCCCGGCGAAACAATCCGCATCCGACCGTCGCGCCCGGCTTCATGCGTGGTTTGCGGCTTGGCGAAATCGTGGGCCAGCACGGCAAACATCAGAACGCGCCGCGTGGTTTCATCAGCAGCCTTCCACTCCGGCAGTTCGGCGAGCGCATCGCAGCAGTGACAGGTGTGTGTGAACACGTCACCTTCCGGATGCCATTCCGGATCCTGCGGCGTGCCGCGAAGTGCGGCGGTCTCCGGGAAGTGCCGCAACCAGTCGGTCGCTTCCAGAAAACGCAATCCCGCCGATGGTTTTCCTCCGCCGGCGGCCCACTTGAACCATTCCATTCCCACCCGTTCCACGGCCAGTTCGGAAAACGTGCCGACGATCGAACGGCACAGCGCGATCGTTTCCGTTGCAGGCGTGAGATGGAAGCGTGCGGCGAACTGCATTCCGCGCAGCACACGCAACGGATCTTCCGTGAAGGCGGTGCTGGTGTGCCGGAGAATTCGTTTTTCCAGATCCGCACGCCCGCCGAAGAAATCGAGGTATTCGCCTGAACGCGGATCGAACATCAGCGCGTTGATGGTGAAATCGCGGCGGCTGGCGGCCTCGCGTGGTTCGATGCCAGGATCGAATTCCACGGAAAATCCTTTGTGGCCGGATGCCATTTTTGAATCGCGCCGCGGCAGGCTGAAATCCCACTGTGCACCGCTGGCGCTGGAAAATTTGATGACGCCGAACGATTTTCCAACCAGATCCACCCGGCCATGTCTGCCGAGTTGCCATGCGAGCGTTTCGTAATCGACGCCATAGACTTCGAAGTCGAAATCCTTGTGATCAACGCCGAGCAACGCATCGCGCACACAGCCGCCGACCAGGTAGGCGCGTGACAAAGCCGGAACCGTGCGCAGCAAATGGTGCAGTTCAGAAGGCAGGTTCATGACGGATTAATGCGTGGCACGGCGAACCGGCAGGTCCGTCCTACCAACGTTTTGAGCGGTAGGGCAAAGCTGCAGCTTTGCCCCATATTCCCCATTCCCGCAACGTGCGGGAATGAACGAAGGCAACATCACACCCATTCGTTGGATTTGAAACCTAACGGACAAAAACTTTTCTCCGCTTGTTTTTGTTGAAGTATGGGCGAACCGGCAGGTTCGCCCTACCGAAGATTGATATTCGAAACGAATTGCGGCCGATTCGTTTCTGGTTCGTTCGATCTGAAAATTCACTCGTGGTTCCATATCCGACCGCAAACCAATCCGCGAGTCTCCAAAGCAGACACGATTTCGACGCCCACCCGTTTTCGCCTTTTCCTTTTCTCCCTTTCCCCTCCGTCCCTATTCGCCTCATATTCCCATTCCCGCAACGCGCGGGAATGAACCTGCCTGGCCGTCATCACCGAAACAGCGTCGGCGACATGAAAACGGGGCTGACGCGTTCTGGTTTGATTGGTGTTCCCGGTGCAGAAGTCCTTCGCTCGGCGTCCGTTCAACGAACATCGACTTGCGCGCTGCGTTTAACCGTTGCGAGCACGTCAGGAATGTCGCAGATCGTCATTATTCCGAGATAATCCGGACCGTGGAGATGCGACTCGGGCAGATTCGTCAGTTCCAGCTCGCGCACGCTGGATTCAAACAACGCGGAGTAAAGCGCATTCACCCCCATTGCGCCGTTTGCATGAACGGAAAGCCTCGTCCCTCCGTTTTCTCGAACGCTTTGCAGCGTTTGAATGGCGCGTTGAATATCCCAGACGCCCATGCCATCGACGGTCTGTCCAAGCAATTGAAACCGGCGTCGAATGCGCGATTGCACTCGTTCATCTCCGGTCCAAACATCGAGTCCAATTCCGCGAGGCGCAAAGAATGCCAGCGATTGATCGCGAAGATCGGACTTCATCGTATTCAGCAAATCTGTTCCTGCTGACCGAACAGCCAGCATTTTCTCCGAAGAAAGTTCGGCAGGGAAATGCCCTGCAGCGGCGGCGACCCAATTCGTCCAAGCCGGAGCGTCGAGGATCGTGAGCTTCATTTTCTCCGATCGCGGGCCGGATGTGGTTTCAACGAGGTAAAGCCGCAACTGCACGTTTTCCTGGCTGATGAAATCCCATGCGGACAGTCGCAGACCGTCGCGTTCCGCGCGGATGACCTGCGTGTAGGCGGGCAGATTCGTTTCGCCCGGCCAGTTTGCAAACGGTTTCCTTCGGAGAGCGGCACGCAGTTCATCCGCCTGCCAGCTTTTCGAACTGGCCTTCGGAACGAAGCTTTCGGCGATGTTGGTGTTGATTGAGTTTGCCGGCAATTGGTCGAACACGCGCATTTCCGTCGGTGGGAACATTCGTCTGGCAGCCGTTTCCACCGGACGCTCCTCGCCTTTGAGATGCCGGTTGAACCAGCGCATCACAGCAAGCTGCAGTTCGGGAACTTCATCGTGTATGCCCGGAGCGATGACGAACCCGAAGTTGTTTTGGGCTTTGCCGAGTTCATAGATCTTCCGAACTTTTTCATGAATCCGCAGCGTGTTCGGCAGGTTGAACAAACGATCGTTGTCGGTTCCTCCCAGCAACAGCGGTCGCGGCGCAGCGAGCGCGGCAACCTGTGGGAAATCCCAGTGATAATAGTTGATGAAGAAATTGCAGTCGCAATGACTGTCCATGATGGGATCCAACGCGTGGCTGCGGGCGTCGGCCATGCCAGCCAACGGAGCTGCCGCTTTGATACGGTCGTCGAGCGCTGTCACCATCCAGCTGTAGGCACCGCCACCAGAATGACCGGTGATGCCGAAGCGATTGGTGTCCACCTCCGGACGTGTCGAAAGATAATCGAGCGCACGAATGCCGAACCACGCTTCCACGCCGGCCGGCGTGTAACCGCGTGAATTCCACCACCAAAGCTTGTGGTCACGGGTGCCGGTGTGAATGCCCGGGATTTCGCCCGCGAGAACAGTGTCGAGCACAAGGCAGACGTAACCATTCCGCGCATACCAGGCGCCGTTGTTTTGATACATCGCCTTGTTTCCGTAGCTGATGCCGTTCGTGACGAAGCGCCAATGACCCGATTCGTAAAGAATGGCTGGAGCCGGTTTCGTGAGGTTTTTGGGAATGAAAAGATTCGCGGTGACGTAAAGCTGCGGCAACGCCTGGAAATGAAGCTTCTCAACAGTGAATTCTTCGTGTTCCAACTTTCCTGTGACAACCGCCTTCAGATCGGTCCGTTCCGGCATCGGCCAGAGTCCGAGCATTTCCTGAAGCTGACGCCGATATTCAGCTCGGCGTGAATTCCAGTCGTCGAAGGACTTCACTTCCGAAAGGCAGTCGTCCGAGAGCTTCTGAACTTCTGTCCTGAGATAACGCTCGAACTGTTCGTTGCCGAGCGGCTGGACCGCATGCGAGAAGCTCAAGGCACACAACGCGGCTGCGAGGAGACAGAAACGCTTCATGGCGCCAGAATGTTGGCGTCCTGAGTGGGCCGCAAGGAATTTGGCACCGGCGCGAAACCGGCTTTCGCATTTGTGCCGCCCGGGTTTTCCCATAGCTTTGCGACGTGTTTCACTGGTGGCATTGGCCGATGCTGTTCGGGACCGGATTCGCCGCGGGCTTTGTCGATTCGGTCGCCGGCGGAGGCGGCCTGATCACGATTCCCGTGCTGCTGAGTCTTGGGCTGGATCCGCGCGACGCGCTGGGAACGAACAAGCTTCAGGCCAGTTTCGGTTCCGGCAGCGCGACGTGGCACTATGCGCGTGCGGGTGTGGTGGACGTTTCGGAAAACTGGCGTGGTTTTGCGATCACGTTTGTCTTCGCGGCTCTCGGCACATGGATGGTCCAACAGCTCTCACGCGATTTTCTCGAACGTTTCATTCCGGTTCTTCTAGTAATCGTCGCCGCCTACATGCTGCTGCGACCCGAGTTGGGAAAGGTGCGGCGCGAGGCGAAGTTGCGGCAGGTTCCATTCGACTGGTGGCTTGGCGCGTTCCTCGGGTTCTACGATGGCTTTTTCGGCCCTGGCACAGGCACCTTCTGGGCCATGGCGTATGTGCTTCTGCGCGGACATGGCTTCACCGAAGCAACGGGACGAACGAAGGTGATGAACTTTGCCAGCAATCTCAGTTCGCTTCTGGTGTTTTCGATTGCCGGCCATGTGCTGATTCTTCCCGGCATTGTGATGGGGGCGGGTCAATGGCTCGGTGCACGCGTGGGAAGTCGAACCGTCGTGAAGCACGGAGCAAGGTTCATCCGGCCGATCTTCATCGCGGTGGTGCTGGCAATCACCAGCAAACTGATTTACGAAGCCTACTGGAAGTAATGTGCGTTCGTTTCCACTCCTGCAAAGAGGCGAAACAGATGGTGACCAACGAAGAATCAGGCTGAAGCGAGTGCCGGAGCGGCAGCGTTCGAAACGTTGGCCGACGCCGTCGTCGCGCCATTCACACATTTCCGGCGCAAGCGCAGACGCCAGCTGGTGAGCACATCGTAGCTGACCGAGTTCTTCAGTTTTGCGATGTCGTGGACCGTGATTTCGTCGCTGCCCTGGCGTCCCATGATCACTGCCTCGTCCCACATCTGAGCTTCAGGAATGTCAGTGACATCCACCATCAGCGCGTCCATCGCGATGCCACCCACCAGAGGCGCGCGTTTTCCGTGGATCAAAGCACAACCAATGTTCCGGACTCGCGGGAATCCGTCGCCGTAGCCGATTGGCAACACCGCAACGCGGCGGTTCGTTTCGGCTTTGTAACGCATGCCGTAGCCGACAACTTCGCCCGGTTTGAGTTTTTGAATCGCGGCGATCTTCGCCTTGATCGACATGACAGGCTCAATGCCATCAATCCGGCGGCAAACGCTCGACGGAAAAATGCCGTACATCAGAATGCCGACGCGGACCATGTCACGATGCGCGTGCGGCAGATCGAGAAAACCGCCGCTGTTGCAGAGATGTTGGAGCTTCACTCGAATGCCGCGCTCGGCGAGTGGACGCATGACTTCGTCGTAGCGTGAAATCTGGAGATTCGCGAAGGTTTTGTCGGTTTCATCGGATTGCGAGAAATGGCTCATCACGCCTTCGAGCTCCAGGGATTTCTCATTCAAAATCTGTTCGATCAACGCGGGCGCTTCGTCCCAGCGAACACCATAGCGGCTCATGCCGGTGTTGATCTTCACGTGAACTGGCACCCGTTTCTCGGCACTGGCAGCGACTCTGGCCAGCTTCGTCACCGTGCTCGGTTCGTTGACGCAAACAGTGAGATCGTGCGCGACGCACCAGGGAAGTTCCGCTTCCTGACGTTCCCCGAGAAGCAGCAGCGGTGCGCGAATGCCTCCTTCGCGGAGCGTGAGCGCTTCCTCCAGCGTGCTCAGGCCCAGAAACGTTGCGCCTTCCTCAAGCGCCACTTTTGCGACATCGAGCGATCCGTGGCCGTAAGCCTCATCCTTCACCACGGCGAGCAACTGGACATGGCTGGGCAGATCGCGGCGAATCAGCCGAAGATTGTTTCGCAACCGGCCAAGGTCGATCTCCACCCAGGCCGGACGGAGGGGAAACTGTTTGATGTCGCAGTCGATCACGTGCATTGCTCTAACTCCGAATGTCGGAAGGAGCAAAGCGGAAGTGAAGCAATTTTTCCCACGCAGCCTTTTATGGTGCGACTTGCGTTCTTTTTCAACGCAGAGCGGAGAACGCAAAGAGCGCAAAGGTTCAGATTGATTTCCGAGGCACGCTGGCAAAAGTGCGGGCAACCGACCGCTCTACAACTTCAAGCCCGCAACACACCGGGAATTGTGTCAACAAGCCAAGTGTATCCTCTTACCTTTGCGTCTCTCCGCGCCCTTTGCGCCTCTGCGTTAAAATTTCTGTATGGTGCCGCTTGACTTCATTCCCAGAGCCCGGCACAACAACGGCCAAGGTGTTTTTGATCCCGGAAAGTTCGTATGCGCAGTGGCGTCTGCATAGTGGGAGCGCGTTCGTTTTCCACGATGACGGCAGCATTCCGCCCGAATACCTCCTCCAAGCGGTCTGGCAGCATCAACGTTTACAGCGCGATAACCTTTCACTGGCGGATGGACGGCGGATTCGCATTTTGCATCCCGGATTTCTGAACCGCGAAGGCGGGCCTGATTTCAAAGGCGCGGTGATCCAGATCGAAAATGCCGCGCCAATCACTGGCGACATCGAGGTGGATCTTCAAGCCAGTGGCTGGAAGGCACACGGGCACGATCGCAATCCCGCCTTCAAGAACGTGGTCCTCCATGTCATTTGGGGGACGCCGGATTCTGCACCGGGTTCGCCCATTGCTTTGTCCGTCAGTTCCAAACTGGATGCGCCTCTGGGCGAGCTGGCCTACTGGATCACGTCTGAAGCGACGCAAGCGCTGCCGGAGTTGTTTCGGGGAAAATGCTCGGCTCCGCTGCGCGACCTGCCGGAGGCGCGTGTCACCGAGTTGTTGCTGGAAGCTGCGGAAATTCGTTTTCGATCGAAGGCCGTTCAGCTTCAGGCGCGGGCGCGGCAGGCGGGATGGGAACAGGCTTTGTGGGAGGGGATTTTCCGCGCGCTTGGATACAAGCACAACACCTGGCCGATGCAGTGCCTTGCCGAACATCGTGGCGAATGGATGGAACGACGCATCGATGTGCCGCGGCTTCAGGCCCGACTGTTCGGATTGAGCGGATTGCTTCCCGCCGAGCTGACACGAGCGCAAAGGAGCGCGGATGATTATCTTCGCAGCAGCTGGGATATCTGGTGGCGCGAGCGGAACGAATTCGAATCCTGGGTCCTGCCAAAAAACCTCTGGCGTTTCCACGGACAGCGACCGGCGAATCATCCGCAGCGGCGACTGGCGCTGGCCGCCCACTGGCTGGCGTTGGGAGATCTTCAGGAACGATTGGAAAAATGGTGTGCAGCTCCAATTCCAGGTCGAAAACTTGCGTCCAGCCTGCTCGAAGCTCTTCAGATTGGACCCGACGACTTCTGGCAATGGCACTGGACCTTGCGGTCGGCGAGAATGACCAAACCTCAGCCACTCCTTGGAATCACGCGCGTAACTGATCTCGCCGTGAACGTCATTCTGCCATGGCTCTGGGTTCGGGCAGTGGAAGGGCGAAATACGTCACTGGCCGAAATGATTCGCGCACGCTTCTACGCCTGGCCACCGGCCGAAGACAATTCAATCCTTCGTCTTGGCTGTCAGCGTCTGCTGGGAAACCGCTCCGCGCGAAATCTGGAAACGGCGGCGAAACAGCAGGGATTGATTCAGATTACGCGGGATTTCTGCGACCGCTCCGATGCGACCTGTGAGAACTGTCGTTTTCCGGAACTGGTTCGAAGCGCAGCAGGGCGTTCGAAACTGATGACGGCTCGGGAAAGCCGGACCATGCCTCCATAAAAAAGCCTTCGCCGTGGGACGAAGGCTGATGGCGACGCTAGATCGCAGAAATTATTTTCTGTCGAGCTGCGCGAAAGGATTGTTGGAGAAACCGGCTTTGTCGTCAGCTTCAGAACCTGCCGGCTTCCCGCCGTGCCTACCCTTCTGTTCGATCTGGACCGGCTTTCCTTCCGGATTTGGCGTGCTTGCGGAAGCATCGTGAACAGGTGCCGCTCCCCCTTCTATCTGAGCCGGCTGATTCGGATTCTTTGCACGTTTGTTACGCGGCAGCGGGCTGATCATCACATTGATTCCCTTGCCAATCAGTTTCGGCGGAAAATCGGGATGACCGTAAGGTGAGATGTCGTCGAGGAATTTCTTGATGACCTGGAATCCAAACTCCGTGTGCGCCATTTCGCGGCCGCGGAATTTGAGCGTCACCTTCACCTTCATGTCCTCGCAGAGGAAGTCGATGGCATGGGTGATTTTGACACCGAGATCATGAGGATCGATGCGCGGGCTGAGCTGGACTTCCTTGACCATGCTCGCGTGCTGGTGCTTTTTCGATTCCTTCTCCTTTTTGGCCTGCTCGTATCGGAACTTGCCGTAATCGACAACGCGGCAGACGGGCGGATTGGCTGTCGGTGCGATCTCAACCAGATCCACACCATGCGAACGCGCCATGTTCAGCGCATCGCCAAGCGACAGGATGCCGACCTGTTTGCCATCGATACCGATGACCCGGACTTCTCGGGCACGGATTTTCCCGTTGACCCGAACGAAGGAACCGGAAGAAGGAAAATTGCGTGAAGGAAAAGGGCGGCTCAAGACACCCTCGCCGGTTGAAGCTTATTCATGCAGATATTTATCAGCCATACTGACAGACTTATGCGCGTAATTAAGCATGCGCGAATGGATGTGCAAGTAAATAATCCGCCCATTTCAAAGGCCCGATGGGGTGTTCTCCTACGCTGCGGCTGCAGGGGCAGGATTGCGTTTGGCGAGAATCGCATCGACGATCCGCTTTGCCAGTTCCGGCTTTTCTGCCAGAGCCCTTTGGGCCGCATCCTTGCCCTGACCGATCAATTCGCCGCTGAACTGAAGCCACGCGCCTTTTTTCTCCACCACACCGGCCTCGATTCCGGAGTCCAGAATGCTGCCTTCCTTGTTGATGCCGTGGTTGAAAATGATGTCGAACTCAGCTTCGGAAAACGGAGGAGCAACCTTGTTCTTCACGATTTTCACTTTCACGTGATTGCCAAGAACATTGCCTGACGCGTCTTTGATCGCTTCCTTGCGGCGAATGTCGATGCGCACGCTGGCGTAAAATTTCAGCGCCTTGCCGCCCGGTGTTGTTTCCGGGTTTCCGAACATGACACCGACTTTCTCGCGCAATTGATTGGTGAAAATGCAGGTCGTCTTGGACTTGTTCAGAATCGCAGTCAACTTTCGAAGCGCCTGGCTCATCAGGCGGGCCTGCATGCCCATGGTCGCCATTCCCATTTCCCCCTCCAGTTCTGCCTTTGGAACAAGCGCGGCGACGGAATCCACCACGATCACATCGAGCGCGTTTGAGCGCGCCAGTGTTTCGCAAATGGTCAGGGCTTCTTCACCGCTGTCCGGCTGCGAAACAAGAAGGTCGTCGAGGTTGACGCCGAGCTTTTTGGCATACGCCGGATCGAGAGCGTGTTCGGCGTCGATGAACGCAGCGAGGCCGCCTGCCTTCTGTGCATTCGCAATCACGTGCAGCATCAGAGTGGTTTTGCCCGAAGATTCAGGCCCGAAGATTTCGATGACGCGACCGCGTGGAACGCCACCGACGCCGAGTGCCAGATCGACGGCCAGTGCTCCGGTGGGAATGACTTCGATCTGCCGCTGCGCATGAGCGTCGCCGAGGCGCATGATACTGCCGTCGCCATAGGTTTTGGTGATGGTTGAAATGGCGGCTTCAAGATCGCGCTGGCGCGCGGCGTTCAGCTTGGCAGCTTCTGAATTCTTGTCAGAGGACTTGGATTCTACGGCAGATTTGTCGGCAGCTTTCGGAGGCATAGTGTTTCGTGTTTAATCCCGTGGTTTATAGTTCCCCATCCCGATGCGGGCAACACCGTAATCAGGACAGTGGGCTCCGTCAACCGACGGATGAAACCACGGACGGTCAATTGTTTCGCGAACAATATTGGGGAACGTGGGACATTCGCCGTCCTTCCCGCGGAACTGCACGAATAATCGTTTGCTGCGCGCAGGCGAATGGTTTAAATCATCTCCGCGCATGGAAGGGTGGCTGAGTGGTTAAAGGCACCTGACTCGAAATCAGGAGTAGGGGCAACTCTACCGTGGGTTCGAATCCCACCCCTTCCGCCATTTGAAAAGTAGCAGGTGTTTCCCGTGAAGCTTCGGAGGCTCGATCCTCCCAACCCTGACTGGTCGGCATACAGTCCTCAATTGAGAGCTTGATATGAATTGGATTACTCGACGTATGTTTTTCAAAAAAAGTGCCATGGCCGCCGCCGCTTTGAGTCTCCTGTCTTCTCGCGGATTTTCAGCGGACGTTTCGGAAAAGGTGAAGCTCGGGGTAATCGGTTGCGGCTGGTGGGGAATGGTGGATGTCGAAGCGGCCTTCAAGGCGGGTGGCGTCGAAGTGGTGGGTCTGTGTGATGTCGATTCCGAGCATTTGGAGAAGAGTGCCGCAAAGGTTGAATCTCTTCAGAAAAGCCGGCCAAAGACATTCAAGCATTACGAAGAGCTGCTCAAGATGGACGGACTCCAGGCGGTGATCATTGCCACGCCGCCACACTGGCATGCACTTCAGTTGATTGCTGCGCTGGAGCACAATCTCGATGTGTATTGCGAAAAGCCGCTGGCTTACGACGTTCGGGAAGGGCAGGCCATGAAGGCCGCGGCGGAGAAATCGGGACGCATTGTTCAGGTCGGATTTCAAAGAAGGCAGAGTCCGGCTATTCAACAGGCGAAGGATTACATTCGACAGGGCGGTCCCGGTCGCATCATTCAGGTTGAAGCGCAAATCAATTACCGGGCAGATGTCCGGGACGGAACACCCCAGAATCCGCCCGCCAGTCTGGACTGGGAGCAATGGTGCGGACCGGCGCCCAAGCTGCCTTACTCGCCGAACGTCGGACACATGGCGTGGCGGCTGGAAAAGGAATACGGCCACGGACATCTGGTGGATTGGGGAATCCATCTCATCGACGCGGCGCGCTGGATTCTGGGCGAGACGGCGCCAAAGACCATTCAGGCTGCAGGCGGGACCTATTACTTGAAGGACAAGATCACCACCCCGGATGTGCTGACCGCGCATTTCGATTTCGAACAGTGTCCGGTGATCTGGCGTCACCGCATGTATGGCGCTGCGGAATACAATCCGGAAATTTCGAATGGAATTTTCTTCTATGGCGAGAAGGAGACGGTGTTTGTGACAGACGATCGCTGGGTCGTGGTGCCGAAAGGACGCGGACAGCAAAACAAGGTGACCCAGGTCCGAGCGGACACGAGCGTGGCACACATGGCTGATTTTCTCACCGCCGTACGCACCCGACAAAAGACAGAATCCCTGTGCAGCGTCGCGGATGCCGAACTCTCCACCTCGGCTGTCCAACTTGCGATGATTGCCTACGAAACCGGAAGCAAAGTGCAATGGAATGCCGGCACGGGGCAGATTGAAGGCAATGACGCGGCGGCCCGTTTGCTCAAGCGGGAGTATCGGGCGCCATGGAAACATCCATACGTCGGCTGAACCGCAGTTCCGGCAATTTCACCTGCCTGTTCGAGTTTACTCCAGCGCGCGGCACAACCGCGCGGCCGCTCATCGGAGACGACAAACTTCGGATGAACTTTTACGATCAAACGGGAAAACTCGTGTGCGCAAGCAATGAGCCCGGTTCCTCAACAATCATGATTCAGGAAGTGTCTCTGAGATAGAATTCATCAGCATGACACCTGAAGAGCATTGGTTGTTGAGCCTGTCGGATTCAGAAGGCTTGCCTCCATCCCTGCCGAAAAATCGCCTGAAGCCGAAGGATGTCATCGCCCTTTGTGAACTGGCACATGCCCACGGCGTGCTGCCCGTCGTGCTGGGTCACGTGGAACGATTGCTAAAGGAAGAACCTGGGCGTCTCTTGATCAACCCGGATGCCGCAAGCGATGTTTCCCCCGCCCTGAATCTGTCCCGCGAATGTTCGGCCAAACGCGCCGCCATTTCCATGTTTCTCACCGCAGAAACCCAGCGTCTGGTCAAAGAACTGGCCACCGCTGGAATCCCGGCTGTCGTATTGAAAGGGGCTGACTTTGCCACCCGCCTGTACGCCAGGCCTGCACTGCGTTTTTTCGGAGATGTGGATTTGCTGGTGCGCAGCGAACACCGAAAGGATGCAGACGACGTCCTGATCAAACTTGGCTATAAAATCGTTCCAACTCACCTGAAGCATGCGGCCGAGGCTTATGCGGAAGTGCAATATCAACATCCCGCCATGCCGGGTGCGACAGTGGAAATCCATGACAACCTCGTCAACTCGCCAACGGTGCGGCGCGGTGTTTCGGTGCGACTGGAAGACCTGCCGCTGGAACGGGATCGCAATGGCCTTTGGCGTCCGTCTCCGGCGGGCCTGCTGGTCATCGCGGCGGTGCATGGAGCAGCCAGTCACGGATTCGACAAATTGCAGCACCTTTGTGACATCACCCAGGCGGCACGAGAACGGGCGGGAGCCATCGACGAAGCCTCCCTGCGTGAATGCGTCAGGAAAACGGGCGCAGGCTTCTGTCTCGCAACCGGGCTGAATCTTGCAATGCGCGCATTCGGTGACAGGGCAATCACACGTTGGGTGGAGCAAATCCGTCCGACGGGGCCCGTTTGGCTGGGTCGGTGGTTGATTACACCGGAGACGGTGGTGACGGCACGAGGACCTCGTCGCCGGCACGGATCATGGCGGCGGCAAACGTTGCGCCATCTGCTGAAGACGCGCCGGTGAGCAGGGAATAGCGGAAGATCTCCTTAAGCCGGCCTTCCGCCAGTGAAGGGGGAGGATTCAGCGGTTCGCCATCCAGGCAGACCCAGGCGTGACCGTGCAGACGCTCGTCTCCCCGAGGTTCATCCACTCCAAAATGCAAACTGAGATCTCCGCCATTGGGATCAACAAATCGGAAGATCACCAGCGAGTTCAAGTAGCACGTGTTCGCGCTTCGCAACCATGGCAGACGCAGCCATCGCCGTCTCAATCGTTCCACCTCGGCAAAGCTCATCCCATAGCGTGGCTCAGCAGCCACCCGGCTCAAAAATGCCGGCAAAGACATGCGCTCCAGCCGCGCCGGAGCGCGCAAAATAAAATGCCCCATCGCCAGCCAGACCGGCAGGCGGCTGCCTGTGAGCTTGGGTGTAGGCGAAGGATTCATAAGGAGGCGGGCACGGGCGATGGTGTTGTATCTGTGTGTCCAAACTGTTTCAAGTAGAACGCCCGACTGAAGCCAACTCGCTGGGCAAGATGTTTGAGGAAAATTCCGCGCCGCATCAAGCCCTCATCTCCGCGGCCCGTGAACGCGCGTAAACCGATTGGAACGAGGCGTGCCCATGCCATCAGTTCGCGCCGCAACGACCACGGCCAGCGATCAGAGTAACGCCGCATGAAGTGCGCATACCCTCGTCCATAGCTTTTCTGCTGCCGCCAGAATTCACGCCAGGTTGCACGATGCCGATGCATCACCAATGCAGTAGGCACGCACACCACCTTGCCTCCAAACCGATCAAGGAGACGCAGATGAAGTTCAGGTGTTTCGTAGTTGAGAAAGCCCGGGTCAAACCCGCCGACTGCCAGCAAATCGGCCCGTCGAACGGCCAGATTGCACGAAGGCGCCCAAGGCATCACTTCGTGACGCAGATAATTCTCCGCGTCGAGCCCGCCAATCAGATCCATGAAGCGCGCCGCCGGTGTTTGAGAATTCAACCCGACTGTCTTGCCGGCCAGCGCCAACGTCGATCTCGTCGCGGCGTCGGCCGCCGTCAGCATGGACGGCAACCAACGACGGGAGGGCACACAATCAGAATCGGTAAAAACAATCCATTCTCCGCGTGCAGCCTCCACACCCGTGTTGCGGGCCGCGCTTGGTCCACGATTCGTCGCATGTCGGATCACAACGGCTCCCGCATTGTGGGCTGCTTCGGCCGTTCCGTCTTTGGAACAATCATCGACCACCAGGCATTCGAAGGATTCGCGCGGCAACGGCTGCGAAATCACCGCGCGGACAGCGTCCGCGACCTGGTTTTCTGCGTTGAATGCGGGAATGACAACCGACAGTCGCGGATTCATATCCCGCCCTTTCTCCACTGCGCGAAGAATGCGCCCCAGAAATGCATCAGGTAACGGCGGTGAAAACGTTCGAATTCGGCGCGTTCGGGACTGATCAGTTTGACCCGGCGGCCGGCTTCCATCACAGGTGAGGCCCCGTGCAGCAGGGCCACCATCGCGAAAGCGATGCCGCACCGCCAGACCGGTGAAGGAAGATTCCGGTGTCGAAGATGCACAAGGGCATAACCGGCCCCATGCCAGCGCGCCTGTTTCCAAAGCGCCTCTTCGGTCTCGCGCATTTTGTGAAAGATCACCGCCTGGTCCGAAAACCGGATTCGTTTTCCGAACCGCTGCTGAAGCCGAAGGGCGCAATCCACATCCTCGCCACTCGACATCGCTTCATCCCATCCGCCGATTGCCAGAAGCGCTTCCCGTTGAACGGCGAAGTTCATCCCGTGGGCAAACGGATGGCGCGGATGCTCCGCCGTTTTTTCTTTCTCGGCGTGGATTTGCGTCGCGGCATACCGTTCGACGGGAGTGGCTGGCATCCAGCCATGAATCGGACCGGTGGCCAGAATGGTTTCCGTGTCCTCGAACTCGGTCAGGAGCGCGGAGAGCCATCGGCGCGTGGGCACGGTGTCGGCATCTGTGAAGATCACCACGTTTGAGCGGGCATGCCTCAGTCCAAGATTTCGAGCTGCGGAAGGTCCCTGAACCGGTTGATGCAGCACGGTTACCCCGGTTTGCTTTGCAACTTCGACGGTGCGATCGGTTGAACCGTTGTCCACGACAAGAATCTCGACTTTTCCAGCGAGGCCCGATTGTGATGTCAGCGCGGCGAGCAAATGACCGAGAGTCTTCTCTCCATTCAGAACGGGGATGACGACGCTGACAACGGGTGAATCGTTCATGCCAGCAGGCTCAGCAATGCTTTTTCCAATTCTTCGGCAAATTGCGGCCTGAGGAATGCATTGTGCCCAACCCGGACGCGCGCGCCGCGGAGCCGCGAAGCAGTCTGAGCCGCGCAATTCACCAGCGGTCGGGCATGGCTGGCTTCACCCGGGACGACAATCTGCCTCAAAAGCACGTTGAAGGTTTCCGTCGTGTTCAACGGAACCACGGTGAGCGGGAATTCTTCAGAACTCCTCTCCACCTGAACCAGGCCTCCCGGAATCGATTCAACGAGAAGTCTCCCCGGCCAGATTGCCTCAATCTGCACGACTCGCTTGTCCGTCCAGCGTGAATAACGAGGCCAGTCCGACAGATTCCTGGCTTCGGGAAACCAACGCGCCGCCTCCGGATGCAGATGAAAGCGATGCGCCAGCGCCCGCGCGCAGGTGGTGCCGTTCTGCATGCGTAAAAGGGTTTTGTCGTCTCCCAGTGTTTTCCAGCCGCGCCGCAGCAGGGCCGAGGTGAGCGTCGTTTTTCCGGAACCGGACGGTGCGCAAAGCAGGATGCATCGATGCTGCCCCGGCGGCACAAGCGACCCGGCATGAAGCGGCGTCCATCCTGACTGCGCCCATGCCCGTGCCAGCAACAGGACGAATTGTTGCTCGACCTCCTCTATCTGACCGGCGCGATCGGAACAGGTCGGTACAAGGATTCGGGCCCGGCCGAGATTCAGATCGAAATCCATTCTCGAACCCAGCGGCCCGATCGCAACGAGCCGTTGATCAATCAGGTCCACCCGCAACCGCTGCAGCGTCAGGTAGCTTCCCGATACCTCCGAAAAATCCGCGGGACAATCGCTGTGTTGAACGAGAACGTGGATGGTATTCGCTGCTGTATCCCACGGCGCATCGTACTGGCTCAACAATGGGTTCAGGCAATCAGCGAATTCCGATTCGTCGAAATCGATAACCAGGCGAACGGGTCCGCATCGGTAAACTGACTGGCGATTCTGTGATGAAGGAGCGGCCGAGGCACTCATTCGGCAAGAGGCAAGCCAGGGTCAAAGGCGCTTACCATGATGCGCTGAAGGGGTTCCTTGTGTTTGCTCAGCAGGGGCGGCGTCCATGCCGTCACCGCAACGTCGGATCGTGCGGCGGCCGTGCCGCTTGCGGGCTCCAGCAGCTGTTCAGCGAGCAGTTGATCGATGAAGGCGTTGATGGCCGGATGGTCGTCATTGCCGGCTCCCCAATTGGCGCTTGCGGCGAGAACTTCAGAGCGGGTTGCGCCGGCTTCAAACATCTGAACGATGGCCCAACCTGAAATGTTGACGGAGAAAAAGAACTTGGTGCGCAGATCGAGGATCACTGCGCCATCTTCCAATACGGTGGAAACAGCATCTGGACGCAACAGCCACCGGCCAACACTCTCTGCTTGCATATGATGAAATCACCCGCCTTTGGGTGGAACCGCGCTTGGGCGAATATTGAGATAAGACTTGCTCAACATTCAAGAAAACTTTGGATGACGATCATGATCACGCGCCTTTCATGGACCAAGGCTGTTCAAATGAGTTGGTTGTTTATCGGCGTCTCGCTGAAAAGCGTTCGCGCCAATCGTTTCGTGGTTTCCCTTGCAGGGAGGGAAGTCTCCCCTTAACTTCCGAATCGCCAGATGACAACAAGGGTACAGAAGCGACCCCTTCCGCCACTCTTCTCGCAGAAGACACATTCCAGGTTGCATGAGTGAGTTCAAATTCGCCTGTCCTGTCTGCGGCCAGCACATCACGGCTGACTCGAGTGCTGCAGGTTCCGAACTCGACTGCCCCACATGTTTCCGCCGGATTGTTGTGCCACAGGGCAGAGCTTCGGATTCAAAGCTTGTTCTCTCAGCCATCGAGGCAAACAAGCGCCGCAGTTCGGGGACCATCTACACACCCGCTTCTGTGGCCGCTCCAAGACCACAGTCGCACTCGAGAAAAGCGCCCATGTTTGCCGGGATTCTGGCGGGCATCATTTGTGTCGCGAGTCTGGCGTTCCTGCTTTTGAAGAAGAATGAACCTGACGGCAGCACGGATGGCACGAGCGCAACTGACAACCTTGCCTCTTCCGCCACGATGCCGTCGGGCACGGTGCAATGGACACTCGATCTGAGCGACGCAACGTATCCCGCAGAAACCGCGTTTGGAAAAATTAACGGTCGCGATTTCGTCTGTGATCGTGCCGTGTTGCAGGGCGGAATATTGAACCTGCGAATGGGAAGAGAGTGGCCGCCAGAACTGGGACTGAGTGTTACGCTATACGCACGCCAGGCGCATGAATTGAGCGGACGTTCGGCCGTGATCAACACCAACAACATCCGGTCGCCGCGCATTACTCTTCGCTGGAAGCAGGATGGAACCAACCAGACAGAAGTGTTCACGAAGGGCTTTGCGATGAAACTGGAATTCGGTGCGCTCAAGGGAAACCGATTGCCCGGAAAAATCTATCTCTGCCTTCCTGATGACGCCCACAGTTGCGTTGCGGGTGTATTCAACGCGGAAATCCGGCAACCCTCCCAATCGCGACCGGCCGCCAATGTCAACGCCAGCAACTGACCTCTCGTTTTTGGCTGGCCGATCCACGGGCTGACAGGTTTCGATTCTTCACGACATGTTTGTCGAACTCATCAACACCGGAAATGAACTGATGCTGGGCCGTGTGCTCAACACGCATCAGCAGTGGATTTGCAGTCAGCTGGCGGACGCGGGATATACGGTCACGCGACAAATCGCGGTTTCGGATCGCGCGGATGAAATTCAAGCGGCGGTTCGCGAAGCCCTTTGTCGCGCAGATCTGGTGATCACCACAGGCGGCCTGGGGCCGACCTCGGACGATTGCACTCGGGACGCGATTGCCCGACTGATAGACCGGCCATTGCGGGAAGATGCGGCGGTGTTGAAGCAGGTCGCATCCTTCTTTGCGCTGCGAAATCGTCCGATGCCTTCCATCACGCGTGTTGAAGCCCAGGTTCCGGAAGGAGCCACGGTTTTCATCAATCGACATGGCACTGCGCCGGGTCTTGCGATGGAAATCCCCGACGGAAAATTCCGCCAGTCGGGGCGTCCCACATGGCTCATCATGCTTCCGGGGCCGCCGCGGGAGTTGAAGCCGATGTTCTCTGAAGACGCTCTTCCGTGGATTCGTCGCGTATTGCCGCTGAAAGAGACATTGGTTTGTCGCACGGTGCGTACGAACGGAATCGGCGAATCTGTTGTGCAGGAGCGGATCACGCCATTGATGCAATCGTTTGTGAAGCGCGGACTCGAACTCGGTTATTGCGCACGGCCGGGACAGGTGGATGTCCGCTTCGTAGCCCGCGGCGGAGATGCCGTTGCGCTGGTCGAAGATGCCATCACTGCCTTTCGCGCTGAACTGGAGGAATTCATCTACGGTGCGGATGACGATTTGATTGAACAGGTTGTTGTCGGATTGCTCAGAAGCCAGGGTAAAACTCTTGCCGTGGCGGAATCGTGTACTGGCGGTCGCATTGCCAATCGCGTTACGAACGTTCCGGGAGCTTCCGAAATCTTCAATGGCGGCTTCGTCACCTACAGCAACGAAATGAAAGTGGATTCGCTGGGCGTGAATCCCAGTTCCATCGCACAACACGGTGCAGTCAGCGAAGCGGTCGCCCGCGAGATGGCTGAAGGCGCGAGGGTTCGCGCGCGAAGTGACTACGCCCTTTCCGTAACAGGCATTGCGGGACCTGGGGGCGGAAGCGTTGAAAAACCGGTCGGCACGGTTTACATCGGGATCGCCTCCGCCAACGCGACGGACGCTGTGAAGTTCTTCAATCCATGGGATCGACTGACCTTCAAGGAAGTGACCGCCCAACAGGCGCTGAACCTTCTACGAAAACATCTGCTGCACGAAGCTTCAGTCTGAGCCCGAGACGCAACCGCATATTTGACAATTTTCGAGGCGGTATTAATCTCTACTTAATTAATGTATATTTCAATGATTTGCATGGTGTTGATGCCTTGTTAGTTAGAAGTTTATGAAAAGCATTGAAGTCTCAGAACTTCACCGCCTGCTCTCGCGCTTCGAGCGAGTCGATTTGGTGGATGTGCGAACGCCTCAGGAGTTCGCCGTCATGCACATCGCGGGTGCGCGGAATATCCCGCTGCATGAATTGAGTGCTGCGGATCTTCAAGAGCCTGACGCTCCTGTTTATCTTCTCTGCCACTCTGGAGTGCGCGCCCACCTCGCTGCGGATCAGCTCGAACGGCAGGGATTTCAAAATGTCTTTGTCGTGAAGTGCGGGATGCTCGCCTGGGAGGAAGCAGGTCTGCCGGTGGAAGGAGAAGTCGAGAAGCAGGAATCTGTGGCCTGTCTCCGCATTGACTGGTGACGTTCACCGCGGTTTTCGCCTCCGGATCGCGTCCGCGAATTGAATCGGAATCCTCAACGCCTCTCTGCCAGCCTGCTCAGTCTTTCCCCAGCTGCCCTCAACGTCTCCTCCTTTTTCGCGAAGTGGAATCGGATGTAACGATTCTCCGGTTCGCGGAAGAAGCTTGATCCCGGCACCCCGGCCACGCCGATTTCTCGGATCATCCATTCCGCCGCTTCGGTGTCCGTTTTGAATCCAAGTGACGAGATGTCGAGCATCACATAATAGGCGCCCTGAGGTTCAGTGAATGGCAACCCGGTTTTTCGAAGATAGCTGAGGAAGAAATCCTTTTTCTTCTGATACAACTCGCGCAAACCGGCGTAGTAGGAATCGGAAAGGTTCAACCCCGCGATAGCTGCCTCCTGCAACGGCGCCGCGGCGCCGACGGTCAGAAAATCATGCACCTTGCGCGCCTGGGCAATAACCTTCGCGGAAGCCTGCACGTAACCGAGCCGCCAGCCTGTGATGGAATACGTCTTCGAAAGGGAGTTGCAGGTGATGGTGCGTTCCGCGGCACCGGGCAGTGCATTGCAATAAATATGCTCGTGCGGCGCGTAAACGATGTGCTCATAAGGTTCGTCAGTAATAACGAACGCGTCGAACTCCTCCGCCAGCTTCAGAATTTCCATCAATTCGTCGCGCGCAAACACCTTGCCGGTCGGGTTCGATGGATTGCAAACGACAATCGCCCTGGGACGTTGTTGGAACGCGCGTTTCAATTCGTCGGGATCAAAACGAAAATCCGGCGCACGCAATGGAACGTAAATCGGTTCCGCACCCGAGAGGATGGCATCCGCAGCGTAGTTTTCGTAGAACGGCGAAAAGACGATCACCTTGTCGCCCGGATTGCACGCCGTCATCATCGCAACCATCATTGCCTCCGTGCTTCCGCAGGTGACAACCAGGTTCTGGTCGGGATCAACTGCCTGTCCGCTGAACCGCTCAATTTTCCGCGCAAGGGCCTCGCGGAATTTCGGCGCTCCCCAGGTGATGGAGTATTGGTGGAACGGACCGCGGGTCGCGCGTTCCAGTGCCGCCAACAGTTCCTCCGGCGGATCGAAGTCGGGAAATCCCTGCGCGAGATTGATCGCGCCGTGCTGATTGGCGAGCCGTGTCATTCCCCGGATTACCGACTCCGAAAAATGCCGCAGGCGTTGCGAAGTTTCAGGCATAAGGCGTCCTCTGAATACAGCACGGCGCAGGACGTTCAAACCGTAAAATGGCCCTTCAGGGACGGCCTCAACATTTTCGACGGGAATGGAACGACCAAGCGGCAGACTTGTCCTGCCAGATGCTAACGGGACTCAATCACGTATTTGCCGCCGGAAAGCGGGCCGAGCGTGACGTGCTGATCTTTGATCGTTCCTTCAACCTTCTTTCCGTTCAGAAGAACCGTGGCTTTTGGCCGGAGCGGGACCTGCACACGTGTTTTTGCGCCGGACGGAAGACGGACTTCGAGTTTGAAAACATCGCCGTTGTTGACCTTCACATTCACTGGACCGCGTTGCGTTGGCACTTTGCCCTCCGCCGATTTCAGCCGTCCAAGTTCGGGTGCGATCAGCATTTCCGAATAGCCGGGGGAAAGCGGACGAACGCCGAGAACGAATCGTGTGATGATGTTCGCCGGCACAGCGCCCCAGGCGTGGTTCCAGGTGAGGTTCGGTTTGAACTGCGCGTCCCACGCTTCGAGCGTCATGGTCGATCCCAGTTCGATCATGTGCCACCAGCTGCGTTTGTCGCGCGAAGTCATGAGCTGGATGGCGGCATCGCCGCGTCCGGCGTTGAAGAGTGCTTCCAGAAGATATTGTGCTCCATAGACGCTGCAGGCCATGCCGCGCGACTGCACGAAATCGACCACAGTTTTTTCCCGTTCTTTCGGCACGAGTCCAAAAGCGAGCGGGAACATATTGGCGTGAAGCGACGCGTGCCTGCTGCCTTCGCCGTCGATATAAAGGCCATGGGCGGAATCGAAGAAAACACGATTGAACGTTTCGTAAACACGCGTGGCGGCCGATTCGAGTTCTGCGGCGTCAGCATCCTTTTTCAACGCCCGCGCCAGCCCCGCCATCCGCCTCAACGCGTGGTAATAGAACGCGTTCACCACGGTGTTGATTTCCGGCCCGATCTGACGGGAATCGTGAGGAGCAATCTTGTTGTCGTTGTAACCGTCCCGTTCGGCTCCGGGCCAATCGACGATTGCCCAGGCTCGGAGCAGACCATCTCCCCGCGCCTTCTCGCGAAGCAGCTTCTTCTTCAATTCCTCGTAATGCGTCGCGGCGATGACGGGATCGCCCGTGGCTTCGTAATCAGCCCACGCCATCATCGGCATGTGCAGACTCCATTCAGTCGGCCAGGTCGGATTCTTCAGCAAATGATCCACTGTGAAGCGTGCGACTCGCGGATCGAGATCGCAGGCGTAGTGCGAAAGCTGATTGATGTAGGCGTCGGCTTCATACGGAATGCGTTCGCGTTCGCCATCGATGTAAACGCCGAACGCCGTAGTCGCTTTCATCGTGTATTTGCAGAGTTCCCACACAGCGTTCAGCGTCTCGTCAGAAGATTTGAAATGAGCGGCGTTGTCATCGAACGGAGCATGGACGAACAACTGCCGCAAGCTTTGGGTGTTCAGGGAATTTCCAGCACCTTCGATTTCAACATAACGAAACACGGTCACTTCACCGATGTTCGCCGGCATCTTCACCGGTTCCGCGCGGAGATGAAATTGTTTCGACGGAATTTCGAGTTGATAACGTTTCTGTCCCGGGCGCGTCGCGAGTGTGATTTCGCGATAATTCACGCTGCCCGGCGGCTTGCGATCGATGGTGCCATTGCCTGAAAGCTTTTCACCGAGACGGACGGTGATGATGTTGGTTGGCGGATCGGTTCTGAAATCCAGTCTGAGATTTCCGAAGGCGGCCTTGCCGAAGTCGGCAAACAGCACATTGCCGCGCCGTTCAAACCGAACCGGCGCGACTTCGGTGATCTGCAGATCGACCGGTTCCGCGGCATGGCTTTGGAGGAAATGTCCGGCGCTCAACAGCACGGCAGCCGCCAATGCCAGTATTCGGCCGGCGGGTTTCAGTCGATGATTCGATTGCTTGGTCGTCACGTCAGCATTGATGGTCATGAAATCAAACTTGCAGCGTCCCATTTGGAGCGGCGTGGAGACATTGGGTTGCCCGTACAAAAAGGTCAAATGCTCTTCTGGGGGATACTACGGGGGAGACGGAACCGACATCGACGGCATTCGAAAGCGCCACCTGGGGGGCACTCTGAAAGGCAACCCTGCACCGCGACGATCATCACAATTGGGGAGGCTTTGGAACACCGAAATGGCGATTCCCTGAGGTGGAGAGTCCACTAGACTTTCCGGACGTGGCAACGATCGCTGATCGCAAATTATGAAGATACTCCAAGCATTGACGCTCACTGTCCTTCTGGCCTGGATGGGAACGCAGAGTTCAAACGCGCAGCCATTCGGACCAGTGCGCGCCTATGATTTCAATCCTGACTGGAGAATCTTTGTTGGCGATCCCGCAAATGCAATGTCGCCGAACTTCGACGATGCCAATTGGAAAGCCGTCACACTGCCGCACGCCTGGAACGAGGATTTTGCGTTCAAGGTGTCGATCGATGAGCATCCAACTGGAATCGCGTGGTATCGCAAAAAGTTCAAACTCCCGGCGAACGCGTCGGGAAAGAAAGTGTTCCTCGAGTTCGAAGGCATCCGGCACGGCGGCGAGTTCTATTTCAACGGAAAGCACATTGGCCGTCACGAGAACGGCATCATGGCTGTCGGATTCGACGTCAGCGACCTCGTGCGTTTCGGGGCGGAAGAAAACGTCGTTGCCGTTCGCACCGACAACGCGTGGGATTACCGCGAGAAGGCGACGAATCAGCGTTATCAGTGGAACGATCGCAATTTCAACGCGAACTACGGTGGCATTCCAAAGAACGTGAAGCTGCATGTGACAGATCGGTTGTATCAGACGTTGCCGCTCCATTCGCAGCTCGGAACCGAAGGCGTTTACATCTATGCGACGGAGTTCGACATACCGGGCCGCGCGGCGACCATCACGGCTGAAGCGCAGGTGCGGAACGAACATTCGGAACCACGCACATTCACGTTTGAAGCGGCGGTTGAGGAACTCGACGGAAAAACGCTGAAAAGATTTGGAGGCGCGACAGTGACGCTGCTTCCCGGACAGACAACGAATGTTTCTGCGTCGGCAAGAGTGGACGGCCTGAACTTCTGGAGCTGGGGTTACGGTTATCTCTACAACGTTTCAACCGTGCTGAAAGTGGAAGGCCGCTCCGTTGATCACGTCCGCACCCGCACCGGATTCCGCAAAACGGAGTTCGCAAACGGCGTGGTGAAGCTGAACGGGCGCGTGATTCAGATGAAAGGTTATGCCCAGCGCACTTCGAACGAATGGCCGGCACTTGGATCGACGGTGCCGCCGTGGCTCAGCGATTTGAGCAACGGAATGATCGTCGAAGGAAACGGAAATCTCGTTCGCTGGATGCACGTGACGCCTTCCAAGCAGGACGTGGAATCCTGCGATCGCGTCGGCCTGATTCAGGCCATGCCCGCCGGCGACGCCGAGGCGGACGTCAGCGGACGCCGCTGGCAGCAGCGCGTCGAAGTGATGCGCGATGCAATCATCTACAATCGGAACAATCCGAGTATTTTGTTCTACGAAGCTGGCAACAAGGGCGTCAGCGAAGAACACATGCGCGAGATGAAGGCGATTCGCGATCGCCATGATCCGCACGGCGGCAGGGCGATCGGTTCGCGCGAGATGCTGAACAGCCAGGTGGCGGAGTACGGCGGCGAAATGCTTTACATCAACAAAAGCGCGCGCCTGCCTTTCTGGGCGATGGAATACTCTCGCGACGAGGGCTTGCGAAAATACTGGGATGAATTCAGCCCGCCGTATCACAAGGACGGCGACGGTCCGCTTTATCGAAACGCCCCGGCGACAGATTACAACCGCAACCAGGATTCTCACGCGATCGAGAACATTGCGCGTTGGTTTGATTACTGGCGCGAACGTCCCGGCACCGGACCGCGTGTCAGTTCCGGCGGCGTGAACATCATATTCTCCGACTCCAACACACATTATCGCGGCGCGGAAAATTACCGTCGCAGCGGCGAAGTGGATGCGATGCGAATTCCGAAGGATGGCTTTTGGGCGCATCAGGTGATGTGGGACGGCTGGGTGGATATCGAGCGTCCGCGCATTCATATCATCGGTCATTGGAACTACGCGCCGGGAACGAAGAAGAACGTCTATGTGGTTTCAAGTGCCGATCGCGTGGAGCTGAGCTTGAACGGCAAATCGCTCGGAATCGGAACGCAGTCGAACCGCTTTCTGTTCGTATTCCAGAATGTCGAATGGCAGTCCGGCACATTGCGAGCGGTGGGTTTCGATACGAAAGGAACAACTCTTTGCTCGACCGAAAAGGAGTCGGCGGGCGAGCCGGTTGCCGTTCGGTTGACACCGATCACTTCACCCGTGGGATTCCGAGCCGACGGCGCAGACGTGGCGCTGGTTGAAGTGGAAGTTGTCGATGCCAAAGGACGGCGCTGTCCGACGGCCTTGAACATGATTGAATTCCATTTGAACGGTCCGGCGGAATGGCGCGGTGGAATCGCGCAGGGCCCGGACAACTTCATTCTTTCCAAACAGCTTCCAGTCGAATGCGGCGTGAATCGGGTGTTGATCCGGTCCACAACGGTCCCCGGAACGATCGTGGTGAAGGCTGGATCGGCTGGATTGAAATCCGCCGAAGTGAAACTTGAAACTGCTCCAGTGAAAGTGGTCGATGGTCTTGCAACGGAGTTTGCGGCAGACCGGCTGCCAGTGCGGCTCAAGCGCGGACCGACTCCGGAAGGGCCGTCGTTCAAGCCGAGCAGAATCGGCATTCCTATTGTCAGCGCAGTTGCGGGCGCGAATGCGTCCGCTGTGCAGGCAAGTATCGACGACGACGAGACGACTTCATGGACCAATGACGGAAAGCTGGCGACGGCGTGGATCGAATATCGTTTTGCACGGTTGGCTTCGCCGGAAGAAGTCTGCGCCAAATTTTCCGGCTGGAGGCAGCGATCGTATCCAGTGCGAATCACAATCGACGGCACCGAGGTCTATCGCGGAACAACACCGCGAAGCCTCGGCCATGTCACGCTGCCATTGAAACGAGTCTCCGGACAAACGTTGAAGATCGAGTTGTTGAGCGCTGCCGATGTGCGCGATGGCTTCCGCATCACGGAACTGGAAAACCAGCAAAACGCAGGCGGCGGAACACAGGAGATGGCGCGTGGAACACTCGGTATTGTGGAATTTGAGTGCTATGAGCCTGTTCAGACCGCGTCGGTTTTGGAGAATGCCGGCGCGCCATAAAGGGGACGGAAGTTCGCTGGATTTCAAGGCATCTTGTCAGGAACGTGCGCTGCCCATCGTCGCCCTGGCAGGATGAAAACTTCTGCAGCGACTCAATGATCGGAAAAATCAGTGGCACCCAGATTGGGCATCCTCACCGCACCGTAATCCAGACTTCCCCGCGTTCCCGATCTTATTCAAACTTCCACCAGTCAAGGTTCATGACAGGCGTGCCGTTCCCGAAGAACTTCAGATAAAGGTCTTGAACACCTCGCGCCCCGGTGATCTTGCACGATTGCGTTTCCCATTTGTCCAGTCCGCCAGTCGGTTTGACTTTGAGGATGCCAATGGTTCTTCCAGTTTCACTGCCCACGCGCAGGGCAATCGATGTGCCTTCGGAAAGCGCCGCCACGTTCGCGAGAAAATTGGTGGCCCCGCTGTCGCCGAAATCGACGCCCTTGATCTTGATGTAAGCGCCGTTCTCCATTGCGCGCACAAACACTCCCGGCCGGCCATCCTCCCGCGGCGCCGTCTTGATGTCATCCGAATAGCAGATCGTGGCTCCTTCAACCTGCTGGAACGGGTTGAACGTGCCGACCTGGGCAACACCTTCCTTCGTCCACCACGGAAGCTTCGGAATGGTCCCGTCCGGGTTGTAAGTCATTTCCGCTACGCAGACCGAACGCCTCTCGCGCTTCACATCCGAAATCTCCCAGTTGAGTTCGTAATTGAATCCAAAGATGTACGTCTTGCCCTTGTAATCGATGATCCCCGGATGGTTGCCGTCGGACAAACGGTGAGGATCCATGATCTGGCCCTTGAATGGCCACGGTCCCGTCGGGCTGTCGCTCATGGCGTAGCCAATGCCTTCAGGACAACAGGTGGACGCGTAGGCCATGTAGTAATGACCGTTCCGTTTGTAAAACCACGGGCCTTCCTGATAATTCCGCGGTTTGACGGACGACTTCACAACTTCTCCCGAATACGAAATCATGTCCTCGTTCAACTTCACGTAATACAGGTTGGGATTGCCCCAATACATGTACGCCTGGCCGTCATCGTCGATGAATACAGTCGGATCGATATCCTCGCGGCTGTTGGAGATCAGCGGTTTTCCAATCGCATCAACGAAAGGTCCGGTCGGGCTGTTCGACACGGCGACACCGATCGACATGGTGCCATTGATTCGTTGAGCGGCGGTGCAATAGAAATAAAACTTTCCGTTTCGGAAAATGCATTGAGAAGCCCAGGCGCTGTTCTTCGTGGCCCACGCGAAAGTGCCCGTTGAAAGCACCGCCCCACGATCGGTCCAGTTCACCATGTCCGTCGATGTGAAACATTTCCAATCGAACATTTTGAACCCGCGGGCATCGTCCTCGTCGTGGCCGACGTAAAGATAAACCACGCCATCATGCACCATCGGCGCCGGGTCTGCGGTGAAACAGGTTTGGATGATCGGATTGTCGGCCCGGCCAGTCGCACAAAAACAAAGGAAAAGGGGCAGCCACAACAATCCACACACCCGGTTTCGAAGGAGGGTATTCATAAGCAGCTCATTCTTTCACGCACGTCCGAATCTATCACGGCAGGCTCCCACAGAGATCTTTTGTTTCCCGTCCGATCCTCGATCGATCGGTTCCCCCGCCACCCGCAGACACTCACGGCATGTGAGTGAAACAAACACGGTTAGATTTTTAACTCAATCACTGACAGATGGATTATTTGCCGTTCCGTGATATGGATTCATGCCAACGCCCAACGCCCAATGCCCAATGCCCAATACCCTCTCAATCACCGACGACAAGGTGCATATATTCCTCCGGATCTCCAACCACCGGCCCCGGACTGCGCAACGTGCGATAAACCCAACCAGTGCTCAACACAGGCAATCCAGATTGAATGCTTGTCGCATCGGCACCAATCACTTCCGTCGCGTCCAATGTCCAACTTGAATTCGTGAGCTCTTCCGAGGCCTCAATACTGTAGGAAACCGCGTCGCCCGCGTGTTTGAGAACGACCGGTCCGCCTGCAGGATCGGACGGATCCAATGTCGTCCCAGTGCGCACGGGAAGTGTCAGGGTCAGCGCTTCCACCCCACTGATCGGCGCGACCTTCACCACCACTTTGCCCGTGGCGAGTGCGTTGGTGGGATCACCGTCCAGCGCAAATTCCACCAGGTTGTTCTGATCGTCGTTGTCCGGATCAGCGGTTTTCAATTTGTCCGCCACGTTCGTGAGCGATTCGAACGAATTGATCCATGCCTCATACGGAGTCGTGACGGTCAAACGGACAGCAGTCGGACTGTAGGAAACTGAAAACGCAGTTCCCGCGGGCATCCCGGCAGGCTGATTCACTTTCGTGAACTTCCCGGTGATCGCCGACGCAGTGAGGATGTCGAACGTCTGGCCCGGCGCCGGAACGAACCCGCCGATGAGCGACAGTCTCAGTTCGCCCGACAACGTCGCCGCGCCGGTGAGACTGAACCGATCAAACGCGTTCAGATCCGTGCCGCCGATATCGATCTGCAAGGCGCCCGACGAAGTTTGCTGGAAGCTCGCTCCGCCCACTTGCGCGTCCGTGTTCAATGCGCCGAGTTGCAACGTCCCCTCATTTTGGATGAGCACATTCAAGCTGCCGCTCGCAATGCCGTCCAACAGGCGCAATACGCGTCCAGGGCGATTGATCAATGCCGCGTTCCCGGAGAAAACGGCCCCGGGCTGCACAACCGTCGTGGGATTGTCGAGCTGCAGATTGCCATTCAAGGTCGTGGCGCTGCTGTTTCCAAAAGCAAACGCACTTCCAACACGCAATGCCGATTCTCCGGCAGCTCCCACAGTCAAAATGCCGGCAAAATCCGTCGCGCCGAGAGAGCGAAAGGTTCCCGCGTTCAAAACGAGATTCGCGGTTCCGGTCCAGATCCGGGGCGCATTGAGTTCCAGCGTGGAGTTCGTGCCGACCGTCAGCGTGGCTCCGGTGATCGTGACTTCCTCACCACTGATCCGCGAGATGCCCGTGTTTGCCCCGACATTGACGATGCCATTGATGCCCCAGTTGTTGTCCAGGGTGGTTACGTTCAGTTCGCCTCCGTTGAGATTGATCGTGCCCGAGAGCGATTCATCCGCGCCGGCGCCAAGATCGAGGTCCAATACTCCGCCGCTGTGGATCGTCACGACGTTGCCGGGAAATCCGCCGCCATCGAGATTGAAATCCGGATCGCTGATGTTCACGACGGCATTCGTGTTGACGGTGATCGATGCGACGTTACCAACCATCAACAGGTTTGCTCCGTCCGAAATCGTGCACTCCGCGTTGAAGATGATGTGGCCGGCGTTGGAAATCGTTCCACCGTTCGATGTGAATGGCGCCGAGAACCGTAACGAATCCTCCGCATCCAGCACAATCATGCCGGAGAGCTGAGTAACTGCGGCTCCCGCAATGGTTGCGGCAGGTCCTGGATTGCCGGAGATCAATGACAATGTGTTCGCGTTGATCCTTGAACCGCCGCCCACCTGCCATGGAGCGATCATGCGAAGGGTGGACCCCTGGCTGAGATTTATTGTCCCATTGAAAATGTCCGCCAGGGCAATGTTCACCTCAAGCGTGTCATTCACACCCACATTGACAACGCCCGCTTCGGCAGCGCCGTCCAGATCGATCCGCGCATCGAGATCGGTGGCGGCAATTGTCAACGTGGCGGCGGAGATGCCGAGCAAATCGCCCGGAACAGTGGACGCAGCTGAGATCGTTCCGTCCACAACGAACAAAGTCGCTCCCGACGCGACAGCATCTGTAAGGTTGACCACGCCGTTGCCGCCCAGCGTGCCATTGGCGTTGATGTCAAAAAGAGCGGTTCCACTCTCTTCGTTCAACACAACCGTTCCGCCGTTCAAACGCAGGGTGCTCCCGCTGTTCAATGTGATGCGGTCGGCCGTGAGAAGTGAATCGCTGCCTCCGACGATCAAAATGGTGGATGCACCCGACAGCTGTACTTCTCCGTCCACGTCCAGGTTGTAACCGCTCGTGTTGAGATCTATCCCGCCGGACAACGTCAGTCCGAGAACGCTGTTGTCCATGGCGAGATTCACGACATCGGACGTGTTGAAGATCGCGACGTCGTCGGGATCAGGCTCGTCGGCGGGACTCCATCTTCCTACAGCCGAATCCCAGTTCGCATTGCCGCCGATCCATGTCCGGTCTGCAGCTCGAACAAATCCAGTTGCAGCAAAGGCGAGAAAAACGGTTGTGATCACGGCCAGTCGGCTTCGGGTTGATCGCCAAGGTTTGCCACACGTCGAACCGCAGAACCGTCTCCCGCCGAATGTGGATCGGTTTTCTTTTACGCAATGCCCGGACCACTCGAATTCCTTGATGTTCATAACGATCCTGATGGCTGCTGTTCATCCGCGAAGCTTGAACGCACGGACAGGAGCGAACGCTTCGACAGAGCCCGTTATTGAGAGAATTAGGACCGGGAAAGAATCGCTCAGACCACAGGAAATCGCGAGGCGATTCTGAAAACATCACACTCTCGACACGCCCGGGTTCAGCGGCTACAACAGGGCGGCATATTCGAGCGAGGAGGCAAACCCTATGGAGATCAAAAAGGAACCAGGCAATCACGCAAAACTCCGAACAATCGTCTGGCTGGTTGTTGTCATGGTTGCGTCAGCGACAGCCGTCTTTCTGTGGAGGCAATCGTCCGATCCGTATCGCGGAAAAATGAAAGCGCAGCGAATCAGCTGCGTGAACAATCTGAAACAGCTCGGGCTTGCGCTCAGAGTTTGGTCTGGCGACAACGACGACAAGTATCCGTTTAATGTCAGCACCAATAGCGGAGGAGCCATGGAATTGTGTACCGCGGATCATGAAGGATTCATTCTGAACCCGACTGGAATCTTCAAAGCAATTCAGTGGGAACTTTCAACACCCCGGATTCTGGTCTGCCCAAAGGATCGGAAGCGTCAGGCCGCACCGAATTTTGAAACTCTTTCCAACGAGAACATCACGTATCGCATTCGCGAGCTGACAAACGTGACCGAAAACCCGCCTGTGGTCCTGATCGTTTGCCCGATCGACGGCCATATTCTCTACTCCGACGGCAGCGTGACGGGCGACGACATGGATCCGAACGCAATGCGGGTTCCGTGAGATTGATAGCTCGATTCATCAGATTCGAGCGGTTTTAAAACTGTAGCCGCCGAGGTGACGAGGCGGCTCAATGCCCAAGGCCTAATGAAGATTCCGAAAGCCAATCGAATCCAGCAGCAACGAATCGATCGACGCGGCGGAATTATTCTGGATTCGAAATTGAATAAGCCGCTCCGGAGCCAGCGCGGGCGCCAGCGGAATTCGCATCACTTTCCATGAGGTGCCAATTGTCGGAAGCGTCACCGGCACTGATTCCACGAAGTTGCCGTCGCCATCGTAACCGGTGAATGACATCGTCACATTCTCCACCGGCACCGCTCCGCCCGACCGGATCGCGAATTCCAGAAAGCCATCGGCCTCGTTGGGAAAGGCATGCGGATACGAAAAGTTGACGCTGCCGAACGCTCCCATGCCCGCAATGCGCAGACACGCCGTCCCTTCATAAACGGTGACGGCATGATTGGGATCGATCGTCGTGACGTTGTAGCCAGAGGCAGTCCAGATCGAGCCGAGCATGTTGCTCAGGCTGTCCGTGTAAACGGGCGGTTGAATCCAGATCGGCGCTGGCGACTGGCTCGGGAAATTCGTGAACTGCGCGTTCGCGGTGAATCGCTCTCCCGCAAGCATGTTGGTGATCGATGGAAATTCAACGACTTCCCCAAACCGGCTGGTGATGCGCACCTTCACGGGAAAACTCAGGATGCCGCCGTTGAAAATAAAACTGTTGTAATCGGAGCGCGGCAGTTCGAACCAGGTCCCGCTTCCCGCGTTCTGAATTTCGACTTTACTGACACCGGCGCGATGATTGTAAGGCCGCAGCTCGACGTAATAGGGCGCGCTGGATAGAACCACCACCATCTTCAGATTGCCCTCCACCGGCGCGGGCACCAGACGACAGGTCGCCATGCCCAATCCAGCCTGCGTTCCGAACAGCGCCGCAAAAGCGGGTTCGCCAATATCGAAATGCATGCGACCCGAATCGCAAGTGCCCGGATACGGCACGAAGTTGATATCACCGACCATGACCGTCACCGTGCCGAACGGACCTGCCAGCTCATAACATTCACCCGCCGCCGCCGCGTTCTTGCCATCGCGATGATAAAACGCCGGACACGGCGCGCAGATGAAACCGTCGCGATACAACTGAGGCATGTCATCCGCCACGATGCCAAAGCCGGAAGCGCCATCCGCGCCTGCCAAATAGCTGCTCAACGAGACACGCTCCAGCGGCGCGGCCGGTTGCAGTGCCCGGAAAAAGGTCGGGGAAGTCCACGGCGCCCGCCACGCACGCACGAAGGAACCGGTCGAATCGGGAACCGCGAAAGCAAAGTGCTTCCAATCATTCGTCGTCAACGTGAAACTCGTTTCAATCCGCACCTCTTTCGCGTTCGGAAACGAACCTCCCACATGCCAGCCATTCGTCACAGTCGGCGTGATCAGATCTGCGCCACCAACACGCGAAAACCGATAAGCCATCGAAGCGGACAATCCATCCAGCCGCACCGCAATCGGCATCCCCGTTCCCGCGATCAACACCCCGGTCGGTTCCCAGGCACCACCGTTGAGGGACGCCTCCACCTGATACGTCGTATTGGTCGGCAATGTGGCGGTAAGAATCGGTGTCCGCTGAAGCGATATCGTGCCTGCGAACATTTCCGAAACGGCCGCACCAAAGCAGAAGCAGACGCCACCAGCGACAAGCCAACACAAAACTCTGCGAGTGATCACCTCTTCACGCTAAGAACGCCGTCCCGAGTGGCAAGTGGAATTGCGGCCAACAGAATCTTTTGAACGCAGAGGCGCCAAGGATCAGGAATTTCCGAGCCACGACTCGCAGGGAAACGACATCACTAACACGCGGATTTCGGTTCATCTGACGATTAATCTCCGGAATTACCCGCGCTCGACATGGCGAGATTCGTTGGCTACAACGTGCCGGGCGGTTGGCAAATCCAGGACTTCTCGCGTCCTGATTTTAGGGTCAACCCGCGCAAGGCGAATCTGTGAAAAAAGGCAAAGGCTCAAAAACCAAATCCACAACCGACTCCGGCCTCAATTTCGAAGCCCAACTTTGGGCCGCCGCTGACAAGATGGGAGGCCACATGGACGCTTCAGAATACAAGCACGTTGTCCTTGGGCTCATCTTCCTGAAATACATCTCCGACGCCTTCGAGGAAAAACGCGAGCAACTCCTCTTCGGCTTTTCCAATCCCAAGAGCGATTACTACATCAAGGACGAGAAGCAGCGCGAAGCCGCCGCCAACGAACGCGACGAGTACCTCGCCGCCAATGTCTTCTGGCTGCCGCCCGAAGCCCGCTGGCACACCATCAACGCCAAAGCCAAGTCCAATTCGCGGAATCGGCCAAACTGGAGAAGGCGATTCGGCAGAGTCTGAAAAACTTGAGCCATGCCTGAGCGGAAGAAAAATGCGACCGATGCAACCAAGGCGACTGACGCACGTCCATCACCTCCGTCCCGTGAGTCGCATGAAGGCTTCATCCCTCTGCACGGCGGTTACGAAAAACTCTTCTCCTACCCGAAAACCCAGATCATTTACGACGCCACCATTCGCTTCTGCGACCGTTTTATAGACAAGCGTTCTCGCACCCACGACCAGATGGTGCAGGCCGCGCGCAGCGGCAACAAAAACATCGCCGAAGGCAGCCGCATCTCCGGTACATCCAAGGAAGCCGAACTCAAACTCACCAACGTGGCCCGCGCCAGCCTGGAGGAATTGTTGGGCGATTATCAGGATTACCTGCGCCAGCACGGCCATAAACTCTGGGACAAGAATTCCAAGGAAGCCCTCTACGTGCGCAAGCTGGGTAAAAAGGATAACCTTTCCTACGAAGACTTTCGCGAGTTCATAGAAACCCGCCCGGCAGAAACGGTGGCGAACATACTCATCAGCCTCATCCATCAGGCCAACTACCTGCTCGACCAGCAACTCCGCCGGCTGGAAAAAGATTTTCTGGCAGAAGGCGGCCTGCGCGAACGCATGACCCGCGCCCGATTGGCCGCGCGCGCCAGACAATCACGGGGAGGCGCGCATGGCTGACCGAAAACAGAATACGACAAACGCAACCCATGCGATCAATGGCGCTCATCCGTCGCACCCGTCCCATTTGTCACCGGCTGGCGCGCCGCGCGGGAAAGGAGGCCGCAAGTGAACGGGTGGAGGGAAATGCGTCTTGGTGATGCAGTTCAAATTACGCATGGTTGGCCGTTCGTGGGAGACCTCTGCGCCGAGGAGCTTAGTGGTAAGCCAATCATCGTTACTCAAGCTGCTCTCCGGCGAGTTGCGCCTACCTCCGCGAATGCTTCGGTAGGCAAACGTCCCGGTGGCTGAAAAACTGGTGGAATCCCAAACGTGAGCATTCGGGTGAAATCGCTTTGGCCCAAGCTTCCCAGATGGAAGCAGGTTGTTTTGAGTTCCGCTGCATGGCCGGCCGATTTGGTGGTACCGGAAGAAGTCCGCGTTCCGCGACGTGCGGGAGTGCCGCTGTCGGGCCATGATGAAAACCTGAATTGGCAGTGGGAATTGCGGCGTTGTCCGCCCAAAGGGACGTATGTCTTGCGGGTGTGGCCATACGGCAGTCCCAATGCGCACCTCGATGATCGCAAGGGTGGACGGTTGACGGTACAAGAGGCGTGGGAATTTGCCCTGACCAATTCAATGGCGCATTGCCTCATGGAAAACATCGGGCTGTATCACCGAAGAAGCCGCCAACGAAAGAGGAGGTCACGTGAAGTGCGTTGATCACACCCACCTCACTCTCGCGGCGCTGCGCAAGCTGCTCTCGGGCGAGTTGCGTGTAAACCACAGCCACTCGATTTAGTGCCCGGACGTCACCTCAAACATTTCTCTTCCGACCGAAGATGCAATGCATGTGGCGCGTTTAAACGGAAAGGGCCACAAGATGAAACACAAAGGAGTTTGGAAACTTCCGAGAAAGCCGGATTAAGACCATCATCGAAGATCTTTCATAATGACCACGAACAACTCTCCCACCCGTCCAGCTTGCCTCTAAAAGACCTCGTGCTCGTTGTGGTCGGAGCAAATGGGTCTGGCAAAACGCGGTCATTCAGCACCCGGCGATGGAAAATCCAACAGTCGTCGTGCTCACCGATCGCAACGATCTGGACAATCAGCTTTGTGACACATTCTCGGCCTGCGCAGACCTATTGCGACAGCAACCGATTCAAGCCGGGAGCCGGGAACATCTGCGCGAGCTGTTGAAAGTGGCGGGCGGAGGCGTGGTGTTCACGACCATTCAGAAGTTTTTCCCGGACACGGACCGCGGGTCTGCGACCCGCAGCGCATTGACAGACAAGAACGCGTCGGAAACTCCCGAGGCCGTAGGTAAGGCGGAGTGCTGCGGCTCACAGAGCCGCGCTCCAAAAGCAGGCAAGCATCCGCTGCTTTCGAACCGCCGCAACATCGTCGTCATCGCCGATGAGGCACACCGCAGCCAATACGATTTCATCGATGGCTTTGCCCGGCACATGAGGGATGCGCTGCCCAAGGCGTCGTTCATCGGCTTCACCGGCACACCGATTGAAAGCGGTGACAAGAACACCCAGGCCGTCTTTGGTGATTACATTGATGTCTATGACATCCTTCAGGCCAAGGAAGACAAGGCCACCGTGCCAATCTATTACGAGGCGCGACTGGCGAAGATTGATTTGAAGCCGGAGGAACGGCCGAGAATTGATCCTCAGTTTGAAGAGGTGACCGAAGACGCCGAGGCGTCCATGAAGGAAAGTTTACGTCGCAAATGGGCGCAACTGGAAGCGATGGTCGGTACGGAAAAGCGGTTGAAACTGCTGGCCGAAGATCTGGTGCAGCATTGGGAAGCGCGTCTCGGCGCGATGGACGGCAAGGCGATGGTGGTCGGCATGAGTCGCCGCATCTGCGTGGAACTATATGAGCAGATTCGGAAATTGCGTCCACAGTGGCATCACGACGACGATGATAAAGGCGTGATGAAAATTGTCATGTCCGGTTCGGCGTCGGACAAACTGGAGTGGCAACAACACATCCGCAACAAACCGCGTCGCGAGGAATTGGCGAGGAATTTCAAGAATCCGAAGCACCCGTTCAAGATCGTCATCGTGCGCGACATGTGGCTGACCGGCTTCGACGCGCCATGCCTGCACACGATATACGTGGACAAGCCGATGAAGGGTCACGGATTAATGCAGGCCATCGCCCGCGTGAATCGTGTGTTCAAAGACAAGCCGGGCGGGTTGGTGGTGGATTATCTTGGGCTGGCGAAAGAATTGAAACTGGCGCTGGTGGATTACACCAACAGCAAAGGCAAAGGCGAAATCAAACTGGACCAGGAAGACGCCGTGGCCGTGATGCTGGAAAAGTATGAGAAGGTGTGCGGCATTCTTCATGGTTTTGATTACGCATCCGCCGCCGAGACCGCGCCGGCAAAGCGGATGGCGTTAATTGCGCAAGCTGCCGAGCATGTGTTGCAACAAACCGATGGGAAGCCGCGTTATCTGCTGGCGGTGTCGGAACTCTCCAAAGCATTTGCGCTCTCGGTGCCGCATGAGAAGGCGTTGGAGATTCGCGATGAAGTTGGGTTCTTCCAGGAAGTGCGTGCGGTGTTGGCGAAGCCCGTTGATGGCAGCGATGGCAAGAAATCCTCGGAAGAACTGGATTTAGCCGTGCGCCAGATCGTTTCCCGCGCCATCGCTTCGGACAAGGTCATCGACATCTTCGATGCCGCCGGTTTGAAGAAACCGGACATTTCCATTCTGTCCGATGAATTCCTTGCTGAGGTTAAGCATATGCCCCAACGCAATCTGGCGGTGGAGTTGTTGCAGAAGCTGCTGAACAACGAACTCAAGATTCGGTCAGCGAAGTATCTCGTTCAATCGCGTTCCTTCGCCGAGATGCTGGAAGCGACGATCCGCAAATACCAAAACCGCACGATTGAGGCCGCGCAGGTCATCGCCGAGTTGATCGAGCTTGCCAAGAAGATGCGTGAGGGTCATCAGCGCGGTGAAAAACTTGGACTGACCGACGATGAAGTGGCGTTTTACGACGCGCTTGAAATCAACGACAGCGCCGTGAAAGTGTTGGGCGAGCCGACCTTGAAGGACATCGCGCGGGAATTGGTCGCCCATGTCCGCAAGAGCGTGACGATTGACTGGACGCTGCGTGAAGCAGCGCAGGCCCAAATCCGCGTCATTGTTCGGCGCATCCTGCGCAAATACGGTTATCCGCCAGACAAACAGGAGAAAGCCACGCAGACGGTGCTGGAGCAGGCCAAACTGCTGTGTGCGGAGTGGGCGGTGTAAACTGCGTTTGGACCATTGGGGCTCGACCTCGGACCATAGGACCATAGGACCATAGGACCATAGGACCATAGGACCATAGGACCATTGGACCATTGGACCATTGGACCATAGGACCATTGGACCGCGGACTTCTTCTTCAAACTTCCTTTCTCAGCAAACAGGAGTTGAAAAGCGATGCGCGAAAAGGCTAAACAGCTTTTGGTCGGGTCAGGGCAATGATGGTCCCGTCGGGGAGCGTGTTTTAGTTCAATTCGTCGGTTGATGGGACTGCGTTGCGTTCAGTCCGTTCGCCGTCGCATTTCAAAGAAAGGATTCCAAAGTGAACAATTGCAGGTGGCCGATCCAATTACAGCGTGGCACCGGACTGATGTCCCGGATTTTTATCCTTAGCCTTCTTTTCCATTTCATTCCGCGCGCGAATGCGCAATGGGATGAACGTTTCGGATTCCCCGGCGGCGTGTATCCAATGGTGAATGGAAAGGTGAGCGCCTTCGCCAGTTCCGCAACCGGGATGTTCATTGGCGGAACGTTCGATACCGTCGGCGGGCTGCCTCACACCGCCGGTTCCCTTTCGGTGAGTAACATCGCTCTTTGGAATGGACGCGGCTGGACAGCGTTGGGCACCGGGCTTTCGGAGCCGATGAGCGGATCAAGCGTGAGCGTCAATGCGATTGCTGTCGATGGCACGAATGTTTACGTGGGCGGAAATTTCAAGCGAGCCGGCGGCGTTCTCGTGAATGGCATCGCACGTTGGGACGGACAAAGCTGGCATGCTCTCGGCAACGGTGTATCAGGCGGAACGACACCCGCCGTGAACGCAATCACGGTCCATGGCGGTTCGGTTTATGTCGGCGGAAGTTTCGCCACTGCCGGCGGGGTCAAGGCAAACGCAGTGGCCCGGTGGGATGGCGCCAACTGGTCATCGATTGCGAACAACACCATTCTCAGCGGCGCATTGGACGCCATCCATGTTCACAACGGTGAATTGTTTATCGGCGGTAGCCTCATCGTGTTGGATGGGCCCAATCTCATCCTGTATCTGGCCAGGTTGAACGGAAACAGTTGGGGGGCGTTGGGAACCGGGGTGGCCAGTCAGGTCCGCGCTCTGGCCTCAATGGGCGGCGATTTGATCGTCGGAGTAACCGGAGGAACAGGCCCCCGAATTGCGCGATGGAACGGCACGTCGTGGTCTTTCTTTGATTCCGGTGTTTCAACAGGAGTAACCGATGGCGTTCATGCAATCGCCGTGGAGGGCGAGACATTGTATGTCACCGGCTACTTCACGACTGCCGGAGGCGAACCGGCGAATGCGATTGCAAAGTGGGAGGCTGGCGCGTGGTCGGCATTGCAGGACGGAATTTCTTCCCCGATCGGCAATACCTTTTTCCGCGGACGCGGCGATGCGCTGGCCATTCACGAAGGTCGGCTTTATGTCGGCGGCGCGTTCAGTCGCGCAGGTCCGCTGTCGATCCAGAATGTGGCGATGTGGGACGGAGCGAACTGGCTGCCGTTGGG
The DNA here is from genome assembly GCA_937890005.1 of uncultured Verrucomicrobia subdivision 3 bacterium. Classification (GTDB taxonomy): domain Bacteria; phylum Verrucomicrobiota; class Verrucomicrobiia; order Limisphaerales; family DASXHY01; genus DASXHY01. The sequence goes on along the minus strand of CALBZA010000004.1, from coordinate 316,159 downwards.
CGCCGGGATTTCCGGAAGCGTGCTCGCCATCCAGCAAAGCGGAACCAATGTGTATGTCGGAGGCATTTTCGATACGGCCGGAGCGGTAATTGCGAACTCGATCGCACGCTGGGACGGAACACGATTTCACGCACTCAGCAACGGTGTGAGCTCCGGCGTAATCGCGGGACAGGTCCACGCCATCGCGGTTCATGGAGCGAATGTGTATGTAGGCGGCGTGTTCACATCGGCGGGCGGCGTCAGTGCAATCAATGTGGCGCGGTGGAATGGAGAGGGCTGGTCTGCTTTGGGCGGTGGCCTGACTGGAAATAACGCGGTCGTCCGTGGGCTGGTGCCCGATGACGCGGGCAACCTGTATGCCACGGGATTCTTCACCTCGGCCGGCGGTGTTCCAGTGTCAGGAATCGCGCGATGGAACGGTTCGGCGTGGTTCGATGTGGGCGAGGGTCTTCATGCGGACGGTGCGCCAGGAGAAGGACGCGCGCTGCTGATTCTTGATGATGATCTTTATGTGGGCGGCGCGTTCAATCGCGTCGGAAACGTGAGCATCACCGGTCTGGCGCGGTGGAATGGCGGGACGTGGTCCAGCGTTGGGAGCGGCGTCAACGCCACCGTCCTGGCTCTCGCGAAGGATGACGAATACCTGTATGCAGGCGGCTACTTCACCAACGCCGGAGGCCTCAACGTCAATCGCATCGCGCAATGGGACGGGTCCAAGTGGGAAAAGCTCGGCGATGGATTGGGCGAGAGCCCGGCGGAATTCGTCGCGGCCATTTCCGCTCTCAATGGAAAGGTTTACGCGGGCGGCGTATTCACGAATGCCTCGGGCGTGCTGGCAAATCATCTGGCGGTGTGGGATGGCGACGAGTGGAAATCGATGAATGGCGGTACGGCGGCCGGATCGCCACCGGCGGTGTATGCGTTGGCGGCCACGCCGCAGAATATTTATGTGGGCGGCACCTTCCAGAGCCTTGGCGGCATTCCGTCATTGGGAATCGGAGCATGGCGGCTTCAGACGGCGACGCGCCCGGCACTGAGCATTGAAATTTCCGGGAGTGCTTTGAACATGAAATGGACGAGCGAACCCGGAGCGACGTATCAGATCATGGCCACGCCGCGTTTAAACGAACCGTTTCAGAACCTGGGCGATCCGATTGTTTCCACCGGTACGACCACTTCTGTTGAACTGCCGATTGAAGGAGAGTCGGGTTTCTTCGCGCTTGAAAAGGTGGAGGAGTGAAGGGGGATCGTGAGCCGGTGAGTGGGTGTGGTGGGTAGGGGTAGGGGTGTAGGTCGGATTGTTGGGGTGAATCGTAGCTCAGCCCACCGAATCTCTCGCGGTTCGCCGCGCGTTCATCGATTCGATGAAAAGTTGGCGACGGGAAAATGGGTTTTTCCAACTTTTCAGTTGGACAAATCAAATCGCGCGAAGGCAATATCGCGTCACTCCACTCACACGGTTACAGCGGCTTGATTGGGATGCGCTGTTTCTTCCCTCGGGCTTGTAGTTCAAACATTTTTACACGCGAAAGACAGGACGCTGCCGGCTCCACTCCAGTGCAGCACTCGATTTCTATCGGGCAATACACGGCACGAAAGGCCGGGATCGGTTATGGAAATCATCGAACTGGGGTCGCAGCATCTCTTTGATCTTTGCACCAAATATCTCGCCAGGGATGACGATTCTCCGCGGCACAGTTATTTTGGAGCGATTCCTGCCGGACACGGACGCTTCAGCGAAGGATGGCGGTTCCCGGTCATTGAACCGCATTGCGACGGGGACGATGCCACTCGCGCGAGCCGGAACGATGTCACGTTCATCTACATGGCGCCGCCGGATGCGGGCGACGGATTTTCCGTTTCGATTCGCGGAACGTTCGATGCCCTCTACGTTCGCACGCCTTTAAAGCGGGTTGAGGATTCCCGTTACTTCGCGCTCACCGTCGTGCTGCCTGCAGGATGCTGTTATCGGTATCGCTTCATTCTGGGTGACACTGAAATTCTCGATCCGATCAATCCGCAGATCACGGTTGAGGATAACGGCACGGAATGGTCGTCGTTTTTCACCTTCGCCACCTTCGAACCGATCACGTTCGAACGGTGGGAAAGAATCATCCTGGACCGGCTCACGAGGCACATCCTCCCGTTCAACACTCAGGAGGCGCGCGAATTTCTCGAACGTGAAGTCGGGACGCCGCGGCCGAATCATCCGTATCTGCATCGGTTCGACATTTCGGTCGGCGTCGTGAACTTCCTGGACAAACTGCTCGCCCGCGAGGAGCGGCATCAACTGCCCGCCTACAAAACGTGCCTCGCGATCATCAACCGCATTCTCCGTCAGCGAAATCCGTATCTCGAACCGCGCGACATGCCGAGAGACATGTTCAAACTGCTTTACGACGAAATGGCGTCAGGCAATGTGCCGGGCTGGGACTACAACCTCTACAGCGGTCCGAGTTTCTTTCTTCAAATGCTGCGGCGCCACGCCTGGACCGGTGCGTTCTGCCATCCGAAATACGGCGGAAATGCCGGCGCAACGGGCTGGCGATATCTGGCGGAGCGTTACAAGGACGCTGATGGAAACACGTTGTTCGATTGGGCGCGGTCGATCGAACCGCCGCTTGGAAGAAGCACCGAATACCGGGGTTGAACTATGGAAACATTCGACGCAGTCATCATCGGAAGTGGAGCCGGAGGCGCGCCGATCGCTTACAAACTGGCCGAAGCGGGCAAGTCGGTTCTTGTTCTGGAAAAGGGACCGCTCCTGCGCACACAGCAGGACAGTCCAAACGGTTTGAGCGATTTCAAGCGCGACGAACTTTACGGTTCCGGCCCGGAGAAGATTCACACGATCAGCGGTGTCGCCAACACGGGCGCGGCGTTCTACACGAGCCATATCGAACCCGATCTCAACGACGAACCGCATCTGTACAGCCACAACCTCGAAGAAACGCCCGTCGTTACCATCGAAGGTTACACGGCGCAGGTTGTTGGCGGCGGCACACAATTGTATGGCGCGGTGTCGTTGCGATTCGCCCCAGACGATTTTCGTTTGGCGAGCGTCAACGCCGGACGCCAATTGCCGGAAATCGATTTGAACAGTCCGGACATTTCAATCCTCGACTGGCCGATTTCCTACAGCGAACTGGAGTCGTTCTACGCGATGGCTGAAAAGCTCGTTGGAATCAACGGATCCGTTCAGGGACAATTGAAGCCGTTTCCGAGCGGCAACTTTTATCAAACACCGCTTCCACCGAATCCCATCAGCACGCACGCCAAGGCGGGAATGGATGCCTTGGGAATGAATCCTTACCGAACGCCGCTCGCGGTGATCACTCAGGATCACGCGGAATCAGGCCGCAAGGCAGGGGATCCAAAGACCGGTTTCGTGAATCGATATGGCGATCCGATGGGATTCAAGTCGAACACGTGGGTGTCCTTGTTGCGGCCCGCGATTCGGAAGTGGCCGGGCCGAATCACGCTTCGCTGCAACTGTGTGGTGACGCATTTGTCTTCAAACGGTTCGAGGGTCACCACGGTTCATTATCGTTCGCCTGACGGTTCGCGCCGCGAAGTTTCCGGCAAGATCGTGGTGGTGGCCTGTTCGGCGATTGAATCGGTTCGGTTGTTGATGCTTTCGGCTGAGGAGGATCGTCCGGGATTTGGCGCAAAAATCCGTTACGAAGAAAACGACAGTCTGCTGGGACGTTACTTTCTGACGCATTGTTTCGGCGGCGCGGAAGTGGCGATCAAGGGGAAACGCTACGACAAGTCGATCTCGCTCGACAGTGATTGGGCGACGGATTTCTGTGCGCGGCCTGAATTCATTCAGCAGGAAAAGCTCTGGGCGGGCGGCGCGATTTACAACAACACCAGCGACCAGGCTCTGCCGATCTCGCTGGCGCGGACGCATCGCAGCACGGACCTCGACACGCTGTGGCTGGGATTTGCGGGCGACACCGGGCTTTACGGCGATCGCATCAACGGCTGGCTCGATGCCGACTTCGGCACGCGGCTTTCCGTCAGCTTCATGGCGAACCAGATTCCGTGGTTTCAAAATCACATCCGGCTTTCCAACGTCCGCGACAAATGGAATCGCAAGAGCGCGCACATCGTGAAGGACTGGCATCCGCATGACGGGCATGTCATGCGCACGCTGGCGCGTTATTGCGAAGAGATTCTGCTCAAGGGCGTTCCCGGCACGACGCCTGACGACATCGAGGAGGGCAGCGTTTACGGGAACGGCGTCCGCATCGCGAATCACATTCTCGGCGGCGCGCGTTTTGGAACGAATCGGAACAATTCCGTGCTCGATAAACAGTGCCGCGTTTGGGACTTCGACAATCTTTACGTCACCGACGGTTCATTCATGCCGACCAGCGGCGGAGCGAATCCGACCCTGACGATCCAGGCCAATGCATTTCGCGTTGGGCAACATCTCGCAACCCAGGTGCTCTAGCCATGTCCGACCACGCCCAGTTCTCAGAAATCGCGTCGCATCCATCGAACTCGATCTTTCAGGTCGTGTTCTTTCCGGACCGGATTTATCACGCGCAATATCTCAACGCGACCCGCAGTCCGCGCTATCGCTACAACGTCCGCGAAGTGCGTTCGAAAGCCGACGCCACCGTCATGAAAGGCGAGGTGTATCTCGACGACGTTCGCCTCTGCAATTTTCTTCGCATCGAATATCGCGCGAGCCGGCTGGTGGAAGGTGTACGCGAGCGGGGACGCCTTTTGAGCGGACAGGTTGTCGCGTGGGCGCGGTTGGGTCCGGGTAATCCCAACAACGTCGCCGAAGCGCGCGTGAAGCTCAGTTACTGTCCGTGGATCGACGCCTTTCAGGTTGAACTCTGGGAGACACTGGAACTCCCGAACAATCTGCGGCACGACATCAAGGTGCTTGATCTGATGGGGCGCGACGGTTCCATCACGCGAGTGCCGCAATTCGGCGCGGCGCTGGCGGATCTCAAGGACTTGATCCGCGTGGAACTCGCCTTTCGCGAAAACACGCAGCATCTGCCCTTCGGCTACACCGTTCCCGACGGACCCGGCGATTACGATGCCGCATGGGACAACTTTTACCGGCGCAACATCCAGGTGCCGAACACGCAGGAGCCGAGCAGCAGTCAAAACACCGTTCCGGTTGAGAATTACGAGATCAACTTCCAGCGCGGATTTTTCTTTGGAAAGGTTTCGGACATCGCGCCTGTCCGCTATCGCAACGCGATGATGAACGAGGGTGATCCGTTGCGGCGCGACGACAACATCATTGAAATGCGCTGGGTGCTGCAGCAGGAGCTCGGCGGTTCTTTGGTGTTTTTCCATGAAGTCGTTGTTCCACCGAAGAAGGTGGAGGGCACGCATCAACACATCGGCAGCGAAGAGCTGTATTACATCGTTTCTGGAAAAGGCGTGGCATATCTCGGTGAGAATGACGATCCCGCGCTCGCGGCGTTTCCTCTCGCGGAACGGCAGATTTTCGGACTCGATCCCAAGAAATGCCGGAAGGTCGATGTCGAGCCTGGCAGCGTGATTTTCACGAAGAGCGGTGGTGTGCACGGCATTGAAAATCCCTTCGACCAGCCGCTCAAGTTTGTCGCCTTCCTCTATCACAGCACCTGACCAATGAACATTGTCGAATCTGAAATCAGCCGCGTCGTCGTCTCACCGCAGCGTCCGAATTACGACGTCAACAACCCGATCCTTCGGGTCATGCGCGCCGTCGAACGCGTCGATCTCGCGGCGGAACGGGAACATTATCTCGCGGACTCGCTGCAGTATCTTTTTCCCTACCACGACCTCTCGCTTTACAGCCCGGCAGGCGGCGATTCGGGAATCATTGATCCGCGGTTTCAGGACAACAAAAACGATTTCCAGAAGCAGAACATCGTCGATTTCAAATTGCAGGACGTTTATCTCGTGCGCGGTTACGCCACGGCAGGAGACTGGACCGGATCGTTTCTTCAAATCAGCTATCGCGGCGCGGGAACCGAACTTGAACGCAGGAGCGGCGGTGCGTTGAGCTCGTTTATTCAAGCATGGGTGCGGGTTGGACCGAACCATTCGGGCGGATTGATTCGTCTGCCGTACAATCCCGCGACGAGCCGCTATGAAGTGGAAATCTGGGGTTACGCAGGAAGCAATCTGCGCGATCTGTTGAGTGAAAAAGGTCGGGCTGCGATTGACGCCGGACGTCTCATTCAACGGCCCGATTTCGTCAAAGGAAGTCGTTCGGTATTTGTCGGGCCGGAATTTGATGGCGTGCGCGAAGCAGGCAATCGCCTGCCGGATCCGCAGCCGGCGAAACTTTTCAATCGCGATCCGGAGCATACGATGCATCCGATCCGCGCCGTGCATGTCGAGCTGGCGTTTGCGGATCACACCGGAACGGCCTGGGATTCACGCGACGGACAGAATTACCATTTTGAGTTCAACATGCTGTTCCGTGGCTGGTCGAATTACCTCGCCGTGGGCGTGAGTCCGAATCCGCACGGAGGCATCGGTTTTCTGGAATTTCGAAATCTGTTTTCGAACTATTTCGATTACGAAGTCGAACGCCGCGCGGCGTTGGGCGGCAGTTGGGAAAACGAACTGGGGCGCGATCTGGACGTCTGGAACTTCGATGCCAACACGTGGAACTTCGGCGAACCCGGCGGCGGCCCGAAAGCATCCGGATCAAAACGGGAACGATTCATGGCCGTCGATTACATGGATCTGCATCTTCTTCAGCCCGAGTGCGGCATTGGAATTCACCGGCATCGCGACAATCAGGAAGTGTTCTTCATGCTGCAGGGTAAGGGGTTGATGATCGTTGGCGACTGGTGCCGGTTCCCGAATCGGGAGCGCGCCTTCGAAGTGCGCACGATGCTTGCCGGCGATCTCACCGTCTGCAAAACCGGTCAGCTTCACGCATTGTTCAACAGCACGGACGAAGTCTGTTCGCTGTTCATGTTTGGCGGATACGACTGACATGCCTGCGTCGCTCGCACATACGCATTCCGGCACACCGATGGGCGCGCAACTTGTCGCCGATGGCGCCACGTTCCGCGTCTGGGCTCCGAAAGCATTGCGGGTGTATGTGGCGGGCAGCTTCAGCGGATTCCAGGTTCGTCCTGAACTGGAACTGACAGGTATCGAGAACGGTCATTGGATCGGTTTTGTTCCGGGCGTGACCGATCGCGCGACTTACAATTTCTGGATTGTCGGCGCCGGCACTGCGGGATGGAAACGCGATCCGTATGCGCGCGAACTCACTGCAGATGGAACGACCTGCGTTGTGCGGCGTTCTGATTTTCCCTGGCACGAAGTCAACTTTCGTCCTCCGCCATTCCACGAATGGTCAATCTACCAGCTTCACGTCGGCGCGTTTCATACGCCTGTGTGGCCGTTGAAGGCGGGCACGTTTCTCGATGTCGCGGACAAGGTGCCTTATCTCGCGGAGCTTGGATTTCGTGCGGTTCAACTGCTGCCGATTCAGGAGTTTCCCGGCGACTTCAGCCTTGGCTACAACGGCACGGATTACTTTTCACCGGAAATGGTGTTTGGCGTTGAAGACACGCGAATCGGTCCGTATCTGAACCGGATCAATGCAATGCTGGCGGCGCGTCAGTTGCACACGCTTCAATCGGAGCATCTGCGCGGGGGAATGAATCAGTTGAAGGCGCTCGTCGATTTGTGTCACATCCACGGACTCGCCGTTGTTTTCGATCTCGTGTTCAACCATGCAGGCGGCGGTTTCGGCGAGGAAAGCCTGTGGTTCTTCGATCGCCAGTCCGGGATGAATGAGAATCCACCGCGCTGGTTCAATTCGCTGTATTTCTCCGACAAAACCTGGGCGGGTGGAAATGTCTTCAACTTTGAATCCGAGGGCGTTCCACGGTTTCTGATCGATAATGCGAAGTTCCTGCTCGACGAGTTTCGCGCGGATGGATTTCGCTTTGACGAAGTCAGTGTGATCGATCGCGAAAGTCATCGGGGAAGCGGCTGGAGTTTTTGTCAGACACTGACGAGCGAAATCAAAGCGCACAAACCTTCCGCGCTCGTTCATGCCGAATACTGGCCGGTCAACTCGTGGGTGTTGCGGGAGGTTTCCGATGGCGGCGCGGGATTTCACACCACCATGACTGACGGCTTTCGCATCGCGATGCGTGATGTGTTACGGACCGCGAGTTTTCCGGGCGATCATCCGCTGCCGATGACTGCGCTCGCGAATCAACTGGGGCTGAATTATCTCCAGGCGCGATGGCGCGGCGTGAACAGTCTGGAGAATCACGATCTCGTCATGCGCCCCAAGGACGCCAGCGATCACAATCGGATGGAGCGCATTCCGCGGGTGAGCGATCCGTCGGATTCACGGTCGTGGTACGCGCGCAGCCGGTCGCGCGTCGCCGCCGGACTGCTCCTGTCTGCGCCGGGCATTCCGATGATGTTCATGGGACAGGAATATCTCCGAGACAAACAGTGGTCCGACGACGTGAACAATCATCCTGAGCTGCGGATTTTCTGGGATGGATTGGATGCAGCGGATTCTACGAACCGGGATTTCTGCCGCTTCGTTCGCGAAGTGCTGGAGTTGAAGTTGCGCACGCCTGGATTGTGTGGTGAAGGCTTCCGGCTTACGTACGTGCACGATATGGATCGCGTTCTCGCGTTTCATCGATGGATGGAATTCGTGGGGGGCGACGTGATCGTGGTCGCGCATCTGGGGAACGCAAACCGGTTTCAGTATCGCATCGGTTTTCCTTTCGGCGCGACGTGGCGTGAATCGATCAACAGTGATGTTTACGATCGATGGGTAAATCCGGCAGTTTCCGGCAACGGTGGCTCCATCTTCGCCGAGCCAGTTCCGTGGCAGGGATTCAACTTTTCCGCTCTGATTACGCTTCCTGCCAACAGCATTCTGATCTTCACGCGAGATGCACTCTCGTGAAACGGAATATGGCTGATCCGTTTAACAACAGATGTCCTTGAAGCAAACCGCGGAGGCGTCGAGGCGCAGAGGAAGAGAAAAATTCCAAGACTCTGCGTCTTCAAATATTCCCGTCTTTGCGTTGAATCCGTTTGTTCGTCATCTGCGTTCATCTGTGAAATCTGCGGACGATCCGACATCCACAGATGGCGCAGATTTTCGCAGATGAAACGGCGGACACCTTTTTTTCACTCAGCCTGCATTGATGCACTGGTGCGGCGCGGCGGGTTGAGGTTTCACGAGCTATTCGAAGCCTTAACCACCTTTCTGTGCCAGGCGTTTCGCGAAACTTCCGACGCGGACAACCGCGCGGCGATGAAGTCCCTTGATGATCCGTTCGTGTTCATCCCACGCTTCCACCTGAAATTCAACCTGACGACCATCCACCGAAATCACCCGTGCGGTGCATTTCACTTTCGCGCCAAGCGGCGTCGGAGCGAGGTGTTTGACATCCACTTCAATTCCAACGCTGCGTTCGTCAGCTTCCAAAAATGGCGCCAGCGTGTGCCGCGCTGTTCGTTCCAGCCAGCCGATCAGATTCGGCGTGCTCAACACTGCCGGCATGCCGTCCGTCGCGAAGTCGATGACGTTCTGCTGCCCGACCACGAATTCCAGTTCACCTGTGGTGCCAATCTTCGGAGGCGTTTTCATCGACTCACGAGAGGCGCTTCTTCCAGAACGCGAGTTGTTTTCCAACTTCCTTCGTTCCCGGCGCACCTGTCAGATTTCGCCGCGACATCGCCTTGCGCAGATCAAAAATCTCCACGGCGTCGCTGCTGAAGGTTTTGTCGATCGCCTGCAGTTCCGCGACGGAAACCCGGTTCAACGGTTTGCCCGTTTTCTCGGCAAATGCCACCACAGCGCCGACCACATGATGCGCGTGCCGGAACGGCATTCCTTTCCGCACGAGATAATCAGCGAGATCGGTCGCAAGCAACGCCGGGTCCGCCGCCGCCGCTTCGCAGGCTGCGCTGTTCACCGTCGTGTTGCGCAACATCGCGGCCACGATCCGGACCGTTGCGCGCACTGTGTCCACGCTGTCGAACAGACGTTCCTTGTCCTCCTGCAGATCGCGATTGTAGGTCATCGGCAAACCTTTGAGCAGCGTCAGGAGCGACACAAGATTTCCGACCACGCGTCCGCTTTTGCCGCGTGTCAGTTCGGCGATGTCGGGATTCTTTTTCTGCGGCATCAACGACGAACCGGTCGTGTAGGCGTCGGCGATGCGGATGAAATTGAACTCACTGCTCGCCCAGAGAATCAGATCTTCGGCCAGCCGTGACAGATGCACCGCCAGCAACGCCGCGCTGGAACAGAACTCGATTGCGAAATCGCGATCGCTGACCGCATCCATCGAATTGCGTGTGACTCTCGGCCGGCCTTTGTTGTCAACGAACCCCAGCGTCTCCGCGACCGTTTCGCGATCCAACGGAAGCGTGGAACCGGCAATCGCACCAGCGCCGAGCGGACAAACGTTCACCCGGGAAAGGCCATCGCCGAACCGTTCGCGGTCGCGATCGAACATTTCCACGTAAGCAAGCAGATGATGCGCGAAGTAAACCGGCTGGGCGCGCTGAAGATGCGTGTAACCCGGAATGATGACCGAGCTGTTGGCTTCGCCGAGTGCGACGAGCGACATCTGCAGCGAACGAATTTCTCCGATCAGTTGAATCAGCTGATCGCGCAGCCACATGCGAATGTCGAGTGCGACCTGATCGTTGCGCGACCGCCCGGTGTGCAGCTTCGCTCCGGCCGGAACGCGTCGCGTCAGCTCGGCTTCGATGTTCATGTGCACATCCTCCAGTTCAGGCTTCCACCTGAACTGCCCCGACTCGATCTCCTTTGCGATTGCGTCGAGTCCTTTTGCAATGGCCGCGAGTTCAGCTGAGGTCAACACGCCGATTTTCTTCAACATGTTGGCGTGGGCCAGCGAGCCGAGGATGTCGTACTTCCACAGCCGCCAATCGAAGGAGATGGATTCGGTGAACTGCGCGACGTCCGCTGCGGGGCCGCCGGAGAAGCGTCCGCTTCGTGAAACTGGAGATGATTTCTTCATCGGTTGAAAACGCGGGGAATGTGCGGCGGCACTGCAAAATTGTCACTCTCAAACCCGGCGGGAATCAGGGCACGCTTCGGAACCGTCGAACTGGAGCTCTGTCTGTTTGCCGGTCATCTCCATAAAAAACGGAAACCTCACGCGAAGGACGCGAAGGGCGCGAAGGAGGGAACTGAGTTTGGCAACGCACGAAGCATGACGCCGTATCATAGGCAGTTTTTCCAACTGCCGGTTCACGGAGCATCCCAGTCTCGTGTTCGTGTTCCAGAGCACGCCATTCCAGACGAAGCGGGGAGCATTATTGCGCACGAACCGTGCGAAGCGATGCTCCGCGCTCCTTTTCCCCTTTTCCCCTTTTCTCCCTTTCCCCTCAGCCATCAGTCCTCAAACCGCTATCCCGTTCGCACACAGGCTTCCCAAAGCCGGCACGGCCTCACTTATCCTTCTTCAGGAACGAGCTGAACAGATCGATCGGCAGCGGCAGGAAGGTGGTCGTGTTGTGCTCGTTTGCCATTTCGCGCATGGTCTGAAGATAACGAAGCTGCAAAGCGATCGGCTCCTTCGAGATCATCGACGCCGCCTGCACCATTTTCTCCGCCGCCTGGAATTCGCCCTCGGCATTCACAATCTTCGCGCGGCGTTCGCGCTCGGCCTCGGCCTGTTTCGCCATCGCGCGCTTCATCGTTTCCGGCAGGGAAACATCCTTGATTTCCACAGCAGTGACTTTGATGCCCCACGGATCGGTCTGGCGATCGATGATTTCCTGCAAGGTCTGGTTGATCTTCTCGCGGTGGGAAAGGAGATCGTCCAGTTCGGCCTGACCAAGAACGCTGCGCAACGTCGTCTGTGAAATCAACGATGTCGCCTTCCAATAATTCTCCACTTTGACAACAGACGCGATCGGATCGATCACCCGGAAGTAAACCACCGCATCGACCGAAACCGGCACGTTGTCCTTGGTCATGATTTCCTGGCGGGCAACATCGATGGTCACCACGCGCAAATCCATCTTCACCATCCGATCGACGACCGGGATGAGAAAGATCAGTCCCGGTCCTTTGGCGCCAAGCAGTTTTCCGAGACGAAAAATGACACCGCGTTCGTATTCGCGAAGGATTCGCACCATCTGCGGCAGCAGAAACGAGGCGATGATGATCACCACCAGCACGCCGGAACCGAGTTTCATGAGTCCTGCAATCACGTCATTCATAGTTTTTCCTTTTTGTCCTGAGGCTCCACTTTCAAGGTCAGCCCTTCCAAGCCTTTGATCCGCACCTGTTCACCCTTGGCAATGTTCACATCGCTGACAGCATTCCAGTATTCCCCTTCGACGAACACGCGTCCGCTGTTCGCATCAATGTCTGTCAGTGCCGGCGCCACTTGTCCAATCATTGCCTCCGCGCCGGTCTGCGGTGGACGTCGCTGCGCCTTCAATCCAGCCGCAACGACAAACAGGAAGAACACCGCCGTCACAACCGTCGCAGGCACGACGTACCAGAGCGACAAATGAAATCCCGGCGCCGCGCGATTGAACAACATCAACGCCCCCAGAAAGAATGCAACCACCCCTCCCACCCCAAGCACGCCATGTGACGGCACGTAAATCTCCAGAACAAACAAAATGACCGCGAGCACGATCAGCGCGATGCCGGCGATGTTGATTGGCAGGATCGTGGACATGTAGAGGAACAGAATGAGAGCAATCGCACCGGCCACGCCGGGCAGGAACGTGCCGGGATTGTTGATTTCACCCACGATTCCATAAATCGCCACGAGCAGCAGAACGAACATCACTTCAGGGCGCCAGATCAGTTGGAAGAATTTCTCCCGCGGCACCATGGGAATCGGCGTTGTTTCGGCGCCGGAGGTTTTAATCGTCATTCCATCCACCTCCCGCCCGTCGATCTTTTTCAGAAGATCGGGAATATCCTCTGCGATCAAATCGATGACGTTCAATTCCAGCGCCTTTTCCGCGGTTATCGAAGCGCTTTCGACCACAGCCGACCTCGCCCAATCCGCGTTGCGACCCCGTTTCTCCGCGATGCTCTGGATGTAACTGCCCGCAAAGTTCTCCAGCTTCTGCTTCATCACGTCGTCGGTCTTTTCAACATTGCCGCCGGAGCCGATGGAAACCGGATGCGCAGCACCAATGCTGCTGTGCGGCGCCATCGCGGCGATGTGGGCGGCCATGGTGATGAACGTTCCCGCGCTCCCGGCATTTGCGCCCGATGGAGCGACGAAAACGACGACCGGAACTTTGGAAGCATAAAAACTTTCAACGATGTCCTTGGTGGAATCGAGTAATCCGCCCGGAGTGTCGAGCTGGAGAATCAGGCAGGTGTCGTTTCGTTCCTCAGAAACCTTGATCGCGCGGGCAATGTAGCCGGCGGTGGCTGGGCCGATGGCGCCCTTCACCTGAATCACTCCGACCGTTGCAGCCTCTGCGCTGGAAGGCCGGATCATCAGCCAGATCAGAACGAGAATGAAAGAAACGCGCTTCATCAAAACCTCGATGCCACCTTAACAGAGAAGTCTTTGAGTGCAACCGTTGAACCCTCTGTAAAAGTGTCGCTGATTTTGACTTTGAAACGCGCTGTGGCTTGGTCCGGCCTGGCGGAGGGGAAAGGGGAAAAGGGGAAGAGGGGAAAAGGAGCACGGAGCATTTCACACGAAACGTGCGGAGCGAGGCTCTGCGCTCCGCGACTCGAAAGTTTCGTAAACTGGCGCCTGGAAAAACCGCCCCACGTGACAATGCTCTTACAGATCTCCCGCAACGCGACCTTCGCGCCCTTTGCGTCCTTTGCGTGAGTTTTGTTTTGTTCTCGCGTTCAAATCGTGTGAATGGATCTTCGCCTATTGGAAACAGGCAACCGATCACAAAGAACTACGCCTCTGGTCGTATGGACGAAGCTAAACCGGTTCCCTATTGTCCGCTCAGAAACCCATGAACCAGACCAACCAGCCATCGTCGGGATATCAGCCCACGTCGCGGCGGCCCATTGCCGATGCGTTCCGCAAAACCGCGCATTGGGCCGTGCAGCTGTGCCTGCGCTGCAACATTCATCCGGATGCGATCTCCTACTTCTCAATCGTTGCCGCAGCAGCAGCCGGCGTATGCTTCTGGCGGGCAACGGCTCATCCGTGGCTGCTGATTCTCGGACCCGCATTCTGTTATCTCCGGCTGTGGTGCAACATGCTCGACGGCATGGTCGCATTGGCGTCCGGAAAAGCGAGCTGGCGCGGCGAAATTCTAAATGACCTTCCGGATCGTGTTTCCGATGTTTTGATTTTCGCCGGCGTGGCACACAGCGGACTGAATTCACCCTTTGCCGGATATTGGGCTGCGATCTTCGCTGTTCTCACCGCGTATGTCGGCCTGTTTGGACAGGCGGTCGGCGTCCAGCGCGAGTTCAGCGGGATCATGTCGAAACCCTGGCGCATGGTCACTCTCAACGTCGGCGCCTTTGTCACGCTCGGACTGCTTTGGTCGGACAATAAAATTCAGCTCGGCGCGCTGACGGTGCTCGACTGGACCTGCATCGTCGTCATCGCCGGATGTCTGCAAACGATCTGGATTCGACTGAGCCGGATCATGAAAGCGCTCCAGTTGAAATCCGCAGCGAAAGCGAGACAGCCATGACACCGCAAGCTGCTCTGCACGACGACATCTTCCGCACGTATCTGTATATCGTGCTCGCCATCCTGGGAGTTGCGGGCGTGGTTCTGTCGGTACTCAGGTTCGGCTTGAAGAAGGAAATCCGGTCGGTCTGGCTCACGTATCGAAGCTGGCTGATGATGGCGCCGCTGATCTTCGGGAGCATTTTCGCGGGGCGCATAGTCGTCATCGTATTCTTCTGCGTGCTGGCAGGACTGGCCTTCAAGGAATTCGCTCGCGCAACCGGTTTGTATCGCGACTGGTGGACGACCGGTGCTGTTTATCTCGGAATCATCGCTGTGGGAATTACGTGTCTGATGCGACAGCCTCAAGGCGAGGAAAGCGGTGCTGGCTGGTACAATCTTTTCATCGTCCTGCCTATCTTCGCGGTCGCGTTGATCTTCCTGATTCCCATCGTGCGGAACGAAGTCAAAGGCCAGCTCCAGACCGTCGCTCTCGCCATCGTCGGGTTCATCTACATCGGCTGGATGTTCGGTCATCTCGCGTTTCTGGCGAACTCGCGATACGCCTATGGCTACCTGCTCTACGTGCTGTTTGCGACGGAAATCAACGATGTTGCCGCCTTCACGTTTGGAAAACTGTTCGGCAAACGGAAATTCCGAAGCAACATCAGTCCCAAGAAAACATGGGCCGGATCGTTGGGCGCGCTGGGAGTTTCAATGGCGCTTCCCTGGCTGTTGCACTTTTCGTTTCCGCACTTTGGCGCCGTTCAACTGATTCTTGCGGGACTGATCGTCGGCCTCGGCGGACAACTGGGCGATCTCGCGATCAGCGTCATCAAGCGCGACATCGGCATCAAGGACATGGGCGCGAACATTCCTGGACACGGCGGCATTCTCGATCGCATCGACAGCCTGATCTACGTCGCACCGCTGTTCTTCCACATGGCCAATTACTTTTATCCGATGCGCTAATGAACAGCTGGAAATACGAACCGGTTGCCGATCTCGACAAATCGCTCGCGGACCGTCTGCGTTCGTTTCCGCGCGAACCCGATCTCACCGTTTACGCCGCGCGATCCTTCGCAGCGCTCGTGATCCGCTCGTGGCTGCGGATTTATCATCGCCTCGAAATCATTGGCGCCGAAAATCTGCCGGCAGAGGGATCGTTCGTTCTTGTCGCGAACCACAGCAGCCATCTCGACACGCTTTGTCTGCTGTCCGCGCTCCCGCTGCGAAAACTGCACCGCGCCTTTCCGGCAGCCGCGCAGGATTATTTCTTCGTGAACATCCCGCGCCTCGCGATCGCGGCGGTGGTCGTGAATGCGCTGCCGTTTGGACGACAGGCGCACATTCGTCAAAGCCTCGGACTCTGCCGTCATCTGCTCGCGAATCCCGGCAACATTCTGATTCTTTTTCCCGAAGGCACGCGAACCGCGACGGGCGAGATCGGCACCTTCAAGCCAGGCATCGGACATCTCGTCGCCGGCACCACAATTCCGGTCGTGCCGTGTCATTTGAATGGAGCTTACGCAGCGTGGCCAAAAGGCAGCGCCATTCCCAAGCCGGCGAAAATCCGATTGCGAATCGGCAAGCCGATGAATTTTGAATCGATCACGGCTGATCGTGACGGGCTTGGACAGATTTGCACACAGTTGCGCGACGCGGTGGTTGCTCTGGGCCGGCAATAGTCGTAATCGGAACGGACTGGGCTCCTACGACATCACGGTTCGGACCCCAGTCGGCTTCATCACCTCGAAAACATACGCCTCCAGTTCCTGCGCACGCTGCCGTGAAGTGTGCCGGGCCAGAACCGCTTCGCGCGCGCGATAGCCGATTCGCCGTCGTTCGATCTCGGGAATCTTCCGCAGATAATCCAATGTCTCCTCACCGGAACGCGCGACCAGAATCTCTTTTCCCGGTTCGAAGAAGTTGTCCAGCCCTTCCCACCAGTCGCTGATGATCGGCGTCGCGCACGCCGCGGCTTCGAACAATCTCACGCTCGGCGAAAATCCCGTCGCAACCATGCTGGCGCGAGTGATGTTGAGCGTGAATTTTTGCGAGTTGTAGAAGGCCCGATGCTTGGCGGGCGACAGATGCGTGAACCGTTTCACATTCTTCGGCCAGCGAATCGAACGGGGATATTGCGGTCCAGCCACCACGAAGCGCCCCCGACTCCATTGGCGCGCCGGTTCCAACAACAGCGATTCCAGCATCGGTTGACGATCGTCACCGTAGGTGCCCATGTAGCCGAGATCCCACTTCAGCTCGCGTTCCTCGGGATAATAAAGCATCGCATCCACGGAACAATAGAGCGGCCGCGCCATTGGCGAATGATAATGACGTTCGATGTGATCGAGAATGGGGCCGCCAGTGAAGGACAGACAAAGGTTGTATCGCGCAATCAGATCGGCAGACAGGTAATCAACGTCTCCACGCATCAACTTCGCCATCGTGATGGGCGTATCGATGTCATAAAAAGCCGTGACGCCCTGAGCGATTTGACAGACCCATTCGCCGACGCTGATGCCGTCGTGAACATAAGATCCAACCATCACAAAATCCGCGTGCTGCACTTCGCTTGCAAACCGGTCCTTCAGATCGGCGAAATCCGTGTAAAGTTCGGTTCGCCCATAAGGTGGATTCGGCAGATCGCGATTCGAAGCGAACAACTCCGCATCACGTTCGAGAAATAAAACATCATGGCCGCGCGATGTGAGCTCGCGCACAAGTCCGCGATACGTGGCGGCGTGTCGATTGCCCCACGAAGACGTGATGGAAAGTCCAATGATGACAATCTTCAGACGTTTGCGGCTTGAGACAGCGGCGTGCCGTCGGGAAGAAGACTTCGGCAGCAGCGAACTGAGATCGGTGCCGCGATTCGGCACAGGGCTTACAGCGCGGGCGGCGTGAGCGGTCGTGGCGTAACGCATCCTGAAAGTGCCGTCCAGTTTCGGCAGCGCCATTGTCTGAATCGTTCCTAACTTCGTCTTCATACACAGTTGTTGAAATTGACTTCACCAACTTTCTCCAGTTGAGCGGCGTGAAGGCAGTAGGTGTGTTCCGCACAAATGCGACAATGTGCGGCGTCACCAATCCGCATTCGTTCAGCGCATGAGTGGAGACGATAAATTTGAAACCTCCTTGCCGCTGATCGTTCGAACAAACATGACGTTGAGCAGTTGCTGGCCACGCAAAATCACCTTTCACTTTCGCCTTCGCGACCTTCGCGTGGGTTCTCTCGTCTCCTCGACTCAGGAAAAAATTCCTAAAATCTTTGTTGACTGTTTAGTCAAGAAGCCTAGAGTGCTTCTGTCGCCGCGATAAACGTTCGGCGGAAAGTTTGAGAAGTTGTTATGGGTCGTTGCAGTAATGCCAAATGTCAGTTGATGGATGCCGTTCTGGAGTTGATCTGGAGCGGGTCCTACGGCAGCACGACCATCGATCAGATCTGTGAAAAGGCCAGCGTGAAGAAGGGGAGTTTCTATTACTTCTTCGATTCGAAGGCCGATCTCGCGGTCACCGCGCTGGATGCGAACTGGCAGCGGAAGAAAACCGAGCTGGACACGATCTTTTCACCCACGGTCCCGCCGCTGGAACGGCTCCGCCGCTATATGGATTACGGGCTGAAGTTTCAGACGGAAATCCGCAATAAATGCGGTCGTGTGCTGGGTTGCCCGCTCTACACGCTGGGCTCGGAAATTTGCACGCAGGAAACCGTCTTGCGGGACAAGATTCAGAGCATTCTCGAGGAAAAGCGGAAGTATCTGGAATCGGCGATTCGCGATGCGCATGCAGCAGGCTTGATCAATGCGCCCGATCCAGTTGCGAAGGCACGAATGCTTTATGCGTATTACCAGGGTCTGCAGGCCGAGGCGCGAATTCGCAACAGCCTGGAGATTCTGCAGGATGCAGTTCATGGAACCTATGAACTGCTCGGCGTAAAAACCGAAGAGCCAGCCCTCGCCGCGGCTCTGATTTGAAATTTTTTTGCCAGTAAATTTGACTAAATAGACAACTACTAAGAAAGGGTAAGCAGATGAACACGACTGATAGAACGAAAGGAACCGCTTTCAACCGACTTGCCGACCGCTGTGTGGACTGTGGCCAGAAGCTGATGAACCAGCTCAATGCGGTTCGCAACAGCATCCTCAATGAAGTTCGCGAGACGTTGCACGTGAACGATCGACTCGCTCGCCTTGCGATCAACGAGGCTGAAGCGTTGGCATGGCAGACCGATTATCCGCATCTGTTCTTCCCAACGCTTGCGCAGGAGAAAATCCAGGCGGTTGCCGCATGGAACACGCGTCAACGCCGTGTCCGGCGCGAACCGCAAACGTGGTTCGCGGAATAACCAGCTCCCGGCCACACAAACCCAAATCCAAATCCAAATTTAAAACCCAACCAAACTCATATGAATTTCAGAGCCTATCCCTTGCTCTTGCTTCTCGCCGGCAGCGCGTTGACGGTCCTTGTCAACGGCTGCTCCAAATCGAGCGCGACCCAGACTCCGCCGCCGCCCCCGGCCGTCACAGTCGCACCGGTTGAGAGGAAGGAAATTATCGAATGGAGCGAATTCACCGGTCGCACTGAAGCGATCCAGTCGGTCGAAGTTCGTCCACGCGTTTCCGGATACATCCAGGAGGTGAAGTTCCAGTCCGGACAGCTGGTGAAGAAAGGCGACGTGCTTTTCGTAATCGATCCGCGCTGGCATCAGGCGGAATTCGACCGCCTCCAGGCCGATGTCGCCCGCGCGCGCGTTCAGATGGAAAATGCAAAGCGCGAAGCCGACCGCACCGCAAAGCTGCTCGCCAGCAAGGCAATTTCCGCCGAGGAAGCCGATGCGCGCCTGGCCCGATACGAGGAAGCGAAAGCCGCGTTGCTCGCTGCAGAAGCGGCGCGCGATTTCGAGAAGCTCGACCTCGAATACACGCAGGTGCGAGCCCCCATCGATGGCCGCGTCAGCCGAGCTCTGCTCACGGAAGGCAATTATGTCAGCGGCGTTGCAGGCAATACCACGCTTCTAACCACAATCGTTTCGATCGATCCGGTTTATGTGTATGCAGACGTCGATGAAGAAACGCTGCTGCGCTTCAACCGGCTCGTTGCAGAAAAACAGATTGAAGCGGACAGCGAAGGGCGCGTTCCAACCGAGCTTCAGCTGGCGGATGAAACCGACTTTCCGCATCGCGGCTATATCGAATCGTTCGACAACCGGCTCGATGCGAACACTGGCAGCATCCTGATGCGCGCGGTGTTCCCGAACTCGTCCGGACGCATCGTGCCCGGACTTTTCGCGCGGGTTCGCATTCCTGTCAGCGCCCGCCAGCCGGCGTTGTTGATCAGCGAACGCGCTGTGGGCACAGACCAGTCGCAGCAATATGTCCTGACACTCACCGAAACAAACACTGTCGCCTACCAGGCCGTGAAACTCGGACCGGTCATCGACGGAAAACGGGTCGTCCGCTCGGGACTTCGTGGCGACGAGAAGATTGTGGTGAACGGGTTGCAACGTGTCCGCTCGGGCATGTCCGTGACGCCGCAGGAGAACGTGGCGGAAGTGGACAACCGTGGTGCCAGATTTGCCCGGCGTTAAGAGAGAACAAAAGAGAAACCCAACCGGGTCCGGCCACTCCCGTTCCCGATCCATTCTCACAACATGAACTTCTCCCATTTTTTCATCCGGCGCCCGATTTTTGCCGCGGTCCTGTCGATCGTGATCTTCCTCGTCGGGTTGATCTCGATGTGGAAGCTCCCCATCAGCGAGTATCCGGAAGTGGTTCCGCCCACGGTCGTTGTGCGCGCGACTTATCCCGGTGCGACAGCGAAGACGATCGCTGAAACGGTCGCCTCACCGCTCGAACAGGCGATCAACGGCGTCGAGGATTCGCTCTACATGTTCTCGCAGTCCACGCCTGACGGCGTGATGACGCTCACGATCACCTTCAAGCTCGGCACGGATGTGGACAAGGCGCAGGTGCAGGTGCAGAACCGCGTTTCGCAGGCACTGCCGAAGCTGCCCGAAGATGTGCGCCGCCTTGGGGTGACGACAACCAAGCAGTCGCCCGATCTCACGATGGTCGTGCATCTGTTCTCGCCGAACGATCGTTACGACGAAGTTTACATCCGCAATTACGCGACACTTCAGGTGAAGGATGTGCTCGCCCGCATTCCCGGTGCCGGCGACGTCCGCGTGTTCGGCTCGGGCGATTACGCGATGCGCATCTGGCTCAATCCAGACAAGCTCGCAGCGCGCAATCTCACTGCGCCGGACGTCATCGCCGCCATTCGCGAACAGAACGTCCAGGTCGCCGCCGGTGTCGTGGGACAGCAACCGGTCAGTTCACCGGTGAACTTCGAGTTCCAGGTGAATGCCAAAGGCCGGCTCATCACGGTCGAGGAATTCGAAAACATCATCGTCAAGACCGGTCCGCAGGGCGAAAAGATGCTGCTTAAAGACGTCGCCCGCGTCGAACTGAGCGCGGACAGCTACGCGTTGCGCTCGTTGCTCAACAACAAGCGCGCCGTCGCACTGCCGATCTTCCAGTCGCCCGGTGCAAACGCCCTCGAACTGTCCGCCAACGTCCGTTCGACAATGGAGGAGTTGAAGAAAAACTTCCCGGACGGAATCGACTACTCGGTCGTCTATGACCCGACTGTTTTTGTTCGGCATTCCATCAGCGCCGTGATCCACACACTTGGCGAAGCGGTGTTGCTGGTCGTCATCGTTGTCATCCTGTTCCTGCAAACCTGGCGCGCCTCAATCATTCCGCTCGCCGCGGTTCCGGTGTCATTGGTGGGCACGTTCGCAGTGATGCACGCGCTCGGATTCTCGATCAACAATCTGTCGCTCTTCGGACTCGTGCTCGCGATCGGCATTGTGGTCGATGACGCGATCGTCGTGGTCGAAAATGTGGAACGCAACATAGCGCTCGGCCTTTCCCCGCGCGAAGCCGCCAAACGCGCGATGAGTGAAGTCACCAGTCCGATCATCGCCACGGCGCTGGTGCTCTGCGCGGTGTTTGTTCCAACGGCATTCATCAGCGGTCTGACGGGCCAGTTCTACAAGCAGTTTGCGATCACGATCGCGATCTCCACGGTGATCTCCGCGATCAACTCCCTCACGCTGTCGCCTGCTCTCTGCGCGGTGCTGCTGAAGGATCATCACGCGAAGAAGGATTGGTTTTCGCGGGCGATGGACCTGACCTTCGGCTGGTTCTTCCGTCCGTTCAATCGCGCGTTTGCCTGGGCCGGCGAGAAGTATTCCGTCGGCGTTGCATCCATCCTGCGCAAGAGTGTCGCCGCGCTGGTGATCTATGTCGGACTGGTCGCGCTGACCGGCTGGAGCTTCAACAAAGTGCCGACCGGCTTCGTGCCAACGCAGGACAAACAATATCTCGTTGCATTCGCACAGTTGCCGGACGGTGCTTCTCTCGATCGCACCGAAGAAGTGATTCGCCACATGTCGGAAGTTGGACTCAAGCAACCGGGCGTGCGCGCAGCGATCGCGTTTCCGGGATTGAGCATCAGCGGATTCAGCGTGGCGCCAAACGCCGGCATCGTGTTCTTCGGACTTCAACCCTTCGAAGAACGAAAGGGCGCGGAACTCAGCGGCGCTGCAATAGCGCGTGAACTGAATCAGAAGTTCGGCGCCATTCAGGACGCTTACATTCTCGCGGTGCCGCCGCCGCCAGTTCACGGACTTGGCACCATCGGCGGATTCAAGTTCTACGTCGAAGACCGTGCCGACCTGGGTTACGACGCGCTCTATGACAGCGTTCAACAGATCATCAGCCGCGCGCACGAAACACCCGGTCTTGCCGGTGTGTTCTCGACATTCACTGTGAACGTGCCGCAGCTCGAGGCTGACATCGACCGCGTCAAAGCCAAGCAACTCGGTGTGCCGCTGCAGAATCTGTTTGAAACGATGCAGGTTTACCTGGGTTCGCTTTACGTGAACGACTTCAACCGGTTTGGCCGCACGTATCAGGTGATCGCGCAGGCAGACGCGGAATTTCGCGATTCGCCCGATGACATCACGCGGCTCAAAACGCGGAATGAAAAAGGCCAGATGGTGCCGCTCGGATCGATCGTGAAGGTCAGCGAAACGCACGGACCCGATCGCGCGATGCGTTACAACGGTTATCCCGCCGCAGAAGTGAATGGCGGACCGGCACCCGGATTCAGCTCCGGCCAGGCCGAGGCGCTGATCTCGCAGATCGCGAATGAAACCTTGCCGAAAGGCATGTCGATGGACTGGACCGAGCTGACCTTCCAGCGAATTCTCGCGGGCAACACCGCCGTCTATGTTTATCCGCTGTGCATCCTGCTCGTGTTCCTGGTACTCGCAGCGCAATACGAAAGCTTCCGGCTGCCGCTCGCGATCATCCTGATCGTGCCGATGTGCCTGCTGTTTGCGATCGCCGGCGTCTGGATCAAGGGCAGCGACAACAACATCTTCACGCAGATCGGATTGATCGTGCTGGTCGGACTGGCGTGCAAAAACGCGATTCTCATCGTCGAGTTCGCCAAGCAGAAACAGGACGAAGGCATGACACCGTTCCACGCGGCGGTCGAAGCGAGCCGTTTGCGTCTGCGCCCGATTCTGATGACTTCAATCGCCTTCATCGCCGGCGTGTTCCCGCTCGTCATTGCGCGCGGTGCCGGTGCGGAGATGCGCCAGGCGATGGGGACGGCGGTGTTTGCCGGAATGATCGGTGTGACAATCTTCGGATTGTTCCTGACGCCTGTCTTCTATCTCGTGCTGATGAAGCTGGGATCGAAGAAGAAAACGGTTGAAGCGAATGAATCCAAACCGGCGTCGCTCGGTTCCGCGGGCGCCACGGCGCTGTTGATCGGGGCAATCGTTCTGAGCGGAGTTCCGTCGAGCCACGCAGGCCTGTTCACCATCGGACGCGATTATCAGCGGCCGACCAACAATGTTCCTGAAGCTTACAAAGCGGCGGAATTCGGTGAATGGAAAGAAGGCGAGCCGCTGGATCACGTCCCGCGCGGCAACTGGTGGGAAGTGTTTCAGGATTCGGAACTGAATCGCCTGCAGGAGCACGCGCTGGAAGCCAATCAGCAGCTCAAAGCTGCGATTGCCCGTGCGGAACAGGCCCGCGCCACAGCCCGCGTCGCTCGTGGGGAGTTCCTTCCTTCACTGAACGCGACGCCGAGTTTCACGCGCGAACGCTATTCGCCGAATGCGAATCCAAGCTTCGGCGACCTGACGGCGAGCACATTTCGCGCGCCGCTGGATTTAAGCTATGAAGTCGATCTGTGGGGGCGCGTGCGCCGCAGCTTTGAAGGCGCACGCGCTGACGCCCAGGCGTCGCTGGCGAACTTCCACAACGTGCTGCTCACATTGCAGTCCGATCTTGCGCAAAATTACTTCGCATTGCGCTCACTGGATGCCGAGATCGCAACAGTCCGCGCCACCATCGCGCTTCGCGAAGAGCAGGTTCAGCTCGTCCAAAGCCGGTTCGAAGGCGGCATCGGCAATGAACTCGACGTTGCCCGCGCTCAAACCGAGCTGGCCACCGCCCAAGCGGAAGCCGCCGCGCTGGCCCGCCGACGTGACGAACTGGAAAATGCCATCGCCATTCTGGCCGGCAGCAACCCCTCCACGTTTCAGCTCCAGGCACAGACGAATGTCTGGCTGGCCAATGCGCCGGTCATTCCAGCCGGTCTTCCAGCCGCGTTGTTGGAACGGCGTCCCGACGTTGCTGAAGCGGAACGCCAGCTCGCTGCCGCGAACGCGCGCATCGGAGTGGCCAAGGCAGCGTTTTTCCCGGTGCTGACATTGACGGGCTCGGGCGGATTTGTGAGCGGTGATCTCGATTCGCTGTTCAAGTGGGACAGCCGAACGTGGTCGCTTGGCCCGAGCCTTTCGCTGCCGATCTTTGCCGGCGGCAGGAATCGGGCGAATCATCGCCGCGCGCGGGCCGCCTTTGAAGAAGCCGTTGCGCGTTATCGACAACAGGTGCTTGTGGCGTTCGGTGACGTGGAGAACAGTTTGTCGAACATTCGACATCTCAAGGAACAGGCGGCGGCTCAGCAACGCGCCGTTGAAAGCGCGCGTCGCGCCACTTCACTCGCAGAGGAACGTTATCGCGCCGGAATCGTGGGTTATCTCGAAGTCGTCGATGCCAGCCGGGAAGCGCTTTCCGCGGAACGGGCCAGCGCCCGTTTGAGCGGCGAACAGATGATTGCCTCGGTGCGGTTGATCAAGGCCCTGGGCGGCGGGTGGACTCAAGTCGCATTGCACGCGCAGGCCAACGGGAAGAAGAAACAGAAATGAAGTCACTTTCGGAACGCTCACTACTTTTGCTGCTCGCGGCCGTGCAGTTCACGCACATCGTGGACTTCATGATCATGATGCCGCTCGGCCCGCAGTTGATGCGTGAGCTGAACATCGGCCCGCAGTATTTCAGCACGCTGGTCGCGGCCTACACGCTCAGCTCGGGCGCGGTCGGTTTGCTGACGGCGCCGTTCATAGATCGTTTCGACCGGCGGAAGGTGCTGCTGCTGTCGTATTCAGGCTTCCTGATCGGCACACTGGCCTGCGCTCTTTCGAACACCGCGCTCACTCTGCTGATTGCGCGCGCGTTCAGCGGAGCATTCGGCGGATTGTCGGGCGCGATGGTGATGTCGATTGTCGGCGACGTCGTTCCCCCTCAACGCCGGGCTGCCGGAGTCGGCATTGTGATGACGGCATTTTCCGCAGCGGCGGCGCTCGGCGTTCCGTTCGGACTGCAGCTCGCGCAGATGTTCCGTTGGGAAACGCCATTTTTAATGCTCGTGATCGCCGGCGTGGCCGTGTGGATCATCGCATTTCGCGGACTGCCTCCCGTGCGCGGTCATCTGGAAAACGGCGCCGATCCAAAACGCGCCTTTGCCGAGCTGTTGCGCGACACCAACGCCGGCCGCGCGCTGCTGTTCATGACGGCCACAGTAGTCAGTCATTTTGCAATCATACCGCTCATGTCGCCGTTCTTTGTGAGCAACGCGGGATTGCCGGAAAAGCATTTGTTCCTGGTTTACCTCACGGGCGGCGTTCTCACGGTGTTCACGGCGCCGCGGGTTGGAAAACTTGCGGACAAGTTTGGTCGGCTGCGCGTGTTCACGGTGCTCGTGGTGATCGCGGCGATGGTAACACTGACGATCACGAATTCCGGTCCTTTGCCCGTGTGGGGCGTGCTCATGCTGGCGGGATCGTTCTTCGTGTTTGCCAGCGGACGCTTCGTGCCGGGGCAGGCGATCATGACGCTCGCCGTCCCGCCGTCCCGCCGCGGCGCGTTCATGAGTTTAAGCGGCTGCGCACGTGATCTGGCGATGGGCGCAACCTCCAGCCTCGGCGGCTGGGTTGTCACCCGCGGACCCGGCGGCGAATTGCACAACTATCATATGCTCGGCTGGATCGCCGTTGCCGCGGGCGCGCTCAGCGTCTGGCTGGGCAGCCGCGTGGAAGCGAGGGACGTGCACCGGCCTGCCACACTGCCGATCACTCCGAATGAATTTGCAGAAAACGCCTGAATGAAAGGAACCGAACATGAAAGCGACCATTGAAGTGAATGAATCGAACTTCGAGAAAGAAGTTCTGAACGCAACACAGCCTGTGCTTGTCGATTTCTGGGCCGAATGGTGCGGCCCGTGCAAGATGATCGGGCCGGTGCTGGATGAAATTGCCCGCGAACAAGCCGGGCGCACCACCGTGGCCAAGATCAATGTGGACGAGAATCCCGCCCTGGCGTCTCGCTTCGGCATCCGTTCGATTCCCACGCTGCTCTATTTCTCCAGGGGAGAAGTGCGCGATCAACTCGTCGGCGCGGCGGGAAAGAAAGTCATCACCACGAAACTGGAGGCGCTGCAGAACGCCTGAACCGAAGAAAGAGAAAGAAGATTTGATATGAAGACGACTGCGAAGAGAAGAAACCATGGCCGGGCGACGGTAGTGAAGCCCGCGCGTATCCGGTTGGCGCCCGGAAGAACCAAACGCCCGGAAGCGGAAGTTCCGGAGCCGGTGATCGTGCTCGAAGATACCGCCGCCGAACCACAACAGAAGGAGCTGGCGTCAGCAGAACTGCCGCCCGTTTCGCACGAGCGCAGCGACACGCTTCATCTGTACCTGCGCGAAATCGGACAGGTGAAGCTGCTGACACCTGAAGAGGAAATCGCCCTGGCCAAACGCATTCGCAAAGGCGACAAGCAGGCCCGCGAAGAAATGATCAAGGCGAACCTTCGCCTCGTGGTGAAGATCGCTCGCGATTACGAGAATCTCGGCCTGCCGCTGCTCGACCTGATCAACGAAGGCAACATCGGCCTGATGAAAGGTGTCGAGCGATTCGATCCTTCCAAAGGCGCGAAGCTTTCCACCTACGCGTCGTGGTGGATCAAACAGGCGATCAAACGTGCCCTCGCGAATCAGGGCAAAACGATTCGCCTGCCGGTTCACGTCGTGGACAAGGTCGCGCACATCCGCCGCGCAGAAACGCGGCTGCGTGATGTTCTCGGCCGCGACGCAACCGACGACGAGCTGGCGGATGAACTGGGGATCAACGCTCGCCGCATCCGGCAATATCGCGATGCTTCCCGCGCGCCAGTGTCGCTGGATTCACCGGTGGGCGACGACGACACCAGTTCGGTTTCGGAACTGGTCGCCGACGTGAATGCCGCCGCGCCGTACGAACGGCTCGACAAGGAAACGGAACTTTCGTCGGTTCAAGACGCGCTGGCGACGCTGGACGAACGTGAGCGAAAGATTCTTTCGCTGCGATTCGGCCTGAACGACAGCGGCGCAGAAAAAACGCTTGAAGAAGTCGGAGCACACTTCGGCCTCACGCGCGAACGCATCCGCCAGATTCAGGAAATCGCATTGAAGAAGCTGCGGAACAGGATGGCTTCCGCCGTCTGAACCGTCACACATTCGATCCGCACGAAGGCGTTGCTTTTTCAGAGCAACGCCTTTTTCCGTTTGCAGACTGGTCGGGATCAAGCGAAGACTGCTATTCGAACGGCGCCGCCGGGGTATTGACCCGGGTGAATTCAAACGAGATCAATGGCGTCATCAGCAAGGCATGAAACTCACGTTGCGAATCCGGTTCCACACGCGCTTTGGCGAATCTCTCTGGTTGCTGGGCGATCACCCGCTGCTCGGAAGCGGCGACGCCTCACGCGCTTTGCCGATGCGCTGGCTGAATCACGATTTCTGGGAGATCGAGCTGAACCTACCCCTCGAAGCCGTTCCTGAAGACGGACTGAAATATTCCTATCTGTTCCGCGGCACCGACGGAACGCTCTCGCTGGATTGGGGACAGGATCGCGTTCTTCTTCCGGCGCTGCTGGACCGCAAGGAAGTGGTCGTCATCGATTCCTGGAACGTGCCGGGCTTTGCTGAGAACACCTTTTCCACACAACCGTTTCGAGACGTGTTGTTGAAAGATCATGGCCCACAAGAATCGGCGGGCGCTCCAGCTCACTTCACTCACGTTTTCCGAATCAAAGCGCCGCAGCTCGAACCGGGACAAACCCTTTGTCTCGTCGGCAGCATTTCCGAACTGGGAAGTTGGAATCCCGCGAACGGAATTCGACTTGGACGCACTCCCTGCGAAGATCAGTTGTCGGTAAGTGTTGATCTTTCGCGAGCGCCGTTTCCGATCGAATACAAGTATGCGGTTGTCCATGCGGGGACCGGTGCGTTCCTCCGGTTTGAAGAAGGACCGAATCGGATTTTGGATCTGCAAACCGCGCCCGAAGGTCGCGTGATTGTGAACGACGGATTCATCCGGCTGCCGGCAACAACCTGGCGCGGCGCCGGAGTCGCCATTCCGGTTTTCAGTCTGCGATCCGATGCGAATTGGGGCGTCGGTGACTTCATCAGTTTGAAACGGCTCGCGGACTGGGCGGCAAGCGTCGGCATCCGGCTCATCCAGATTCTGCCGGTGAACGACACCATCGCAACGCACACCTGGGTGGATTCGTATCCGTATGCCGCGATTTCGGCGTTCGCGCTGCACCCGCTTTACATCGATGTCGCGCAGGTGGCCGGCGCAAAGTTCAAATCGGTTTTGAACGAATTCGAATCGGAACGTCAGAGGCTGAACGCGCTCGAGGAAATCGATTACGAAGCCGTGATGCGGCTGAAGCTGTCGATTTTGAAGCGGCTTTATACTGCGCGCTCCAAAACCACCTTCCGCAGCAAGGCCTACAAGGATTTCTTCCACGAAAACCAGCACTGGCTCAAACCGTATGCGCTGTTCTGTACTCTGCGCGACCGGTTTGGAACCGCAGATTATTCGAAGTGGCCGAAGCACCGTCACTGCACCGAAGCAGAAATTGAAAAGCTCACTGCGCCGCGTTCGGAATATTACGACTCCGTCGCGTTTCATTTCTTCGTCCAATTCCATCTGCACACGCAGTTGCAGGAAGCCGCGGCGCACGCACACGAAAAAGGCGCCGTTCTGAAAGGCGACATCGCCATCGGCGTCGCGCGACACGGCGCCGACACCTGGCAGCATCCGGAACTGTTTCATCTCGACATGCAGGCTGGCGCGCCGCCCGATCCGTTTTCGGACAAGGGTCAGAACTGGGGATTTCCGACCTACAACTGGCCGCGCATGCAGCAGGATGGATTCGCGTGGTGGAAACAGCGTTTCGCGCAGATGTCGCATTACTTCGACGCGTTCCGGATCGATCATATCCTCGGCTTCTTCCGCATCTGGAGCATTCCGCTCGATGCGGTGGAAGGAATTCTCGGACGTTTCGTTCCGGCCATTCCTGTTTCGCTCAGTGAATTTTCCGGACGCGGCATTGCGTTTGATCGCGAACGTTTTCTTCTGCCGTTCATCAATGATGAAGTCCTGCGCGCGGTGTTCGCCGAAAAGTCCGACTCGGTTAAAGCAACGTTTCTCGATTCCATTGGACCAGACCGCTACCGCCTGAAACCGGAATTCGCCACGCAGCGAAAGATCGAAGAACACTTCCAGCAGCTCGAACAGAACGAATCCAACGCCAGGCTGAAACTCGGACTGTTCGACCTCGTCAGCAACGTGCTGTTATTCGAAGCCGAAAAGCCAGACACGTTTCACTTCCGTTTCGACATCGCGAAAACGGCATCGTTCCAGCAGTTGGACCCAAACACGCAATCGGCATTGCTCGCGCTTTACAACGATTACTTTTTTGTCCGGCAGGATCAGTTCTGGCGCGATGAGGCGATGCAGAAACTGCCGGTGTTCAAGCGCGTCACAAACATGCTGATCTGCGGCGAGGATCTCGGTCTCGTT
Organism: uncultured Verrucomicrobia subdivision 3 bacterium; assembly: GCA_937890005.1. Lineage (GTDB taxonomy): Bacteria > Verrucomicrobiota > Verrucomicrobiia > Limisphaerales > DASXHY01 > DASXHY01. The sequence continues at coordinate 286,233 of CALBZA010000004.1, read as the reverse complement.
CCGGCGAGCGTTCCGGGCGTGATGAAGGAGCTCGGATTGCTCAGCCTGGAAATTCAGCGCATGCCGAAAACACTCGGCGCGACATTCTCGCGTCCGGCGGATGCGCCCTACTTGAGTGTTGTAACGCCATCCACACACGACATGAGCACGATTCGCGGCTGGTGGGAGGAAGACCGCGCGCTGTCGCAAAAGTTCTATTCCGAGGAATTGAAACTGCCGGGCATCGCGCCGGAAAAATGCTCCGGCGATTTGAACGAACTGATCGTGCGCCAGCATCTCGCGTCGCCGGCCATGTGGTGCATTCTTCAGCTTCAGGACTGGCTGGGCATGGATGAAACGCTTCGACGTTCTGATGTGAATTCGGAGCGCATCAACATTCCCGCAAATCCGAAGCACTATTGGCGCTATCGAATGCATCTCACGCTTGAACAATTGCTCGCAGCGGAAGTGTTCAATCGAAAGGTCCGGGAGCTGGTCCGTTGGGGCGGGCGCGGTTGAACACAAATTTTCAACGCAGAGGTGCAAAAGACGCTGAACACCGCGGAGTGGGAAAGATGCGAGAAAACGACTTGTTCAAAATAAACCCGCATTTCTCTACGCAAAGCGGTGTCGAACTCCGGCCATCAAAGCGGCACGTTCCCGTGAGTCATTTCTTCTTATCCGAATCATTCCCGTCGGCGGAATCAGCCAGCACCCAGGATTTCATTGCGAAACCCAGTCCGAGGCTGATCAAGGCGACGGTCCAGAAAAGCACCACTTTTTGTTGATCCAATCCGTGCGCGAGGTTCATCCCGAACAGGCTCGCGACGGCGGTAAGCGGAAAGAACAGCGCGGCCAGAATGTTCAATCGATGACTCGCCAGCAGTGCCTGTTTCGAAAGCTTCGCCTGCGCCTCAGCCTCGCGGGCGGAGCGATACTGCAACGCATTCCGCGCGTCTTCGAGCAACAGCTCAAGATTGCGTTCCACTTCATACGCCTGATCGCGCATTTCAATCAGGAACGTGTCGTTCTTCACGGCGTCACGCGCCGTTTGAAGCGCCTGATGCATGTTCCGGGCAGAACGCACCAGCGGATTCAGAGCTTCGATAAGATCGAACAGCTGCTCGATCGTTACGACCTGCTCATAGTTCTGGGCGAGCTTCGCTTCGATCTCCGAATAGGCCTGCACATGCCGCTTGAGCGAACCGGGGCCGGGACCGCCACGACTGTATTGCCATTCACCGTCCGGATTTCGCCAGAACAGCTGTCCTTCGCGGTTCCGATCGTCCGGTCCGGGCGGTTTATGCAGCACCAGCAACAGATGTCGCTCTTCATAAATGGCGCGCTGACGTCCAAAAGTGGATTGGCCGAGACGCGCACGGATCGCATCCGGCAGGGACCAGGTGGGTGGAATAATCATAGTGGCTCCATTTGATTTTCCGGACGATGTCGGCGGCGTGGCGCACGGTCAACGCAGAAGTTGCGTCGCAGCACCCGCACTGTATTAACCTGTCCCCGCAGTGACTCGTGTCATCTTCCATCTCGACATGGACGCCTTCTACGCTTCTGTGGAACAGCGCGACCAGCCGGCGCTTCGCGGCAAGCCGGTAATCGTCGGCGCGCCCGCAAATCAGCGCGGCGTCGTTTGTGCCGCCAGCTATGAAGCGAGGAAGTTCGGTGTCCGTTCCGCCATGCCCAGCGCGACGGCAGCGCGCCTTTGTCCAAATGGCATTTTCGTCCGGCCACGCATGGACCATTACAAGGCGGAATCGCGCGAAATCATGCGCATCGTGGCGTCCACAGGCGCGATCGTGGAGCAGATGTCGATCGACGAAGCCTACATGGATCTGTCCGCGCTGGTGAAATGTTCCGATCCAGATGAAGCGTTGGTCACCGCGAAACCGATTGCAGAAGATCTGAAGCACCGGATCCGATCCGAACGCCAGTTGACCGCCACCATCGGCATCGCATCGAACAAACTTCTCGCGAAAATCGCGAGCGATCACCAGAAGCCTGACGGCCTGACCGTGATTCTCGAGCGTCAAAAAGTGGAGTTTCTGAAATCACTGCCAGTGCGCGCGCTTTATGGCGTGGGACGCGTCACAGAACAGGTTTTGAAAGGGGCTGGCGTCGAAACGGTCGGAGATCTTCAGCAATATCCAGGCGACCTTCGTGCCTTGGTTGGATCGTTTGGACCGAAGCTGAAGCAGTTTGCGTTCGGCAACGACGATCGGGCGTTGGAAATCGGCGACGAAATCAAAAGCATCAGCGAAGAGGAAACGTTTCTGCGTGACACAGACGATCGAACAATTCTGCGGGCCTGTTTGAGAACGCAGGCGGAGGATATCTCAGCCCGGTTGAAGCGGCGTCGCCTCGGCGCGCATACCGTGCAGGTGAAAGTGCGCTACGGCGATTTCACCACGTTGACGCGGCAGATCACCGTTGAAGAGCCTGTGACGGAGCCGCGTGAAATTTACCGCCTCGGATGTTTTCTGCTCGGTCGCGAAAAACTGGTGAAACGCCCGCTGCGATTGCTGGGACTGGGGGTAGCCGGATTGCGCGAGCCGGTGGCGCAACAGCTGGTGCTTGAGCTTTCGAAGTGAGGACGCGCTTCATCCAACGCAAAGATGCGAGGGCAAAGGTTCAAGAACCAATCCGGATTTTCACCTGAACGCGAGGATGGCGCAGCGAATGCGGAACTCACGCATGGCAAAGAAACGATCGTCTGCCCACTTTGCGATCTTCGCGTCCTCGCGCCCTTGCGTTAAATTCGGCTCAAAGCGTCCCGATTCGCACCAGCTTCAGATGCGGTTCACCTGCCGTTCGACTTTCATTCAAATCCACCGTGAACTCGGCCACCCAATCGTTGTCCTCGTTGGGATCGACCAGCATCTGCTGCACGCGCCAGGTCTTTTTGTCCTCGGACGGAAGCACGTAGGTATGCCGCGCGTTGCGGGCGTCTGGATCGAGACAGATGCGTTCGCGCCCGGCCTTGTGCGCTTCCACCGCGCTTCGCAACCGTTCCGCGGTCCACGGCTGGCCGTCTGAATCCTGCGGCATCGAAAGATTCGCAATCGCCTGTTCGTAGTCGCCGATCACCAGTCCACGCAGGAAAATGAAGATGCGATTGCGAATCGCCGCGGTGAACGCCTTCGTGTCACGTGTGATGTCGGCGGCGGCGGCTTCGGCGCCGGGCGGACGAACTTCCTTCGTTTCTTCGCGCTGATAATTCGGATCGCGCAGTTTCTCCCATTCATCCAGCAGGCTCGAATCGACCTGCCGAATCATCGTGCCGAGATACAGCTCCATCTCGCGCACCTGTTCGTTCTTGGCCGAATCCGGAACCGTCTGCGACAGCACCTTGAACACGCTGTTCAAGTGACGCAGCAAAACGCCTTCGGCGCGCTGCAATTCGTAATCGCGGATGTAATCCGAAAACGATCGAAACTGTTCGAACATTTCCCGCGCAATCGACTTGGGCCGGATGTTTTCCTGGCCCACCCAAGGATGCCGGTCGGCGAACGCATTGAACGTGGAATAGACGAATTCGCGGTTCGGCTTCGGATACTCGAGCTTTTCCAGCTCCTCCATCCGCTGATCGTAATCGAGCCCCTCCATTTTCATCTCCACAATCTTCGCCGCCTTCACCTTGTCGAGCTGTTTGCGGAGAATGATGTCGGGGTTCTCAAGAATCGATTCGACGAGCGTCAGCACGATCAGCGCGTAATCCGGCTGTTCGGGATTTATCAGCGGCAGCGTTTCGAGGAGATAGAGCGACAGCGTCTGGTCCATCGAAAAATCGTCCTGCAACTCGACGTTCACGCGCAGCTTTTGACCGGAAGACGTGCGGGGAATGAACTCGACGATCTTTCTTTCCACCAGGGATCGGAACAGCTGCCAGCCGCGTTTTGTGTGCGCGAGTTTTTGCTTTGGCGAATCGTGGCAGTCGCGAACCAACTTCTGCATCGCGGCACAGCCATCGCTTTCCCGGCTGAGAACGTTGAGCAGCATGCCGTGTGTGACCTGGAATCGCGATTGCAACCGTTCCGGCGGCGCAGCGATCAATCGCAGGAACGTATTCTTGTCCCAGTTCACGAAGTTCTTCTCCGGCGCCTGGCGCTTCACCGTCTTCTTTCCATCGCGCGCCGCCTTTTCTGCAAGCTTCAGATTTTCGATCACATGTTCCGGCGCCTGCGCGACCACCCAACCGACATTGTCGAAGCCCTTCCGTCCGGCACGGCCGCCGATCTGATGAAAATCGCGCGCGCTCAGAATGCCTACCTTCTGTCCGTCGAACTTGCAAAGCTTCGTGAACAGCACGGTGCGGATCGGGACGTTGATGCCCACGCCGAGTGTGTCCGTGCCGCAAATCACTTTGAGCAGACCGCGCTGGGCGAGTTGTTCCACAAGCACGCGGTATTTCGGCAGCAATCCGGCGTGATGCAGCCCGATGCCGTGCCGGAGCCAGCGTTTTATTTCGGGACCGTAGGGACTGCTGAACTTGAAGCCTTCGATGGCGTTCCCGATCGCAGCTTTTTCCTCGCGCGTGCAGACGTTGATGCTGGTGAAATCCTGGGCGCTCTGTGCCGCTTCGAGCTGAGTGAAGTGGACAACGTAAACCGGCGCCTTGCCGTTGGCGACCAGCGCTTCAAGCGTCTTGGCCAGGGGCAGTTCCGAATAGGCGTGATCGAGTGGAACGGGCCGATGTGTGGAACTCACGGTGACGCTCGGCCTGCGATTGAGCTTCGTAAGCTGCTCTTCGAAAAAGCCGGTTTCGCCGAGCGTTGCGGACATCAGGAGAAACCGCGCTTGCGACAACGTCAGCAAGGGCACCTGCCACGCCCAGCCACGTTCGCGATCGGCGTAATAATGGAATTCGTCCATCACCACATCGCACACGTCAGCCTGATCACCTTCGCGCAACGCGATGTTCGCCAGAATTTCTGCAGTGCAGCAGAAGATCGGCGCATCGCGGTTCACCGACGCGTCGCCCGTGCTGAGGCCGACGTTGTCCGGTCCGAACTCACGACACAGCGCCAGCCATTTCTCGTTCACCAACGCTTTGATCGGGCAGGTGTAGATCGAGCGACGTCCTTGCGATAGCGCCTTGAAATGCAACGCGGCAGCCACGAGCGATTTTCCGGAACCGGTCGGCGTGTTCAGAATGACGTTCTTTTCCTCGAACAATTCGAGAATGGCCGATTCCTGGGCCGGATAGAGCTGAAGCTGCCGTGCCTCGGCGTATTCGAGAAAACGTCCCAGCAACGCATCGTTGCTCAGGTTTTCGTCGCGCGGGATCAGATCGTAAAGGCTCTTTGACACCGCGCGAACTGTACGGAAGAACGTGCCTGCTTGGCGAGAACGGAGGCTGTCGCTTTGACTCAGAGGCGCGGAAGACGCAAAGATACACAGAGGGAAGTTGCCTCGGAATATAAACTGATGAAACTCTTGCTCCGAGAAAGCTCTTCAACAAAACGGTGAAGCAAATGGCCAATGTCATCTTTACTTTCCTGCGGCTCTTTGCGTCCTCAGCGTCTCCGCGTTGAAAATTCGAGGCATGAACTCCCCGCGATTGACTTTTCCCGCGGAACGAGTCTTTTAAGACGCGTCACCTGATGCCGTTTGTCAGCAGCAGTCGAATTGCACGTGCCTGCCGTTTCAGTTTCTTGCTGGTTCTGGCCGCGCTCCTTTTTCCCCTGACCAGTTGCAGCCGGCGTGAAACGCGCGTTGAGATCGGTATTCGCGAACAGATTCTTCACGTTGGCAACGGGACCGATCCGCAGGATCTCGACCCGCACATCACCACGGGCGAGCCGGAACACAAGGTGATGATGGCGTTGTTCGAAGGGTTGGTGACCGAAAATCCGGGCGATTTGAAACCGAATCCCGGCGTTGCGGAACGCTGGGAAATTTCCTCTGATGGAACCGTTTATACCTTTTATCTCCGCACGAATTCCTTCTGGTCAAACGGCGATCGCGTCACGGCGCACGATTTCGTCGCATCGTTCGAACGCATGCTCACGCCGGCGCTGGGTGCGAAGTATGCCGCGATGCTTTATCCGCTGAAGAACGGAGAGGCCTTCAACACGGGAAAAATCACGGACTTCAGCGAAGTCGGCGCGAAGGCGCTGGACGATTTCACACTTCAACTCACGCTGCACAGTCCGACGCCGTATTTTCTTTCACTGCTGATGCACAACTCCTGGTTTCCGGTGCATCTGCCGACGATCCGCAAGCACGGCAGCGTGTTCGATCGGGCGAATCGCTGGTCGCTGCCGGAAAACTTCGTCGGCAACGGCGCGTTCCGGCTCGCGGAATGGAAGATCAACAGCCACGTGCGTGTGGTGAAAAACTCCAATTACTGGGACGCCGCCAACGTGAAGCTTCGCGAAATTTATTTTTATCCCACCGAAAACCAGGACGCTGAAGAACGCGCTTTTCGCGCAGGCATGCTGCACATCGCAAAGGACGTGCCGCAGATGAAGATCGAGGTTTACAAAAAGAACCGTCCCGAGGTCTTTCGCGCAGAACCCATTCTTTCGATTTACTTCTACCGCATCAACGTCACCAAGCCGCCGCTCAATGACAAACGGGTTCGCAAAGCGCTCGCGCTGGCAATTGATCGCGATCTCATCGTTCGCCGCGTCACCCGAGGCGGTCAGCTCCCGGCGCTTCACTTCACACCGCCGGGAATTTCCGGTTATGCGCCGAGAGCGCGAATCTCCGGCGGACCGGATGAAGCGCGACGTCTGCTTGCCGAAGCCGGATTTCCGGAAGGCAAAGGGTTTCCGCCGATCAACATTCTTTTCAACACACACGAAGGCCACAAAGCCATCGCCGAAGCGATTCAACAGATGTGGGCAAAGGAACTGGGAATTCCCGTCACGTTGCGCAACGAGGAATGGAAGGTGTTCCTGCGCACGACCGAAAAGCTCGATTATCAGATCGCACGCGCGGGTTGGGGCGGGGATTATCCGGATCCGAATACCTTCCTCGAACTGGCGGTGACGGACAATGGCAACAACGAAACGGGCTGGTCGAATGCGGAGTACGATCGCCTGATTGCCGAAGCGGCGCGCACGGCGAATCCCGAGGAACGCATGGAACTGTTTCAACGCGCCGAGGCCATCCTGCTCGATGAAGTTCCGTTCCTTCCCATTTATTTCTATACCCGTCCAACACTGGTTCACACTGCCGTCCGAAATTTTCTGCCTAATGTGCTCGATCTGCACCAATGGAAGCACGTTTACCTGGAGGAGAAAAAATGAGGTGGAACAGGCCGGAGCCGAACGCGACAAAAAGACAATGTAGATCGCGCGGAGTTGCAGCCCTGCCAGTCATCGGCAGGGCGAAGCTGCCGCTCCGCCCCATATTTCAACGGAACGAGCGAAGCGACGTTCTGTGCCGTTCTCTCACCTGTCGCAGAAACCTCTGCTCGCGTTTGAACATGGTCAAAACAAGCCCGCCCCACCGCCAATTCTCTTGTTCCTGAATGTTCCGCTTCATCGCCAGACGAATCCTGCAGTTCATTCCGGTCCTTTTCGTGATCGCGACGGTGACATTCTTCATGCTGCGACTGGCACCTGGCGGACCCTTCGATGAAGACAAAAAGATTCCGGAGGAAATCGTCCGGAAAATCGAAGCCCATTACGGTCTCGATAAACCGCTGTGGCAGCAATACCTCATCCAGATGAAGAACCTGTTGAAAGGCGATCTCGGTCCGTCTTTCAAATACCCGAAGCACACCGTCAACGAACTGATCGCCGAGGCATTCCCTGTATCGCTGCAGCTCGGCGGTCTCGCGCTGCTGGTTGCCATGGCGCTGGGAATCACCTCCGGCCTCATCGCGTCCCTGCGTCCGAACACCACCAGTGACTACGTGCCGATGGCCATTGCAATGCTTGGCATCTGCGTGCCGACCTTTGTCACTGGCCCGCTGCTGAGCAATTACTTTGGTCTGAAGCTCGGGTGGTTCAATCCCGGCGGCTGGTTCTTTCCTGAAGACCGCGTGCTGCCGGCGCTCACGCTCGGATTCTATTACGCCGCCTACATTTCACGGCTCACCCGCGGCGGCATGCTGGAAATCCTGAACCAGGATTACATCCGCACCGCTCGGGCCAAGGGTGCGAGCACGAGCCGTGTCGTGCTGCGTCACGCGCTCAAGGGCGGATTACTCCCGGTGGTTTCATTTCTTGGCCCCGCAGTCGCCGGTTTGCTCACAGGATCGTTCGTTGTCGAAAGCATTTTCAACATCCCGGGACTGGGCCGCTTTTTTGTGATCTCCGCGTTCAATCGCGACTACACGATGGTGCTCGGCACAGTGCTGTTCTACGCAACCCTGATTCTCGTGTTGAACCTCATCGTGGACATCGTGCTTGTCTGGCTGAACCCGAAACTGAAATTTGAATAATGCCCCTCGCTGCTGAAGTTCCGAACCTGACGCCGTCCGACGAAATCGTTCCGGACAAGGGCACGTCGCTTTGGCTGGACGCGTGGCACCGGCTCGCGCGCAACAAACTCGCCGTCGCCAGCGCAGTGTTCCTTTTCCTGCTCGCCATCGCCTGCTTCATCGGACCGATGGTGGTAAAGAACACCTATTACGCTCAGAATCTCGAACTCGGTCCCACGCCACCCAGCGCCTCGCACTGGCTGGGAACCGACAAGCTGGGTCGCGATCAGTTCGCACGTCTGCTGATCGGTGGGCGCGTGTCACTCATGGTCGCGCTTTGCGCCACGTTTGTTTCGCTCACCATCGGCGTTTTCTGGGGCGCCATCGCAGGCTTCGTCGGCGGCAAGCTTGACGGGATCATGATGCGGATCGTGGACATCCTCTATTCGCTGCCGTTCACGATCTTCGTGATTCTGCTGATGGTCTTCTTCCGCGATCTGGAAGCGCAGTTCCGATGGCTGGATCGATTCGGCATTCCGTTCAACCTGCTGCTGCTGTTCGGCGCGATCGGTGTTGTTGAGTGGCTGACGATGGCGCGTATCGTGCGCGGACAGGTGATGTCGTTGCGCAAACAGGAATTCATCGAAGCCGCCCAGGCGCTTGGATTGCGCCGGCGCCGGATCATTTTCCGTCACATGATTCCGAACATTCTCGGGCCGATCATCGTTTACACCACACTCACGATTCCAGCCGTCATGCTGCTGGAGGCGTTCCTGAGCTTTCTCGGTCTGGGCGTGCAGCCGCCAATGAGTTCGTGGGGATTGCTGATCAAGGAAGGCGCGGAGGTCATGGAGGAGTATCCGTGGCTGCTGCTGTATCCCGGCGCGGCGCTGGCGGCGACATTGTTCGCGCTGAACTTTTTGGGCGACGGCTTGCGCGACGCGCTTGATGTGCGCGCTTCAAAGGACTGACATGCTGCTCCAGGTTGAAAATCTGAAAACGAGCTTTCACACGCGGAATGGAATTGTCCGCGCGGTGAACGGCGTGTCGTTCTCGCTGGAAAAAGGCGAAACACTCGGCATCGTCGGCGAATCGGGTTCGGGAAAATCGGTCACATGCTATTCCCTGATGCGGCTGATTCCGCAACCGCCTGGAAAGATCGAAGGTGGTCGCGCGCTTTTCGACGGCATCGATCTTCTGAACTGTTCCGAAAAACAGCTTCAATCCATCCGCGGTAAACGCATCTCGATGATCTTCCAGGATCCAATGACCTCGTTGAATCCGTACATGCGGATCGAGGATCAACTGGTAGAGCCGCTGTTGATTCACGAGAAGTTGAACCGCGCTGAAGCAGTGAATCGCGCCGCACAGGCGCTGGCGGATGTCGGGGTCCCGGACGCACGGCGACGGTTGCGAAGTTATCCGCACGAATTTTCCGGTGGGATGCGTCAGCGCGTGATGATTGCGATGGCGCTGATCACCCGTCCGGAACTTCTGATTGCCGATGAACCGACCACGGCGCTCGACGTCACCGTGCAGGCTCAGATTCTCGAACTGGTCCGTCGATTGCAGAAGGAAATGGGGATGGCGGTGATCTGGATCACGCACGATCTCGGCGTGGTGGCGGAATTTTGCCAACGTGTGGTGGTGATGTACGCGGGCCGCATTGTAGAGACCGCGCCCACCGCCGCACTTTATCGGAATCCCAAGCATCCCTACACACGCGCGCTGCAGCGATCGATTCCCGCGCTTCAACCGAAAGGCGCGGAACTGTTCACCATCCGCGGCCTGCCACCCGATCTGTCGCGCGACATTCGCGGCTGTCCGTTTGTGCCGCGCTGCGAATTCAACCAGCCGCAATGCGAGAATCCCGTCTCGCTCGAGCCGGTGGGCGAACAGCATTGCAGCGCGTGCGTGCGTGTTCAGCGAAAGGAGATTCAGCTCTGATATGCCAGCACCGCTGCTCCAGTTGATCGATGTAAAGACGCACTTTCCCGTCGAGCGCGGATTGATCTTCCGACGACGCATCGGAACGGTGCGCGCGGTCGATGGCGTCTCGCTGACATTGAATCCGGGCGAAATCGTTGGACTCGTCGGCGAATCCGGCTGTGGCAAATCCACTCTGGGCCGGACCATTCTTCAACTGGTTCGGCCGACGGAAGGATCGATCATTCTCGGCGGACGAAACCTCGCAGGACTCAATGGACGCGACCTGCGCAAGACCCGGGCGGATGTTCAAATGATCTTTCAGGATCCGTATGCGTCACTGAATCCACGCATGACGGTCTTCGATGTTCTCGCCGAAGCGCTTCTCACACACCGGTGCATTCCGAAATCCGAACTTTATTCGCGCGTTTCCGAATTGATGGCCAAAGTCGGGCTTTCACCGAAGGCGCTGCGAAAGTATCCGCATGAATTTTCCGGAGGGCAACGTCAGCGTATCGCGATTGCCCGCGCACTGGCCGTGGAACCGAAATTGATTGTCGCCGACGAACCGGTTTCGGCGCTCGATGTCTCAATTCAGGCGCAGATCATCAATTTGCTGGGCAAACTTTCGCGCGAGATGGGACTGACGTTGATCTTCATTTCGCACGATCTCTCGGTGGTGAAACACATCTCCGACCGGATCGCCGTCATGTATCTGGGCCGCATCGTCGAACTCGGGCCCGCGACGCAGGTCATCGAACGTCCGCTGCATCCCTATACGAAGTCGTTGGTAAGTGCGGTGCCGATTCCTGATCCCACCCGGCGACGGGAGCGAATTGTCCTGTCCGGCGATCCGCCATCGCCGTTGAATCCGCCCGGCGGATGCCCGTTTCATCCGCGATGTCCGTGGGCGATTGCGGATTGTGCGAAGATCGTGCCGCAACTGGAGAAGTTCGATTCGGCACAGGAAGCCGCGTGCATTCGGATGAAGGAGCTGAACGGTCCGGCTGCGTCCAGCTGATTGCGGGACACCTGGAGAGCGAATCGGCCCTGAATTTTGTTGGACTGGACGGGCTCGCCCTTCGCAGAAGGCGGGACGAAGGAGCAACGTAATTCTGTCCCGACCGAAGGGATCTGCTCAGACGGCGTGTTCGGCTGTGGGCATCTTCCGGACAAACGTAATTTTCACCGGATCGGGAAGAATCTGCTCGGCCTGCATTTCGATCTGAATGCGGATCCGGCGTCGAGGACGATTCGATTCTGCGATGCGGTCCCGCAGTTGCATCAGGAAGAGTGCGGGAGGTTTGGGCACCGAATGCATGCGGCTGAGTTCGGAGAACCCTCGAATCTCCTGGAGCAGTTTCAGCATTTTCATCCTGGTCGCCATCGTTCGTCCTGTTATTCAACCGCAGTTCATATGCCACTGAGAGGTGCGGCATTCCGACGCGCCGGTTGCAATCGCGCGTCACGGGGATACATCGGCGGACACGGTTGTCGCTGAAGCGGATTGAGTGATCCAAAATTGCGATTCCTGTTTCCGAGGAAATCCCGCTTGGCAGTGCAGAACCCTTTTGCAAAGCTTCCGCCGCTGATGACACATTTCCGCCCATTACTTGCGCTCTGTCTCTTGCTCGTGGCGCAATGTCTCCGGATTCAGGCCCAGGAAATCCAGGCGACGGAAAAATCAGAGGATCAGGTGGAGATCGTCTCGGGCGACATCTCCTTCGATTTCAACAGCCACAAGGCCGTCGCAACGAATAACGTCATCATCCGCTACCAGGGTGCCGTGTTGACGGCCGACCGCGCGGTCATGAACCAGGAAACCGGCGAGGTCGCCGCGAGCGGGAGGGTTCGCATTCAGCAGGACGACATGATCTGGGCCGGAGATGAAGTGCGTTACAATTTCAAAACCCGGCAGATCGCAACGGAATCTTTTCGAACCGGTCGTTCCCCTGTTTTTGCGATGGGCCGCGGGCTGCACGGCGATGTCACCAACCAGGTTTACAACGCGACGAATGCCTTCATCACTACTGATGATATTTCCGAACCGTCCTTTGGGATCCGCGCGAAACACATCACGATCGTCCCCGGAAAACGCATTGAAGCCACGCATGCGACGTTGATCGTCGGCGGAGTGCCGGTCTTCTACTTTCCTTACTACGTTCGGAGTCTCGGTCCGGATGCGAACAACCTGACCGTGACTCCCGGCTATCGCGGCACTTATGGCCCTTATATTCTCGGGACCTACACGTGGACGGCAAATCGTATGCTGGATGGTGAGATTCACCTCGATTACCGGCAGAAACGCGGCGTGGGCACCGGACCCGATCTGAACCTTCACCTCGGGCGCTGGGGCGAGGCCGAGTTCAGCCATTATTACACCCGTGACGACGACCCGCGGACGAACATCATTGCGGCGCCCATTTATGAAAACCGCCAACGCTTCCGGTTCCAATACCAGGCAAATCCGTTCACGAACCTGAACGTCAAGTCGCTCGTCCGTTTCCAGAATGATCCCGGAGTCGTCCGCGACTTCTTCGAAAGCGAATACCGCGAGAATCCGCAGCCTTACACGTTCGTTGAAGTGAACAAGTTCTGGCAGAACTTCAGCCTCGACGTCCTGGCACAGCCACGGGTGAACAATTTCTATGAAACCGTGGAACGTCTCCCGGACGTTCGATTGAGCGGCTTTCGCCAGCAGCTCGGCAACACGCCGTTGTATTACGAGAGCGAAAGTTCGGCGGGATGGTATCGGCGCCTTTTCGCGCACTCGAACAATGTTCCCATCGGCATGCGTTACGAAGCCGCCCGCGCAGACAGTTATCATCAGCTGCTGTTGCCAAGAACGTTTTTTGGCTGGCTGAACATTACGCCGCGCGTTGGCGGTAGGTTCACTTACTATTCGGATGTGGATGGGCCCGGCTCCGACACGCCTGCAGCTGGCACCGCGGACAAGGAAGTTTATCGCGGTGTCTTCAACACGGGCGCCGAAGTTTCCTTCAAGGCATCACGACTCTGGCCCACGGTGCAAAATCGTGCACTCGACATGGATGGGCTCCGGCACATCGTAATTCCCTCGGCCAATTACGTTTTCGTGCCGAAACCGAACTACAGACCGTCTGAACTTCCGCAGTTCGACTATGAATTTCCGAGCCTCCGGATGCTGCCGAACGAATTTCCGCAGTACAACGCAATCGATGCTGTCGATGCCCGGAACGTGATCCGTTTCGGACTCGGAAACAAATTTCAGACCAAGCGGAACGGTGAAGTGGTGGACGTTTTGAACTGGCAGGTTTTCACCGATTGGCGGCTGCGTCCTCAATCCACAGAGGCGACGAACTATCACGAGACTTTCTCGGACATTTTCTCCGACCTGACATTCCGTCCGCGTTCCTGGCTCACACTTCAATCACTCACGCGATACGATATCAACGACGATCGATGGACGATGTCGTTGCACAATCTCACAATCCAACCGAACAGCACGTGGAGCGCGAGCGTCGGTCATTTTTATCTGCGCAACGATCGTCCGTCCGCGCCCACCTGGCTGGGCGAGGGGAACAACATTCTGACGACGACGCTCTACTATCGGATGAACGAGAACTGGGGTTTTCGCGCGAGTCACTATTACGACATCCGCCGCTCGAATCTTCGCGAACAGTATTACACCGTCTATCGCGACCTGCGGAGCTGGACGTGCGCTTTGACGTTTGGTTTGCGTGATGACGGAGGCTCGACCGACGACTTCGTTGTGGCCTTTACCTTCTCGCTCAAGGCATCCCCGCGCTTCGGCACCACCACTGACATGGTGGAACGTCGGTCACTTCTTGGCCGCTAATATCGGTCGGAAAAACGTCGTCGGGTAACAAACCCCATGGAACGGCGCGGCGCCTAACGTAGTGTCATCCCGAAAGGACATACACTATGCGAAATCTCAAAAAGCTAGCACTTATCACGGGCGCGAGCGCCATCATGGCGACGACGGTTCTCACCGGTTGCCAAACCGATCGTCATTCTGACCGCACCGCGGGACGCGCGTTGGACGACAAGATCATTACCAAGAACGTTGAGGAGAAACTGCAGCGCGAGCCGGTTTACAAGTTCTCGGACGTGGACGTGAAAACCTTCGCGGGCGTGGTGCAGCTTAGCGGCTTCGTCAGTACTGACGAACAAAAGAACCGCGCCGGTCAGATCGCCCAACAGGTGGAAGGCGTCAGCCGCGTGGTCAACAACATCACTCTGAAGGAAACGATGGGCTCCGGACTTCAACCCACCGGTCGCACGAATGGAGTGAACCAGTCCACCGCACCGATCCAGAACAACGACGGTAGCGTCCGATAACCTTCGAACTTCATTGCACGCAAAACGCGCGGACATTTCCGCGCGTTTTCTTTGTTTCAGGCAACCCGTTTTCTTTCAGGAGATCCTTCCTTTGGAATTGCCGAACCCGGCAACCTGAAAAAACGGAGGGGATTGCAATCGAGGTAGGGGTGGTATTTTCCCATTTGCATCCGGGCTGACTGGACTAGAGTGACTGCATGCAGGCTGTAAAATCGTTTTCGCTGCGCGTGCGAATTCTGTTGGCGATCGTTTCGATCGCAGGACTGTTCGTAATGATGCAGCGGATTCAGGCCAAGGCGGTCGCAGCGGCATTCGACTCCATTCATTGGGGCTGGTTCTTCCTGGCCCTGGCGGCATTTGGCGGCGTGTTTGTTCCAGCAGGATTGCGCTGGCGGGTCGCATTGCAATCGGCCGGGAGCAGCATTGGAACGGGAGCGGCGGGACGCATCTCGCTCATCGGCCATTTCTTCTACACGATTTTTTTCGGAGCAGTCGGCGGCGACACCGCCAAGTCTCTTCTTTATTCCCGATGGCACGATGTGCCTCTTGCGAAAACTCTCGCGGCTTCTTCGCTGGATCGCATCCTCGGTTTCGCCGGATTGATCGTTTTCGTCGGGGTTTCTCTTCTGATCGGAATCGATCAAGGCGGAGCGGACCGGTTGGGTGATGCTTCCTTCAAGTGGCCATTGTGGGGCGTTCTCGTTCTGGCCGTCGTTGTCGGCAGCGTGATTTTCTGGCTGAAGCGTTCTTCCCGAGAATCCTTTCAACGCCTTTTCGTGAAAACACTGGGCGCGAGTATCGCAGCCCTGACCAAACGTCCCCGGCAGTTCTTGATTGGCATCGCCTGCGGGGTCGCTGTTCAGGCGGCGCTAAGTGCCGTGCTGATCGGTTGCCTTGCCGCCACAACCTCCGGCAATGTCCCGTGGGCGGAGATGGCGTGGACCTTTCCTGTGATCACAATCATCAGCGCACTTCCAGTTACTTTCGCCGGCCTTGGTGTGCGTGACAGTGCGGCGGTGGTGTTGTTCGGGTTCTATCAGATATCTCCGTCCCATGCCGTCGCAGCCTCACTTCTTGCAGCGGCGGTGAGTCTGACCTGGGCAGTGGCTGGCGCTGGTCTGCTATGGTGGGAGGCCTCGCGAAGAGATTCGCGCGCCGAAATCAAGGAACTGATGGCTATCGCGCCTCGCTGACGCGCTTACGAATTCGCCGGGGCAGGTGCGCCGGTTTCCAGCGTCTGCCGAATCTTGGCGATGAGTTCCTCGTTGTTGACCGGCTTTTGAAAGAATCCAACCGCGCCCTCGGCCAGTGCCCGCTCACGATATTGCGCCGCATCGCTTCCCGTGATGACGATGATTGGAATGTTTTTGCTTTCTTCCATTCGCTTCAGCCACTGGATGATCCGGAAACCATCCCAAGGAACTCCGGAAACCTCCGGGGGAAAACTGATGTCGAGCAGAATGAGATCCGGCTTCTTCGTGCGCGCTGCCGAAACCGCTTCCGAACCATCGATGGCAGTTATCACCTCGAATTCGCCCGCCTTCAGCTTCAGTGAAAGCGTCTTGAGGATCACTTCATTGTCATCAACAATTAAGATCTTTTTCCGGTTCATAGTTTTGCGGTAAACGGCCTTCCCCACTTCAGCATGATCCAAGCCAGTGTGCAAATGGGATTTGCAACCCCCTTTTCGAGGAAGCCGTGTCGTGGGCCAAACCGGGCTCTGTACCGAAATGAGTCGCTTTGAACGGTCTGTTTCACGATTCTTCCCGGCGTTTTCAGCGGCATGGCCAACGAATATTACCGCCAGGATGAGCAACGGGCGTCGCGCGTCAACGAGTTGTTTGCGCGAATCGCCGGACGATACGATCTCATCAACGACCTGCAAAGCTTCGGACTGCATCGCGTCTGGAAACAACGCGTCGTCCGCATGGCACGGGTGAGCGCCGGCGACAACGCTCTTGATCTGTGCTGTGGAACCGGCGACATCGCCCTGGCGCTGCATGCCGCCGGCGCGAAGGTTGTCGGTCTCGACTTCACCCAGGAGATGCTGAACGTGGCGGAGCGTCGAGCGGCTCCGATGCAAGGTAAACGGCGGGATGAACTCAGCTTCATTCGCGGTGACGCTCAATCGATTCCTTTCCCGGAAAACTCCTTTGACATTGTCACAGTCGGCTACGGACTACGGAATCTGGCCAGCTGGGAGCAGGGTTTGCGTGAAATGCTTCGTGTGGCGAAGCCGGGTGGACGTCTCGTTGTTCTGGAGTTTGGAAAACCGGATAATGGATTCCTGCGCTGGTGTTACTTCACGTATCTTCGCCTGTTTGTTCCGGTGCTCGGCTGGCTCTTTTGCGGCAACGCCTCTGCCTACGGATACATCCTGGAATCCTTGAAGCATTATCCGGCTCAGCGCGGCGTGGCGGCAAAAATGAAGGAACTCGGTCTTGGCAACATTCGGATCGTGAATCTGCTCTTCGGTGTCATGAGCATCAATTACGGGGAGAAGGCACCCGCATAATTTGATCAGCCCTCGCTTACCAAAAACGGCTTCGCCATTGTTGCACCCGGAGCTACCCATGGGAATCCTTTTGATGATCCAGCAAGCTGCGGTGATCTACCAGTTGACCGTCTGAAGAGGCAGGGGCATCGTTCGCGCCATGACATTGGAAATCGGCCTGCTGATCGGGTTTGTGATCGCGGCGGTCATTCTGTTTTCCACTGACTCGATTTCCCCGGACGTCGTCGGCATCTCCCTGATGCTCGGTTTGATCTTCACAGGCTTGCTCGCGCCGGAGGATGCATTTCGCGGATTTGGAAGCGATACGGTAATCATGATCCTCGGCCTGCTGTTGCTGACGGCGGCATTGTGGCGAACCGGCGTTGTTGATTGGGCGGGCGGGGCCATTCTCCGGCTGGTCGGAACTTCATTCAACCGATTGCTGCTCGTGGTGATGCTGGCCACCGCGACCGTCAGCGCCTTCATGAGCAACACCGCTGCAACGGCATTTTTTCTTCCAGTGGTGATCGGACTGGCCAAGCGCGCCAAGGTCAGCCCGAGCAAACTGCTTCTCCCTCTCGCGTTCGCTTCCATTCTGAGCAGCTCGGTCACGCTTATCAGCACTTCGACGAATATCGTCGTCAGCGGATTGCTGACCCAGCAAAAGCTCGCGCCGATCGGTTTGTTCGAGCTGACGCCTGTCGGCCTGCCGATCGCGCTGGTGGGACTGACTTACACGTTTTTCGTCAGTCGAAAATTTCTTCCCGATCACTCGAGCGGCGCCACCGGAGATGGTTTCGAAATCCGTCCTTACCTCAGTGAAATTCTGATTCTTCCGACGTCGCCTCTTGTGGGCAAAACGCTCGCTCAATCCGGGCTGGGGAAAGACCTCGACCTCACGGTCCTTCGAGTCGTGCGCAAAGGCACCGGTTACCACGTGCCGCGTTCCGACATGGTTTTGGAAGCGGGCGACATCCTGCTCGTCGAAGGCCAGAGCGAAGAGATCATCAAGATCAAGGACGCCAAGGGAATTCAGATCAAATCCGACGTCAAACTGTCGGATCCCAACCTGTCCAACGAGGAAACCGGCCTCGCCGAAGTGATCCTGCTCGCGAAATCGCCGCTCATCGGGCGGACATTGAAGTCGATGGGATTCCGCGAGCGTTTTGGCCTTCAGGTTCTCGGCATCAACCGGCACGGCGCGACGCTCTTCGAAAAAATCAGTCTGATTCCGCTGCGTCTCGGAGACACGCTGCTGCTTCAGGGGCATCGCGCCCAAATTGCCGCGATGGAGAGCGAAAACCTGTTTCGGATCATCAGTTCGCTTGCAGAGAAACGTCCGCTTCGGAAACGTGCGCCACTGGCGATTGCGATTTTTATCGGAAGCCTCGCCCTGGCTACTTTCAACATCGTTCCGCTTCCCGTCGCAGTAATGGCCGGCGCAGCCTTGGTGTTTCTCACAGGTTGCATCCGACCTGACGAGGCCTATCGCGAAGTGGAGTGGAAGGCGATCATCCTGATTGCTTCGATGCTGTCGCTCGGCGTCGCGATGGAATCGACGGGCACCGCGAAGTATCTCGCCTCGCTGATCGTGAGCTGGTGTGGCGATCTGAGTCCAACGTGGCTTCTCACCGGATTCTTCGTACTGACGGTGCTTCTCACCCAGCCCATGTCGAACCAGGCAGCGGCGGTCGTCATCGTTCCCATTGCCATTCAAACAGCCATTCAAATGGGACTGAACCCGCGGACCTTCGTGATGATGATCACCGTCGCGGCAAGTTGTTCCTACATGACGCCGCTGGAACCTTCGTGCCTGATGGTTTACGGGCCGGGCCAATATCGGTTCAGAGACTTTCTGAAAATCGGCACCCTCCTGACGGTGTTGATCTACGGAGTTTCGATTCTGCTGGTGCCGAGAGTCTGGCCGCTACTTGCGGGCACGGGGCGATGAGCTGAGGACTTCCAGAGCGCGGACAGTGGCGGCGTTTCGACCTTCAATGCCGAGCTTCTCGAAAATGTTGCCCATGTGTTTCTTCACCGTTTTCTCCGCCATGCCAAGGATGATTCCGATGTCGCCGTTGCTTTTGCCCTGCGAAACCCAAAGCAGCACCTCGGCTTCACGGTCGGTAAGACCAAGGCTCTTCAACGGTTCGGGCGACGAGAAGTCCGGTTGAAACGAACCGGAAGCCTGTGAATCAGAAATCCGTTTTCTTTCCAGCCGCGCGGAAATCGCTGCGAGCAAATCCTCGCGCACAACCGGCTTCGTCAAATAGTCGTCCGCTCCAAGATTCATCCCGACTCGAACGTCGTTCTTGTCGCCCTTTGCCGTGAGGAAGATGAACGGAATATCCGCAGTCGCCGGTGTTTCTCTCAACGCTTTCAACACACCGTAACCATCCACGTCCGGCATCATCACGTCGCAGATGATCAAATCGGGAGTTTGACTTCGCGCCAGGTCAATTCCCACTCGTCCATTCTCGGCGCTGGCGACATCGAAATTTTCCATGACCAGAATGGTGACGAGATTTTTCCGCATCTGCGGCTGGTCTTCAATGACGAGAATCCTGTTCATAAACAACAACACCGCCTCCGTGCCGGCCAAGGTTCAGACCACAAGATCACGCTTCTCCTTTTTTCGCTTTCCAACACCCGGCTTCCGCGGCTTCGAATTCGCCGATCGCTCTGGCCCAAAGAGGGTCAGTCTCACGGTGACAGTCGTTCCGCTGCCGGGTTCACTTTGAATCTGAATGCTTCCGCCGTGCAGATCGACACAGCGTTTCACGATCACAAGCCCAAGGCCGGTGCCAGGAGTTTCGCCGACATTCACGCCGCGATGAAACGCCTCGAACAGGCGTTTCTGATCGGCCGGAGGAATGCCGATTCCTCGGTCGCGAATTTCGAATACTGCGTTCTCGCCTTCCCGCCGGACATGAAAAGCGACGTTCTTTCCCGCCGACGAATATTTCACGGCGTTCGACAGCAGATTGTTGAACACATGCCGCAGCAGAGCTTCGTCTCCGCGGGCTTCCGCACCGCAACCTTCAATGGAAAGAACGATCGGACACTTGCGATTCGTAGCTGACAGCTGCTCGTCCACGAGTCGCTGGCAGAACCCGGCCAGGTCAATCGGCTCCGGTTTGCATTGCATCCGACCGGACTCCACGCGTCCCAGCAAAAGAACCTCCTCCATCAGTCCTGCCATTTGCTGCGCGGAATGCCGGATGTCCTGAAGATGACCCGCGCGCTGATCCGCTTTCAGGCGATCGAAGTAATGCTCAAGAATGTCCGTCGATGAAACAATCACCCCAAGTGGCGTGCGAAACTCGTGGGAAACAACGTTCACAAACGTGCTCTTCAGCTCGCTCAACTCGCGTTCATGTTCCAGTGCCTTGCGCAATTCGGCTTCCGCCTTTTTGCGTTCCGTGATGTCCATGATGGCGCCGATCACGAGCGTGCGGCCTTCTGACGGCATTCGGGCGAGGCGAATTTCGCATGGGACATCCGTTCCATTACGGTTCCGATGCGACCATTCGAAAATCGGCGCGCCACCCGCAACCGCTTCATCGATGTACTTCCGCGCCATTTCGCTGGTGATCCGGCCGGTGGGCTGGACGGCAGGGCTGAGATCGACCGGACCTGTTTCAAGCAGGCGTTCGCGTGAAAGGCCGAACATCTGGACGGCATTGTCGTTCACATCCACGAACCGCCCGGTCTCCGGATTCAACACCACGATCGCTGCGGGCGTGTGTTCAATCGCCGCCTTGTAACGCGCCTCGCTGTCGCGCAAGGCGGCTTCCATCTTCTGACGCTGATCCGTTTCGATCGCCAGCGCCACCAGGTGTGCGAAGCTGCGGGCGGATTCCACTTCCTCATCCGTCCAGCGCCGCGCCGGGCCGACCTGTTCATGGCAGATGACGCCGTAAAGTTGTCCGGCGCGATGGACCGGAACATCGAGCATCGATGTGATCCCGAGCGGCTTGAAATAACCTTCGCGGAATTCCACCAGCCGCTCATCCGTCATGACGTCATGCGATACGATGACGTTCGACTTCGAATCCAGCGCCGCGAAATAGCCGGGATAATCCCGCGCAAACAATCGGACGCCACCGGTGTCGATGCAGCCTTTCCGGGAGAGAACATACTGAACTTCCTGCTGAATCGCGCTGCGGTCGGGCTCCATGCGGGAATAGCCGACGCGCTCCACATTGAAGAGCAATGAAACTTCAGCCAGCAGGCGCGACAGCCACTCGTTCAGGGGCATCACCCCGATTTGCGGAACGAAATCATCAAAAATGGCTTTGGAACGATTTTTCGGCATGGCTCGCGTTTGGAACAGCGCGTGTTTACCAGAGCAGCCCGAAAAAAGGGAGAGGAAATTCGATTTGTAATTCACCCGACGCCAATGCCGGCGTCCAGGTCATGACCTGGGCAGGAACGTGAACGCAACAGCGGCAAAAATACAGAGAAACGCCGCAAAATGGTTCCACCTGAGATCCTCGCCCAGATAAAAAACCGCAAAGCCCGAAAACACGCTGAGCGTCACAACCTCCTGAATAATTTTCAGTTCAGTCGCAGAATAAACCGAATTTCCCCAGCGATTGGCCGGCACCATCAGCATGTATTCGAAAAAGGCGATTCCCCAGCTGGCCAGAATCACAACTGCGAGCGGTTTGCTTTTGTACTTCAGATGACCGTACCACGCGAACGTCATGAATACATTCGAGCAAAGCAGCAGTACAATCGGCATCCAGCGGGAGTGAAAAAGTTTTTCCATAAACAGGAACGCATGCTCAAACGAGGCGCACGGGAATATTCTTTTCTCCGAGAAACTTCTTCACATCACCGACCGTGTAGGTTCCAAAATGAAAAACGCTCGCCGCCAGCACGGCGTCGGCCTTGCCCTCAAGCAACACCTCCGCCATGTGTTCGAGCTTGCCGGCACCACCGCTCGCGACAACCGGCACTCCCACCGATTCACTGACGCGGCGGGTGATCACCAGATCAAATCCAGCCTTCGTGCCGTCGGCATCGATCGAGTTCAGCACAATCTCTCCGGCGCCCAGCGCAACCGCTTTCTTTGACCATTCGATGGCCTCCAGGCCCGTATCCTTTCGACCGCCATGGGAAAATACACCCCATTTGTCCGGTCCGATCTTTTTCGCGTCGATTGACACCACAATGCACTGGCTGCCGAATTTCTCCGCGCCCTCACGGATAAGTTCCGGATTTGCGAGCGCGCTGGAATTGATGCTGATCTTGTCCGCGCCCGCGCGAAGCATCGTGTACATGTCGTCCACGGACTTGATGCCGCCCCCGACTGTCAGCGGCATGAAGCAATGTTCAGCCGCGCGTTCAATCACATCGACCATCGTCTTGCGGCCGTGAGCGCTGGCAGTGATGTCGAAAAAAACCATCTCGTCCGCGCCCTGTTCGTTGTAGCGGATTGCCAGCTCGACAGGATCGCCGACGTTGCGCAGCTCGCCCGCTTCGGCTTTGCCGAACTGGACGCCGCGGGTGACCTTGCCGTCGTGGACGTCAAGGCACGGTATGACTCGCTTCGCAATCACCGCAGTATTTGAGCTTCAGCGCGGTCAGTAATCAATCTATTTACAGCCATGACTGAGAACCCGGGGTTTTCTCATTTCTAAACGGCCCCCGGCCCGTTACCTTCCCGAACCTATGAAACAGCGGTTTGACAGCATCGAATCCGTGATCGCCGACCTCCGGAAGGGCCGGATGGTGATCGTGGTCGATGATGAAGATCGGGAAAACGAAGGCGACCTGATCATGGCGGCGGAGTTCGTGACTCCGGCGGCAATCAATTTCATGGCCAAGCACGGACGCGGCCTGATCTGCGTCCCAACCACGTCAGAACGGCTTCAACAGCTTGGCATCGAGCGGATGGTCAAGCAGAACCGCGAAAGTTTCAAAACCGACTTCCAAATCAGCGTCGATGCCGCCCGCGGCATCGGAAGCGGCATCAGCGCCGCGGATCGCGCGGAAACCATCCGCATCATGGCGGAACCGACCGCCATGCCGAACGATCTCGTTCAACCGGGCCATGTCTTTCCATTGCGCGCTGCGGCCGGCGGCGTGTTGCAGCGTGCCGGCCACACCGAAGCTGCGGTTGATCTCGTCAAACTCGCCGGCGCAAGGCCGATAGCCGTGATTTGCGAGATTATGAGCGACGACGGCACCATGGCGCGCCTGCCGGAGCTGAGGAAGTTCGCAAAGAAACACAAACTCAAGCTCTGCACGATCGCCGACCTGATTCAGTATCGTCGCACACGCGAAAAGCTCGTGGAACGCGTCGAGGTCGTGAAAATGCCGACTGACTACGGCGATTTCGACCTGCATTTGTTCCGTTCCAAACTTGATGGCCAGCATCATCTGGCGCTGGTGCATGGCGATCTATCGAGCAGAAAGAACGTGCTGGTGCGCGTGCACAGCGAATGCCTCACTGGCGATGTGTTTGGTTCGCGCCGATGCGATTGCGGGCCGCAATTGCATCAGGCCATGCGGCAGATCGCCGAATCCGGCGCCGGCGTGCTGGTTTACATGCGCCAGGAAGGCCGCGGCATCGGGCTCGCGCCAAAGATCCAGGCCTACAAACTTCAGGAACAAGGCTATGACACCGTTGAGGCCAACCAGAAACTCGGTTACGGCATGGACCTTCGTGAATACGGACTGGGCGCGCAAATCCTTGCGGAACTTGGCGTGAAAGCAATCCGTCTCCTGACGAATAATCCGAAGAAGATCGTCGGTCTGGAAGGTCACGGATTGAAGATCATCGAACAGGTGCCGATCAAGACACATCCGAATCCGCACAACGCCCGTTATCTCGAGACCAAGCGGAAGAAGATGGGACATCTGCTTTGATTTACGATTTACGATTTGCGGATTTACGATTGGCCATTGGCGATTGGCGATTGGCCGTTCCAACAATGCTGCCGATGGAAAAACTCATTAACTATGCTGACCAAGGCGAAATCATTTAATGGGCGCGCACAGGGAAGCGCCTTTGCCATCGTGGCTTCGGAATACAATGCGGAGTTCGTGAATTCCATGTTGATCGCAGCGCGCGCTGAATTGAAACGCGCAGGCGCCAAGGTGAAGGTTGTTCGCGTGCCGGGTGCTTATGAAGTTCCGGTTGCAGCAGCCAGGCTGGCGCGGTCGAAGGCGTTCTCCGGCGTCATTTGTCTCGGTGTGATTCTTCGCGGCGAAACGGTTCACGCGCAGCACATCGGCGACGCCGTCAGCACGGCACTCATGCAGCTTCAGCTCGAAACCGAGGTGCCAATGATCCACGAAGTGTTGCTGCTGGAAAACCGGGAACAGGCTCGCGTGCGTTGCCAGGACAAGAAGCACAATCGGGGTATGGAAGCGGCCCAAACGGCGTTGAAGATGGCCGCAGTGATGGCGAGTCTTCGTTAGTTCAATTCACGATCGCGACTTCCCGTTCGACGATCAGAACATCCGCCTGCTCCAGTTCGCGCATCAGCTCGATGCGCAGTTCAGCAAAAAATTTTCGCGTGTGTTCGGGCTTGTCGGACAGAACGCGCACCAGAATCACACGATCGCGAAATTCGGTCTGCCCCAGCCGCCAGACGCCTTCATTCTCCTGCGGGAAGTGAGTGAACCCGCCGAACTCGTCGAGCAGCATTTTTCGGAATCGTGCCAGCTTTTCTCCTGGAACCGGGCGTCCGTCGTTGTATGCGAGTGGAAGATAGAGATCGTATTCCGTCACCATTGCCCTCCAGTTTGCGCGAGAACTCCGGGAGCCGAATCGGGGTAACAGCCCCACTTGAAGAGAGATTCGGGGCGGGGTTCGTTAGGAGGCATCGCAAACCAGCTTAATTAAGGAAAAACCATGCCCAGAGGCGCCAGTCCAAAACGGGAGCGGGAATACCGCGAGCTTGAAACCAAATTCAAAAAAGAAGGCCGCTACAAAGGCCGCCAGAAGGAAGTGGCTGCGCGCATCGTGAACAAGCAGCGGCGCAAAGCAGGCGAAACGAAGGCGCAGCGAAAGTCTTCGTCCAAAGCAAAAACCAGGACCAAGACCACCCGTCGCCGTTCCACCCGGACCACATCGCGCTCCCGCCCGCGTTCGCGTTCGCAATCGCGTTCATCGCGCTCACGTTAAAATGTGAATCTTCCGCCGATCCATCCCGCGCTCGTTCATCTGCCGATTGCATTCGTGATTCTTTCGGTCGTGGCAGATTTCTCGGCCCGCGTTTCCAAATCGGAAGCCCGGCGCGCCGTCTGGCGCACCCTCGGATTCTGGTCGCTGGTTGCGGCTCTCGCCGGCGGCGTGCTTACCATTGCCGCCGGCTATCTGGATCTGAACCGAACCAGTCTCTCGCCGGAGACGTCGGAACTCGTCCGATTGCACATGCAGGCGGGATGGACCCTTGCCATCGCTCTCGCAATCCTGACTGCGTGGCGCTGGCTGATCTGGCATCGCGGACAAATGACGATCAACAATTCCTATCTCGTGGCCGGTTCCCTCGTGCTCGCGCTCACGTTGTTTCAGGGATGGTATGGCGGAGAAATGGTTTACTCTTACGGCGCGGGCGTCGCACCGGCGGGACAGGGAACTGAAACGGTTGAAACCGCCCGGGATCGCATGATCGCCGTTCGCGATCTGCTCCTGCCGGATTCAGCCATTGGCGCCAGCGAAAGTCCGGGAGGAACGAACAGCGCGTCCGGCAGAGAATAACCGGCGCTTCAATCGTTAGCCGGATTTCGTTCGTCAGCGCAGAATCAAAAAGATGGCCCCGAAGACAATCGTCGGCGTCAGTGCTCCCAGAAACAGTTTCAACGGCGAAACGCCTTCCGGGAAATACTTCGAGAGGATCGATTGGCCCGCGGGATTCGGCGCGTTCGCGATCACCGTCAAACCTCCGCCCACAACTGCTCCGGACACGACTGCGTACTTCATCGCGTCGCTGAAGTTCGGAACCAGCGATGCCAGATAGGTGATCGCGGCATTGTCGTTGAAAGCGGTCAGGAACGTTGCTCCGAAGAAGAGCGGCAGCGTATCCAGACGGCCCAACACAGGCTCAATCCACCAGGCTTGAAGTCCGCCATGCACCACCAGGCCTGCGAGAAAGAATCCAACGAGCAACGGCGATCGCAGCGACAGCGGACCTTGTTGATGTTCCGTGGCCTGAAGGAACGCCAGATAGAAGAGAAATCCGCCGAGAAACAGCGCCGGAAAATGATTGTTCAAAACCGTCCAGGCCAGGAACAGCAGATGCACGGCCGTGATCCAAGCCGGCACCGATTCTTCCTTCTTCGCACCTTTTACCGAAGCAGCCTCCGCCTGGATCGCTTTGAATTCGCGGCGGAACCAGAAGAAATAGATCGAATTCGCGATCACGACACCGATCGCGGCCTTCCATCCGAAATGAAGCAGCATGTGTGACAGGCCCCATTTCCATGCGCCCGCCACCATAAGCACCGGCGGCGCTGCAAAATGTGTCAACGTTCCGCCCACGGACACGTTCACGAACAACAGACCGAGCGTGGCATAGGCAAATTTGCTGCTGGGTTTGAAGTCATAAAACTTCTGCGCCAGCAGGAGGGCGGAAATGGTCATCGCCGCCGGTTCTGTAATGAACGAACCCAGCAATGGCCCAATGGTAAGGATCGCAATCCACCAGGCACCCGGTGTTCCGCCACCAATTCGCGCGACCGACGCCATCAATTGCTCCGCCAGCTTCAGCACCGGCCGGCTGGCGGCGATGGTCATGATGACGATGACGAAAAGCGGCTCTGTGAAATTGACTCCATGCCCGATGTAATCGCGCGCTGTTGGCCAGCCCTTGTAGATGGTGACAGCAACCAGCAACGGAAGCACCCAGATACCGAAGATCGCTTCAATCTCACCCAGGAAATGAAACAGTTTTGCGCGGAAGGAAACCTCTTCATGCGGATTTCTTCCAGCAGCCTTCAAAGCTTCCTCGTGCCGATGCTGAATGCGGTGTGAAATGCGCAGGAATATCGGCGCCATGAAGGTGTGAATGATTGCCAGAAAGAACAGCACCGTCGCCACGGCATTGAATGGCTCGGCCTGAATGCGACCGCGCAACACCTCCATCAATCCCGCATCGGACGAAATTCCATAACTCTCGAGCGGACGCGGAAAGGCGCTCTCCCCGCCTGCACCCGCCGCAGCAAACGCCGCGGGCGCGAGAACCCAGACCAACATTCCAACGAAACCAGACAACGCACGTTTAACTCTTCCGATTGCCATCCGCGAATTCTGCCAAGACGAATCGGAACGGCAAATCGTTTCGAACCTGGCGCATCTCAATTCTGAACAGACCGCTTGGGGTGGAATGGAGAAAAGCGTCGGTCATCTGCAATTGCGCAGGAGTGTTTCCGAATACGACTATTCGAAACCGTCGATTATTTGCCCCAAGTCGCTATCGCTATTGTTGTCGAACAAACGTTAGGCGTCCCGCGATTCCAGCGCCTACTTTACGGTCAATCCAAAAGCCTCCGCCTGGGCCTTGAATTTCAATACTCCGGATATGGTCAACACCTGCCCGTTCTCATACAGAATGGTGGCGTTGAGCGGTTTATTCGAAGAAATGGGCGAGTAGGTCACTTCGCGAGTCTTGGAAACTTGCAAGCGCGACTGGTCCGCATCAAACAACCATTTTCCTGGACTGAGCAGCCGGACCTCTGCAATCGGTTTTTTTCCATCATAGATTACTACTTCGCGAGCTTCCGTCTTCGAATCAGCGGCACTCGTTATGAAATGGCTCCCCAGTGCCACGGCGACTATAAGCAGGAGGATTTTCATTTTTCCTGGCGAGATGCTTCGAATCCAATGGAGTTTACTGAGCTTTTTCATGGTCGTGGTGTTTGTTTCTGTTTGCGATCTTTCCAAACGAGGAGAGAAACAGCGACAACACTCAGGGCCAGGATTGACCAGGCCAGGCTTTTTCTCTGGCGCTGCGATTTGCTGTTTCTCCATTGAGTTTGCTTCTGCACACTTTGGAAAAACTTCTCCCTTAGAATTGGGTCGTTCGTGTCTGGCAAAACGTTGTTGGTGATAACGTAGATCAGTCCATTCACGTTCTTCTCGTCGCTACGAAAGCGAAAGTCGGATATGCATTGAATGATTCCACTCTTGAGCAAACCTTCGGGTCTGCTGCTCTCTTCAATGGACGTTATTCGTCCCCGCCCCTGGAACCTCAAATACCAGACGTCATTTCGCCAATCGTTCTGAAAAAAGCTAAACGTCAGCGGAAAGTGAACTCCGGCGAAATTGGTCACAGAAGTGGCTTTGTATTGAAATTTCAGGAATCCGTCCCCGAAACCGGCCCGCTTTCTTGGCTGTTCTCCCCGGAGTTGGAAAAAATAGTCGTTAACCGACTTTTCGTGAAGCTCATCGGAGGTGATCAAAGTAATGCGTCTCGGAAGAGACATGAAATCATCGAAGCAATCAGTTCGATCTTCATAGGCGAAGGCATCCACCACGACAGGCAGATCGGCGCAAGGCGGCGGGATTATCCTTCCGGGAATCTTCAGATACGTTCCGGAACAGAACGCCAGCCAGGGCAAATTCACAGCCATGTTTCCAAAAGGATGACCACCCACCGTTGATTGCACCTTAACAACCATGTTGGTTCGAGCCTCCTCCTCCGACATTGGTTTCACCTGCCAGTTGGAACGAATCAATTCAGCGGTTTCGTTATCTATTTCCTCATCCGATGATGTTCTCAAAATCGAGGTGCCAAAGACGTTTGTGCCGTCGAAATATCGTTGCACCGTTGCGTTCGCTGAATAATCGTTGTCGATCCTCCACTGGTTCGTGCCTGACACGCATGTGAAGGCGATGGTCGGACCTTTTACAGGCGAATTGGTTCTTTCCGAATCAAACCATTCGTATTCGATTACTCCCGTGATTTTGAAATACGGCTGGCCAGCCGCAAAAGCGACACCTGCGGCAAGAGCGCCGGCTCCCAACATAAAACTGTAGAAACTACTCCGTTTCATCGGTTCGGTGGTTGTCGCCTTCGCTGACATGCATGGGAATCTCCGGTCTGCCAAAATAGTCCCTGTTCACTTCCTTAGACGTGCTGATTCAATCCATTCGATTCTCCAGAGTCAAATGCTGGAGTGTTAATTCCAATGGACCATGGTCCGTTTCGTTTTTGTAAGAGCCGGCCAGTCCGGCGACATGATCATCGAACCGAAAAAAGAACGAGGCGCTGCATACAGCCAATGCCATCTTTCCGGGCCGCCCCCAGCGCGTGGCTTTGGTCATTGATGTTTCATCGGGTGTTTACCAGAACAACACACCTCAGCTGCTCAAAGGTTGAGCTGCATCTGATTCAGCGCCACCGCGAGAATATTCCTTTGCAATTCGCATGCTCCCCGGCAAGTTGTGCGCATGATTCCGGACGAACAGCCCCAAGCTGCTCCTGAAGCCTCCTCTGAATCCGGTGCACCACCGCGCCAGGGTGGCGGACGCCGCCGCTCACGCCGCGGTGGACGACGTCACTCGCGCCGCCGCGGACCTCGCACCTCCGAAGGTCAGGCCCAGAGCCCCGCGCCGGCGGACGCGGATGCGGATGCTTCCATGGTGGATGCCGAAGTCGATCAGGCTGCGGAAACCAACGAACCGCTGGACGAATCCAGCTCGACTGTCATGGAGCATCCCGAAGCGATTTCCGAGGAACCAGGTTCCTCTGAGCCGAGGACGATCGATGAACCGGTTGCGGAAGAAAAAACGGAATCCCGGCCCGCGCCAGAACCGCCACCCAGACGCGAACGTGATCGTGATCGCGAGCACGAACATCCCCGCCGCCACGAACGTCGCTCCGAACCGCAGCCGCCCGTCCCCGAATTCAAGACTCCGGCCGTCACTGAAGCCATTGAGCAGGTCACGAAAGTGGTTGAGGATTTGAAGAATGTGCTAAATGAAATGGAGGAGTTGCTGGAGACGCTCGAACTGGCCGAGCGGCAGAAGATCGATGACGAACGCGAGATTGAAGCTCTAAACCGCGCCCTGCGCCAGCTTCGCCAGCATTCCCCGGGCGGACATCGTCGCTGATTCGTTCTCTTTCCGTGTCTTCCGAAAAGCTTGTTGAATCCGCGAAGCAATTGCGCGACGCCGTTGACCGGCTCACTTTTGCTCCGCCTGTTTCACACGTTTACAACCCGCTCGACTACGCCTGGCCGGCGCATGAACTGTATCTCCGGCGGTATGCGAATGGAAAGAAACGCGTGTTGTTCCTGGGGATGAATCCCGGTCCGTTCGGCATGATGCAAGTCGGTGTGCCGTTCGGGGAAATTTCTGCAGTCCGGGACTGGATCGGAATTCATGTCCCGATCGCGAAGCCGAAGTTTGAACATCCGAAACGGCCGATTGAAGGCTTTGATTGCAAGCGTTCGGAAGTCAGCGGGGAACGCCTGTGGGGTTTGTTTGCGAAAAGGTTTTCATCGGCCGAAGCCTTCTTCCGCGATCATCTGGTGATCAATTACTGTCCACTCGCCTTTCTCGAAGAATCAGGCCGGAATCGCACGCCGGACAAACTTCCCGCCGCCGAACGCATGGCGCTTTACAAAGCTTGTGACGCTCATCTGAAGGCAATCGTGGACGTATTGCGGCCCGAGTGGATTGTGGGCGTCGGAGACTTCGCCTGGCGGCGCGCAGAGGAGGTTTGTGCCGGCTCCTGTAAAATCGGCCGCATTCTTCATCCGAGTCCCGCGAGTCCTGCCGCGAACCGGGACTGGGCCGGGCGCGCTACTTCGCAGTTGCAGGCGCTTCGGATTTGGACTTGATCGACGGCCAGGGGATTCCCTGTGAAACAGTTCCATCTTCAGCAATCACCAACGAAGGATGCCGCGCGCTGTCCTTGAAGGTGATTTCGTAAAAGGTGTTGTCTTCCCGTTTCGTGGAATGGATGGAATCAATTTCCGCAGTCGGCGCCTTTTCCTGGATCGTGGTGACTACTTTTACCGGAAGATCGCTGAGCTTAAGTCCGCTCGATCCCACGCCGCTTGTGACGCCAATTTGATCCTTCGCAGCACCCACCGCCACGAACGTCGATTCCGGGTAAAGCACGCTCCCGTCCGGCGCCACATAAAGCGGCGGAAAGAGGTCGTCCTGCTTGAAGTGAACGACGTAAACCAATTCTGAACCGATGTTCGTTTTGATGATGTCATACATCTCCGCGGCACCTGCCTGGGAACGCACCGTCGCCTGCACCGCGGGTGGAAGGCCGCTGAACTTCTGTCCCGGCGAGGACAGCGGTTTTACGTAAGGATAAGTCGCGAGCTGCTTGTCCCGCGCGCAGCCCAGGCCCAGGAGACAAACAGCCGCAGCACAAGCGAAATTCCAAACCCGTGGAGTCATTCGAAAAACCGATTTCATTCTGATTTGGTGAGATCAGGGTTGGGAAGGATTCTGCCGGAGCTGGCCACGTAGATTTTTGGATTTTTACCCGACTCGCTGAAGGAGATTTGAAAAACTTCCTCGCCGTCGCGTTTCACCCGGTCGATATCCGCGATCTCGGCATCTGGCGCCAGTCTCTGAATCGTGTCGCGCACGGCCTGCGGCAGGTCATCGAGCGTGGTGCCTGTCACCGGGCCGCCGGTCATGACGTTCTGATCAGTTTGCGCTTCGCCGGCTGCGTGTTTGTATGCCTGTTTGCACCCGGCAGCCAGAGTTGCGATTAGAATACAGAACAATGCTGCT
The DNA here is from genome assembly GCA_937890005.1 of uncultured Verrucomicrobia subdivision 3 bacterium. GTDB lineage: Bacteria > Verrucomicrobiota > Verrucomicrobiia > Limisphaerales > DASXHY01 > DASXHY01. The sequence continues at coordinate 254,385 of CALBZA010000004.1, read as the reverse complement.
GTTTTTTTCATGAGTTGCCTTTCCAAAACAACGTGACTTTGCCGGCTGTTTGATTCCATGGGGTGACGTACCCTTGCTGCGCGGACAAAATCTTCCAGGTTGAAAATCGGGTCAGGTGTGGTTCCTTGTGCCGCAGAAAGGCAAACCATGAAACGTCTCATTCAGATTGGAACCAGCTTCGTTTTGTTCACCGTGATGATTTTGGTTTTCACCGGATGTTCAACCGTTCCGGTGACGGGCCGAAGCCAGCTGAACCTCATATCCGCAGGACAGGAAATGCAGCTCGGGCTGACGAGTTTTGAACAGATGAAGAAGGAAACGCCAATCAGCAACGACCGCCAGGCGAACGAACTGGTTCAACGCGTAGGCAAACGCATTGCGGCCGTCGCTGCGAACGACATGCCGGATGCGCAGTGGGAATTCGTGGTGTTCGACAGCAAGGAAGCCAATGCGTTCTGCCTGCCGGGCGGAAAGGTCGGCGTTTATACCGGCATCCTGCCGGTCACCAAGGATGAAGCCGGGCTCGCAACTGTCATCGGCCATGAGGTCGCCCACGCGGTGGCACGGCACGGCGCCGAACGAATGACACGGGCGATGGGAATCCAGGGGCTTGGTGAACTGTCCAGCGCTTTGATCGGATCTTCCAAGTATGCGCAATATCAGAATATTTACACCGGCCTGTATGGCGCCGGAACCCAGGTCGCGGTGGAGCTGCCCCACAGTCGGGCTCAGGAATCCGAAGCCGATCACATTGGTTTGATGTACATGGCGCAGGCTGGATATGACCCCGAGGAATCGATCAAGTTCTGGCAGCGCTTTTCGGAGTACAACAAACAGCTCGGGGGCGGAAACACCTCATTCCTTTCGCGTTTCCTTTCAACGCATCCTCTGGACGAAGACCGCATCAAACAGCTGCAGAAGCTGATGCCGAAAGCGAAGGCGCAGTTCAATCAAAGTGCCATCCGGTAAGGGAAAAATTCTTGCGCGGTGAATTGTTGTTGATTAGGTTTCGCGGCGCTTTTGGTCCGGCCAAAACCAACGGTCGGACCTTTTTGAGCTTCGTGGGTTGGTAGCTCAGTTGGTAGAGCAGTGCCCTTTTAAGGCATTGGTCCAGGGTTCGAGTCCCTGCCAACCCACCACCTCAATCAAACTTTTCCGCTCTCCGTTTTCGCGTTTCACAGCTCGGCCGGAATACACACGAATTCCTCAATAAATCCCAGGAGCAATCGTTCTGCTCGTCATCAACTGAACGATTACGTCTTCCATGGGATGCTCGCCGGCTTTCGGCTCCAGTGATCACTGACCCATGGCGTTTCGTAGGTTCGCGCATTGCCTGGAGGCGCAGCTGGACGAAAATCCTTTTGCAATTGATGTGTTGGTAACGATATTGCTTAACCATCGGGAGTATAGGCAGTTGGGCTCGTTTCAGGCATGGACCGAAGTTGAGAACACGAACCCGCCAGACCTGAGACATTTTTTGTCCTGTTATTGGACTGTTCGGTGATTTGGACCGTTATGATTGATTTGATTCGTTATTTCGTGCACGAGCCATTGTTTAGCGGAATGGTGCTGCTGTGCATCCTGATCGTGGGCGGATTGGTAATCAGCGACTGGTTCGACAAGAGACGCGAGAAACAATTGGAGCAGGCCAGGGCCGCGGCCAAGCTGAACCGGACTAATGCGGAAAAACCTTCCGCCGGCTTTCGAATTTTCCGATGGCAGTTCGCCGTCGTCTGCGCAGTCCTTGCCGTGTTTTTGCTTTCGCGTTCCAATGACTCAACGAAGGTGAACGCGAAGCCTGACGAAGACACGGAAGTTTTCGCCCACCAACAGCAACTCGCGAAGACTCCTGACTTCGTCCTGCCAGAGACAGTAACGGAATACGTTGTCGCACCGACTGTTGATCCAACCAATACCGTCGCTGAAAGCACTGGAGCCGCCTCGCGCAATTCGCTTTTCAATTTTGGATCTGAATCTGAGTCGGAATGGCAGGGCATTGATTGGACCCGCGATCAAATCCGCGGCGACATCGGTGTTCAAACCGGCATTAATCTTCCGGATCACAGGCGCACCCGTTCGGGTCGGAAATAATCCGCCCTTGAATCAGCCCCTCGGAGCAGCCAAATAAATGACGTCCTCTGTCGAGGACTCGCATGGGCCGATCGTATCAATTCGAATGTCCGAAATGCTCTTACAAGGCGATTGTTTCCGGAGGTGAAGACAGCGGCCTGGACTTCGCAGTGCAGACCGTCCGATGCCGGGACTGCAGACGTCTCTTCGATGCCGTGGTAAAGCTGCGTGCGCTTGCACCAGCAACTGCGACACGGTTGCAACCAAAGTCAGCCCTCAGGAAGAAATCTCCACCTGATTTCGAAACCGTTCTCAACCAGCTTCCGCTTCCGGCATCGGGAAAATTCAAATGGTTGCGCTTTCCCGTGCAGTGCGCGGTTTCGCCATCACACAAGGTGGAACGCTGGACCGATCCGGGCAAATGTCCTGTCTGCGGCTCGTTCCTTGAAAAGAACGGTCTGCCGTTTCGCATCTGGGAGTGAGCTACTCCTTCAGTATCACGCTGATTTCCCCATTGCGCTCCACGTAGGCGAGTTTCACTTGATCCACGTTTTCAACGTTTCCCTTCAATCGCAGGTCCTCCATCAGGTCATGTTCGCTGATATCATTTCGGCGCATTCCCTTTTCCACGATCTTGCCATCCGCAATGACCAGGTCGCTGCTGCCCTTCACCAGCCATCCGATCACATGCGAATGCCGGGATACAAAAGCAATGAGCCGGTGCAGTCCCACCAGGACAAATCCGCCGGCCACCGTTTCCCAGAAAGGTGCGGATCCATTGATCGTGCGGGCGAGCATCGATGCGAGAATGAAGCCGAGGATCGCGTCGAATGTGGTCTTCTTCGACAGGAACCGCTTGTCGCCGAGCCGGACCATCACGATCGCTATGATGAAAATCACGATTCCACGCAGCGCGATGTGAGAGAACTGAAGGTGTTTCGGATCCAGACCGAGCCCGAGCCAATGGTTGAAGGAGTTCATGTGAATGCAGGCGCGCGCTGCACCCGATTCGTTCAGCAAATCACCGCGCGCAATAGAACAGGCGCCCGGGAGGAATGCTGAGGAATTCGAAGTCGTGCCGCACCCGGCTGAAAACGCTTTCCAGATAAGGACGAACGGCACCTGACAATTGATAAACGAGGAATTGTCCTTCGGGATGAAGTGCCGCGTGCGTTTTCCGCACGATCTCGCCCCGGAGTTCTTCGGGAATCGTTTTGAAGGGGATTCCCGAAATGATGTAATCCGCTTCCGCCAACCCCAGCCGTTTCAAAGCAGAGTTCACTTCCGTTGCGGATTCCTGAAGAAGAACAAACCGCGGGTCCCGAATCGTCTCGCGAAGGTAGGTGCAGAAATCCGCGTTCACCTCGAATGCAATCAGCTTCGCATCGGGATGCATCTGGCGGAGAATGTCGCCCGTGAACGTTCCGACTCCGGGCCCGTACTCCACAATCACCCGCGCCTTCGTCCAATCGATCTGCCGCAGAATTTCCTCAACAACAAACCGCGAACTCGGAAACATCCAACCGATGTTCGTCGGATGCTTGGCAAAATTTTTCGCGAAGAGAAACATCTGCGAATACCACGGCGCCGGTCCATTGATGTTCTTCGTGGCGGAACCCTTTCCCGAATTGTTCGTCGTTTGCATTGGATGATCTGTTTCGCGAAACAATTTCGCTAACAGTTCTCCAGCCGCTCACGAACTGAAATGGGGTGCCGACCCCAAACCGGGACCACAACTCTCAACGTCTTGCGCAAAACGGAAATGGTCGCCGGCAGTTCCCCCGCCCATTCGCCGTCCAGTTCGAATCCAGCCCGCACGCCGCATCGCAATGTCACACTCGACGCGCGCAGATTGATCGTCGCCTCAGGTGGCAACCGTCGCTTCAACAACAGCGACGGACCGCAACGCGCGAGAGCGAGCCAGTTCACCTTTTCAAAAACACAGACATCAAGAGTGCCATCCTGAAGGTGCGCCTCCGGGAAAAGCGCAAACTGACCGCCGTAAAGTCGTCCGTTTCCAATCAATACCAGCTCACCGCTGACAGTCTGCCGTCCGTCGCTCACTTCAATTCGGGTTTGCGGCTGACGCAACGCGTGAATTCCCGCCACCACGTAGGCGAGTGGACCAATCTTCTTTTTCAACGGCCAGCTGACGAGTTCGATTGCACGCGCGTCGAGTCCGGCTCCGGCCAGTTGGGCGAAACAACGTTTTTGAGCTGAACCTTTCGATGCAAATTCCGCGGCAGGAAGGTCGATCAGAACGGTTTTGTCACCCAAGACGGTTTTCCATGCGTGCTCCAGCTTCATTGGAATCTGAAGTTCCCGCGCGAAAACATTCACCGTCCCCAACGGCAACACGCCCAACGCCGACCGCGCAAAACCGTCCGGCACATCGCCCATGCCATTCAACACTTCGTTTACCGTGCCGTCACCACCCGCGGCCACGATGACATCGAATCCTTCACCGACAGCTTCGCGGGCAAGACGGCGCGCATCGCCGGCGCACTCCGTTTGCTTGAGAACCGCATCCGCACCGATCTCTCCAAGGTGCTGGCGGAAGTGGCGCGCCTTGTCGCCTTTGGCAGTGGGATTGAAAATGACGCATCTGCGCATTGCGAATCATTTGGTGGGTTTGAACCCGTGAGTCGAGGAAAACTTGAACTGCCTTCGGGCATGCTTTACACCAATCGCACGATGACTGCCTCCTCAGCGCCGAAGATTTCCAAGTGGCCGTTCTTTCTGGGCGATGCCCTGCTGCTCGCGCTTGCCTGGTTCGTGAGCACCCGGAGCACGACGCCCAACGGCGTGATCGAACTGTGTGTGTACGTCGCGTGCGTCGCGATTGGCGCCTGGATCAGCATCACGCCTTATCTCAAGGAATATCAGGCCGAGCTGAAGTTCGCGGAGTCCAACCAGCTCATCACCGTCGCTTCGCAGCTGAAAAATCTCGAACAACTCGCCGGCCAGATCGGCTACGCCACCAGCCAGTGGCAAACCATTCGCGAATCCGCGGACAAAACCTCCGCTGCTGCCCGATCGATCGCCGAAGGAATGGCGGCCGAAGTGCAGGCTTTCAACGAGTTCATCAAGAAAACCAACGACAGCGAGAAGGCGACGCTTCGGCTGGAAATCGACAAGTTGCGCCGCGGCGAAGTCGAATGGCTTCAGGTTGTCGTGAGAATTCTCGACCACGTCTTCGCTGTTCATCAGGCCGCTCTTCGCTCCCAACAACCCGGCATTGCAGAACAGTTGGGACGTTTCCAGGCAGCGTGTCTCGATTCCGCCCGACGAATCGGACTGGGAGCCTTCGCGGCCGCACAGGGCGAGGTGTTCGATCAGAACCGTCATCAGCTCATGGAAGGTCCGGATGCCAAAGCCCCGGAAGGAGCCACCGTCGAACTCACACTCGCGCCCGGTTACACATTCCAGGGCCGTTTGATTCGTCCGGCAATGGTGAAGTTGCAATCCGCTGCCACCGAATCCGAAGAAACTCCAGCAGATTCATCAGCAACACCTGAGTTGGAAGATCAATCCACCACCGCGGCATCCGAACCCGCCGAAGTCGAATCCGCCATGAGCGAACCTACGGAAGTGGAAACTGCCACAACGGAACCGGTCGAAGATCAACCGCCGGTTTTTTCATCCTCGGAAGAATCGTCCGAGACCGCACCCAAACCCGACGCGCCTCAACAGAGCGAGCTGCTTTGATCCGAAGCAAAGCTTCCCCTTCGGTTCGTCATCGCACGAAAGCGAGATCTCCAGTCGCGAGGAAATAAAGCGCCGAACGTGTCACCGGCTTGCTGTGAATCCGCGAGATCGCATGTGCATACAAACGCAGCTGCGGTTCGTACATCGCCGTCTTCGCTGAAATCTCGCGCGCCGCGACTGCGTCCGTCTTGAAGTCGATGATCCAGATTTCCTCCGGAAGAAGCACTGCAAGATCGACGACGCCCTGAACAATCACGGTTTCTTCGTCACCCAATCCCGGAAGCGGTTGCAGCCCGAGTGCCTCCAGATCATTTCGTTTGAACCCGAACGTGAAAGGCAGCTCCCGTCGCACCAACGCCGATTTGCCGAGAACTTCCCGTCCAAGATCCGATTCCCAGAAGCGTGAAACCGCCGCGATGTCGATCGCTTTCGCCTGCTTCTCCTCCAGCCAGCCCGAGGCGCTCATGCGTTTGATTTCTGCCTCCAGAAAAGTGCGATTCATCGCTGTGCCGTCATTCAAGTGAATGCCTTGCAAAAACCGATGATGAGCGACTCCTGTTTCTGCAGCACCGAGCCGCGCGGAATTTTTCTTTGGAAGCGCGAAAACACTTTGCCGCAGAAACGGCGCGGTTTCGGATTCCTCTTCGTTCAATTGCCGGCGCAGTTCCGTCACAGTTGTCTTCGCCGGCTGACCCGTCGCAGCTGAATCATGATACTTCCACCTCAACCGCTCGATAATGTCTGCACCGTTCTCGGTGAGATTGTGCTTCGATTCATCCACCGATGAACCTGAAGCCGCCAGATTGTTCACCGCGAGCTCAGACGCGTTTTCATCGATGATCCGCCACCGGATCAGCTCCGTTTCGCCTTCGCGATCATTCTCACCGACACTGCTCTGGCGGATCCAAAGCCGCAGCCAGTCGAGATAGCTGCGTGCGGAAAGAACTTCCTTGTCTGAAAGTATGCGCGCCGGTTCAGGTGACCAGCCCGCATCGTCTTTACGACGCGAGGTCCCGACCAGCAGCAACGTGTCACGCGCGCGCGTCATCGCCACGTAAAGCAGTCGCAATTCTTCGCCGCACAATTCCCGAAACTGACGCCGACGCGCGAGCCAGTGCGGCAGGCTTGGATAGGACTGTTCGCCATCGCGCGGCGTCACCTTCGGACAAACGCCGAAATGCTCATCCAGAAGAATGTTTTCGTGCAGATCACGTTCGTTGAAGCGGGCACCGATCCCGGCAAGCGCCACGACGGGGAACTCGAGCCCCTTGCTGCGATGAATGCTCGTGAGTTGAACCGCATCGCGCGCCACAGCGGCCGGTTCGAGTTCGACATCCGCCTCCTCCTGCATCTGAACGAACCGTAGAAATCGGAACAATCCCTGCCGTTGATACGGATCATATTCGCGCGCCAGATCGATCAATCGGCGAACATTCGCAAGCTGTTGCGCTCCTCGTTCCGAAGCGCGCAACAACAGTTCGTAGTGCGTTTCCGTCAGCGCCGTTTCGAGACAATGCGATACCGAACTGTGCCGGATGAGTTCGCGCCAATGCCGAAGTTGTTTGAAAAACGTATCCAGCTTCAGCCATGCGGATTCGCGCCGTGGATTCGATTCCGCGTCGGCCGGATTGCGGCCTTCGGTCCAGAAGCGGCGCGCCGACTGGTGAAAGAATTTCGATCGCGATCCGATCGGTTCCGCCGCGCGAATTTCTCCGAGCTCGGCGGCTGTCATTCCCACGAGTGGTGAATGCAGCACGGCGAGGAGCGGAACGTCCTGAAGCGGGTTGTCCAGCAGCTTGAGCAAGGAGATCAGATCGCTGACTTCCGGGCTTTCGAAAAATCCCGCACGCGCCGCTTCCAGCGGAATGCCCAGTCTCGCGAATTCTTTCGCAAATGCCTCCACCCGGCTCGCGGGCGAACGCAGCAGCACAGCCATGTCGCTCCATTCCACCGGTCGCATCTGCTTCGACGCCTTGTCCCAGATTTGATGCCCTTCCTCCTTCAGCGTCTTCAATTTCAATGCCACCAGCCGCGCCTCACGTTCCGTCGCAAGCAGATCCGCCACATCCGATCCCTCGCCATTTTCACCAGTCGCGCCGTTGCCATTTCCGTTTTCCGACGTCGATTTTACGATGAGATTCAACTCAACGCGTGGCCTTTCCTGAGCACGCACGGAAAGCGCTTCACGACTTTCCGCAGCGCCGAACTGAAGTGGCTCGTAATCCACGCCGCCGATGGCATCACGCATCAACGCGGCGAAGAATCTGTTCACGAAAAGAAGAACGCCTTCACGACACCGGAAATTCTCAGTCAGGGAAATACGCGCCGCATGAACTCCCGCGTTCCACTCGCGTTCGTAGCGGCGGAAGATCGTTGGATCAGCCAGCCGAAAGCGATAGATGCTTTGCTTCACGTCGCCGACCAGAAAACGGTTTGCGGCAGAACCGGGCCAGCTCAATGCGCTCAGGATCGCGTCCTGCGCGGCGTTGATGTCCTGGTATTCGTCCACGAACACATGCTCGAACTGCTTCCGCCAGCGCAGTGCGGTATCGGTCGGTTCGCCCGACGCCGTGCAGAGTACGCGCAAGGCGAATTGTTCGAGATCAGAAAAATCGACTCCGCCCATCTCGCGCTTGGCCCGGCTGAACGCATCGCCGAATTCCTCTGTGAGCCGAAGCAGCGTCAGCATGTCATGCCGGATCAGTTTCCAATCCTCGGCCAGCGGATCGACGTCATCGCGGGGCGCGATCGATGCCAGAAACTTCGTCTCCTCAAAGAAATGCTTCAGCGGATCACGAACGACCTTTTTGCTGCCGCGCGGCCAGTTGGCGTCATCGTCATCGGCCGCTTGAATTGCGCGAATCGCTGCAGCGGCAACAGCGACGTTTTGAGACTTTGCAACGTTTTCAAGTTCACGAAGCGCGATGGCAACGACGGGACTGTTTCGATGCGATTGAAGGCTCGGCAACCAGAACGCACGCCATTCTTCGACTCCCCTCAAAAACCATTCGCGCCAGCGAACCGGCCCGGGTGCGTTGAAAAGTTCACGTTGAGCGGCAATCCACGCATCCGGCGCTGCCAGCGATTGCGAGTAGCGATGCAGCTTGAGAATCAACGTCCGGATGCGTTCATCGGAGCCGCGTCCCTGAACCCGCACGAGCTGCTGCACTCCGCGATCGTCGTCGCTATCGCCCGCATAGTGCGCTTCGAACATCCGGTCGAGAAGCTGATGAATGATCGGACGGGTCTGCTGTTCGTCCAGGACCGACACGTCGGGATCAATTCCCAGCTCATGAAAATGCTCGCGCACGAGCTGCATGCAGAAGCTGTGAAGCGTTGAGATGAACGCCGAATCGAGCAGCGCCAGTTGCTTCTCGAAATGTTCTAGCGTGTCGCGATCACCGGACGCTCTCAGCGCCGCCGCTTTTTCCTGAAGCGCGTCGCGAATGCGTCCGCGCATTTCGACGGCTGCCGCTTCAGTGAACGTAACCATCAGGATGCGTTCGAGTGAAACGCCGGATTCCAACAACGCTATGCAGCGTTGCACCAGCGTGCTGGTCTTTCCTGTGCCCGCGCCGGCGACAACAATCACGTTGCCGCGCGCCGCAATGGCCTGTTGTTGAGATGTCGTGAACGCGCTGCTCATGACGTCCTCGCGCGCAACACCCGGAACGGCTGCGTCCATGAATCAAACCGGCAGACCGGTTTGTACTGGCAGAAGTCGCACGCTGTCTGGTTGCCGTATCGAAACGGCGCGATGCATGCCGTTCCCGAATAGATCGCCTGTCCGTGCATCCGGAGAAATTCCTTCACCTGTTGAACAACGCTGCGAAACTCGTGGCTCGCCAGCGCCTCGTTGCCCCGCTTTGAAAGGGAGCCGTCCTTGTTCAACGCAAAACGGAACTGGCCGCCCTCACCGCTCACATCGAATCGATGCAGATGAGTGCTGTCGAACCGGCCTCGATGCTGACACGCGTCGCGCCGGATTCTTTCCCGTTCAAGCCGTTCTTCATCGCGTGTCGCCGCCGACCGCGCACCGCCCTTCAACGCCACATAAAACGCGCCGGCAGGAATGATCCGGTCCACGTCGAGTTCACCCGCGAAATTGCCGAATTGTTCCAGCGCGCCGAGATAAGCGAGCAGCTGGAGTTGAAGTCCGTTTTCGAGAAGCACGCGATCGAGCTCCTTCCCGCTCGATTTGTAGTCGATCACGACGGCGAGAGCTTCACCGGTTTCTTCGATCCGGCAGAGATCGACCCGATCGATTCTTCCACGCAGCAACAGCGCGTGCCGGTCATCGAGATCGATCCGCCACGCAGGCAGCCGGCTGTCTGGCAGGCCGAAGCTGATCTCCACGCCCGAAGGATCGAATTGATAATGCTGACTCCAGCAAATGAGCGTTTCGATCAGACGTTCCAGGCCTTCGATCAAAACTTCCCCAACAAAGCGCCGTGCCTGAGCGGTGGTAAAGAGGCCGTCCTTGAATTCGGGCAGCAGCTTTTTTCCAATCTGCCGCACGAGCATCCTGGCTTCCGCGGGAGAAACATCGCGCCACTGTTTTCCTGCGTTCCTCAGCTGCAAATGAAACTCCTTCAGGACATCGTGCTGGAAGCTGCCCTTCTCGCGTGGATCGATTTCGAACTCCTGCCGTTCCTCCGCGCCGAGACCATGCCCGATGTAAAAGCGGAACGGACACGCCGCGAGATCCTCCAGCGCGCTGACGGAGCTTTCAATCTCCGGACCATAGAGCCGCTCCGCCAGTTCAGCTGGCAAAGGATCGGTCGCGCTGAAATCTCGAAGCTGATTCCATTTCAAAAGGGCAGATTCGATCGATGAATGCGCGTGGATGATCGCCGCAGTTTGAAGCGGTGCATTGCGCACAAGCGGCACGAACGCCTCGCTCCAGTGTTCGATCTCAGCAAGCTCGGAAACACCGGAAAACGTTTCGATTTCCAGGTTGGGAAACAGCCGCTGGATGTCGGTGATGAAAACGGACGGAATCATCTCGCGTCCGGCGGCATCGCGATCCGAACACGTGAGCACAAGCTGATGCCTCGGTCGCGTACAGGCGATGTAGCCATAGTAGCGTTCCAGACCGATGCGCGTGAGAAACTCAATCCCGAGGGGCGCATCGTGCTGGAGCAAAAGCTCGCGATCCGACCGGCTGAGAATGCCGGTGATCTCCGGCGCGGCGGGAAACACGCCTTCATTCATTCCGAGCACAAAGGCGAACCGAAGATCGGGATTTCGCGAACGATCCACGGCACCAACAAGCACCTGATCCAGCGCCGGCGGAATGACACCAACCGTGAGATTGGCAAGGCCCGCTTCCACGACGCTCAGCCAATCCTGCAACGACAACGACTCGTTTCCGAACGCGAGTCGAATGTTGTCGAGCCACTCCGTCATCTGTTCCCAGACGGTTTCATGAAGTCGGGACCCGGCCGTGCCTGTTGATTCCGCCGATTCGCTCCAGCGCTGCAGCGTGCGATCGACACGGAGAGCGCGCCACAGTTCGCCGATTGCTGCGCTGAACGTTGTCCCGTTCAACTGCCTTTCACCTGCGGTCAGCACGTCGCAAAACGTAGCGAAAGGAGGAACGAGTTTCTGACGCAACTCTTCCAATCGCTCAAGCCGCTTCTCAGGCATGTTCGCAACGCGGATCGGTTCGGACCAAAACGCTTTTCCGCGCCAGCCGTGCGCGAGCGCTTCGTTTTCGAGCCAGTCAATTCCACCTTCATCCGAATACACCAGGCCGGTTTTCAGCGCACCGAACCAGTCGTCGTGTTCCCATCCAAATGCCGCCACGCGCAGCGCGTAACGCGTCAGTTCCGCAAGCGGGTGATGGCTCACTGATTCACGGCGATCGAGAAAGAACGGAATTTCGAAGCGATTGAAAACGCGGCGGATGGCGGAGTGATGACCGTCCAGACTCCGGAGCAGAACCGCGATGTCGCGAAAGCGTCCGTTCCTGCCGCGCACCAGCCGAAGGATCTCCCGTGCGGCAAACTCCACTTCCATTTCCGGATTCGGACAGCTGACCAGCCGGATGCCATCAAGGCTTCGTGCATTTCCATCGAACGGAGCCGGTCGTGTCCAATGCCGTTCGAGATGCTCCAGCATCGGCTGAGATGCATACCTGCTGCGGGCAGGATTTCGCTCCAGCACATCCATTCGAACTTCCACATCCGGCAGCGTGGAAAATTCATCGCGGCAGCGCAGATACGTTTCGGTCACTGGCGCCCACGCCGAATGCCACGGCGGTTTCTGGGACGAATCCGAATCGAGACAGAACGCCAGCGTTGCAGAACGGGTGTGCTTCAAAATGGCGCGAAGGAGCGTTCGTTCCTGCGGCGTCATTTGCGCGAAGCCATCAAGCCACAGCGACTCGATCGACAGTGTTCCGGCGCCGCTTCGATTCAACACTTGGACCGCAAGATCGAGCAGGCTGTCGGTGTCCTGCAACCGGTGCGCCTCAAGCCATTCCATGTAGGCACGAATCATCAAACCGAGATCGTGCAACTTGCCACTCAGGCGATGCACCGTGCCCATCTGATCCGCGAGCTGCTGAAGGCGGTCGGCGGACAACTGATACTGCTGCAATTCGCGAAGCAGCTGACTGAGCTGGCGGGCGAAACCGGGCATGCGCGCGCTCGCATGAAACACCTTCAAAGCCGTTCGCTTCTTCTCCAGCAAAGCCCGAAGCACCATCACCCGGCCTTCCTCGGCGAGAAGTTCCGGATGCGCGAGACCGAGCTGTTCAAAGACAAACTGGGCGAGACGTTCGAAGGAAAGAATGTGCAGCCGCGTGTAGCCGGAAATCGTTCCCTCGGTGAGAAGCTGTCGTTCCAGCTGAAACGTCGCCTGCTTCGGTGCGAGAAGAATCAGCGGTCTGCCTTCCGGTGCCGCGCGCAATGCTTCCCGGATTTCCGCAAGGCAGGAGTGCGTCTTGCCACTCCCTGCCGGTCCGAGAAGAAAACGAATTTGCACGGCTCCATGTTTTCCGGAAAGCGAAGGAGGGGGCAACTCTGAAAGTCCAGTTTCGAGTTTTGAGCTTTGGTTTTTGAGTTCTCCGTCATTACACAAAACCCCACCGTAACCGGGGCGAACTTTTCAAAAACTCAAAACTCAGAATTTAAAATTCACACCTCAACCATTTTGCCCGGTTCCGGCTGAATGATCTGTAGCTTCGGGAATCTCGCACGCAGTTCGTTCTCAAACCATGTCCGCGATTCGGCGTCGCCGTGTCCGAGCAGAACGGCACGTGGATTTACTTGTCCCACAAACTCCAGCAGATCGTCCCGATTCGCGTGCGCTGTGAGATCGAATTCCTCCAGCTGACAGCTCTTCGTCACTTCACCGCCGCTGGCGCTGAACAGAAAGGTTTCGCCCGGTTTTGCAGCGCGAAGTCTTCCCCCCGGCGTGTCGGGATCGGTGTAGCCCACCAGAAAAATTCCCATTCGCGGATCGCCGATCATTCGCAGAGCCAGATCGTGCGCAGCGGTTTTCTCACTCATCATGCCGGCGGTCAGCACAAACAGCCGTTTGTTCAAGCGCATCACCTCGGCCTGTCCCTTCTCCAGCACGATCAGGTTCAACGCTTCGTGAAGCTGTAGATCGGGAAGCTGCCGGTTCGTCCGATGCGATTCGAGATCGTAAATCTCCGTGAACACCCGACCCAATCCGCCGATGTAAACCGGCTGCGGCGCAAGTTTGCCGGTGCCCATCATGTGCGCGAGCAGCGCCAGAATCTCCTGCGTGCGGCCCAGCGCGAACGTGGGAATCAGCACTGATCCCTTCTTTGCCAGCACGCGTCGGATGGATTCGCTCAATCGTTCGATCTCCGCCTCTCGCGTGAACCCGGAAGGCACGGAACGATTGCCACGTGTGGTTTCCATGATCAACACGTCGGCGCGGACGCCTTCGAACCGCGCTTTCTTCAGAATTGTCTGGTCGTGAAAGCAAACGTCGCCGGTGTAGAACAGCGTTTCCTTCTTTCCCCGAACGAGCATTCCCGCCGATCCGAGCGCGTGGCCGGCGTCGAAAAATTCCAGTGTCGGCGACTGAATTCCGGCGCGGGCTTTGTGAAAACCGGCCCAGTCGATTTCACGATTGTATTTGAAGCCCTGGAACAACGATGCGATGTCATCGACTTCATCGTGGCTGTAGAGGGGGTATTCCTTGATGCCGAGCTCGTCGCGCTGGCGGGTCATCACGTTGACCGAGTTGTGCAGAACGCGTTCGATCAGGAAATAACTCAGCTCGGTCATCATCACGTGCGCGCGCGGAAAATGGCGCAGCGCGACGGGCAGCGAACCGACGTGATCGTGGTGACAATGGGAAACCGCGATGGCATCGACTTCCTTGCCGGCGATGGTTCCGTAAAGCGGAAGGCTGCTGCGGCCTTCGCGTTTCGGATGAGTTCCCGCGTCCATCAACAGGCCGTGGCCCTCCATTTCGAGGAACCAGCTGCTGGCGCCGATGTCGGTGTCGGGATTCAGATTCGTGATGCGCATAAGTCAACTAAGCAGCTTCGCAACCGCTGCCAAGCCGGGTGGATTGCTCCCGGCTCTGCAAACAGGCCTGATGGCGCGACTATTTTTTTGCCGGCTGCGGCCGGGCTGGAACCGCGTTTGTTTTTCCCGCATTGCTGACGGGAGCCTTCTGCACGTTGCTGGCAGGCGCTTTCTTCACGGCCGGTTTTGTTGCCGGAGAAGGCGCAGGAGCGGCCTTGGTGGCGACCGGCTTGTTCGGCGCTTTATTGGTGGACTGAACAGTCGGTGCGGTGGCGGTGCGGGTGATGGGAGAAAAATTCTTCTGACTGGCGGCGAGAAAGAGGCTGTCGAGATCGTCGTGCTTCTTGAACCTGGCTGGAGGCGCAAACTGGGTCGCGACGGGAGCTGCAAGCTGCACATTTGAAAACCGAATAACGGTGGTGCCTTCGCGTCCCTGAACTGCGATCTGCAGCGGGAACGATTTCATGTCCTCGGCGTTCCATGCGATTGCGTCGAGAAGCACCGCGCCCTGCGCATTCTTCACAACCACTTTCGTCTTTGCGCAGGGATGGTTGTCGATCGTTTCGCGACCGAGTGGTGTGCGGGTCACCTGAACGTTCTTCTCCGCCCCCTCGGCCTCCTCCTTCGTAATCTCCATGTCGAGATAGCTTTGCGCCCGCGGAAACACGAGATGATTCACCCGCTTGTCCATCCGAATGATGCTGATCACCTGGTTCAATCCGGCCTGCGTCATCATTTTGATAACCCCCGGCTGCACCTGTTTGCTTTGTGCCGTGGCGAGATCGAACTCCATCCGGATGTTGCCGTTGAGCAGACTGAAATTCATCGGCGCCCGCAGTGTCTCAACTTTGTTGGCTGTGACGCGGACGTCAGCTCTGGCGGAGAATGCCTTGGTTTCGCCAAAAACCTTCACCAACCCGGCCCCCAGTCCGGCGGACGAATCGAGGAACTGCGCGCGCGCCGAGGAAATCACCAGCAACGCGACACAGAAGACAACGGCAGCTTTCACGAGGACAATGGGCTTCATCAAATGCTCCCGTGAAAATAGGGCCGGAAACAGAATTCACCAAAGGAAATTTCGGCAAAGGAACATTCGCCGGCGAATCGCGACGGAAACGGACGCGCGTCAATCAATGCCCGATGAAAAATGCCTGATGTTTAATGATTAATGATGGTTAGGCACCAGGCATTGGGCATTGAAGCCTGTCAGTTTGCATCAGCGACTTCGATTCGCACCTCTTCGCCGTTGCAGCGGATTTCCGGCACATACATGGCATGGCCAATCACCGGCAGCGCGTGGAACTTGCCCGGAACTTCCGCGCGGGCATCGTAACGAATTTCCCAGACGCCCTCGGGGAGCTTGTCGATGAACAACGCAACCTTCCGATCGCGAAGTTCCTGATACACCCAGCGCTGGCGTCCTGTGTAATCGCTGCTGTTCTGTTGCGGCCGCGGCGGCAGCGGAAGAATCAGTCGCTGACCGGGCTGAATGCGGGCTGAACTCAGATTGTTCGCCTTCGAAATCGCCTGAACGGTGGTTTGGTTCGCCTGCGCAATGCCGTAGAGCGTTTCACCGGACTGAACCGTGTGGGCGCGGTCCGCGGGACCGGTTGCCGCATTCGCCGCAAACTTTCGCTGCACTGCGCCGGACTTCAGTTCCTTCGCGTAAAGCGATTCACCGCTGCGAATTTCCACCGCTTCCAATCCCGCCGGCTTGAGATCTTCAAACAGCAGATACTCGTAGTTGTTCTTCGCTTCGATCGTCAGAACGGTTTCGATCCGCTCGCCGCTCTTCACCGAATCGCCGTCGCGCAACGGTTCCTTGTCGTACACGAATCCCTTCAGCAGCGTGGGACGACCGACGAGTTTGAAGTATTCCCGTTTCGCGAAAATTTCATTGCCGGCCGGCGCGATCGGTTCCTCCAGACTGAAGAACTTCGCTTCGACCGCAAAATACAGCGCCGGAGCCTGACCGCTCCGAGTCGTCTGACGAATGCGAATCTCATTTGCGTCTTTGATCAGTTTCGAATCCACAACGAAGCGGCTGGGTGCGTTGAACATATCGGCGGCGGAAACGCGCTTCTTCGCAATCGAGCTGCCGTTCACGAGAACTTCGAACTCCGTGTCCGCCTTCAGTTCACCGCTCGTGCGAAGGTAATCGTTCAACGCGAGAATCACGATCGCGGTGTCGCGCGTGTTGCTCCACTGCGCGCCGCGCCGATTCTTGATCAGCCAGTTGGAGACAGGTTCAACGAGCTTGTTCGTCGGATCGATCGTCAGCAACGCGCGCAAGGCAAACGCCGTCGCTTCAATTCCGCCTTCGGACCAGCGCCAATAAAGTCCGTCTTCTCCCCAATGCGCCGTGCCGAGGACCGTTTCGGATTTCGAGTTTTGAGATTCGGGTTTGATCAGGACGGATTGATCCGGTCGAGTGTCGCGCTTCACACCGTTCTCGAGATTCGCAATGAGCGTGCGCGCTTCCTGTGTTTTTCCGTAGTAATGCGCGCTCAAGGCCAGCAGTGCCCGTGTGTAGGCGTTCAACTGTTCGCGCTTGTTCCACAGATTCGCGAACGCGGTTTCTTCAGACTTCGATCCCTTCATTCCCTTCTGCGCGTTCCGATACGCCGCCAGCGCATGTAGCATGAAGGCCTGCTGGTCCGGATTGGATTCTTCTTCGACGATCTCTTTTTCCAGATAAACGATTGCGCTCTCGATCACGCCGCCCCGCACTTCGGTTCCGGCTTCGCGCGCGAGAACCAATCCCCACGTGACGTAAGCGGTCATCCAATGATCGCTCTCGCCCTCCTTCCACCAACCCCACCCGCCGTCGCCGTGCTGAAAATCGTAAAGACGTTCCAACCCGGCTTTGGTCATGTCGTTCAGCCTGGACAAATCCTGTTTGCCACCAGGCTGCGTTTTGGAAACGAAATTCGTTTCAATGCCGCCAAAAACGCGGCCCATGATTTCCTCCGGCTTCAACCCAAGATCACGCAAGGTCTTCGCCGTGATCACGGCCGGAAGAAACCGGCTCATCGTCTGTTCCGTGCAGCCATACGGGTAATCGATCAGGTAAGGCAGTGCGTCGAGCATCGTCACCGCCATGCTGGGCGTGACCTGAACGGTCAACGAAGTCGAACCGGCCTTGCGCTCCTTCGGAAGATCCAGTTTCACCGTGATGTCGCTGCCGCGAGCTTTTCCGGATTTGGAAATGAACTTCTCGATGCCGTGCTCGTGAGCCGTGAACGTGCGTTCCATCGCATCGGAATGTTTCGGGCTGCGTCCCGTTACCTTCAGTTTCACGTCGCCCGGCGATTTCACCTCGGCGATCCAATCCACTCGCGCCTCGCCATTCGCCGCGACTTCAACCGTTTGTTGCGAGGACGATTTGATCTGAAGACCACCCGTTGATTCGAGGCTGACTCGAACGGATGCGGGTTCCTCGGTGTTGTTGTTCGCCACCGCTGAAAGCGTGACCGTGTCGCCCACGACAAAAAATCTTGGCGCCTGCAATCGCACGATCAACGGTTGCCGCGTTCGCGCGTTGGTTTCGGCTATGCCGAACTGATTTTTCGAAGTAACCGCGCGTGCCGTGGCTTTCCAGCTGGTGGTGGAGTCGGGGAACTTCACCTTCACCGCAGCCTTGCCGTTCGCGTCTGTCTTTACATCCGGTTGCCAAAGCACTGTGGATCGGAAATCTGAACGCACGATCACAGCGCTCTCTTCCGGTTCTTCCATTTGGGATGCGGCTTCAATGGAAAGGCCGATGCTATCAAACGCAGGAGCATTCGCGGCCGGGACGCCAATCGCCAATTTGTCAAAACGGTTGACTGATCTTCCCGCCGCCGCGCTTCGCCGTCCGCCTCCGAAGTCTCCCTCCATCTGTGGAATCGCTGCGTATCCCGCAGATTGGGTCGTTAATCGATCTTCCCGATTATTCCCTTCATACCATCCGGATCTATCCTTCTCCAAATCTTCCGCCAGTTCCGGCAATCGGAAGCTTCGCCATCCAAACGTGCTCTGCATCTGAACTGTCAGATTCCGCTTGTTTCCAAAAAAGAACTGCCGCGGATCGCCGGCGTAATCGCTTTGGATGTAAAACACCGATTCATCCACCAGGCTCAACGCCACTTCGGCTGACACCGGTTTGCCTTCATCATTGCGCGTCGTCACCGTCAGCGTGCCTTCTTCACGCGGCTGATAGATCGGCCGGTCCGTTTGCACTTCGACGTTCAGGAAGTTTTTCGTGGGCGGGACGATCACCTGTTTCGTGTCGGAATGAATCTGCCGATCGTTCACAAGCGTGGCGCTCAGAAAGATGTTCGGCACGTGCTTCTCTTCAACGGGCAGTTGAATGAGCTTCACAGTGCCGTTCAAATGAACGAGCTGGTAACTGTAAAGGTCCTCGCCTTCCACGCTGAACAGCACATGGCGATCAGCAGTGTTCGCCACCAGCATCACCGGAGCGATCTGACCGACACGGAAGGTGTCCTTGTCCACGATCACTTCGACGCCGTCATGTCGGTAACCGAGTTCCGTGGTCGAATTGTTCGCAATCCAGACGGTGGTCTCGGCCGTGATGCGATTGGTGAAATTCGCGTATTGCGTGCGGCGAACGCGATCATCGCTTGACCAGACGATGCGATAATAACCTTCGCGTTCTGGCGTGAAGCTGAATTCTGCAACGCCGTTCGTGTCGGTCTTCACAGTGCGCGTCAGGATGTCGTCGTGTTCATAGCCGCGGAACTTCAGTCTCCATCCTTTTTGATCCGGACGTTCCGGGCGCGGCGGCCAGATGTTCGACTGTGCCCGAAGCTGCTTGAGTTCGTCTCCCTTCACTTCGCGATTATCCGGCGCCAGCCAGATCTCGAACCAGAAATCGCGCGTCACTTTTACGAGCCCTTCCGTTTCAATCGGCTGATCGTTCGCATCCAGTGCCCGGAATTCCACCTCCACTTTGTCCTGCGGCCGGTAGAGGTTATGCGCCGGTTTGGCCTGAACGTAATAAGCCTGCTTTGTCACACGAACGGATCCGTTGCCGATGATCTCCCGCCGCGAAGCATCGGTGACGCGGGCTTCAATCCGATATTCCAGATCCTGTCCTTCATTCGCCGTCGATTCGAAGCTCACGGTGACCCGTCCCATTGCGTCCGTCTTCAACGTCTCGCGCTTGAGGATCTGATCGCCCCCATAGCTCCGTCGCCATTGCATCGAAGACGTGCCATCGATGTCTTCATAAAACCACGGGAAAGGGCGCGGTTGCGGCCAGAGCCGCCAATACGGGCTTTGATGAATCACCACTTCAACCGAAGCGTTCGCAACAGGACCACCAAAATAATATTCGGCTTCAATCACCGCTTCGACGGTGTCGCCAAGGCGGAATGTTTTCTTTCGCGTTGCGTCTCCGACTTTTTCCTCCGGCGTCTTCACCGTCACTTTGAACTCGGGCAGTTTGTATTCCTCGAGACGGAACAATGTGGCGTTGCCGATGCCGCGACGACGTCCCTCCTCCCAGAATTGCACGCGATACTCGCCCAGCGACATTTCGGCAGTCAGCTCCAGCGTACCCCAGGCGCTGCCGAACGCATTCAACGTGATGATGTCGGATTTGATCTTCGCGCCGCGTGGATCGGTGATTTCATATTCGATTCTTTGATTCGCCGGAGTGGAATAGCTCGCGCCGTCATAGCGACGTGCGATGAACTTCCAGTTCAGGCTTTCACCGGGTCGGTACGCCGGGCGATCGGTGAAGGCGTAAATCTTCCACGGCTCGGATTCGCGCTGATACCAGTAACTGTTCCCGATGGCGAACGCCTGGCGATCGTCCTTGATCGCCGACACAACCAGCTCCCGGCTGTTCCGGCGCATGTCGGTGTTCAGGGAAAATACGATGATGCCGTTCGTGTCCGTTTCACCGGAATGTTGCCGGACCAGCCAGCGACCATCCTCCCACCACTGTTCCCAAAGCTTCACCCGGCCGTTCGGCCGCGGCGAACCGTCGAGCGCGCTGGAGAAATACACGAGCGCCTGTTTGCCGGACGTTTTCAAAACCACGGCCGCGTCGGTAACTAAAACCAATTCCCGGGAATGTTTTCCGGCGGCGTCAGCAGTGAGAACGTAAGCACCCGGTTTCAACCTCTCTTCAAGGCGCAGCGTTTCATTGCCGGGTTTGTAATCCGCGGGCGCTTCCCCGCCTTCCGCCGACCGCGCCGCGCCACGGCCCGTCACATGCGACCAGGACCGGGACTTCTCCAGCTTTTGAAGATCGATCGATTGCAGCCAATCGACGCGTTCGCCCCGGCTCGTCAGATTCACGTCGCGATTCAACTCCACCGGATAAAGCGCCAGCTCGATCCGACGGACGTTTCGCCAGTGGAGATGATATTGAATCTCGGCATCCGGCAGGAAAACGTTCGGAACGGACACGTGCAGCTGCGGTTCGGTGATGGATTTGATCTGCGCCTGTGCCTGATCGTAGTAACGCGTGTCGCCTTTGTTGAACTCGCGCGCCAGACGGCGGAAGAGTTCGAGCGCCTTCGGATAATTCGGCTCGTTGCGCCATCCACCGCCGGCCAGCGGAATGACGTCCCCAAATCCCATCATCCATTCCGCGTAGTGATAAAGCGCGTCGTCATACCAATCGGTGTTCCTGCCCGCCGCCAGCGCCGATTCGAAAGATTCCGAGACGCGTGCCTGTTGTTCCGGCGATGCACCCTGGGAGCGAATGGTCATTGCGATCAAATACTGCGCGCGGGCTTTGTCCGTTTCGGACTGCGCGATTCGGACCGCATTTTCCAGAATGTTCAACGGAACGTAATTGCCCCAATAAGCGTAGTAGGTGTCGCGCGGCGTCCCTGGCGGACGCGCCATTCGCCAGACGATGGAGAGATAGCGTTCCCGCGCCAGTTCGAGATCGCGTGCACCGGCCCACCAGTCGAGTGCCTGTTCGTAATGAGGCCAGGCCAGGCCCCAGTTCTGTTGATTTCGGCGGGTCCAGTGAAAATCACCCAGCGATTCCTGCACCTCCGCCCAAAGACGGTCCCGATCCTCCTCGCGCGAAATGTCCCGGATCAGAATTTCGAGATCACGCCGCGCTTCGCTGAGCCTGGTGTCGTCGGCGGACTGCGTTGACGCCTGAGAGCGCCAGAGCGTATCGGCGCGACGGAAGAGAACCCAGCGCTGTTCGTCCGGAGGAAGGTTGGTCAGCGTCGCCGATGCATACAACTGATGCGCCTGTTCGAACGACTTTTCGGAAAAGAACTTTTCCGCCTCCGCTTTGAGAGATTCGTAGTTCGCCGGAACGGCAGCTGCGAGCTGGAATGTAACGGCAAAAAGCGTCCAAAAAATCGCCAGAGTTTTCATAAATCCTTCCCGTTAGACGGAGCGAACCGCAACATGCTCCCGCATTTTCGGCTTTGCCAGAAAATTTCCTTTCACGCTCATTCGCTTTCCCCCTAACGTTTCGCCACCATGGCCGAAGCGCAATTGACACCGATGATGGCGCAGTATCGCCGCATCAAGGGCGAGCTGCCAAAAGATGCGCTTTTGCTGTTCCGGCTCGGCGATTTCTACGAAATGTTTTTCGAGGACGCGCAGACCGGGGCGCAGATTCTCAACGTCGCACTCACCAAACGCGGGGTCGTTCCGATGTGCGGAATTCCCTTTCACGCGGCGAATTCTTACATCGGCCGGTTGCTCAAGGCCGGACGCAAGGTCGCCATCTGCGAACAGCTCGAGGAAGCGAAGCCCGGGCAGCTCGTCAAACGGGAGGTGACGCAAATTCTCTCGCCCGGAACCCATTTCGACGAACGCATGCTCGCCGCGGAACGAAACAACTTCCTCGCGGCCATCTGTCCGAGCGGAAAAGTCTTCGGCCTCGCGCTGGCTGATCTCACGACGGGAGATTTCCTCACAACGGAAGTTGAATCGGAATCCGCGTTGCTCACCGAACTGGAACGACTGCGCCCCGCGGAAATCATTTTCCCCGAAGCAACCAGCCGCGTGCGTGAATTGCTCACCGGATCGTTTCCCATTCTGAATGGCTACGAAGACTGGGTGTTCGCTTCGGAGACGGCGCTGTTCACGGTCCGCGATCATTTCAAGGTTGCGACGCTCGATGGCTTCGGACTCAAGGATCGCAATGCTGCCATCGGCGCCGCGGGCGGAATTCTTCATTACCTCACGCAGCATCTCCGGCGGAACGTTGCGCAGCTGACGCGGATTTCTTTCTATCAACGAAACGATTTTCTCACGCTCGATTACACCACGCTCCGACACCTCGAAATTCTGGAGCCGCTGCGCCATGACGCACCGCGCAACGCCTGCCTTTACGGCGCGATGAACCGCACCGTGACGCCCATGGGCGCGAGGCGATTGCGCGACTGGCTTTCACAGCCGTTGTCCGCAGCGGAATCGATTCGCAAACGGCAGGAGGCCGTGGCGCTGATGATTTCCGACTCCGCGATGTTGAACGCGCTGCGCGTTCGTCTGGCGGAAGTCCGCGATCTCGAACGCACGATCGGTCGCATCGGGTCCGGCTCCGGCAACGCACGCGATCTCGTGATGCTGCGCCAGGCGTTGTCGCAGATTCCCACTCTGCGTCAGACGCTCGCTTACGGAGAACATATTTCGACATTCCCCGCGGTTGCACCCGATGAGCTGCCGGAGATTCACGATGATCTTCCGTCCGCCAGTGAACCGCCATCGCTTGTGATCGAACTGCATTCGCAGCTCACCGAGATGCCCGATCTGATCGAATTGATTTCCCGCGCCATCGTTGACGAACCGCCGCTCACGGTGAAGGAAGGCGGAATGATCCGCGACGGTTTCGACGAAACGCTGGACGAACTGCGCAACGCCCAGCGCGGCGGCAAGGATTGGATTGCAAAATTGCAGGCCGACGAAATCGAACGCACAGGGATCACGTCGTTGAAGGTGCGGTTCAATTCCGTTTTCGGTTACTTCATCGAGGTCACCAAATCGAACCTCGACAAAGTTCCGGCCCATTACATCCGCAAGCAGACCATTGCGAACGGCGAACGGTTCATCACACCCGAGCTGAAGGACATGGAGGGAAAAATCCTCGGCGCGGAAGAGCGCAGCGTGAAGCTGGAGTACGAGTTGTTCCAGCGCATCCGCGAAGCCGTGCTCGCCCAGCTTCCCGCCATCCAGCGAACCGCTGCCGCTTTGGCACAGCTTGACGTGCTCGGATCCTTCGCTGAAACCGCGCGGCTCTACAGCTATTGCCGGCCGGAAGTGTACGATGAAGGCGTGTTGTCAATTGTGGAGGGGCGGCATCCGGTGCTCGAACAAAATCTCGTTGATGAACGTTTCGTGCCGAATGACACCACGCTCGCAAGCAGTTCGAAGTTTCAAGTTTCAAATGGTGACGCCGCATCCGAACTCGTAACTCAAAACCCGAAACCCGAAACTTTTTCCCCTCAAATCGCGTTGATCACCGGCCCGAACATGGCCGGCAAGAGCACTTACATCCGGCAGGTGGCGTTGCTCACATTGCTGGCTCACACGGGATCGTTCATTCCGGCCAGATCGGCGCGGGTGGATCTCGTCGATCGCATCTTCACTCGCATCGGGGCCAGCGACGATCTCTCGCGCGGACAAAGCACGTTCATGGTGGAGATGAGCGAGACCGCCAACATTCTGAACAACGCCACGCCGCGCAGTCTGATTGTGTTGGACGAAATCGGTCGCGGCACGAGCACGTTCGATGGACTGAGCCTGGCCTGGAGCATCGTCGAACATCTGCACAATCAGGTCGGCGCAAAAACGCTTTTCGCGACCCATTATCACGAATTGACGGAACTCGCCGCGCGGTTGCCGCGCATCAAAAACTTCAACGTCGCCGTGCGGGAATGGCACGACTCGATTGTCTTTCTGCGAAAGATCGTCGAAGGCGGCACGGACAAAAGTTACGGCATTCAGGTCGCTCGACTGGCCGGTGTGCCAAAACCGGTTCTCGATCGGGCGAAGGAAATTCTGCGGAACCTGGAGGACTCGGAGCTCACGCCGGAAGGCAACGTGCGTCAACCGCGGCGTCAGCAGGATCGGGAAAAACTCCGAAAACTCGCGCCTGCGCCGCAATTGGATCTGTTTGGATGAGAACGCCGCTTCAATCGCATTCCGTCGAAGCACGGAGCGATGAACTGAAAGCAGCGGAAGGTTTCAGCCCGCGAATGAAGCCATCGCGGGAGACGCATTGCGGAGCAGCTATTGAGTTCATTCATTCATCCGCTCAACCGTCGCTGTGCGACGTGACGTGCTTTCGCTTTCACCGTGGTCTGAAGTCCACGATACGGGCATTTCATCGCTCTGCGATGGTGGGACTGCCGTTATATGAGTGATCAGGCGCCTCGATCTGATTCCCCCGGTTTCTTTGCGCGCTTCGCGATGCTCCGATCTGCACCGCGCGAGCTGTGGATCATTCTCGCGGCTTACGTGCTGGAGAACATTGCTTACGGACTTGGTGCGTCGTCGGTCCTGAGCCTGTGGCTTTCACACGATCTCGGATTCAGTGATGCAAAAGCCGGCGCGATGATTGGCGCTTATTCCACCGTGGTGACACTGGCCACGGTGATGGTGGGGTCGCTCACGGATGCCGCGGGAATTCGTCGTACGTTTCTCCTTGGATTCTGGGTTTGTCTGGTCAGCCGCGTGATCATGACGGTATTCAACGTTTCGTGGATTGCCATTCCGTTCGGACTTTTCCTGCTCGCGTTCGGACTGGCTTTGATGGGACCGGTCATGAGCGCGGCGATGCGGCGCTACTCCACAGCCAGTCAGAGATCGCTCGCGTTCTCACTTTACTACGCGTTGATGAATCTCGGCTTTCTGATCGCAGGCCTTCTCTTCGACAAAGTGAGAACGATTCTGGGAGAGAGCGGCACATGGACGGTGCCCCTCTGGGGCGAATCGATCAGCACCTATCGCGTGCTGATTCTGGGAAGTGTGTTGTTCACGATTCCTGGATTGATCATAGCGTGGCTGTTCCTGCGTGAAGGTGTGGAGGCAACGGAGGAGGGCGTAGTGATCACTCCGCGTGATGACATTGCGCGCGGCGCAGCGAATCCGTTCACTGCCATAGTCGAGACCATTCGCACCACGGCTTCGAAAACCTGGAGCATTCTCGTCAATCTTCTCCGGCAGCCGGCGCTCTACCGCTTTCTTGCGCTCATGCTGCTGGTGGTTGGTGTGCGGCTCATCGGCTATCACATGCAGTTCACGTTTCCGAAGTTCGGCCTGCGGGAAATTGGACCGGGCGCGCCGATTGGAAAGCTCTATTCCGTGTTGAACTCCGCGATCATTCTCGTGCTGGTTCCAATCTGCGGCGCGTTGACGAGCCGGTTTACCGCGTATCGCATGGTGATGATTGGAACCTTCGTTGCCGCGAGTTCGGTTTTCATTCTGGCGCTGCCGGTTCAATGGTTTCAACCGCTGGCCAATGGATGGCTTGGGCATCTCATCGGGAGCGTCTGGCTGAATGTGCCGGGCGAAGTGAATCCCTGGCTGGTCTCGATTGTTCTGTTTGTTGTCCTTCTCTCGCTGGGTGAAGCCTTGTGGTCGCCGCGCCTTTACGAATACGCCGCAGCGATTGCACCAAAAGGCCAGGAGGCTTCCTACATGGCGATGTCTTTTCTGCCTTACTTTCTGGCGAAGTTCGTGGTGGGCAGTCTTTCAGGTTTCATGCTCAACCGGTTCTGCCCCGCGGAAGGTCCGCGCAATTCGGCAACAATGTGGCTTATCATCGGTTGCATGGCGATGGTTACGCCAATCGGGATTCTCGTGCTCCGCAAATACATTCAGGTGAAAGAAGCCGGACGAGAGTGAATACCGGTAGTGACGGTCGGCGGCCATTGTGCGGTGCCATTGCAACGCCACACAGCTCATTTCAGAACTGCTCGATAAAATCGCGCTTCTCCATCCACGATATCCGACATGTCGAGCTGGCCGCTTTCCGGCATCTGAAACGTTTTTCCCGGAGACCAGTCCTCCAGATCCGAACTGGACTGCAGTTCAAACGAACTGCCCGGCGTGCCCGTGACTCGAAAGAGAAACTTCCCCGGCTCCGTTCCTCTCACGCTCAATACAGGTTGAGTCCCCGTCGGCGGCAAAGGTCCCGGCTGGCTTAACACTTTGTAGAGATTCAACCGGCCGCCGGTTTTACACTTGCCTGCCAATCTCGGAATCGGATCGGTTCCATTCAATACACGCTGGATGATCTGTTGATACGTGCTCGTCGGATACAGGCTCCATGCCAGCGCACACGCTGCGGCGACCTGCGGCGTGGACATCGATGTTCCGTCATCCAACGCATAGGAACTGTCATCATCCGCCCATGTGGAAAGAATGATGTAGCCGGGCGCGGCGAGATCGACGCTTTCAAGCCCATAGTCGGAGAAGTGCGTGATTTCATCGTCGCGCGTGGTTGCGGCGACCGCGATGATGTTGTCGAGATCGAAGCTCGCCGGATAAAAACGCGGTGTGGAATCGTTGTTCAATGCAAAGTTTCCGGCGGCCGCGACAAAGATGATTCCGTGTTGCCGCAGGCTGTCGATGGCGTTGTAGAGCGCTTGTGAGCCCCACACATCGCTCGTCGTTCCACCCCAGCTTGCGTTGATGATCCTCGCGCCGTTCACTCGGGAATATTCGATGCATTCCAATGCGTCTGACACCGATCCCTGCAACTGATTGTCGAGAAACTTGCAGGTCATGATCCGCGCGCGCCACGCTGTACCCACAACGCCGATGCCGTTGTTGCCGACCGCGCCAAAAATCCCCGCCACGTGGGTTCCATGACCGAACGTGTCCGTCAGATCGCCGTTCCCGTCGCGCGCGTTGATTCCATGCACGTCATCGACGTAACCATTCCCGTCGTCATCGATTCCGTTCCCTGGAATTTCACCCGGATTCACCCAAAGATTCTCGGCCAGGTCCTCGTGTGTGACGCGGGTTCCTGTGTCCATTATCGACACGATCACCGACGACGCATCCGTCGCAAAATCCCATCCTGCCGCCGCGTCGATATCGCAACCTGCCGTGCCACCCAGCTGGCCCCAGTTGTAAAGGAAGTAGAGTGAGCCATCGAAATAACGGGGTTCGTTGGGAACACGCGCGGCGCTCAGAATGAAGTCCGGTTCGGCGAATTCCACTGCAGGATTGGATCGCAGCCGTTCCACTTCGCGCTGCACATCAGCGCCCCGGGGAAGTTGAAGCACTTGAACATCTCCCAGCTTCGTGAACTTCCGATGCAACTTTGCATTCACATTCTGCCGGGCCTTGACTTGAGCGGGTTCATCGACCGTTTCACGGAATTTCACCAGCACACGATCCGATCGGAACGAATTCGTCACAGGAGGACGAATCACGGCCAATGCGTCCGACGCAATCGTTCCTGAAATCACGAGGATCAACCATCCAACCCAACGCCGCCAAGGAAGCGTCTGAAAACCCTTTTGCGAAACACCGGAACTACACGTCGAAATCATCTCTCTGATCCAACGGGAAAACGACGCTCCATTCCATTGGGCGAATTCCGTAAGGGTTCGACCCTAAACCGATGCACATGTGCGTGGCGGGACATGCCGCGTGTTCTGCACCAGTGGGAACAAAAAACGGTCAGACTTTGACAACGAAGGTTTGTCAAGCGGCACAGGGCAAATCCGATAGTCGCTTGGCACAGTTTTGTGCGTCGTCCCGGTGGTCAGTTTAACCCGCCCTTGTTGGGCTCTTTTACGACGACGGCGTGTGCGCGCAGTTGAAGAATCTCGTGAAAATCAGCACCAAGATCACATTAACCGGAGTTGGGTTGGTTCTCCTGTCCACACTCGCTTTCCTCACCACTGTTTTTCTCCAGCGCGGAATTCTGCAGCGGACCATGACCCAGCAGGTGCGCGAACAGGCCGTCGCCGAAGCGGGCAAGGTGATCCAGTCGGTCTATTTGAACTGCGACGCCTTCGAGCAACGCAACCAATCCCGCCTCACCCACGACATCGGGATCGCCTGGGAACTTATGGCGAAGGAAGGCTCGGTCGCATTCAGCGATGAAACGGTCGAATGGAACGCCATCAATCAGGTTTCGAAAAAGAGCCAATCCGTGCGCCTTCCGAAAATGCTGCTGGGCGGAAAATGGCTCGGTCAGAATACATCCGCGAGCGCGAAGTCGCTCATCGTCGATGATGTGAAGCATCTCACCCGTGATTTTTGCACCGTGTTCCAGCGAATGAACGAGGAAGGCGATATGATCCGCGTCTGCACCAGCGTTCTGAACACCAACGGCACGCGCGCGATAGGAACCTACATTCCCAGGCGAAATCCGGACGGCTCCTCCAATCCTGTGCTCGACGCCGTGCTGAATGGCAAAACCTACCGTGGCCGGGCATTTGTCGTGAATGATTATCACGCCGCCTGTTACGAGCCGATCTGGAACGAGGACAAAACCCGCGTGATCGGCATGCTCTACGTCGGTGTCGCCATGGGAGAAATGAACGAGCACCTGCATGAAAGCATCCGCAAACTGACAATTGGCACCACGGGACACGTTCTCATCATGGGTGGCAAATCGGATAATCGGGGAAAGCTGCTAATCCCGGCACGGGACGGCGTCTCACAAGTTCCACTCTCGGTCATCGAGTCCATCGTTTCGAAAGCGACGCGGGCATCGGCGAACAATTTGTCTCCGGAATTCTTTTCGTTGAATGCGGACGACGAATCGAAAGATCGAAACTGCTTCGCCGTTGCGTCCTACTTTGCGCCATGGGACTGGATCATCACAGCAATCGGTTCGGAGGACGATTTTGATCCGATCATTGAGAACGTCGCGGGCTCCATCAATCGGGTTGTTCGTTGGGCGGCGATCGCTGGAATCGCTGTCGGCTGCCTCGGAATTGCGTTCAGTTACTTCCTCTCGCTCGGCATTACGCGACCGGTGATCGGAATCGTCCGACGACTCAGCCGTGGCACCGAGGACACGTTGGACGCAGCAAACCAGGTTTCATCCGTCAGCCGTTCTCTTGCCGAAGGAACCACGCATCAGATGACGGCCCTCAGCGAATGCAGCGGGTCGCTGGCGGTGATTTCCTCCATGACGCAGCGCAATTCGCAGAATGCCCAAAAAGCAAACGAGCTGGCCAAACAGACCCGCGTGGCTGCGGACCGTGGCGCCGCGGACATGCAGGAGATGAACGTCGCCATGGGCGCCATCAAGGAATCCGGCGATGACATCACGAAGATCATCAACACGATCGATGAGATTGCATTCCAGACGAACATTCTCGCCTTGAACGCCGCAGTGGAAGCGGCGCGCGCCGGGGAAGCGGGAATGGGTTTCGCCGTCGTGGCCGATGAAGTGCGCAACCTAGCCCAACGAAGCGCACAGGCGGCAAAAGAAACCGCGGCGAAAATTCAGGGCGCGATCGAACGCACCGCACAAGGCGTCGTCATCAGTGGAAAAGTGGCGCAGGCGCTGAATGACATCGTCGCAAAATCACGCCAGCTGGATGAGCTTGTCACCGAAGTGGCGCAAGCATCCCGGGAGCAAACCGATGGCATCGGACAGATCAATGCCGCTGTCAGCCGGATGGATCGGGTAACTCAGACGAACACCGCCACGGCCGATCAAAGCGCGGCCGCGGCCGTCCAATTGAATGCACAGGCCGATCACATGCGACAGTCGCTTGAGGAACTGGTTCATATCGTGACCGGGGGAAATCTCGACGACATGCTGAGGCAACACGGCTCTGACGACACCGGCGAGACGGACAACAACCAGTCGGCAGCGTCAGCTGCGCATTCCGATCCCGACAATCTGATCGTTTGGGACCAGGCAAGGATGTCCACAGGCGTTCCCGAGATTGACGACCAGCATCTCCAGTTGATCGCCATGATCAATGAGCTGCATCGCGCCTGCCGGCAGGGTACAGCCGTCAGTGAACTGCGACGCATGCTGAATTTCCTCGGCGACTATGCAAAGACCCATTTCGCACACGAGGAAGATCTGATGGATCGACACGGTTGCGCTGCGTCCGCGAAGAACAAACTGGCGCACAAAAAATTTCTCGCAGACTTCCAGAAGCTGTTGGATGCGTTTGAAAAGCAGGGCGCCTCCGTCCGGCTGTTGCTGGATCTTCGACGACTCGTCGGTGACTGGCTGACCAATCACATCTGCTCCGTCGATACGTCGCTCAGAAGTTGTGCAGCGGCGTGTCCAAAAAAGCAGGTGCGATTTGCTGGGAGAAGCTGATCCTACGGTCTATTGGTGGATTTAAAGCTGCGATGGCGAAACGCCTACCCCAACGATGCTGCACGCCTGAATCACATTCAGATCAAGCCGTTCCGCTTCGGCGAGCACTTCGTCCGATTCCGTTCCCGGATTCAACCAAAGCTCATCGCAACCCCGCGCGGCGATGTCCGGCAACAGCTTCAGCAGCGTCGGCGGCGGCACATACACGCTGATCATCTGCGGCCGAACGGGAACGTCACGAATACTCTTGAAAGCCGTGAGACCTTCCACTTCCGCTTCGTTCGGGTTCACCGGGTAAACCTCGTAACCCTGTTGCAGAAACGCGCGGACCGCCTTGTTGCCATACTTCTGGCGGTTGTTGGATGCGCCGATGATTGCAATCGTTTTCATGTCGCAATTAAGCACGCCGTTGCCGCGGCGCAAATGAAGTCACGAGGGTAGATCCTTTCCGGTGGTCGTGACCGTGAGTTTTCCGTGCTTCACACCCTTCGCAGCGATCAACTGGTCGGCAATGCGTTTCACCACGCTCGCCTGCCCGCGCACCAACAACACCTCGAGGCAGTTGTGATGGTCGAGATGCACGTGAATCGTGGAAAGGATGACGTCGTGGTGATCGTGCTGAATGTCCGTGAGCGTTTCCTGAACGTGAAGTTTGTGATGGTCGTACACGAGCGTGATGGTGCCAACGATTTCGGTTTTGCCGTCGCGCTGACGGTGTTCCACCAGCTCGGACCGGATCATGTCCGCAATTGCCAGTGACCGGTTGTCATATCCCTTTTCCTTCGCCATCCGGTCAAGTTGCCGGAGCAGATCGGCGGGAAGCGACACGCTGAAACGGCTGACGGATTCAGACTTCATGGCGTCGAGCCTAGAACCCGGCGCGCGCGCATGTCAAAGTTTGTTCAAATCGGCAAATGGTGTCATTCCACCCGCTGCGCGAATCAGAATCGAGCCGTGACGGCGAATCGAACTTGAATCGGCTCAACCGGATGAAAATGCACCTGCTCGGACGCGGCTTGCCCGGGCGAAACGCGGGATTCGTAGAAATAAGTGATGTCCTGATCGCGCCGGTCGAGGAGATTGAAAAGGTCCGCAGTAAAGGCCCATGTGTCGTTGAAGCGATATCCAATCTGCGCGTTCAGCAGAATCGTTTCACTCGAGCGTACGCTGTTGTTTTCAGTCAACGGACGCGGCCCGAAGTAACGCAGCCGCAGACTTGAAAAGAATCCACAATCGGCGCGGTAGCTGATACCCGCGGCAATCACACTTTCAATGGAACCGGGAATATGACGGCCGATACCCGGTTCATCATCGCGAAACTCGGCGTGGGACCAGGACAGATCGGCGTCAAGTGTCAGCCCCGGAGTGATGTTGTAGAAGTTCGCCCATTCGACTCCGTAACGTCGGCTGGGACGGCTCACTTCCGTCGCACCCGCATCGCCCACGAACAGCAGCTCGGAATCGATGTCCAGCCACCAGAAGGACAGCGTGCTTTGCAATCCTGGCAGCCACGTTGTCCGCATCCCAATCTCCGCTCCATAAGTCCGCACCAACGGATCAGCGGGCCGAATCGGGTTGCCGTCAGAATCTGTCGGAGAACCAGTCACCGGATCCACGCGCGTCGTTGTCCCGCGCCCATCGTTGCTGTGAAAGCCCAGGCCGCCTTGCAGATAAAATTCTGTTCGTTTCCACGGTCCGGCAATCAATGTCAGTTTCGGACTCACAATGGCGTCGTCGGCCGTTCCGGAGTTTTCCGATCTGCGGCTGTGAACATCAAAGCGATAATAATCGGCCCGAAGTCCCGCCACGGTTCGAAATTTCTCGTGCCATTGAATCCGGTTCTCAACGAACGGCGAAATGCTGAATTGCCAGACTTCATCGGATCGCGTCGTGGCAGGAATTGGATTGCCGTCGTAATCGAGCTTTTCGGTTCTGCGCCGGTTCACCGTTTGAAACAGTCCGTTGCGAATGGAATCGCTGCGCAGTTGAAGTCCGACCGTATTTTCCATCGCGGCATCGCCGATATTTCCAAACCACGTGTGGCGCGCTTCGCCGCCGCCGGTCCAGCGTTTGTCGGTCTGTTCAAACTGGTCGCCCTGCGGACTCGTCAGGAAATAGGTGAAATCCGAGAACAGATCCATGTCGTAGTAGAAACCGTATGCGGCCAGCCACGTCGCCGAGCTGGCGTCAGCCCGATGCCACTCCGCCTGCAGGCTGTATCGCTGCGAATCACCGCCCGTCGTTCCGTTCAACGAGCCGAACAGCGGCACGATTCCCTCGCGCACGGCGCTTGCGGCCACCTGATCGCTCGAATTCCATTTTCCATGATACCCGCGCGCCGTGATGCTATAGCCAAGAGTGTCGTCGCCCTCGCTGTAGGCCAGAATGCCGTTGAATCGCTGAAAAGCGTCCGGTCGTTTCCACGGACCATCATGATGAAACGCTTCGATTCCATACAGCAGATGACCGGATCCCACTTTCGGCGATGACGCAAATACGCCGCGCGCATACCCGTACATGCCGCCTTCCACCACGGCGAGATCGTGATCCAATGTTCGGAACGTTTCCAATCGAGCCGAGCCCGCTGAAGAAAAGTCGCCATTTTCGGCGTAATAAACGCCCTTCTGATAATCCACCCGCCGGACGAGTTCCGGGATGATGAAGTTCAGATCCGAATATCCCTGCCCATGGCCATGTGTCGGAAGGTTCACGGGCATGCCGTCAATGAGCGTGATAAAATCCGTGCCGTGATCGAGGTTGAATCCGCGCAGAAAATACTGGTTCGCTTTTCCTCCTCCGGCGTGCTGGGTGATGATAACGCCCGGAACGGCTTCGAGAACTTCGCCTGTTCGAAGAATCGGCCGTTCCCGCAACTGCTGCGCCCCCACGCTTCCCTGGGCTGCTGAAACCGCAACACCGGTCAGATCTTCCGCCCGGCCTTCGACGACGAGCTCCGGCAGGTGTTGAGTTCCGTTCGTGGCGCCGTTCGTTTCCTGTGCTGTTGCGGCAATTGCAGCTGAAGATGCGAGCACAATACCACACGCGATCTTCGTTGGAGTTCGATCTGAATTCTGACGTTTCAACATCTGTTCGATGACGACGACTGCGGGTTCGAAGATGAGGGCGGAACACAAACCCGTCTTGCCGCGGCTTTGGTCGAGTGTTACGGTTTTTCGCATCCGTGTTACGAAACGATCAACAGTGGTGCAAGGGTTAAATCGCTTGCACCGCGTCAGGTGACATTTTCTGAATGCATATTCCGGACGGTTTCATCGATGGGAAGACAGCGGTTGTCACCGCGGCGTTGTCGTGCGCCGGCGTGGGAATCGCGCTGCAGCGTGTGAGAGGTCAGCTTCCGCCGCGTCGAGTACCCATGCTTGGGCTTTCCGCAGCATTCCTGTTTGCCGCGCAGATGGTGAATTTTCCTGTGGCTGCGGGAACTTCGGGTCATCTGATCGGTGGCGCTCTGGTCACCGCGCTGCTTGGTCCGGCTGCCGCGATCGTGGTCGTGACGGCGGTGTTGATTGTCCAATCGTTTCTGTTTGCCGACGGTGGTGTTGTTGCGCTCGGCGCCAATGTTTTCAACATGGCCATTCTCGGCGCGGGCGGCAGTGCCCTGGTGATGTCGGCAGTGAAGCGCGTGTTGCCGGAAAAACGCGGCCTCGTGACGGCAGTCGCGTTCGGCGCGTGGTGCTCGGTCGTGTTTGCGGCGATCGGTTGCGCCGGACAGCTTGCATGGTCCGGAACCGCCAGTTGGAAGGCCGCGTTTCCCGCCATGACGATCACGCACATTGTGATCGGCCTCGGCGAAGGTCTCATCACCGCATTGGTCTTTCTCTTCGTTCAACGCACCCGACCGGATGTGATCGAAAACCGCACGGTATCTGAACGCCAGGGTGACTTCATTTTCGTAAGCCTGCTGGTCACTTTCGGAATCGTCCTGTTCGTCGCGCCATTTGCCTGTCCGTGGCCCGACGGGCTCGAAGCTGTCGCCGAACGGCTCGGATTCGAACAGAAGGCTGCCGATCCAATTCCTGCGCCGATGCCGGACTACGCTGTGCCGGG
Organism: uncultured Verrucomicrobia subdivision 3 bacterium; assembly: GCA_937890005.1. GTDB lineage: Bacteria > Verrucomicrobiota > Verrucomicrobiia > Limisphaerales > DASXHY01 > DASXHY01. Next base: position 219,774 of record CALBZA010000004.1, on the reverse strand, counting down.
CGTTCACTGGGCGGTGGGAACAACCGCACTGGCCGGAGCGATCGGATCTGTTGTTGTGTTCGCGCTGGCGTGGTTGCTCGGCAGAGTTCTGGTTCCTCGGGTTGAAGTTTCCGGAAATCCGAAATGAACCAGCTTTTCGGACATCACCACGCTCATGCGCACAGTCCGGTTCATCGCGTTCCCGCCGGGCTGAAACTCGCCGTCGCGCTGACAATTATCGTCGGAACGGTCGTCGCACCGTCAAACGCATACGGATGGTTTATTATCGCGGCGATGGTGCTGGTTTCTGCGGTGGCGGTGAGCCGGCTGCCGTTGCTGTTTCTTCTCAAGCGCCTGCTCTTGCTTTCGCCCTTCGTTCTCGGAGCCGTGCTGGCCAACGCGTGGCAGCCTTCCGGCCGCTTTCAGTGGCAGACACTCGTTTTGAAAAGTGCGATTTGCCTGGTGACCGTCATCATCACCGCAAACACGACGCCCTTTGGAAAAGTTGTTCGTGTGCTGCAGCGAATTCGTGTACCCGGTCTTCTTGTGACCACCATCGCACTGATGCATCGATACCTGTTCGTTCTCGCGGAAGAATCGGAGCGCATGCGTCGCGCGCGACTCAGCCGGACCTTTCGGAAGGAAGGCCGCTTTCAATGGCGAACGCTTTCAACTGTCGTCGGCCAGCTTTTCGTTCGGGCCTCGGAACGGGCGGAACGGATTTACGCGGCGATGTGTTCGAGAGGATGGCGATGAACGCGATCGAAGTATCCAATCTGCGCTATCGCTATCATGACGGCACTGAAGCGCTTCGAGGCATCAGCTTTCATGTTGCCGCCGGGGAATGCGTTGCGGTGCTCGGGCCGAACGGTTCCGGCAAATCCACCCTGCTGCTGCACCTCAACGGCATTTTGCCGGAACGAATCGAAACGCCGTCTCCGATCCAGATTCTCGGCGAACCGCTGGTCAGCGCGAATCTCCAAAAAGTCCGGCGTCAGGTCGGATTGCTCTTTCAGGATCCGGACGATCAGCTGTTCTGTCCCACGGTTGAAGAGGACGTCGCTTTTGGACCGCAGCAACTGGGATTTTCCGAAGCGGAGATCAGGGCGCGGGTTCAGAAAGCGCTGGCTGAAGTGCGAATGGAGGGATTTGAACATCGGGCCACGCATCATCTCAGCCACGGAGAAAAACGCCGTGTCTGCCTGGCCGGCGTGCTCGCGTGTGAACCGGCGATTCTCGTCATGGACGAACCGACGAGCGATCTGGATCCGCGCGGACGACGCGATTTCAAGGCTCTGCTGCGGCAGATTCCCGCCACGAAACTGATCGCCACGCACGACCTTGAACTGGCCGTTGAACTCTGTTCCCGGGCCATTGTTCTCGATCGCGGGGAAATCGTCGCCGACGGTCCCACGCGGGAATTGTTGAACAACGAGGAACTGATGCTCGCGCACGGACTCGAGCGTCCGCACATCCTGCGTCACATTCATCCGCATTAATCTTCCCTCGACGAAAACTCACGCGAAGGACACTAAGGGCGCGAAGGCTTGTGACTTCCAGAACGAACGGATTAAGCAGATCGAAACGATGCAGTTCCTTTTGTATGCCCACCCTTTTCTTCCTACACATGCTTAAATGAATTGCGCTGAAGGGCGCGCCTGTGGCACAACGGCGGCGGCAATTTGGAGAATCCATTGAGCAACACTTCCGCAGAATCACACACCTTATGAACTGGTATTACGTGGACCAGGGCAAGCAGGCCGGCCCGGTCGATGACGCCCAACTCGATCAGCTTCTCGCCACAGGAAAAATTCAGCAGGACACGCTCATCTGGCGTGAAGGCATGGCCAACTGGACTCCTTACAATCAGGCGCGCGGAACAGCCGGCCCAGCTGCCGCACCCGCTGCGACCGCAGGCAGTTCAACTTCAGCAGGACAGGGTTCAACAAGCGGTGCCGCGACGGTTACGTGCACTCATTGCGGGAACGTCTTTCCGGTGGAAAACACAATCCGCTACGGCGCGGTTCATGTCTGCGCCAACTGCAAACCGGCCTTTCTGCAGAAGCTTGCTGAAGGGGCTGCGTTCAGCACCGGACAATTGAACTACGCCGGCTTCTGGATTCGATTCGGTGCAAAGATGATAGACGGGATTATCCTGGGCGTGCCGTTCATGATCGTATTTGTCATCGTCGTGGCCAGCGCAGCAAAGAATCCTGGAATGGAAACGGATTCGCCATTTCTGCCGTTATTGCTTCAGCTGGGAATGATTGTTCTTCAGGGAGCCTATTCCATCTTTTTCATCGGCAAGTATGGCGCCACGCCGGGCAAAATGGTTTGCAAACTCAAGGTGGTGAAGAGCGACGGCAGCGACGTGACTTATGCGCGCGCGACGGGACGTTTCTTCGCCGAAATGCTGAGCGGACTGATTTGTAACATCGGTTACATCATCGCGGCATTCGATTCCGAGAAACGCTCCTTGCACGATCACATGTGCAACACGCGGGTGATCCACAAATAATTTGAGCCCAAAATTCCTCCAGTGTTCCAAGTGCAAGACGACGCTCATCGGAGGCGTCTTCAACCGGCCGGATTTCACCCCGTGCCCCTCGTGTGCCGCGCCGCTGCAGGTGGAAATTTTCCCGGCGTTCTTCCGTCCGGCTGCTGCGCCGACCGTGGGCGAAGTCGTGATGCTCGAAGGCGAATCGAGCTGCTTTTATCATCCGCAGAAGAAAGCCACTGTCGGCTGCGAAGGCTGCGGACGGTTCATCTGCGCTTTGTGCGATTGCGTTCTGAATGCGCAGCATTTCTGCCCGAGCTGTCTGGAGGCGGGGAAAACCAAAAAGCGGATCAAAAGCCTCGAGGATAAACGCACCCGTTACGACAACCTGGCGCTTGCCCTCGCGATCTATCCAATCCTCATTTTCTACTTCACCCTGATCACGGCGCCCGCGACGTTGTTCATCGTCATCGCACACTGGAAAACCCCGCTTGGACTGACACAGGGATCCAGGGCAAAGCTGGCAATTGCCGGAGTGCTGGCAGTACTTCAAATCATTGGATGGATCACGATGTTCATCCTCATCTTCTCACGCTGAAGTGGCCACCAAGGAATACATCAAACTGACTTCAACCCGCAAACGGGCGGGATTTGCAATCTTCACCGTCTCACGCGCCCAGGTGTGGCGGGGACCTGATCATCTGCTGCTGGTCATCACCAATGGCTACACGGAAACCTACAAACGTTTCTATTTCCGCGACATCCAGTCGCTGCTCATCCGCCGTACGGACCGGCAAAAGATCATCGCATTGGTCACTGGACTGCTGACCGCAATTTTCGGCGCAGTTGCAATCGTCACCACAACGATCGAAGTGCGATGGGTCTTCGGAATCCTTGCCATAACCACTCTGATTCCGTTCGTTCTGAATCTCCTTCTCGGCCAGACGTGCATCTGTCATCTCCGGACGGCTGTTCAAACCGAAGAAATCTCTCCGCTCAGCCGGGTGAACCGGGCGCGGAGGTTTCTGGAAAAAGTCCGCCCGCTGATCGCCGAGGCGCAGGGCGAGCTCACCGTTGAAGAGGTGGACATGAAGATGCGGGAGTTCGTGTCGCAAGCGGGCAGCTCAGGAACGATTTCCAGTCCTACCGTGTCCGCTTCAAACGCGGATATTCCGCCGGTCATCGGCTGACCTATGCAGAACCTCGCTCACCAGCGCTGTTTCAATCACGGGTTGCGGGAAGCAGTCGCCCGGTGTCCCGAATGCAAAAACTTTTTCTGCCGCGAATGCATCACTGAACACGACGATCGTGTCCTCTGCTCGACCTGCCTTAAGAAGCATGCCGAGGTTCCCGCGCGGAAACGTCCTGCGTTCGTCACGCTGAAGCGCGCCGCCCAATGCACATTCGGTCTGTTGATCGCGTGGTTCTTCTTTTTCGTGATTGGAGAACTGCTCGTGCGGGTTCCGACGAGCTTCCACGAAGGCACGATGTGGGAAGTGCCGTGGCTTGAACGGAAATGAAGGGGACGCAAAAACGCAAATCAGGCCGAAGCGGGTTCGAGCTGATCGAACAGGCGACCCACCTTCTTCGCGCGGCACCCGTCTCGACGCTGCTGATGTATTACCTCGGCACGATTCCGTTTGTGCTCGGGTTTCTTTTCTTCTGGGCTGACATGAGCCTAAGCGCGTTTGCCGAGCAGCATCTGACCGAAGCCGCGTTGGGAATGGCACTGCTGTTCCTCTGGATGAAACACTGGCAGGCGGTGTTTGCCCGGCACGTGCGCGCAATCGTTTCTTCGAATGAACCGCCGGCGTTTTCGCTGCGGCAGCATCTCAAAATTCTGCTCGGTCAAACCATCCTGCAACCTTCCGGACTGCTGTTAATTCCGCTCTCGCTGATCCCCGCCGGACTCCCGCTTCCGTGGGTGATCGCGTATTATCAAAACGTCACCGCACTCGCGGACCCCGATTCCGCCGACATTTCAAAACAATTCAAAGCCGCATCCAAACAGGCATCGCTCTGGCCGATGCAGAATCACATTTTGTTGAGCCTGCTTGCGATTTTCACCGGATGCGTTTTTCTCAACTGCTGCATCGCCGCAGCGACCATTCCATCGCTGATCAAAATGCTTTTTGGAATCGAAACCGTGTTCACGCAAAGTCCCTATGCATTGCTGAACACCACATTCTTCATGGCGATGCTTGGGGTTTGTTATTTGTGCGTGGATCCCATCCTGAAGGTTGTGTTCGTGCTCCGCTGTTTTTATGGCGAGTCGCTGCAGTCGGGAGAAGATCTCAAGGCCGAATTGAAACGTTTCGGAACCACCACGCAAAAGCTCGCCGCCGGGGTTCTCGTTCTCTTTTCCGTCTGCATCCATGCGCCCGCGCAGGAAAGCCAGGTTGCTCCTTCACCGTCACCTTCGATCGAAAGGTCGCCCGGCATTCCACCTGTGGAACTGGATCAACGGATCAGCGAAGTGATCAGCGAACGCAAATACGCCTGGCGCGTGCCGAAGGAGGAAGTTGTTCGCGAAAGTGAGCCCGGCGTGATCGCCAAGTTCTTTCAGAAAATTGCGGACATGATTCGCGATGCGGTGAGATCCACGCTGGAATGGCTGAACGACCTGGCGCGCCGATTGTTCCAGCGCAAGTTGTCCAGCAAAGGACCAAACGATGCCGGATCGGGTTGGATGACAACGCAACAAACGCTCATCTTCCTGCTGATTGTCGTCATCGTGGTTGCACTCGTTCTGTTTCTTCTCCGTAACTGGCGTCGGAAGCGAATCGCCACCACAGCCGTCGCCCTTTCGCCCGCCCAACCTGCGCCCGATCTTTCAGATGAAAACGTGGCGGCAGATCAGTTGCCGGAGGACGGCTGGACGCAGCTCGGACGCGAATTGCTGGAACGCGGCGAATACCGGCTGGCGATGCGCGCATTCTATCTCGCGAGCCTCGCGCATCTCGCCCAGCGCAATCTCATCAGCATCGCGCGGTTCAAATCGAACCGCGATTACGCGAACGAACTTCAGCGCCGCGCACATGCTCTGCCGAATCTCCTTCCTGTCTTCGGCGAAAACATTTCGGCATTCGAACGAATCTGGTACGGCATGCACGAGGTGAACCGCGAAAAGGTGACTGAATTCGCGGCGAACGTGGAGAGGCTCAAAACAGCATGAAACGCTCGCTTCCAGTCATTCTGTTTCTCGCCTGCGCGGGCCTGTTCGTGTTCGGGTTGCTTCAACTCTTTCGAATGCGATTTGAGGTGGGCGACAATTATCCGGCGTATTCTTCGCTTCGCGCTGATCCGCTCGGAACCATGGCCTTTTACGAAAGCCTCGGACGCGTCCCTGGCATTTCCGTTCAGCGCGATTATTCGATCGAAAATCGCCTGCCCTTTGAAGCCGGCACCGCTTACCTGCACATCGCCGCGCCCGCGCGGGAACTTCGCTGGATGCCCGTTTCATTGGTGGATGAGATCGAACGCTTCGCGAAACGCGGCGGACGGCTGGTCATCACACTCGAACCGATGCAGGCCGACTTCTTCCAGTTCGGACGCTGGGATCCGCAGGTGGAAACGAACTCGCCCTCTTCGAAACCAGGTTCAAAAACAAAGGCCGAACCAAAACCCGAAGAAGAAAACGACGTCGAAAAGGAAAACGATAAGGATACTCCCGAGGATTCGGTTCACGGCGATGACGAAATCCCCGCGAAACCGAAACCTAAAAAGAAACGGAAGACAACAGGTCACCGCGACAACATCAAAATCGTTTCCCTGGCAGAGGCGTGGAAAATCGGTTTCGAAATCCGGAGCCTTTCGCCGGGTGAAAATGACGTTTACGACGCGATCGAAGTGGAACGAGTCGCGGACATTTCGACGCCCGACTCGCTGGTCTGGCACAGCGGCATTGTCATCACCAATGCAGGCTCTGACTGGAAACCGATCTACGTGCGCGGCACCAACGCGGTCGTTGTGGAAAGAAACTTCGGGCGCGGCAGTGTGGTGATTGCGACCGATTCCTATTTTCTCAGCAACGAAGCGATGCAGCGGGATCGACATGCCGACTTCCTTGCGTGGTTGATCGGGTCGAGCCGGAAAGTGGTGTTCGATGAAGCGCATCTCGGCGTCACCGAGCAACCGGGTATGGCCACACTGCTGCGCAAGTATCGTCTTTACTGGCTGATCGGCGCATTGATCCTTCTCGCGCTTCTGTTCGTCTGGAAAAATGCATTCAGCCTCGCGCCGCCTTATGCGGATGAACGAACGCGCGGATGGATTCCCGGCAAGGATTCCGCGAGCGGGTTTGTCAATTTGCTCCGGCGCAGCATTCCTCCGCACGAACTGCTTGCGAGCTGTTTCGAGCAATGGAATCGCTCGGCCTCAAGCCTTCGACATTCACCAACCCGCCGCGCAGCAGCGACAGCGATTTTCGAAGCTGCCCGCGCGTTGCCCGAGAAAAAGCAGAACCCGGTTCAAGTGTATCGCGAAATCCATCACGCGCTTGAACTCAAACCAGGCGTTTTGACCACTGACAAAGCGAACGTTTCCGGAACCACGAAAACCACAACATGAACATCGAACGACTGAAAGAAGTGCTCGCCCAGGCACGTCATGAAACCGGCAAGGTCATCATCGGCCAGCACGACGTGATCGAGAAGGCGCTCATCGCGATTTTCACCGGCAATCACGCCTTGATTGAAGGCGTGCCGGGCGTCGCCAAGACCTTGCTGGTGCGCACACTCGCGCAAGTGCTCGGATGCGATTTCGCCCGCATTCAGTTCACGCCGGATCTCATGCCTGCGGACATCACCGGCACGAGCGTCTTCAATCTGCAGCGAAACGAATTCTCCGTGATCAAAGGACCGGTCTTCACGTCGTTTCTGCTCGCGGATGAAATCAATCGCGCTCCCGCCAAGACACAATCCGCGTTGTTGCAGGCGATGCAGGAACGCGTGGTAACGATCGACCGCGAAACGCATTCGCTTCCGCCGAACTTCACCGTGTTCGCGACGCAGAATCCGATCGAATACGAAGGAACATATCCGCTGCCCGAAGCCCAGAAGGATCGGTTCATGTTGAAGATCACCATGAAGGCGCCGGATCGAGCGGAGGAACTGGCACTCGCACAGCGCACCATGACCAGGGAGGCGCCGGAAACATTGCTCGTCCAGGGGGTCGTGCAGCCGGTGATCAAAGCGGAAGATCTCGCCCAGCTTCGCGAAACCGTCGGCGGCATCATCATGCGCGATGAACTGGTCGCGTATCTCGTGGACATCGTTCGCGCAACGCGCCAGCACGAGAGTGTGCTGGTGGGAGCCGGCCCGCGCGCGACGCAATCGTTGATCATGGCCTCCCGCGCCTATGCCGCAATGTCGGGCCGGGATTTTGTGACGCCCGATGACATCAAGGCGATGGCCGTGCCGGTGCTGGAGCATCGTCTGATTCTCCGGCCCGAGTTTGAGATCGAGGGATTGAGCATCGCTGAAGTCATCCAACAGATTCTGCAACAAATAGCGGTGCCGAGATGAGTAATCCATGGGACAACAATTTCGGTGAAGAACGGCTCTTGAAGCATGAACTGTTTGGGGAGTTGGCATCGGCGGTCGTGCCCGGCGTCTTGAGGGGCACACCTGTCGATGCGGAATATGGTGAAGAGCGGCAGCTCTGCCCTACCAATTATAGTAGCGGGGAACTGTCGCTGCTTCGCTTCGATTTAGTCACGGAGCGACGAAAAGCCCGTAGCCGTGGATTTCAATCCACGGACAAAACGGGAATTCAGGAGGGCGTCGCGGAGCGACGCTTGAAGCGCACGAAGAGAAAAGGAAACGGGAAAGGGAAACCATGGCGAACACATACACGTGTCTTCATTACCACATCATCTTCAGCACCAAACATCGCGAGCCGTGGCTGCGTGCGGACATCGAAGAACGCGTGTGGACGTATCTCGGCGGCATCGCCCACGAAAATGGCGTGCATCCCGTCTGCGTTGGCGGATTCGACGATCACATCCACATATTGGTGCGAATCCCTCCGGCGCTTGCGGTCAGCGATGTGGTCAAACAGATCAAGGGCGGTTCTTCGAAATGGATCAAGACGGCGTTGCCGGGATTTGTTTCGTTCGCATGGCAGGATGGCTATGGCGCATTCGCGGTCAGCAAATCACAGGTTCCGGACGTGGAAAGATACATTCGCGAACAGCGTGAACATCACCGGGCGCGATCGTTTCAGGAGGAGTATCGCGTGTTTCTGGAGCGAAACGGGATCGTGTACAAGGAGGAGTATTTATGGGATTAAGGTCTGGCGTCCCTCCGTGACGCTCTGTTCGCGACCATCCATTCCGTGGATTGAAATCCACGGCTACGAGCAGTTCGGCGCTCCGCGACTCTTTGGTTCGAACCGCCGGAAATGTTCAAGCAACCGAAACCTGATGAATGCACTGTCTTTGGTCGATTTCGTTCCAATCTCTACACTGGCGTTTCCAATCACCTCATGATCGTTCCACGCAACAGATTGTTGTTCTGGGTGGCGCTCGTGGTCGTGCCCTTCGCGCTGCTGGCCGCTGTCGAGCCGCCAACGACCACGGCGGCGCTTTGCGCGGTTGGATTGTTCCTGTTGCTCGTGATTGTCGATGCACTGGGATCCACTCGTTCGCTTTCAGGCATTCAGGTTGAGTTAACGCCTGTGGTGCGACTTTCAAAAGATCGAGCGGGCAAACTGGAGCTTCGAATTCAAAACATTGCCCAAAAGAATCGACTTCTCCGCATTGCCATTCCATTCCCGCCTCAGCTCGTCACGGAACTGGAAGAGATGGACGTGAACCTTCCAGCCGGTGCGGAATGGTCGTCGGCACAATGGACCTGTAAACCGACCGAGCGCGGCAACTTCCGCATGGATGCCGTCTATGTGGAAGGTCAATCGGCATTCGGCTTCTGGGGTGTGCGCCGGCGTTTCAAAACCGAATCGGAAATTCGCGTTTATCCGAATCTTTTGACGGAGCGCCGCAATCTCGCCGCGCTGTTTTTGAATCGGGGCAACTTTGGATTGCATGCCCAACGACAGGTCGGCAAAGGCCGCGATTTTGAAAAACTCCGTGAATACGTGCCGGGTGACAGCTTCGATGAAATTCATTGGAAGGCCACCGCACGCCGGAGTCGGCCCGTGACGAAGGTGTTTCAGATCGAACGAACGCAGGAAATTTACGTCATCATCGATGCGTCCCGTCTCAGTCAAAGACGCCCCACTGGTGACACAACAACTCCCGAGCCGGCGCTCGCTGAATCCAACTCCGAGCGATCGCCCGGTTCTTCTTTCAAAACGCCCGCGCCGCAAACGATCGATTCGATTGTAGAACGCTTCGTCACCGCCGCTCTTGTTCTCGGCCTGGCCGCGGAGCAACAGGGCGATCTTTTCGGGCTGTGTACCTTCACGGACAAGGTGGAGAAATTCGTCCGCGCCAAGAACGGCAAGGCGCACTACAGCGTTTGCAGGGATGCGCTTTATACACTGCAGCCGCAGCCGGTGTCGCCCGACTTCGACGAACTTTGCACGTTCCTCCGGCTCCGGCTCCGGCGCCGCGCTTTGCTCGTTTTTCTCACATCGCTCGACGATCCCGCGCTTGCCGAAAGTTTCGTTCGAAACATCGATCTTCTCCGCCGCCAGCATCTGGTTCTGGTGAACATGATCCAGCCGCCCGGAACCCGACCTTTGTTCAGTCGCGGCGATGTTGAAACGCTGGACGAGCTTTATCGCGAACTGGGCGGTCACCTGCAATGGGCGCGCCTGCAGGAATTGGGAAAGACACTTCAACGCCGCGGCGTCCAGTTCTCCCTGCTGCAAAACGAACGCCTCAGCGCCGACGTGGTCGCGCAGTATTTGAATGTGAAACGGAGGCAACTGATATGATTATCGATCTCGAACGTTTCATCAGCGTTTCCTGCCCGACGTGGTCCGAGTTGGAAAACATTCTCAAAGAGATTGAAGCGGAACCGACATTGCGACTGAACCTGGATCGACTCCAGCGCTTTCACGAACTTTACGAACGTACCGCCGCCGATCTGGCGAAACTCAACACGTTTTCCAGCGAACCGGAAACACGTCGCTACCTGGAGAGCCTGGTTGCGCGCGCCTACGGTGAAATCCACGAAACGCGCGAAAAACGCCGTCGTGTTTATCCGCTGCGCTGGTTCTTTCAAACTTTGCCGCAGACCTTCCGGCGTCAGATTCGGGCTTTTTATCTGTCTTTGGCGATCACCATTGCCGGCTGTCTGATCGGCGGTTTTGCGATCGTCCTCGATCCGCCGTCACGCCACGTCATCATGCCGTTCGGACACGATCAGATGCGTCCCAGCGAACGGGTGCAAAAAGAAGAGAGGCAGACATCCGATCGCCTGTCGGGATCGAAAACATCGTTCTCCGCGATGCTGATGACGCATAACACCAAGGTTTCGATCTTCACGCTGGCGATGGGCATGTCCTATGGAATCGGAACGATCATTCTGCTCTTTTACAACGGCGCAATTCTCGGGGCGATTTCGGTGGATTACGTGATGGACGGACAGCTCCGATTTCTTCTTGGCTGGCTGATGCCCCACGGTGTGATTGAAATTCCTGCGATTCTGATCGCCGGCCAGGCCGGACTCGTACTTGCAACGGCGCTGATCGGCTGGGGCAATCGGCAAACGCTGGGTCAGCGGTTGAGACTGGTTTCAAAAGACATCGTGACGCTGATCTTCGGTGTCGGCCTGATGCTGATCTGGGCAGGATTTGTTGAAGCGTTTCTTTCGCAATATCACGAGCCGGTGATTCCGTACGAGGCAAAGATCGCATTTGGCACCGTCGAGTTGATCCTGCTCTGCCTGTTTTTGTCGAAATCGGGCAGGAACACGCGATCCCAGAAAGCACGTTGAGTTGATTGAACGCTGAACTGAAAATCCGCACACCTGAAGGAATCGTCTTCGCGCAGCCGCTCGCAGGACCGATCACCCGCTTCTTCGCGTGGGCGATCGACCTGATGGCGATCTCGGCGATCCTGTCGTTACTTGGAACCGTCGGTAACTTGATTGGAGCGATTGACTACAACATAGCCCTGGCAGTCATGGCGCTCGCCTACTTCGTTGTCAGCATTGGATACGGCATCGCATTCGAGTGGCTCTGGCGGGGTCAAACGCTTGGAAAGCGTCTGCTGCGATTGCGCGTGGTGGATGCGGAAGGTCTGCGACTTCAGTTCGACCAGGTGGTCACTCGCAATCTGCTCCGCTTCGTGGACATGCAACCCGTATTCTATGTTGTGGGTGGAATCACCTGCTGGCTGAATCGCCGATGTCAGCGGTTGGGCGACATTGCGGCCAACACGGTTGTGGTGAGAATCCCCGCCGTGTCAGAGCCCGATCTCGAGCAAGTTGTTTCCGGCAAATTCAATTCGCTCCGGCAGTATCCTCATCTCGCCGCGCGCTTGCGTCAGCGCGTTTCGCCCGAAGAAGCTTCCGCGGCGCTGCAGGCGTTGATTCGACGCGACGAATTCGAACCTGCAGCGAGAATCGAGTTGTTTGCGCAAATGGCCGCTCATTTTCGCGCCAAGGTCGAATTTCCTCCCGACGCCACTGACGGCGTCGCAGACGAACAATTTCTTCGAAACGTAGTCGATATCGTCTTTCGCAGTCGCGCTGAAACGCCGGTTCGCAACATGGCGAGTGTCTGAGATTCCGTTCCGTTCACGGGGCGTTTCCAATTTGTCCTCTCGACTTTCGAACCCCGTCTTCTCAGATTCTCCGCATGGTCGCAGTCAATTCCACAATGTTGCCGCTCGGCACGGCAGCGCCTGATTTCAATTTGCCGGATGTCAGTGGCAGAACGGTTTCGCTTTCCGAATTCAAAGGCAGACCGCTGCTGGTGATGTTCATCTGCAATCATTGCCCCTACGTGAAGCATCTGCGATCCGCACTCGCGCAACTCGGTCGGGATTACGTTCCGAAAGGGGTCGCGATCGTGGCCATCAGTTCCAATGACGTCGCCGGTTATCCGCAGGACGGCCCCGAGCTGATGAAGGTGGAAGCGAAGGAGGCGGGCTACAACTTCGCGTATCTTTACGATGAATCGCAGTCGGTCGCGAAAGCCTATCGCGCTGCCTGCACGCCGGATTTCTTCCTGTTCGATCAGGCGCATCGGCTTGTTTACCGCGGTCAGTTCGACGACAGCCGTCCGAAGAACAATCTGCCGGTTACGGGGAAAGATCTTCGTGAGGCGCTCGATGCGGTTCTCGCCGGCAAGCCCGTTGCGCCGGTTCAGAAACCGAGCATTGGCTGCAACATCAAGTGGAAGCCGGGGAACGCGCCGGATTATTTCGGCTGTGAAGAACGGGACGCTTCTTGTTAGAGGATGGCGCAGCAACCACCTTCCACATACCGTATGAAGCGAATGGCAACCGTCGCCGCCGGGCTGGCTCTTTTTGCTGCCTCATTACCTTGCGCCGCCATGGGCATCATGATCGTGCGAAACCTCTGGTTGAACTGGCACTCTGCAGCTTCTGCACGGATGATCGCCTACGGCTTCGGGCCGTTTACATTCGAAGGGTGGCAAATGTACGCCTTTCCTGTGCTTTGCCTTGCATCCACTGCGTTTCTGGCTGTTTCAGGATTGCGGCTGCTGTTTCCCCGCCGACGTTGCAACAACCAGAAGCCCTCGGAACTTTGAACTTTGAACTCGGGCACGAGACTCTAAACTCGCGCGCCATGACGAAAGAAGAAGTCCTGCAGATTTTTCGCGACACCGGCGCCTTGCTCGAAGGTCATTTCATCCTGCGCAGCGGTTTGCACAGTCGCCAGTTCTTCCAATGCGCGCTGGCGCTCCAGCAGATGCCGATCGTCGAGAAAGTCGGCGGCGCCCTTGCAGACAAGGTTCGTCATCTCAACGTCTCAACCGTCATCGCTCCGGCCATGGGCGGACTCGTCCTCGGCCAGGAAGTCGCACGACAGCTCAAAACCCGTTTCATTTTCGTGGAGAAGGAGGAAGGCACACTCGTCCTGCGCCGCGGATTCAAGATCGTTCCCGACGAACGCATCCTGATCGTGGAAGACGTGGTCACCAAGGGCGGCCGGGTTCAGGAAACCATCGAGATTGTCCGCGCTCATCAGGGAAATGTCCTTGGTGTCGCCGCGGCTGTGGATCGTTCCAATGGAACCGTGAACCTCGGCGTACCGTTCATCAGCCTGCTTTCCCTCGTTGTCGAAGCGTTCGAACCGGACAAACTCCCGCCCGACCTCGCCAACACACCCGCGATCAAACCGGGCAGCAAATAGGACCAGCACTCTTTTTAACGCGGAGGTGCAGAGGACGTTGAGAACTGCAAGGATTCAAATTTTCCTCTGCGAAACTCCGCGTCCTTTGCTCTGCGTTAAAGGAAGTGTTACCCGCTGCGCCACTATTGGGCGTCAAAAGTGTGTCACACGCATCGAATTCGTGTCGCACTGTCACAGTTCGCGGTTTCGGGCAAACTCGCTGAAACCGCCGTCATCACCCTGTAAACATTAGGGTTCATGCGTTTCTGAACCCGTTGGCACCCGCCTTGCAAAGGAATCCCTAGAAGTTTCAACACGTAAAACGATTTTTTATGGCAAAAGTTTTAGGCATCGATCTGGGAACGACGAACTCGTGCATGGCCGTGATGGAAGGCGGCGAGCCCCTCGTTCTGGAAAATTCCGAAGGCAAACGCACGACCCCGTCAGTCGTTGCCTTCACAAAAAACGGGGAACGCGTCGTCGGCGATGCCGCAAAACGCCAGGCGGTGACGAATTCCCGCAACACGATTTACTCCATCAAACGCTTCATGGGCCGCAAGTTCGATGAGGTCCAGGAAGAAACCAAGCGCATGCCTTACAAGGTCGTGAAGGCCGCGAATGGCGATTGCGCTGTCGAAGTCGAAATCGAAGGCAAGACAAAGCAATTCTCGCCGCCCGAAATTTCGGCGATGATTCTTTCCAAGTTGAAAGCGGACGCGGAAACCCGCCTCGGCGAAAAGATCACCCAGGCCGTCATTACCGTTCCGGCTTACTTCAACGACTCGCAGCGTCAGGCCACCAAAGACGCCGGCCGCATTGCCGGACTTGAAGTGCTCCGCATCATCAACGAACCGACCGCAGCATCGCTCGCCTACGGTCTCGACAAAAAAAAGGACGAGAAGATCGCGGTTTACGATTTGGGCGGCGGCACGTTCGATATCTCCGTTCTCGAAATCGGCGACGGCGTGTTCGAAGTCAAAGCCACCAACGGCGACACGCACCTGGGCGGTGACGACTGGGACAATGCGCTGATGGATTGGATTCTCGACGAATTCAAGAAGGACACCGGCATGGATCTGCGCAAGCAGCCCGACGCCCTTCAGCGCATCAAGGAAGAGGCCGAAAAAGCCAAGATTGCGCTTTCCAGCTCGCAGCAATACGACATCAACCTGCCGTTCATCACTGCTGACGCCAGCGGTCCGAAACACATCCAGAAAACGCTCACTCGCGCCAAGATGGAACAGCTCACGGACAGCCTGTTCGAACGCACGATCGGGCCGACGAAGAACTGCTTGCGCGATGCGGACCTCGACGCTTCCAAGATTGATGAGCTGGTGCTCGTCGGTGGCATGACCCGCATGCCGCGCGTGGTTGAAACCGCGCGATCGCTCGTCAACAAACAGCCGCATCAGGGTGTGAACCCGGACGAAGTCGTCGCGGTCGGCGCAGCGATTCAGGGCGGCGTGCTCAAGGGCGAGGTCAAAGACGTGCTCCTGCTCGACGTCACACCGCTGTCGCTCGGCATCGAAACGCTCGGCGGCGTGTTCACGAAGCTCATTGAGCGCAACACCACGATCCCGACTCGCAAATCGGAAATCTTTTCGACCGCGAGCGACAATCAGCCCGGTGTGGAGATTCACGTGTTGCAAGGCGAACGCCAGTTCTCACGCGACAACAAGACGATCGGCAAGTTCCAGCTGACCGACATTCCGCCCGCACCGCGCGGTGTGCCGCAGATCGAAGTCACGTTCGACATCGACGCGAATGGCATCCTGCACGTCGGCGCCAAGGACCTTGGCACCGGCAAGGAACAGAAGATCACCATCACCGCCAGCAGCGGTCTTTCGAAGGACGAAATCGAGAAGATGCGCAAGGACGCCGAAGCGCATGCCGAGGAGGACAAAAAGCGCCGCGAGGAAGTCGAAATTCGCAACGAAGCCGACAACCTGGTTTATCGCTCGGAGAAGATGCTCAAGGACGCTGGCGACAAAGTGCCCGGCGACATCAAGGGCAAGCTTGAGAAGGCGATCAGCGATGTGAAGGACGCGTTGAAGGGCAGCGATGCCGCCGCGATCAAGTCGGCGAGCGAGAAGCTCGGCGAAACCGTCCAGAGCGTCGGAGCAGAACTCTACAAAGCCGCGGGCGGACAAGCCGGCCCGGCAGGAGCCCAGCCCGGCGCTCAACCTGGCCCCGACGCTGGCGCAAGCCAGGGCGGCAAGAAGGACGACGGTCCAATCATCGACGCCGAAGTGGTGGACGAGAAGAAGTAAGAGGCGTCACGCTCAGGAACGCGCGATGATTTCGACGAAAGCCATTTCGAGCAGGCTGCAGGCTTGCAGGAATTCAGCCCAGGGTAAGGCCGAAGACCGCCACCCTGGGTCAGGCGTTCGTTGGATTTCCACCTCGAACGGGTGCCAGAGCCGTTCTCGATTCTCTCGCACCCCTTCAGGGTGCAATCACGTTTCAATCCGTCTCCCAGGGTTTCGTTTCACTCAACCCTGGGCTGAATTCTCGCAACCTTTCAGGTTGTTCGACACGGCGCTCCTGCGCTGAAACTTTCTCCCGTCGCTCGGGCGGCGGGATTTCAATTAAACCGTAAACTACAACAACAAAACAAAACTATGGCACTGAACATCAGACCGCTCGGAGACCGGATCCTTGTTGAACCGGCCGAAGAGAAGGAAGTGAAGAAGGGTGGAATCATCATCCCCGATACCGCGAAGGAAAAACCGATGGAAAGCGTCGTCGTGGCGCTCGGTACCGGCAAGACCGATGACAAAGGTCAGAAGGTTCCGTTCGAAGTCAAAAAGGGCGACCGCGTGCTCGTCAGCAAATACGGCGGCACTGAAATCAAGATCGACGGCAAGGAATACAAGATCCTCAGCTCGGACGACATTCTCGCGGTGATCGACTAACTCGAACCCAAAACTTAAAACTCAAAACTTTTAGAAAAATATGGCAGCTAAACAATTACTCTTCGACGAGCAGGCTCGTCAGGCGCTCCTTCGGGGCGTCAGCAAGCTCTCCAAGGCCGTTACTGCGACGCTCGGACCGAAAGGCCGCAACGTCGTTCTCGACAAAAAGTTCGGCTCTCCGACCGTGACCAAGGACGGCGTTTCCGTCGCCAAGGAAATTGAACTGGAAGATCCGTATGAAAACATGGGCGCCCAGATGGTCCGTGAAGTCGCCAGCAAAACCAGCGACAACGCCGGCGACGGCACCACGACCGCGACTGTGTTGGCTGAAGCGATTTTCCGCGAAGGCCTGAAGCACGTCACCAGCGGCGCGAACCCGATCGGCATCCAGCGCGGCATCAACAAGGCCGTCGAAGCCGCTGTCGGCCAGCTCGACAAGATCGCCAAGAAGGTCAAGGACAAGGAAGAAATCAAGCAGGTCGCGACCGTTTCCGCCAACTGGGACACCACCATCGGCGAGATCATCGCCGACGCGATGGACAAGGTCGGCAAGGACGGCACCATCACCGTTGAAGAAGCCAAGTCGATCGAAACCACCCTCGACGTTGTCGAAGGCATGCAGTTCGACAAGGGCTATCTGTCTCCTTACTTCGTGACCAGCGCGGACACGATGGAAGCGAAGCTCGAAGACGCCTACATCCTCAATTACGAAAAGAAGATCAGCAGCTTGAAGGATCTGTTGCCTGTTCTCGAGAAGGTCGCGAAGCTCGGCAAGCCGCTGCTCATCATCGCTGAAGACGTCGAAGGCGAAGCTCTTGCCACGCTCGTCGTGAACAAGCTCCGCGGCACGCTCAACGTTTGCGCCGTGAAGGCTCCTGGATTCGGCGATCGCCGCAAAGCGATGCTCGAAGACATTGCGATCCTCACCGGTGGCAAGTGCATCACTGAAGACCTCGGCATCAAGCTCGAGAACGTGCAGCTCGAAGACCTCGGCCGCGCCAAGAGCATCGTCGTGGACAAGGAAAACACCACGATCGTCGAAGGTTACGGAAAGAACAGCGACATTCAGGGCCGCGTGAACCAGATTCGCCGTCAGATCGAAGAAACCACTTCGGACTACGACCGCGAAAAACTGCAGGAACGCCTGGCCAAGCTCGCCGGTGGCGTTGCCGTCATCAATGTCGGCGCCGCGACTGAAAGCGAAATGAAGGAAAAGAAGGCCCGCGTCGAAGACGCTTTGCATGCGACCCGCGCGGCTGTTGAAGAAGGCATCGTCCCTGGCGGTGGCGTGGCGCTCATCCGCTGCCTGTCCGCCATCGAAGCTGTCAAAGGCGCGAACGAAGACGAACAGATCGGCGTTGAGATCATCAAACGCGCGATCGAATACCCGGCCAAACACCTCGCCCTCAACGGCGGTTACGAAGGCTCGGTTGTCGTCCAGGAAATCCGCCGCCGCAAAGGCAACGAAGGCTTCAACGCCGCCACTGGCGAGTACGAAGACCTCGTCAAGGCGGGCGTGGTCGATCCGAAGAAGGTCACCCGCAGCGCGCTGCAGAACGCGGCGTCCATCGCCGGCCTGTTGCTGACCACCGAATGCCTTATCACGGAAGTTCCTGAAAAGGAAAAGCCGGCTCCGGCCCCTGGCGGCCACGGCATGGGCGGAATGGATTACTAAGCCATCCAATCCCTTAAGGCCTCGCTCAGACGAGCGAAGCGGGAGGAACTGAAATCAACGAGGCCGGGAGCGATCCCGGCCTCTGCTTTTTTGGGAGTTTTTGGGGAGGATAGCATGGCTGTGTGAAAGGCGTGGTTGGTTGCCGATTCGGCCATCGGCTATTGGCGATTGGCCCATTCGCAAAGCCGCGACGCGAGCTGCAACACGAACACCCTCTTGACCAATGGCGGAACGATGCGAGTATGTAGGCCGTTCTGTTTCTGGGGGCGTACTGGTTTCGACCTGATGAATGCGCCAGAGGCGGCATGCCGAGGATGATTCGTTGGCCTCGTAAAAAATCGGATCAAAAATTAACTGCTAACGAAGAATTAGCTCTCGCGGCCTAATGTTGCCGTGACGTTCACCGGTGGACGCCTGCTACGCTGGATGAACGCTACAGCAGGCATGGTTGACGGCGGAGTCTGCGCGCCAGCAGCCGAGATATTCCATGCGGACTAGGCAGTGCGACTCGAGTTCGGACGTCATCGCACAGCAGAAAATCTACTCCGGACTAAGCATGTAGTCGCGGCTGGTAATTTTGCCAGGGACGGGGGTTCAACTCCCCCCGCCTCCACCATCTTGAACTTCGTTTGGATTTGCTTCCTGCTCTTCTGATTCCGACAAGAACTTTCTGCCGTAGTGAAAGTTCCGTTTCGAAACGCGGTCCGTTGGTGGCAGAGAAGCTTGGGGAAAAGGAGAAAGGGAGAGCATTGCGGTCACACTGCCGCGTAGCTCAGTCTGAATATTGAGCCTTCACCTCTGTCCCGCTATGGTTCGTCCGCATGGCATTGTGCCCATCGTGCAGCACGACATTAAGGACGGTTCGGCAGCGGGAAGGAGTTTTCTACCGTTGCCCCTCCTGCGATGGCCGGGCAGTGACCATCCCGCAAATCCGACGCGTTTGCGGTGATCGTTTCGCCGTCAGTCTGCTGCGACGCATCAACACCAATCAGAAGCTCGGCTCTCGTAATTGTCCTTTTTGTCGGAACCGAATGCGGATGTTCGAATCTGTCGAACCGCCGTTGGAACTGGATTCCTGCAAAACATGCGGAGTCATCTGGTTCGATCCGCAC
Organism: uncultured Verrucomicrobia subdivision 3 bacterium; assembly: GCA_937890005.1. Taxonomy (GTDB): domain Bacteria; phylum Verrucomicrobiota; class Verrucomicrobiia; order Limisphaerales; family DASXHY01; genus DASXHY01. Next base: position 200,326 of record CALBZA010000004.1, on the reverse strand, counting down.
GAATTTCAGCATCTTCCGGAATCAGCAATCGAGCCCGTCGAAACGGTCACGTTGCGAGGCATCGAAGCCGAGGCCGCCTGGAGGCTGGAACGCGAGAAGGCGAAATCGGAGCCGGGAGGAATTACAGACACGGCTCCGGATGAACTCTGGAAGGTCATTCCCGGGTTCTTTGGTCTGCCGGTTGAAACAAAGTGCTCCGGACTCAAAGCACAACCTTGGATCACGTGGGGCCTCTGTCTGACTGTCGCCGCGATAAGCATCGCTGCCTTCTTCAATCTCACCACTGTCATCAATCAATTCGGCTTCATACCGGAGCGACCCTGGCGATGGGGCGGGCTGACATTTCTGAGTTCGTTTTTCCTCCACGCGGATGCCTGGCACCTGATTGGAAACCTCTACTTCCTTCTGATCTTCGGCGACAACGTCGAAGATTCCATTGGCCCTCGCCGCTATCTGCTTCTCCTGCTCGCATCCACACTGGCGGGAGACATCCTGCATTTCATGTCGGGCGCTTCGCCGGATGTTCCATGCGTCGGAGCGAGCGGCGGCATTTCAGGCATCATTGTGTTCTACGCGTTGCAATTTCCCAAGGCGCAGCTCGGTTTCATGTTCCGCTATTTGATTCTGTTCCGATGGGTTCACATGCCGGCCTGGTTTGCACTGGTTCTTTGGATGGGACTCCAAACCCTTTACGTCGGCCTTCAATTTCACGGCATCAGCAATGTCGCCGCCACCGCGCACCTGGGCGGTGCACTTGCGGGTTTCCTTCTCTGGCTGCTGTGGCGACGGAATGCCTGAGCGCCATTGCGTCCTGAATGGAGCGTCACGGATCGCCTCGCAACGATCTTTTTGAAAGAATCTCTTCCGTTCTCTTCAAATCTTCCACGGTTCCGGCCTGAAACCATTCACCGTCATGCGGCACGCAATAAAGCCGCTTCTCCGCCAGCGCCGCCAGCCACTGCGCTTTCACAGAAAACTTGCCGGCCGTCGCGGTTCTGAAAATGCCCGGATGCAATATCGCCAGTCCGGCCATGATGTAAGGCGCCGCGGCATCGCTCCAACCAAGTGTGTTCTCCGGTTTGATGAACAGATGATCCTCGCCCTTGTCGTGACCGACTGCGCGGGATCTGGATTGCGCGAGAAGCAGAACGTCCATCCACGTTTCATCCCACGCAGCGTTCAATCGTTCCAACGCGGGAACTGACGCGTCAGTCCAGATGATGTCGCTGTTGATGGTGAAAAATGGATCGGGTCCAAGCAGCGGAAGCGCTTTGTAGATGCCGCCGCCGGTTTCCAGCGGTTCGGGTTCTTCCGAAACGCTGATCTTCAACCGGCTGAACTTTGCGAGATAATCCAGCAGCGGCTCCTTGAGATAGGAAACGTTGATCACCACTTCCTCGATTCCATACGCGATCAACTTCTCAAGCGCGTATTCGATCATCGGCCTGCCTGCGACGGGCACGAGCGGTTTCGGCGTGTGATTCGTGAGCGGCTGCAACCGCTTTCCGTATCCTGCCGCGAGCACCATCGCCTTCTTAACTCTGCATCGCATATTGATTCATCCATCGCTTCACCTCTGCTAGAACAGGTTGCTCCAGCGCCGTTTCCAACAGCCGTTCCACTCGCGGTGAATGCAGCCGCTTGTAGTCGTGTTTTCCCTGCGCCCGGCTGAGCCGTTCGAAGATTGCAAGAACGCGCGTGTGCCGTTGTGCTGCAACGATGGCGAGCGAGGTGCGAAATGTTTCCAAATTCAAATTCGGAAACTTCGAACAATAGCGATCCAGCATTTTCTCCCGCTTTCCATCCGGCAAATCGCGCCGGGCGTCTTCCAAAAGCGAAATCAAATCGTAGGTCACCGGACCAACGTAAGCGTCCTGAAAATCGAGAAGCCCGACGCGTTTCAATCCCGTTTCGTCCTTCAACAACATCAGGTTCGCTGCGTGATAATCGCGGAGCAGCAATGAACTCGGAACCGCATGCGCCAGCGGAAGCACCTCCCTCCACGCGCGACGAAATTCATTCGCGCCTTCGGCCGAAATGCGGGGAGTGCGCCATTCAAGAAACAGCTCGATGTCCTCCAGCATCTTTTCCGGATCATAACGTCGCAGATTTTCCGGCGCGGCATCCGGCTTCGCATGCAGCGCCGCCAGGACATCAATGCCCAGGACATACAATTCTGCCGCATCGGCGCCTTTGTCGAGGAGTGCCGCAAATGTGTCGTCGCCAAAATCCTCGAGGAGCAACCATCCGCGTGCGATGTCACGCGCGAGAATCTTCGGCGCATGAAATTCCAGACGACGCAAATGTTCGTCGATCTGAACGAAAGCGGCCAGGCTGTCGCGATTCAACGATGCGTCCATGAGAATCGCGGAGCGGGAACGTTCGACGATGCGGAAATATTTCCGGGTGGAGGCGTCGCCCGCGAGCGGTTTCAACTCGGGCGATTTCCAGCCGGCAAACCACAAAAACGTTTTCAGCTCATCCGCCGGATTCGATTCATGCGCGTCAGGCATCGCGGTGAACTTAGTTGAATCGTTCTGCTGCGTCAGGTCCGATCGCGTGCTATCCAAACCGAAACAACTTCTATTGCCGCATCCGCTGACTACACTCGCGTCATGGACGCCACCGTTGCATTCCGGTTTGGAGTTGTCATTCTTGGCGCCGGGGCGTCGCGACGCATGGGCACGCCGAAGCTGCTGCTGAACTGGGGATCGACCACCGTGATCGGGCATCTGTTGCAGCAATGGAACATTCTTGGCGCAACTCAGATCGCCGTCGTCCGCGCGACTGGAGCAACTGCCCTGGATCAGGAACTAAATAACCTGGGTCTGTCTCACGCGAATCGAATCATCAACCCCGATCCAGAGCGCGGCATGTTCAGCTCCATTCAAACTGCAGGAGCATGGAACGGATGGTCAGACACTCTCACGCATTTTGTAATCACGCTGGGAGATCAACCGCATCTTCAACAATCAACGCTCGCCGCGTTGATTGAATTTTGTCGGATCCATCCAAATTCAATTTGTCAGCCAGGACGATTCGGGCGCTTTCGGCATCCGGTTATGATGTCGCGGGAATATTTCTTTGCGCTGACAAAAACTGCCGCGGCGAATCTGGGTGAATTTTTATCTCGCTATCAGACCGAACGCCGGATGGTCGAAATCGATGATCCGGGGCTCGACCTTGATCTCGATACGCCGGAAGATTACGCGCGGCTCCGGCCATAAAAGCAACTCACGCGGAGGACGCGAACGGCGCGAAGGTTGGAGAGGCAAACAACCTCGTTGTTTGAATCGCTTTCGGAACTTTGACCTGATCGGAATTTATTCTCCGTTTCGTTTTGCAGCAAAGAATCCCGTCACCACTCGATGATTGCCGTCGGACAAACGGGGAAGCGTCCGCATTCCGCGCCGTAGATGCTGAGGCCTCCGATCACCAGAGCTTCAGCGGGAACTTCACATCGCAAGGTGAGCATGTCATCCACAACATTCGCGGCGATCTGCCGGAGCAGTTCACCTTCAGCGAAGGCGTGCACGAGGTAACCGTAGGCGCCTAGACCACCGCGCAGATAACTGAGCGCACCTCGCGCGTCGTGCGGATGATTTCGCAACACACCTTCGTAAACCCGTACGCCGTTCAATGTCATGCGCAGCGTGGTCGAGTAGGTATCGACGTCGGTCTGTGGATTATCGACGCGATGCGACGACGCTTCGCAAAGCAGTTTCAATCGCCAGGCTTTTGAAAGATCGGCGCCGCCGAGCGGCAGTTTCCATTCAAAAAAGCCGTGCCCGAATGCAGCACAGCAATCCTCCACCCGGGTCTTGTCGCGATCGCTCATTGGACCGGCCCATTGAGCCTCCGACCATTCTCCCGGCGCGCCGCGAAGGATCAGAGCGCGCGGCGTTTCTTCGCGGGGCGGGGGATAGCCATCGGACACAAAGTAGTTCACGTGGTTTTTGGCAACCACGGTTCCATCCTGCGCGCGAGCGGTGAGAAGCAGTTCGCACAGCATGGTGCGATCTGGCATTTTGACTTCGATCGTGTGAGCGTGTTCCACACGACGATGGGGGAATTTGATCGGCACCAAACCTTGCGTGAGATCCTGTTCCACACGACCACGTGAATCGACGCCGCCCATTTCCCAATGCAGCCGAACGTTCTCATGATGCCGTGTGGAATAATGCGATGAGGCCACGTCGAGCTTGATGACTTCGCCCGGTTTCACTCTTTGAATCGGCGGTGAATCGATTGGCAGCGCATTGCTTTCATTGACAATTCGGGGGTCATAACCGAATTCCTTGGGCGTCCGGTCGTAATTGAGAAAGCCATTGTATTCCCATTCCACATCGTGGAGTTCGGTGTAAATGTAAGCCGCGATCTGCTGATAGCGGCGCATTTCGTTCGTGAGAAATTTGAAGCTCCAGCTCACATCCCGATCGCCATCCAGCGCCCCAACGCCACCGTATTCGCTGTTGATGAGCGGCTGGCCTTTGTGCTGGAAACCTGGGACGTAATTGAAGCTTGATCCAACAAAGGTCGAGTTCACGATCTTCGCGATGTGTTCCTTCGCGAGATTGTAATCACTCATGTAGAAGTGCCATGAGTTGATGTCGGTGTCGCAGTGCAGGTAATACTCGAGGTGATCCCAGTGGCAGACGCTCATGTCTTCGACCAGTCGCGTTGGATCAAGCTGCTTGGCGAGTTCCCACATGTCCTGAACCCAATCCTGAGGACGCGACAGTTCACTCCCGACCTTTTTTCTCTGCGCGGTTTCGCGCCGCTGACGTTCTTCCTCGGTGGCCGGTTCGGGAACAGGCGCGAGTAACTTGTCGAGAAAGCTCATCTGTCCGCCAAAACCCCAGGTCTCGTTGAACAGGCACCACGCGAAAATCGAAGGATGATTGAAGTCGCGCGCGATTGTTTTTCGCATCATCTCTTCAAAGCGCTGTCGGCCGAGTGCGGTGTCGCCGCCTTCGCCGAAATTCGGCATGTCCGCCATGAGAAGCATGCCCATCCGATCCGCCCAATAATAAACGAGCGGATCGTCCACCTTGATGTGAATGCGAAGGAAGTTGAATCCGACCTTCTTGGCGTAGCTGATGTCGTTCTTGATGACCTCGACCGAGTAAGCGGTATAAACGCCGTCCGGATAAAACGATTGATGCAGAGCTCCGCGAAGATAACGCGGAACTCCATTTACGCGCAGTGCGGTCGGAGCGCCGGATTCTCCCGCGGTCGCAAAGTCGATCTTCCGCATCCCAAAATACGTCCGAACGCGATCGATCACCTCGCCGTTGTTTCGCAACCGCAGCTCCACCTCATACAGAAACGGATCGTTGGGATCCCAGAGCCGCAGTTGCTTCGGTTTGATCACACCCTCGGCAGCGTTGTTCTCGACTTTGAGTTTCTCCCGTTGCAACGAGCGGTCGGGAAGCGTGATTTCCATCTCGATGGTGGTTCCGTTTGGCGCATCGATCGTGCTCGCATTCAATTTCAACGTGCCGTCATCGATGTTGCTGGCGAATTTGAAGCCATCGAGCCGGCTGCCGCTGCGCGGTTCCAGAAACACCGTCTGCCAGATGCCGCTTGTGGTCGTGTACCAACGCCATTGCTTGCCAACCGGCTGCTCCCGGTTGTCCATCGGATCCTCCACGCGCAACACCACGAGCGCGAACCGTTTTCCGTTTTTCGTTTCAAGCGTGTCAGTGAGATCGAACTCGAACGGAGTGTAACCGTCTTCGTGATGGCCCAAATGTTTTCCGTTGCTCCAGCAGTCGGTGAAAAAATCCGCCGCGCCGATCGTAAGAATCACTCGTTTGCCGTTCCACGCTTCGTTGTCGGGAACTTCGATCAGCCGGCGATACCAGCCCACTTCATAACGTTGTGCTGAGCGATGATTCTCCCGCGTGACCTCAAGTGGATTTCGAAAGACGCGCGTCGCGTAGTAATTGTCATTGCCCGCAGCTTCGCCTTCGCCCCACGCGGCGAGCGATTCCCAGCAGAACGGCACGATGATCTGTTCGCGCCAGTCGAGTCCTTCCGGCTGGAACCATCTTTCCTGGATGCCGGAATGATTTCCATCGAACCGGAACTGCCACGGTCCATTGAGGTTCAGCCAGTCATAACCTTCGATGGTGCCGCGCTGACAATCCGGCCGCGGATATTCAGGACGTGGGTAGAGGAATTGGGTCGGCATTGCTGCATATTACGTTTCCGACGCGACAGCTTTTCGTCGGACAGACACGGAGCGGCGCGGTTTGATGACACGAGGGAACGTGACGGTCGTAATCTTCGGTTCCTCTTTGCGCGTGACCGCTTCGGACCGGCTGATGTTGAGGAGCTTTGCGTAAAGCGTGAGCGCCTGAGCGACCACCTGATCCATGTTGTAATACTTGTAAGTGGCGAGCCGACCGGCGAAATGAACACCGGACTCCTCCGCGAGCGTCTGATATTGCCGATAAATGTCGGCGTTCTCCTGGCGCGGAATCGGATAGTAAGGATCACCCTCCGCACAGGAATACTCATACACGATGCTCGTCTTCGGATGTTCCTGACCTGTGAGATGTTTGAACTCGGTGATGCGCGTAAACGCGTTGTCGTTTGGATAATTCACGACGGCCACCGGTTGAAACTGCTGTTGATTCAACGTTTCGTGTTTGAATTCAAGGCAGCGATACGGAAGTTTCCCGAAGCGTAGATCGAAGAATTCATCCACCGGTCCGGTGTAGATCATTTCCTTGTAAGGAATCACGTTCTTCAGATCGCGATAATCGGTGTTCAGCAGAATGTGAATGTTCGGATGATCCAGCATGTTCTCGAACATGCGCGTGAATCCAAACTTCGGCATCGCCTGATACGCGTCGGTGAAATAGCGATCGTCGCGATTCGTCCGCGTCGGCACACGCGCCGTCACCTGCGCGTCGAGTTCGGAAGGATCGAGTCCCCACTGTTTCCGCGTGTAGCCGCGGAAGAATTTTTCATACAGCTCGCGGCCGACCTTGCTGACGACGACATCCTCCGACGTGCGAATTCTTTCGATCTGCTCCGCGCGTTCCGCGAGGAATTGTTCCATCTGAAACGAATTCAGATTCAGGCCATAGAGCGTGTTGATGGTGTCGAGATTGATTGGAATCGGCACGAGCTGTCCATCCACATGGGCGAGAACCTTGTGCTGGTATTGACGCCATGCAGTGAAACGCGACAGGTAATCGAACACCTCTTTCGAATTCGTATGGAAGATGTGGGGCCCGTACTTGTGAATCAGAATCCCGGCATCGTCGTAACAATCGTAGGCATTACCGCCAATGTGCGATCGGCGATCGACCAGCAGAACTTTCTTTCCGGAACCTCGAGCCAGACGTTCCGCAAGCACACTTCCGGAATATCCGGCGCCGACGATCAGATAATCGAACCCGTCGATGTCGTGTCCGTTGTTGTGACGCCCATTCCCGTTGGAGAAACCGTTTTGATTCATGCAGCCATTCCATTTCTGCGCTTTAACAGCGCTGTTTCGATGTGTTCTTCCAACCGGGCGACGATCGATTCCCAGGTATTTTCGGCAGCCATCTGAAGGCCGCGTTGCACAGCCGACTCATCGGGCTGTTCGACGGCATCACGACAGAGTTGAATGAACTCGTCGTGATTGCGCGCGATTTTTACGACTGAACTGAAGTTGCTGACGACATCGGGAACCGCCGAACTGACGATCGGTCGGCCCGACGCCATGTATTCGAGCGCCTTGGTTGGATTGATGTATTCCGTCGATTCATTGAGGGCAAAAGGCATCAGGCAAACCTTGAAACCTTTGCACAAGGCAGGGAGATCTGCGTACGCGCGCTGGCCGAGCCAGTGGAGATTGGATCGTTGCGGAAGTGATTTCGGATCCACCTTCATCACCGGACCCACGATCGCGACGGACCAGTTCGGATTGGCGTCGGCGAGTTTCGCGACCAATTCGTAATCCATCCGTTCATCGACCACGCCGAAGAACCCGAGCACCGGCTGCCGAAGGCCAGCGAGATCAGCAGGCACCGGCGTCGAATTATTTCGCGCACTTCCAAAATGTTCCACATCCACACCACAGCCGTAGAAGTGGCAATTGGAGTTAAGCCGGCTCTTCGATTCATACATTTTTCGACCGCCGGTAAACACAACATCCGCGAGCGAAAGCAACCTCGCTTCGCGGGTTTTGATTTCGGGCGGAGCCCCTTTGAACTGCGACAGTTCATCCATGCAATCGTACACATTCAGAATCTCGCCGAGTTGACCGGCGAAGATCGGTACGGTCATCGGATCGTAAAACCATTGCACGGGATTCTCGAACTGACCGGCGCCCGGACCGTCAAGGAACTCCCGCACGATCCGGCGTCGTTCCTGATCGACAAACGCGGCATCACTCCAGCGCCACGACGGAAACTGAAGTCGGAGAACGGTGATGTTGGGCGAATTTTCGGGCGAGTAGAACCTGGCGATCGGCGTCGCGAGCTGTGGATCGGGTCCGACGGTTTCGATGAATAGAATGCGATGACGTTTGCTGAGCCGCGACAGAAACTGTTGGGGCCGCTGCCAGACCCAGTCCCAGCACAGATGGCAGTGAACGATGATCGGGTAGTTGTTTGAAAAGGTTTCCCCAAGCGCGGCGTTGGGCATCCGGGCATGTTGAGATCGTCCGTTGCAGGAACTGTTAATGGAAAGATTGTCGCGTTGGGCAGGTGTCAAAACTTCTGATTGGGTCACAAACTCAGTTCCGGTTGGCGCGTAGGACATAAAAATTTTTCGTCGTCTTCATTGATTAAGGAGACTCTGGCTCCTGCGCGAAATTCCCTTTGGAAACCGCTAGATTAAGGGACTTTATAGAGCCTGTTGTCTCAATGGGGTGAAATCCGCAAACTCCCTTGTCAGTGCGGTTTTTCGATAGCAAGATGCGTCGGCAGCCGCGCAAAATTCATCGAGAACACAGCGCGGAGATGGGACGGAATCGCGATTATGAATGTGCTGAACGACGAACAAAGAAAACGAGTGGCCGCTTGGATTGAAGAAGGACTGAAACTTTCCGACATCCAGAACCGCATCGCCTCCGAATTCGGCGTGCGGCTCACCTACATGGATGTGCGATTTCTCGTGGATGATTTGAAGTTGATGCCAAAGGACATCGAACGTCCTAAACCGAATTTGCCGACTGCAACTCCGCCCGCCCCCAACACTGTTTCTGCCCCTGGAGGTAGCTCACCGGCAACCGATGATGAACTCAACGAATCGAAACCGGCTGGTCGTGTTTCGGTGAGCGTTGATCAGATCGCTCGCGCGGGAACGATGGTGAGTGGAAAAGTGACGTTCAGCGATGGCAACACTGCGGAATGGTATTTCGACGCCACAGGTCGCCTTGGACTTGTCCCGCAGCAACAGGGATATCGCCCTCCACAAAGTGATCTTCAGGAGTTCCAAATGGCACTCGAAAGGGAACTCAGCAAGATGGGTTACTGATCGAAGCGAATTTCAGGAAAGTGTTGCCACCGGAGACACGCACAAACCGTTCTGAGTCGGCGCATCTGCGAAAGACAGGATGCCGCCTCTGGCACTGACGCCACGGAACGGGTCGTTGCCGATCAAAAGATTGCCATCGAGATCAAGGTAATTCGCCAATTCCGCCAGCTGAGCAGCGGCGCTGATCAAAACGCTCGTTTCGATCATGCAGCCGATCATTGTTTTCAGCCCCAGTTTCCGCGCGGTCTGCAAGGCATCGAACGCTCCAGAAATACCACCTGCTTTCACGAGTTTCACATTGAGGCCATGAAAACATTCCGCGGCGCGTTCGGCATCGGCCGCAGTGTGATACGACTCGTCCGCAAAAATTGGTAGCGGCGAACGTTCTTTGAGCCAGATCCAGTCCGAAGCGGGAACGTTCGCAGGCATCGGCTGTTCCACGAACTGAATTTTCGGATCACGCGCCAGACGTTCAATGTTCCGAATCGCCTCTTCCTTGGTTGCCCAACCTTCGTTGGCGTCGAGACGAATCCATTTCTCGGGCGCAACCTCCCGTAATGCAGACAAATTATCTTCATCTGCAGGTGTTCCGACTTTCATTTTCAAAATAGGAAATTGTTGTGCTTCAATGACTTTTGAAATTATTACTTCCCGAGTATCAATTCCGATCGTAAACGAAGTGACGTGCGTGTTCTCGCGGAAGCCCAACTTCAACAGGTCACAGACTCGGGCTTGCTGCCGCTGCCCTTGCAGATCCCAAAGGGCAACATCGACGGCGCATTTAGCCGCATGATTTCCGGGTGCCAGATGATCCAAATAAGCTCGGCTCTGTTCCGGATTCGTGGCGTTGAGTTTGTTTGGATCGACGCGGCGAAGAAATGCTTCCACCGTTTCAACCGATTCCTGATAGCGCCGGACGGGCGCCGCTTCACCTCGACCGATTCGTCCGTCGTCTCCGACAATTTCCACGATCACGACATCCGCGACGGAAGTTTTTTCCGTCCGAGCGAGTTTCCAAGGGTTCAGCAGTTTCAGCTCGACTCGTTGGAAAGTGAGCTTCATCGCGCTATTCTCCGCTTTCCGCGCAGCTGGAGCGGCCCGGCTGATTCTGCAAAGCCGCGCGCTTAAGCCAAACCATGAGGATGCTGATATCCGCAGGCGAAACACCGGAAATCCTCGAAGCCTGGCCGACGGTGCTGGGACGAATTTTGGAAAGCTTCTGCCGCGCCTCATGTCGTAAACTCGGGACCAGCGCGTAATCGAAGCTGGCTGGAATCTGTTTGTCTTCGAACGACTTCACCTTTTCGACTTCCATCTGCTGACGTTCGATGTAGCCGGCATATTTGATGGCGATTTCCACCTGTTGTCCAATTTCCTCGGAAACGCTTTCGTTTCGTTTCGGAAGATTCTGATACGTGACTTCCGGGCGTTTCAACAATTGAGCCAACGTATCGGTGCCTTCGCGCGTCGTGTGCAATCGCTGCAATTCATCCGCAATAGCCCTTTGCTTCGCCTGAAAGATCTGGAAGTTCCGCTCCGGAAGCAGACCGATCTCGTAGCCAACGGTCGAAAGGCGCGCGTCGGCGTTGTCTTGCCGAAGGAGTAAACGATACTCGGCCCGCGACGTGAACATGCGATACGGTTCAATCGTGCCTTTCGTCACGAGATCGTCAATGAGCACCCCGATATACGCCTGATCACGTGAGAAAACGATTGGATCCTTCCCCTGAACACGTCGAGCTGCATTGATACCGGCCATCAACCCCTGCGCGCCCGCTTCTTCGTAGCCCGATGTACCATTGATCTGACCGGCGAGATAAAGGTTGCGACAAACCTTTGTTTCCAACGACGGGAATAGCTGCGTGGGAAAGGAAAAATCGTATTCGACGGCGTACGCCGGACGCATGATTTCGGCATTCTCACATCCAATGACTGTCCGAATCATTTCGATTTGGACTTCGTAGGGCAGCGAAGTGGAAAACCCGTTCACATAAAACTCGTCTGTCGCAATACCTTCGGGTTCCAGGAATATCTGATGCCGCTCCTTCTCAGCGAACTTGACGATTTTATCTTCGATCGAAGGGCAATAGCGCGGTCCCACTCCTTCAATCACCCCGGAATACATCGGTGATTTGTGAAGATTCGCGCGAATGATCTCAGCCGTGCGATCCGTCGTGAACGTGACGTAGCACGGGAGCTGGCCGTTTACCTTGTCGAGAATGGAACCCGGCGGATACTTGCCATTTGAGTGACCGATGTCGCGCGGGTTGATTCCGGAATGTTCCACGTGGAACAAATCGTCTTTCCAAAACGTGAAGTAAGGTACCGGTTCATCACCGGGCTGAACTTCCGTCTTCGAAAAATCAATTGAGTTTCGCAACAGGCGCGGCGGCGTTCCGGTCTTCAGTCGGCCCAGCTCCAGTCCCGCTTCCTTCAAGGACGCCGACAATCCCATCGCAGCTGACTCTCCCGCCCTGCCGCCTGATTGTTGGTTAGACCCAATGTGCATCAGACCGCGAAGGAACGTCCCCGTAGTGACAACAACCGTTTTTGCGAGGTATTGAACTTCCAACGTGGTCTCCACCCCGCAGACTTCCCCATCTTTGAACAACAGCTTGGAAGTTTGTCCCTGTTTGACGCTGAGGTTCGGCTGACGTTCACAAACCCACTTCAATCGAAACTGATACGCCTTCTTGTCGCATTGCGCGCGCGGAGCCCATACCGCCGGCCCCTTTTTTGTGTTGAGCATCCGGAACTGGAGTCCGGTCATGTCGGTGGCTTTTCCCATCTCGCCACCCAGGGCATCGATCTCGCGAGCCAAATGTCCTTTGGCCAATCCGCCAATTGCTGGATTGCAGGACATCTGACCGATCGTATCTGCATTGATCGTGAGAAGCAGCGTATCGCATCCAAGTCGCGCCGCCGCCAAAGCCGCTTCAACTCCGGCGTGACCTGCGCCGACTACGATGACGTCGTATTGCTTCGGGTAAACAAACATTAGGCTTTCCGGTATGTGGCTTCGAACACCGACGGTCCGGCCGATTTCGTCACACCTGAAGTTGGGTTCGCCGCAAGATGCTCACAAATCTTGAAAACAGTTTCGACGTCTTCCGGTTTCCCGCATCGATCCGCAATAGCAGTTGCAGTCAAACCTTGTTTCGCGTCCGAGCCCGCCAACGTTTCCAGAATTCGAAGTTTCAGATCGATGACGCTTGACGCGGCTTTCTTTCCCGCTTCAACGCCCGGCTGGTGATAGGCATTGATATTGATGAGGCTCGCATAAAAGCCGACCGCTCGTTCGAACAATGCGATTAACACTCCGACTGAGAACGCAGAGACCTCATTGATGGTCAGGGTCAATGACTCGCGGCCATTATCGAACAGCGCCTGGCGTGTTCCCAAAAAGAATCCCGACAGATAATCGCCGGAAGTGATGTTTGGCTCCACGTCGATGCTTGCGGAATCACGATCTTTAAGAACCTCAATGAACGTGACGAAAAAGGTGTTCAAACCATCTCTAAGCTGTTGAATATAAGCGTGTTGATCAGTTGATCCTTTGTTTCCAAACACAGAGATTCCCTGGTTTACCACCTTTCCATCGAGATCTTTTTCCTTCCCGATCGATTCCATGATCAGCTGCTGGAGGTATTTGGAAAAGAGTTCGAGTCGATCTTTATATGGCAGCACCACCATGGCTTTGGAACCAGCTCCATTGCCGGCGAAGAACCACATCAAAGCGAGCAGTGCCGCTGGATTTTCGTTCGTGCGATAAACCCGCGTTTGTTCGTCGCAAGCCCGGGCGCCGGCAAGCAGGTCGTCGATGTTGAAACCTTGCAGCGCTGCCGGAAGCAATCCCACTGCGGACAGTTCGCTGGTTCGGCCGCCAACCCAATCCCACATCGGGAACCGTTTGATCCAGCTGTTTTGAATTGCGTATTTGTTCAGTTCGCTCCCGAACTGCGTCACGGCCACTGCATGACTGCCAAAGTTCAACCCGGCTCGTTCGTAGGCGGCTCGAGCCTCGAGCATTCCATTTCGGGTTTCTTTGGTTCCGCCGGACTTCGATATGACAACTGCCAGAGTTTGATTCAGCTCCTTCCCAATCGCAGCGATAACGCGATCCATACCGTCCGGATCGGTATTATCGAAGGTAAACAGCTTTAACTTATCGTTACCGGGATTGCTCAACGCGTTGGATACGAATTGTGGTCCCAAGGCCGATCCGCCAATTCCGATAAGTAACAAGTTTTTGAAAGCGCCGCCCGCTCCCTTGATCGCGCCTTGGTGAACGGACGATGCGAAGCTTTTGATGTCGGCGAGCGTTTGTTCGATCTCGGTTTTGATCTCGGGCTTTGGCGCAAGGGCGGGGTTGCGGAGCCAGTAATGTCCGACCATCCGTTTCTCGTCGGGATTCGCGATCGCCCCTTTCTCGAGCGCGTCCATTGCAGCAAACGCTTTCTGGATGCGCGGCTCCATTGTGGAAAAGAACTGTTCGTCGAAGTTCATCCGGCTGATGTCCACGGCCAGCCCGAGCTTCGGATAGGACGAGTAAAACTTTTGAAAGCGATCCCACAGTTGCTGCTTCGAATTCATAAAAGAGTGCTGAAACTAACACCAAAATGCCGGCGGATGAAATCACGATTCAAAAGGCTTGAAAAGGGGAAGTTCCAATCCTGGCGGCGGTCACGCAGTGTGAAAGGGAGTCCACTGGAGAAACCCTGCGTTTGCTCTGCAAAAGAATCACAGCGCAAACCTTGAAGAAGCTGCGTCCAAACCCAATCGAATGTTCTGCGACTACAACTACTCGGCACTCGGCTGCTGAGGCAGCTCGATCGAAATGGTGGTTCCCTTGCCGGGCGCGGAAGTCAGCGTCAGCTTGCCCTGATGCGCTTCGACAATGCGATGAACGATGGCGAGACCGAGACCGGTGCCGCTGCGCTTGGTCGTATTCAACAAGGAAGTAAATGCCCGTCGCTGTTGCTCCTCGCTCATCCCTTCGCCGGTGTCAGTGAACTCCACAATCACCGGTTCCGGCGATCCGTTTCCGCCTTTTGCGGATCGCGTTGAGATTGTCAGCGAGCCGCCCTTCGACATCGCTTCGGCAGCGTTCAGGATCACATTCAGGAACACCTGCTCCAATTGCGTGGCGTCGCCGAGAATCGATGGCAAATCAGGCTGAAGTTGGGTGATCCAGCGCACATTCTGATTTTTCAGTTTGTGTCGGACCAGCAATCCAAGTTCGTCGATCAGACGGTTCAGATTCACCGGCGCAAAATGCGGTTCGGCCGTTCGCGCGAAGTCGAGAATCTGTTCCACGATCTTGTTCAGGTGATCCATCTTCTCGCCAATGATCCGCGCATCCTTGCTCCGCGGATCGGTCGTCTCGAACTGCAATCCGAGCGAGTGATACAACATCTTCATCACCGTCAGCGGATTGCGGATTTCGTGCGCCACTTCAGCCGCCAGCAAGCCGAGCGCGGAAAGCTTTTCATTCTGACGCAGCTGTTCCTCGACATCGACAATCCGTTCGTAAAGCCGCGCTTTTTCGATTGCGATGGCTGAAAGTTCTGCGAGCGACGAGAGAATCCGAATTTCCTCGTTGGAAAAATTATAGGGCTGGCCTGTGTAAACGCTGAGTGTTCCGATCGCTTCGCCTGCGAACAGCAGCGGAACACTCAACAGCGACACCAATCCCTCCCGCCGGGCGACATCCACGTTCTGGTAATGACTGGACGTCTGAACATTTGGCACCTGCAGTGGTTTTTTCCGACGCACCACCACTCCGAGCAAACTTTCCTGAACGCTTAATCGCGGTTTGCCGAGATAAGCTTCGCCGGCGCCCGAGCAGGCGCGCAGATCAAGCCACTCCTGCCGCTCATCCAGCATCATCAACGAACACATCCGCGCCTGCATCAGAAGCCGTGTTTCACGGGTCACAACTTCCAGGGCATCGTCGAGGTTCAGGGTGGAATTGATTGTCCGGCTCACATTGGCGAGTGCTTCGAACAGACGGGCCTTCAATCGCAACTGTTCGTAAAGCCACGTGTTTTGAATCACTCGCGCGGCCTGAATGGCGAGCGCTTCCAGCAAATCCTGATCTTCGGCGCTGAAAGCGTTTTCCCGGTCTGAATCGACATTCAGCACGCCGCGAACTTCTCCGTTCACCTCCAGCGGCACGGCCAGCTCCGATTTCACGTGAAGCCGCACCGCGATGTAACGCGGGTCCGACGAAACATCACCCACGCGCGCCGGTTTGCCCGTACGCGCCACCCAGCCTGTGATGCCTTCGCCGACCTTGAGCTTGAGCGCCGATGCATTCCGCGGCAGGCCTTGCGCGGCCTGGATTTCAAGAAAACCGGTGGTCGGATTGACCAGCACGACCGAGCCGCTCGACGCTTTCATCATTCGAACCGCCTCGGTCGTGATCAGCTGCAGCGCCTCCTGCGGGTCCAGCGTGGAGTTGATGACGTTGCCGACGTTGAACAGAAGGTTCAGCCGATCATAACGCGCTTGAAGCTCTTTGAGTGAATCGCTCACGCGGAAAAGTTTCGACAGCCGCGCCGCGGGTGTCAGGCAAAAACCTCGCTGGGACGAAAGGAACTATCGAACGCGGCCCAGCAGGATCAGTCCTGTGACTGCGGCAAGGATGTTCGGTAGCCACGCTCCGAGCCATGCAGGCATTCTACCGGCTTCGGCAAAGGCAAATCCCAGCTGCTGCAGGATGTAATAGACAAAGAAGATGACGATGCTCGCTGCCACGCCCACGAAAACGTTCCGGCGACCAGATCCCGCCGCGAATGGAATGGCGAGCAGCACCACAACGAGACAGGTGACCGGCGCTGCGAATCGCCCGTGCAATTTCGTGTAAAGCCACGCCCGGATGGATCGCTCCGGATTCGGATGCAGCCGCAGATAATCCGCGATCGCTCGCAATGGAATATTGGCGCTGCGCGTGCGTCCTTCCTTTGCGAATCGTTCGCTGATGCTCAGTTCGCTGCGGATGATTTCAGGTGTTTCGGAAATCTCCGGGTAAGAAACCATGTTGGTCTGCGACCTGACCGTCGTGGCGTCTGGACCGGGTGCCCGGCGCATTTCCCGAACCTGATAGAAAGTCCAGGCCCGATTCGTATAAACGCCAAGCTCTGCGAACACGGACTGAACCGAGCCATCGCGAAACTGCCAGTCCAGTGCCACTTGCTGCATTTCCGCCCGTTCACGATCGTAAATTCCGATGTGCCACGCCCGGCCTTCGCGAGAATTGGTGAAAAAGAAGTTTTTCTTGAATCGCCGGCTCTCACCCGGCCTCTGACGAAGTCTGCTTTCACGAATGTCCTCGGCGCGTTCCACCGCCGTTGGGGCGACCAGTTCATTCATCAGAAACAATCCGACGGCGCAGACAGTTGCGATGAAGAAGTATGGCATGCTGATTCGCCACAGGCTGACGCCGGCGGCGCGCATCGCAGTGATTTCATTGTGCCGGGCGTGATTTGTGAGCGCATACAACAACGCCAGCAGCAGCGCAACCGGCACGGCCACCGGCAGAAATTCCGGGACTTTATAGAAGTAATAGAGCGCGATGTCCGATCCCTTGAGCTTGTCCTCCTTCAACCCCTGCATGCTCGATATGAGATCGCTCGCAATCCAGAACATCAGGAACGCCGCCAGGCAAAAGCCAAGCGGCACCAGACATTCGCGCAAAAGATATCGGGCGAGCAATCGCATCGTCGGGGAGGCTAAGAGCCGCATTTCAGCCGGGCAAGCTTTACCCGGTCCAGCTCGGTACGATCCGTCCCTTCCCGTGCGCGACCCTCAACACCACGCTTTGCACGTCCCTTCGGTTCTGTTTTCATCCCAACATGCGCGCAGCTCCGCTCAAAGGCATTGTTCAATATTGCGACCGATTGCTCCGGACGAGTGAAGTCGGCGATTACGACGGCGCGGTCAATGGTCTTCAAGTTGAGAATTCCGGACGGGTGACAAAGATCGCAGCGGCTGTCGATGGAAGCCTTGCCACAGTCAAACTCGCCATCGCAGCGAAGGCCGACCTGTTGATCGTGCATCACGGTTTCTTCTGGGGACCGTCGCATCCGTGGACCGGCAGAAAATACGAGCTGCTGAAACTTTTGCTCGAGAACGACCTTGCGGTGTATTCCTCGCATCTGCCGCTCGACATTCATCCCAAACTGGGAAACAACGCGCAGCTCTGCTCCGCCATCGGCATCCGAAAAACACGGCCATTCTTTTCAAGCCACGGCCAGGATGTCGGCCTGATTGGCTCCGCAAAAGTGAATCGCGATGAACTTCAACGGCGACTCGAAGCTGCCACCGGTTCGAAATCCCTTCTCATCCCCGCCGGACCGCAACTTTGCAAAAAGATTGGCGTGGTCACCGGCGGCGCGGGCGGCGATCTCGCGAAAGCTGCGGCATCGGGCATCGACACTTTCATCACCGGCGAAGGACCGCATTGGAGTTATGCCCTGGCGGAGGAACTTGGAGTGAACGTGTTGTATGGCGGCCATTACGCGACGGAAACGTTCGGTGTCAAAGCGCTCGCCGCCGATCTTTCCCGCAAATTCCGCCTGCCGTGGACATTTCTGGATCATCCGACCGGACTCTGATTCACTGGCGCACCCGTGACCATGCTGCAACGCATCAAGCAATCGAAGCTGTATCCGCTCTATTTCCTTGTTCATTTCCCATTTCTTCTCCCGCGGCTCATGGCAACTGAAGGTGTGGGCGGAGCGTTGCGCTGGAGCTTCCTGCGTTTCCAGATGCTGCTGCTCCGATTTCTCGACCGGAGCCCGGACTACTATGAAAAGCCGGTTCGAGAATTTCGCTCGCGGCTGGGCTTCTCGTTGTTTCACCGCGCGGAGTTCCTGATCTACGAAGAGATTTTTCTCGAGCGCTGCTACGACTTTGGCGGCTTTGCGGATCTGATCAACAAGAACGCGCCTGCCGTTCTCGATTTCGGCACTCATCATGGTCTGTTCATCGACTTCGTCCGGACGCTGAATCCCGCGTGCAAAGTTCACGGCGCCGAAATGTCGCCCCGCGCCTTTGCCGTGGCGGCAAAACGTCATGCCCGAAATCCTCACGTTCATATCAACAATCTCGCCATTGGCGGCAGCTCACGTTCGGTTCGGGTAGGCGCCGGTGTCGTTTCGGTCGAGCAAAGTCTCTACGTCGATCAGAATGAAAACGGTTTCGAAATCGCCGTCGTGACTCCGGTTGAATTTCTGGAACGTTCAAGACTCTCTCCCGAGCAGATCGAGATCATCAAAATGGACATCGAAGGCGCGGAACGGGAGGTGTTTCAGAACCCGGATTGCATTGTTCCCCTGCTGCGAAATGTGAAGGCGTTCGTGATCGAGATTCACGCGACCGAAGATGTCGATCTGATCCGGAACGTCTGCGGCAGTTGCGGTCTGACTCTCAGCCAGACACGGGGAATCAACTATCTGTTCCTCCGGAAAACCGGTTCCTGAACAGCTATCGGCCGAATCGTTTCAAGCGACCGGTATGCTTCAAGCCGGAATGTAAGGCTTACCCGGCTTCGTCAGACCTTCCCAGTAACCTTTGCAATGCGCCTTGAAGGTTTTCCAGTCGCGGACATAGAGCAGCACGAAAACCCACTGCGTGAATCCGAGGTAAACCAGCTTCTCCCAGACCGGAATCTTCTTCTTCCTGAAATAAAAATGGATTCCGTTCTTCGCGAAGAGGAATGCCTGAAAGGGTGTGAATCGTTCCGCGCCCTTGTTGCCGGCCGTTGACGACACCTTGTGGCGGACGAGCGGCTGCTGAATGTGCAGGTTCCGCTTCCCGAGGCTGAAATCCAGATCGTCGTAGTAGATGAAGAACTCCTCGTTCATCAGGCCGTGCGCACTCACAAACTCCTTCGAAAAGAACATCGAGCAGCCCACGCTGTAATCAGCCTCTTTGAACACGATTCCAGACCTTGCCACTTCCACCGCCGGACGTCCCTTGTCGATCCCTCGCGGGAAGTTGAAGAGCTTCATGTCCCTCAGACCGTTGCACCAGACGTTGTCGTTTTCGAAGTAGGTGATGATCGAAGAGACTATGGTATTCCGCGGATCGAGCTTGTGCTCTGCAAACGCTCGAACGCTCAACTCAATGGCATCGGACCGAACCTCCGTGTCATTGTTCAAAATCCAGATATAATCCGCTCCTCGATCAAGGGCCAGTTGAGCGCCGGCATTGTTTCCCCTGGTAAAACCCGCGTTGTAGCCGAGTGGATGAATACAAACCGACGGTTCACGTTGCTCCAGTTCCTTCAGTCGATCCAGATCTTCCTGCCGGGAACCGTTGTCCACGATCACGACCAACAGATTCGGATATTTCGTGGCCACGAGAGAACGCACGCAATCTTCGGTGAGGCTGTAGCCATTCCGGTTGATCAGGATCACTCCGACCTTGGGCGACGATTCCTGGGAATTCACGTTTTTAGAGCCGCTGCCCATGACGGAGGCAGTTTCTTCAGCACTTCAATGTTGGTGAACGGCTTCGACTGCCTGGGGCCATGTTTCTTTGCCCAGGCGGCCATTGCCTCAACGCCTTCCTTGAGACTGACATTTCGGATGAGATCGCCAAAAACAGTCTGCGCCTTTTCGTGCGAGGAATACGCATCCACGACTTCATTCCGCGCTTCGAGATGCGTGATCTGCGCTTTGGTTCCCATGGCTGCGGCGATCATTTCCGCAAGCTCGAGAACTGAGTAGGGCTTGTCAGCACCCACATTGAAAATCTGATTGTAGGCCGCGGGCCGGGAGATGCTGGCTGCGATCACTGGCGCCACATCGTCGATATGGCTGAACGCCCGCGTCTGCTTCCCGTCACCGAACACCGTCATCGGTTTCCCCTGCATGATCTGGTTCATGAAGATGCCGATCACATTCCGATAGCGGTCGCCAATGTTCTGGTTCTCGCCATAGACGTTGTGCGGACGGAAGATGACGTAGTTCAGGCCGAACATCTCGTGCGCCTCCTTCAAATCCAGCTCCACAGCGTACTTCGCAATGCCGTAGGGATCTTCAGGCTGCGGGGTGACGTCTTCCCGCATCGGCAACTGGTTCCGTCCGTAAACCGCGATCGACGACGTGAACACGAAGCACTTCACGCTGTGATTCACGGCAGCGTTGATGAGATTGACGCTGCCGATCAGGTTGTTGTTGTAGTTGAAACGCTTGATGAAATGGCTCAGTCCTTCCGCTGCATACGCCGCGAGATGGAACACATGCTCGAACTGATGCTTTGCAAACAACTCGTTGACCAGCGCGACGTCCGTGATCGAGCCTTCGACCAGTTCCGCTCCGGCAGGAACCTGATCTCTGAAACCACCGCTCAGGTCATCAAGCACAACCACGCTGTTCCCTGAAGCGAGGAGATGCCGGGCAACGTGTGAACCGATGAAGCCCGCTCCACCAGTTACCAGAATCTTGGAACTCATTCCGCGCAGTCTAGTGGAGGTCGGATTGATATCCAGAATTTTTCAGGCCTCGAAGCTGTGGAAATGGTCGTTTCCCTCGAGCCTCACTTCTCGACGTTGAATCCGATGTGAACAAACTCCGCTTCGCCGGACTCCTGGTTCAATCGTTCCACATGCCATTTCTGATTTTGATTGATTCCAGTCAATGTATCCCCGAACCACGCCTTTTATGTTCTCCCCATGGTCGCCGTCAAAAGTACCAACTCGATCGTCCCTGCCACGACAACGCAGGTGGAACTCCTGTTCCTGTCACCGGGACACAACTTCTTCGGACATCACGGGAAGCCGGCGGGACAAAATCCGATGGTTTCAGTCGATCAGATCGAATGTGTCGCCGGGCGCGGCATTCGGGGAGACCGATTCTTTGATTTCAAGGAAAACTACAAGGGACAGATCACTTTCTTTTCCATGGAAGTTTTCCGAGCGCTTCAACGGGAATTGAACTTGCCCGACGCGAAGCCGGAGGCCACGCGGCGAAATGTCTTTGTCAGCGGATTGGATCTCTCAACGTTGATCGGTCACGAATTCGAATTGCAGGGCGTCCGATTTTTGGGCGTGGAGGAAAGCAAGCCGTGTTATTGGATGAACACGGCTCTCAGCCTTGGCGCTGAGACCTGGCTGCAAGGCCGTGGTGGTTTGCGATGTCGGATTCTCTCGGATGGATTCCTCCGAACCTCGCGATAATGTTCCTCACAAAGGACGCGAAGGGCGCGAAGTAACCGGTGGACTCCCGCGCACTTCCTTCTCGAATTCCCGTCCTCCCTACTCAAACTGATGCCGTATCCGAACGAGTCGCACGCCCTGTTGCATGCGGATCAGCGTGTCCCACCACTCCACATCTTCGTAAAGATATCGAATCTGGAGACCGGAGATCGCGCCGCTCGCAAGCAACACCTTTGCATCAGAGAGCGTCACGTTCACGTTGGGAACCATCTGGTTGCGCGCCCGTCGTGGAGTCACTCCAAGAATTTTGGTGCACAGTTCCAGGTCGCGGAACAGTCGTTCCAGAGTTTCAGCATCCAGAATGGCATCCTGAAGCTCAGCCAGTTTCGGTGTTTCAATGGCAGATTGTTCAGAGTTCATGTTCAAACATCCTGTTCCACCGAGCGGAGGCGCTTTTTCGAAGGAATCATCAGAACTGCATTCCTCGGCGCCGGACAAACTTCCTGACAAATTCCACATCCGGTGCAGCAGTCCGCGACGACCTGCGGCAAATTCTGTCTCTTGACCATCGCGCCCGGCACCGGACAACGCTCCACGCACACAGTGCAGAACGAAGTCAACGCGATGCAAAATCTTCCCTGAATCACCGCCACTCGCGGTTCGCCCTTCGAAACGTTTCCGGCAAAACGGTGTGGTTTTGCCGCCGAAACCGATTCGTTGGTCTTCGACAGTTTCGCTTCCGATTGAGTCGAGATTCTCAGCCTTCCGATAAACCGCTCGAACAGATCCCGTCTGGATATGGCGCGACTCATGGTTTCTGCACGAGGAACTGACGTTGATCCCGTTCGGCGTTGGGCACGTGACATTGCTGGCACGACTGTCTTTCCGGGTGGGGCGTGCGCAACGCGTAAAGTCCGGTCGCTCCATGGCAGCTCATGCAATCACTGCGCATAGCGGTTGAATGGGGAATGGTCGGTGGCGCCTTGGGCCACGCGCGCGAACCTTGTTGCGGTTCTTTTGCCCCGACGAAAACGTTCTCCGTCAACGGCTCCTTCAAACTCGCCTCCGCAATTGGGATCCGTGTGCCGAGTGACGGCACGTGGCACTGCGTGCAGTTCGCGTAATGCGGATGGCTGATCTTCGACGCGATTCGGTCCTTTACCACCAGGCCCTCCCCGTGACACGCCAGACACGAGGCCGAGGAATCCTGCGCGATCGGATGTGGCACCACCGGCGGTGCGCCGTTGTAGGCCCGACGTGCGGAGCGCGCAGTCAAAGCGGCCTCGCGATCCACGTCCGAGGCATTCTCGGTTTTCGTCGTGAGCGTCGGTTGAACCAGCTTGGAAAGGTGATTGGTCCAGGTCGCGTTCTGTCCATTCGCCAGCCAGTTCACATCGCGATACGCTGCCGCCGTCGGAATCGAGTTGGTCTTCTCCGCGGCGCGACGCAGCGAATCTTCTGTGATTGCCGAAACCGGTTGGGCCGGACCAAGCGATGAACTGGTTTGGCGCAACCCCATGAAGTAACCGCTGACCGCGATGGTGACGACTACGATGGCCACCACGCGCGAACTTTTTTTGTGCGGCTCGTAATTGCGGTTCATGGGTGATCGGTTGATTCGGTGTAGCGCCGCTGCTTCGCTAGTTGTGGATTCCACTTCCGCATACTTCATCCGTTTGCAGAATTTATCTCGCTGCGGCTCACAGAACCATGCTCCGACGGCGCAGCTTTGCGGATTGTCGCCGCGCATTTCTTGTAATCCGGTTCTTTCGAAATCGGGTCGGGATCACCCAGCGTGATTTCATTCACGAGCAAGCGTTCGTCGAAGAACGGTATGAACAAGGAACCGCGAGGAACCTTCGCCCGCCCATTGATCCAGGCAGGAAGCTTCAGTTCGCCGCGCCGGGTTTTCACAATGACTGAATCGCCGCTGCGAATGCCGCGCTCCGCAGCGTCTTCGGGATGAATTTCCACATACGCGTGCGGCACGGAACCGCTGAGTTGTGGAATACGCATTGTGAGCGTGCCGGTGTGCCAGTGTTCCAGCACGCGGCCTGTGCAAAGCCAGAATGGATATTCCTCGTCCGGTTCCTCCGTCGCCTTTTCATACGGCGCAAACCAGATCAACGCGCGATCGTCCTTCGTGACCGAATGATAGAACTGAAACTCCGCACCCTTGCGAACGTAGGGATCATCGAACCCGGAGAATCGGAACTTCGTTTCGCGCCACGAACCGTCGGCCTGCTGCACGACCGGCCAGCGCAAGCCTCGCGCCTTCACATATTCGTCGTAGGGCGCCAGGTCCTTGTGTTTATAGCGTGTGAACGTTCGATATTCCTCGAACAGAATCTTGTCCACATTCACATTGTAGTAGTGCTCCCAATCCCAAACGGGAACTTCCTTGCCCGATGGATCGCTGACCGCAAACAGGAACCGCCCGTCCTTGTCCTTCATTCCCGGATGTCCCCGTTCGAACAGTTTTCGCGCGACAGCGATCGTTTGCCACGCGTCATCACGAGCCTGACCCGGTGGTTCCACCATCTTGAACCATTGTTGCGTGCGACGTTCCGAATTGCCGAACATCCCGTTTTTCTCCACCCACAGCGCTGATGGCAAAACGAGATCCGCAAGTTCCGTCGTCGCCGTGGGGTAAACGTCGGAAACGATCAGAAACTTGTCGGCGAGATTCTTCTTTCCCCGGAAAAGTTTGTGAAGATTCGGCAGCGATTGGCCGGGATTCGTCACCTGCACCCAGACGGTCTGAATGTCCCCGCCCTTGTCGCTCGGCGTGCAGAATTTCTCCCAGAGCAACACGGTGTGGTAACCGATCTTTGGATTGATTCTGCCCGCTGGAACATTCCAAAGCTTTTCGGCATCAGCCCGATCCTCCGCTTTCGCAACAAGTCTTCCGCCCGGCAGAAAATGGCAAAGCGTTCCAACTTCACGCGCCGTTCCGCACGCACTTGGCTGGCCGGTGAGTGACGTGGGCGCATCGCCCGGCCGGCCTATGTGACCGCTGAGCAGATGAATGCCGTGACAAAGCCGATTGATGTTGGTGCCGCGACTGTGCTGGTTGAAGCCCATGCACCAGGTGCTGGTGATTCGCAGATCACGACGCCCAAACAGTTCTCCCAACAACCGAATCTTCGCCGCGGGAACACCGGAAATTCGTTCAACTTCCTCGGGCGTGTAATGCTCCATCGCCGCCCGATATTCCTCGAAACTCATTGCCTGCCCGTTCAGCGACGGCTCCGAAGTATCCTTGCGGAAGTTGCAATGTTTCTCGACGAACGCCTTGTCGTACGTGCCGTTCTTCAACAGCAGATGAGCAATGCCATTCGCGATGGCCAGATCGCTGTGTGGTTTGAACAGAAGCACTTCATCCGCGAAATCACTGGTCCGCGTCCGGCGCGTGGTGAGGTCGATCAACATGACTTTCTCACCGCGCATCCGACGATCGATGAATCGCGAGAACAACACCGGATGCATCTCCGCCATGTTATTGCCCCAGAGAATCAGCACGTCGCACTTGTCGAAGTCGTCGTAGCATCCCGCCGGTTCATCGACGCCATAAACGCTCAGATAACCTGTGACCGCACTCGACATGCAGAGGCGCGCGTTGGGATCGATGTGATTGTTCGAAAGGCCCGCCTTCATGAACTTGTTCGCAGCGTAGCCTTCTGGAATCGTCCACTGGCCCGATCCATAGAATGCGAACTTGTCCGGCGCAGCCATGATGCGATCCGCAATCACTTCAATGGCTTCGTCCCAGGAGATCGGTTCGAGCTTGCCATTCTTGCGAAGCAGCGGCGTCGTGAGCCGATCCTTTCCGTAAAGAGCGAGCCCAACGTGATAGCCTTTCACGCACAAAAGACCTTTGTTCACCTCGGCCAGCTGTTCGCCCTGGATCGCAACCACTTTTCCATCACGCACACCGACACGCACGTGACAGCCGGTGCCGCAAAAGCGACAGGGCGCTTTGTCCCATTGAATCCCGTCGGATTCGGACGCTGTGGGAGACAACGCGGCCGAGACGCCGACGCGTTGCGCGACGAAAGCTGTGGCAGCGGCGAGAGCGGAGGTTTTGAGAAATTCGCGGCGAGGAAGGTTCATAGGAAATCAGTTGGGAAGTGCGGCGGGTTGGACTGTCATTCGCTGCGGCCTTGAATCGAACAGCGTCGCTTTTGATGATCCAGCGGTCGTTACGTCCTCAGGCGCGCGTGAGGAAGGCTCAAATTCCGAATCTTCTTCAAACCCCACATAAACCACATCGACGTATTCCACTCCCGGCATCGCCTGCATCTGGTCGTGGAAATCGCGACTCTGTTTCACGTCGGCCGTGGAGAGCGCCGCTGGCACGAGATTGCCGGCGCGCGGTCCGAGCGTGAGTGCAGGATGACGCTGAAGTTGAGCGAAGGCGGCGTCACCGGCGAGGCCGGAACTCAGGTTGAAAACCAGTCCACTGACAAGCATGGGCTATTGAATACGTCACCCATCCACCGTCCGCTTTGACGTGCGTCAATGTTTCTGCCGGTGAACCCGCTAAGTTCTCGGCAGGCATGATTGCCATCACAACACGAAAAATTGCGTTCGTCGTCAGTTGCCTCTGCTTTGCTGCTGTGCTGCTGGCCGGGGTCAGGGATCATGTTGCAGCGCCCTCGGACGCTCCGTCTCAAACGATCATCTCAAACGCTCCACTGCATCCCGTGATCATTCGGCCCGGGCCGGAAACGCCGCGCATACTGACCACTCAGACCAATTACGCCGGCGAAATCGCTCGCGCTTCGTGCAGTTCCTGTCACACGACCACCACGCCGAATCGCAACACGGCGTCGAGCGCGCAGCTTTTGAAATTTCATCAGGGCATGACTTACGCCCACGGTAATCAGTCCTGTTTGAACTGCCATAACGAAACCGATTACGACTCGCTGCGGCTGGCGAATGGCAGTTCGCTGCCTTACGCCGACGTGATGAAGTTGTGCGGCCAATGTCACGGGCCGCAGTTGCGCGATTATGAAATGGGGCTTCATGGCGGAATGAATGGTTATTGGGATCGCACCCGCGGTCCTCGGACGCGGAACAATTGCGTCGATTGCCACGATCCGCACAACCCGGCGTATCCGGTCGTTCAACCTGTGCTCCCGCCAAAGGATCGAATTGCAGTGCCTCGAAAGAGCGAGCACGGTTCGGTGAAGTTGTGCGAGAAAACAGCTGCTTCGATCTGTAACGTCCTCAGCTCCCTTCACCCCACCCTTTTTGCCTGATGAACACCGAAACTGCTCCTCTGGAATCGCGCGACTGGACGCGTCGCGACGCATTGAAGGGAATCGGCGCGACGCTCGGCGTGGCGGCATTCGCCAAAGCTCTCGCCCCACTCACCGAATGGACGCAGGATCTCAGCGTCGA
Source organism: uncultured Verrucomicrobia subdivision 3 bacterium (assembly GCA_937890005.1). Lineage (GTDB taxonomy): Bacteria > Verrucomicrobiota > Verrucomicrobiia > Limisphaerales > DASXHY01 > DASXHY01. The sequence goes on along the minus strand of CALBZA010000004.1, from coordinate 173,271 downwards.
TCAATTCCTGCAGAAGCATTACAAGGAACTTTCGCCCATGGATCTCGCGATCGTTCTCGCGCGATTGGAAAAGGAAACTAAGGAGCAATACGGCGCGGATGTTTCAATCAAGGATTACAAAGCTCAACCCGGCGTGAAGTTTGGCTACGCCCTGAACCTCAGCATCTGCATCGGTTGCCGCAAATGCGCCGAGGCCTGTCACATCGAAAATAATCACGATCGTCCCTCAGCCCAGTCTTACATCCGCGTGTTTGAAATGCAGAAGGGTTCGCTCGACATGGAAAAGGGCAACGCGCACTACGATCATCCGGTGCCGCAAAAGGACAAGTTCTACATGCCGGTCCAGTGTCATCATTGCGATCACCCGCCGTGCGTCAGCGTTTGTCCGGTGGAAGCGACGTGGAAGGAGCCGGACGGCATCGTGGTCGTGGATTACAACTGGTGCATCGGCTGCCGTTATTGCGAGGCCGCTTGTCCGTATCACGCTCGCCGGTTCAACTGGACCAAGCCGCAGATTCCTGCGGAAGAAATCAATCCGGACCAGAGTTACCTCAGCAACCGCATTCGACCGCAGGGCGTGATGGAAAAATGCACGTTCTGTCTGCACCGCACCCGCAACGGCAAACTCCCGGCCTGTCTGGAAGCCTGCCCCACCGGCGCGCGTGTGTTCGGCAATCTCCTCGATCCAAACTCCGAAATCCGCAAAGTGCTCGCGGAAAAACGGGTGTTCGTTTTGAAAGAGGAACTCGGGCTGAAACCAAACTTTTTCTACTTCTTCGATGTCTAGAACGATGGCACGAATTCAGATCCTGCTTTGGCGCGCGTTTTTTCCCAACGCCGCCGATCTTCCTCTCTGTTTTGATCTCCCATGAACACCGTCACCGCTGAACCCCTGCCCCGACCGACCGCCGCGGAGTCCGTGCGCAGTCATTGGCGTCACTATCCGCGCTTCCTGATGCGCCTGGTCTGGGAAGCTTTCGACGGCAACTGGAAGTTCTACGTTTGGATGACGTTTCTTACATGCGTCGCGCTGGTCGGCGCCAACGCCTGGGCCACACAGGTTCGTGATGGCATGGGACTCACGCACATGAGCGATCACGTTTCATGGGGTCTTTATATTGCCAACTTCACTTTCCTCGTCGGTCTGGCAGCAGGTGGCGTCATGATGGTCATTCCCGCCTACATCTATCACGACGAAGAGATGCACAAGATCGTGATCATCGGAGAACTGCTGGCGATTGCTTCCATCGTGATGTGTCTGCTGTTCGTCGTCGCCGATCTCGGCCGGCCGGATCGTTTCTGGCATCTGCTGCCCGGGCTCGGGCGGTTCAATTTCCCGTTCTCCATGCTGACCTGGGATGTCATCGTGCTGAACGGTTACCTGATTCTGAACCTGCACATCTGCGGCTATCTGCTTTACATGCGGTTCCGCGGAAAATCGCCCAACAGAAAATGGTACATTCCGTTCGTGTTCATCTCGATTGTCTGGGCTATTTCGATCCACACTGTCACCGCGTTTCTTTACTGCGGCCTGGGCGGCCGACCGTTCTGGAACACCGCCCTGCTCGCTCCGCGATTTCTGGCTTCCGCTTTTGTATCCGGTCCGGCGTTCATCATCGTGGCGATCTATGCAATTCGCGCGGCGATTGGCGGGAACTTCGGTGCCGGCGCAGTCAAAACACTGCTGAACATCATGCGCATCACGATTCTCATCAATCTGCTCATGGTGATTTCAGAAGTGTTCACTGAGTTTTACACAGGCGGTTCGCACACGTCGTCGGCTCGCTACCTTTACTTCGGCCTTCATGGTTACAACGCGCTGGTTCCCTGGATCTGGAGTTCAATCGGCATGGTCATCCTGGCAGCCGCGATTCTCCTCTGTCCGAAAGTTCTCGACCGACCAGTGATGTTGATCGCTGCGTGCGTACTGGCGTTCGCTGGAATCTGGATTGAAAAAGGAATGGGTTTGATCATTCCCGGGTTCATCCCTTCCACGCTGCACGAGTTGGTGGAATATCAACCCAGCCTGCTGGAATGGAAGGTCACTGCGGGAATCTGGGCGGCGGGCCTTGGGATTTATACGATCGCCCTCAAGGTCGCGATCAACGTCTTCAAAGTGCAGCGGTCTGAAACGGATGTTTGACGCTACTTGACCGCTGAAGACAGCGAATCTCACCTCATCAACGTCAGCTTTTCCCTGGCCCTGTTCCCGAAGACTGTCGTTGGATACTGCTGAGCTGCCTGTTGGAAACTCGCTTTGGCCTGTGCAGGTCTTTGAAGTGCTTCGTAGGCGATTCCCTTGAGATACAAAATCTCCGCCTTCGTTTCTGGCGCCGGTTGGTAATACGATTCAGCGGCGTCGAGCCTCTGTAGTGCGAACTCGTAATCGCCCTGTTCTACAGCCGCTCTTGCCCTGACCAATGCACCGCTTTGAGCGGTTTGACCGGTAGTCTGACAGCCGGAAAGAAAACCCGTCAGAAGAAGACCTACAACCGCGACCAAACCCAGCTCAACTGCTCGATTCATTCTCAGCTCAAACGCATCGGCATCACGACGTAGAGGAAAGGTCCGTTGATTTTGAGTACGCCCGGGCTCAGTTCGTCGATGAGTTCAATGAACACTTCGTCGGTGGTCAGGGCATTCAACGGATCGATCAGATATTTCGGATTGAAGGCGATCGCCATTTCCTTGCCCTTGTAATTCACCGCCAGGCTTTCGCGCGCTTCGCCGACTTCGGGAGAGTTCGCCGTGATGGCGAGATTGTTTTTGCCGAACGTCAATTTGACCGAGTTCGATTTTTCGCTGGTCATGATTTCCGCGCGCTTAAGAGCATGCAGAAATTCTTCGCGAACGAGGCTGACCCGTTCCTTCACTTCGTTCGGTATGACCTGCCGGTAGTTCGGATAATTGCCTTCGATCAGCTTCGTAATGATCAGAACGGAAAACCCTTTGTCATCCTTCAGAGTGAATGACGCCTGGTTGTCGGTGTAGCGAATTTCCACTTCGCCTTTTTCCTGGAGCAACCTGTTCAATTCCGCCACAGCCTTGGCAGGAACGATGAATTCACCCTGGCTTTGCTCGGAAACATCGACTTCTTCATCCACCAGCGCCAGCCTGCGACCATCCGTCGCCACCATCGTCATCTTGTGGTCCTTGAGGCTGATGAAAATTCCATTCAGGACATAACGCGATTCATCCGTCGAAATGGAGAACGATGTTTTCTTCATCATTCCTCGAACCGTTTCCTGATTCAGAACGACCTTCTTGTCTTCTTTGAATTTTGGCAACGGTGGAAATTCATCCGCGCTAAGACCATTGATTTTATAGAACGACGCTCCTGAACGAATGCTGCAGGTGTTTTTGTCGTCCACCTCAATCTCAATCTCCGAGTTGCTCAGTTCCCGGATGATACCGAAAAGCTTTTTTACAGGAACCGTCGTTGCTCCCGGTTTGGAAACCTTTGCTTCGACGCTGCAGGCCACGGTTACGTCAAGGTCGGTGGCTGTCAGCTCCAGACGGTCACCTTCGGCTCGCATGAGGACGTTGGAAAGGATCGGGAGGGTCGAACGGGTGCTGACGACATTTTGAACAGCCTGGAGACCGTTGATGATTTGATCCTTTGCTATAGTCAGGTTCATGCGTCCCTTAATAGATGATTCTTTAGCTGTACAAGTGTCTTCTTATTATGGGCTGTGAATAAGACAAACATCTGGGAGTGTCAAGGAATGACGGGGCTGAAATGGGGTTCGACGATGGGAACAGTTGAATCAACAGCAGCGAGGGAAAAAGCGAAGTCGAATTTGTTCACGAAATTAACAATTCATTCACAAACTTTTGGATGCTTTATCCAGACGTTGTGCCCGGTGAATGACGTAAGGAAGAACCTCGGAAACGAACTGAACTTCGGATTCTGAAGAGTCGCGACCGAGGGAAAAACGAACAAGGGCGTTGGCCAGGGAATCTGAATATCCAAGGGCTTTGATGACGTGCGACGGTTCCAGAGAACCAGCCGAACAGGCAGAACCGCTGGAGGCGCAAACCCCTTCCATGTCCAAACCCGCCATAAGAACAATGCTGTCGGTTCGTTCCACAACAAACGAAACAGTGTTGCAGAGGGAATGATCTTGAGAACCGACAAGATGAACACCTTCGATGGACTGAGCAGACTTTCTAAGAGCTGCTGTAAGGGGCCTTAACTGTTCTCGGTCGAAAACGGGAGTTTTGACAAATCGGGTGAGGGCTTCGACGAAACCGATTACAGAGGGAAGATTTTCCGTTCCAGCGCGACGTTCGTTTTCGTGACCGCCGCCGAAGAGAATCGGAAACGGCTGCAAAGGAGATTTGATGAACAACGCACCAGCTCCTTTGGGTCCGTGAAACTTATGGCCGCAGATTGATACCAGATCGGCGTTGAACTGATGAATTGTGTCAAAAGGCTGCTTTCCAAACCATTGAACGGCGTCAGTGTGGAACAGAACACCTTTCTGACGACAGAGATTTCCAATTTCCGCAACCGGCTGAATCGTTCCGATCTCATTGTTCGCAGCCATCACAGAAACGAGGATAGTGTCAGGCCGAATCAGCTTTTCGAGAGCGGCCATGTCAACGAGGCCGGTGGAATCGACGGGAATTAGTGAAAGTTCGAATCCTTCGTACTGTGCGAGAAACTGACACGAATGGAGCACGGCATTATGTTCTATGGAACTCGTGATGATGTGCCGACCTTTGGAACGCAGGAGACGAGCGATACCGAAGATAGCGAGATTGACGCTTTCAGTTCCGCCGCTGGTGAAAATCAGTTCGCTCGGTTTGCATCCAAGAAAATGCGCCGCGCGATCCCGAGCGTCGTCGAGATGAGCGCGGGCACGTCGGCCGACATGATGAACGCTCGAAGGATTTCCCCAAAGTTCATCCAGGAACGGCATCATGGCGTCCCGAACATTTGAGTCGAGAGGCGTCGTGGCGTTGTAATCGAAATAGATCGAGCGCGGCATGATCAATCAATACACGGCGGTTTCGCTGCCAAAACCGGGAGGAATGTTCTTCGAATCCGCGAAACGATCTTCAGTCCAGGGATCGGCGGTGTTCGAGTAACCGCGAACTTCCCAGAATCCGAGAATGTCCTGATCCATGAACGTGATTTCGCGGACGAACTTCGCGCCCTTCCATGCATAGCGCTTGGGAATAATCACGCGAGCCGGTCCGCCGTGATCCACCGTGAGCGGTTTGCCGTTCCATGAATGGGCGATCATCACATCGTCGTCCATGCAGACATCGAGGGGATTGTTCGTGGAATAACCATCGTAACTCTTGAAAAACACGTGAGTGACGCTTTCCTTCGGTTTGACGAGATCGGCAAGGGTGAAGAAGGCGACGCCTTCAAATTCCATGTCGAACTGGCTCCACGTCGTGACGCAATGAAAGTCGCTGACATCCTTGAACTGCGGAAGCGCGATGAAATCCTTCCATTTCAAGGTGATCGGGTTCTCGACCTTGCCACCGATTTTCAATTCCCATTGATCGAGTGGCACTTGAGGTTTTACCCCAAGATCCAGCACGGGAAAATTCGTGACCAGACGTTGTCCGGGCGGCAGGCGATCGGTGGAACGGACGGCAGGCTTCGCTTTCCCGGCCATTTTCAGAGCCCAGCGTTCTTTCGCGGCGATGTATTTGTCTTTCATACCAGCAGTCGGCAGCGCCAATAAACTTCAGCACCGAGGGCCGCGAAGTAAAGCCGCTCGTTCAAACAAAAGATTGGAGCAAACGAGAATGGCTGCCCTAATATCCCGCGCATGTTCAAGCCAGCCGATCTCTTTGACCTGACCCAAACTGAACATGCCGCGCTTTTCGATGGCGCGGAGAACGCCTGGGACGCGCTGAAACGGATCAAAGATTATCTCGCCGAACACGTGAAACCGGCCAATCACGGGCGCATCGATGGCAAGGCATTCATCGGGCCGGACGTGTTCATCGGCGAAGGAACAGTCATCGAAGACGGCGCGATGATCAAAGGCCCGGCAATCATCGGCCGCAACTGCCAGATTCGGCACAACGCTTACTTTCGCGAGCAGGTGATAATCGGCGACAACTGCGTGGTGGGTAATTCCTGCGAGCTGAAGAATGTGCTTCTGTTCAACGGCTGCCAGGTGCCGCATTTCAATTACGCGGGCGATTCGATCCTCGGCTACAAGGCGCACCTCGGCGCAGGCGTAATCCTGTCAAACTTCCGTTCTCTACCCGGAAACGTGAAGGTGGTTCGCGGAAAGGAACGGATTGATACCGGCTTGCGGAAGTTCGGCGCGTTGGTCGGTGACGGCGCGGATATCGGCTGCAACTCCGTGTTGAATCCAGGAAGCGTGATCGGCCGACGAGCGGTGATTTATCCGGGAGTCTGCTGGAGAGGTGTTCTCGAAGCCGAACATATCGCGAAGAACCGCGCGGAGCTGGAGATCGTGAGAAAGGCATCAGCGGAATGAACGAGAAACAGGCAAACAATCTGGAGATTCCCGGCGTTGTGACACTGGGCAAGGGGCGAGGGGATTTGCCGAAGGTGGACGTTCAAACACGGTGGAGTCGCGCGGAAATTTATCTGCAAGGCGCGCACGTGACACAGTTTCAGAGAACGGAAGACGCGCCCGTTCTGTTCATGAGCAGTCTCAGCCCGTTCGCGCCGGGCAAGGCGATTCGCGGTGGCGTGCCGATCTGTTATCCGTGGTTCGGTCCACGCGAGGGTGATGTCGCACACGGATTTGCTCGCATCGTGGACTGGCATTGGATCCAGACGCGCGTGACGGAAGACGGAGCAGAGTTGAAATTTGTCCTGCCCGAAATTGCAGCGAAGGCGAGCTGGCCGAAGTTTGCGACGGAATACATCGTCACCATTGGCGACGCCTTATCTCTTGAGTTGAGAACGACGAATCTTTCCGAAACGAACCTCGAACTGGAAGACTGTCTGCACACCTACCTCGCTGTCAGGGAAGTGAAAGAAATCACGGTCAGAGGGTTGGAATCGACGGAATACCTGGACAAAACCGACGGCGGAAAGTGCAAGCGCGAGGGTGAATCTCCGATCCGAGTGCAAAAAGAAACGAATCGGGTTTATTTCGATACAACGCAGACCATTGAAGTGACCGATCCAGGAAACGGGCGGGTTCTTCGTGTGGAAAAAAGCGGTTCCCGTTCAACAGTTCTCTGGAATCCCTGGACGACGCAGAAGCTGCCGGACATGCCGGGCGAAGAACATTCAGGAATGATCTGTGTGGAGTCGGGAAACGTGGGACCGAACAAACGGACTGTAAAACCCGGCGAGATCGTTTCTCTGAAGGCAACGATCAGCAGCATCAAGATTTGAGCGACTGACAGTTTTCGCATTGCAGCAACTGCTGCGCAGGGAGGCGACAGCACCGCAGGGTGCGTCGGAATTGAAACAGTTTTTAATTCGCCCCGATTCTCACTTCCGTTCATATTCAGGCTCGGTGATCGCGCCTGTTGAGATTCAACCCGTCGGCTCTGATTACCTTTCGACCGTAAAGCAGATTTTCTCGGCGGAAGGCGTGTTGTCGCGCGCCCGGAATTTTGAGTTTCGCCCCCAGCAACAGGAAATGGCCATCGCCGTCGCCCGGGCGTTGGAGAACGGCCAACACCTCGCCGTGGAAGCGGGCACTGGAGTTGGAAAGAGTCTGGCCTACCTGATTCCCGCGATCCTCTTCGCCGTAAGGAAAAACAAGAAAGCCATTGTCTCGACGCACACGATCAACCTTCAGGAGCAGCTCACGGAGAAGGATCTGCCGATGTTGACGGGTGTGCTCGGAATGCTGCCCGAGCCGGTGAAGTTCAGTTACTCGATGCTGAAAGGACGCGCCAATTATTTGTGCACGCGACGGCTGCAGAAGGCGATGCAGCAGTCGGGCAATCTGTTCACCAGTTCAGAAGCGCAGGAACTTCAACGCATTTACGAATGGTCGCGCGAAACGAAGGACGGCAGCCTGTCGGACTTCGACATTGAACCCGATCCGAAAGTCTGGGCGCAGGTCTGTTCCGAACGCGGACTCTGTTCGCCGAAGGTTTGCGGGTATCCATCCGATTTCGCGAAGGATCACGGCGTCTGCTTCTTTCAACGTGCGCGTCAGAGATTCCTTTCCGCAGACGTGCTCGTGCTGAATCACACCTTGTTCTTCACGCTGCTGGGCGGCATCGACGAGGAACAGGAGGGCGGAATACTGTTCAAGAACGATTTCGTCATCTTCGATGAAGCGCACACGGTCGAAAGCGTCGCGTCCAAACACATCGGCTTGAGCGTTTCCAGCGGACAGATGCGTTACGCGTTGAACCGGCTGTGGAATCCACGAACGGAAAAAGGATTGCTGGCAACGCTTCGCCGCGGCAACGCGGTGCAACTCGTCGCGCAGTTGCTGGAAGAGTCCGACAGGTTCTTCGAGAATGTTGAGACGGCGTGCGAACAATTGAATCAACAGGTGAGGCGTCCCGGTTTCGGTGGTGGAGAATCAGCCGAGGCTCGCAGGCGCGCGTGGACGGAACTTCGCATTCGCCGGGCCGAACTGGTCGAGGACAACATCAGTCTTCCCATTCAGCGCCTGCGCGAAGCGGTGAGCGAACTCATCAAGCTGAGCGACGACAAGGACATGGGTCAGGAGCTGATCGAGTGCAACCGGCGTCTGGGTGAACTCAAAATGGAGGTTGTGGAATTCCTGAGCCAGGCGGCCGACGATCATGTCTATTGGGTCGAACGAACCGGCAAAGCCCAGAAGTCGCTTGCATTGAACGCGGCGCCGATCGATGTCGCGGATTTCCTGAGACGCCGGCTTTTCGAAAGCGGAACGAGCGTCATCATGACGAGCGCGACGCTCTCAACGCTTGGTCAAAGCCCGGAGAAAGCTTCCGGCGCAAAGCCGCAGCCGAATCGAAATCTCGGGCTTCAATATTTCACGCGACGAGTTGGAGGCGAATCCGCCGTTCAACTTCAGGTCGGAACGCCCTTCGATTACGCGCAGCAGATGAAGTTGTTCGTCGTAAAGAAAATGCCCGACCCGCGCGACTCGGCATACGCGGAATCGCTTCAACACTGGATCGAGCATTTTATCACGCAGACGCACGGCAAGGCCTTCGTCCTCTTCACAAATTACAAGCTCATGCAGGAACTCGGCGAGCGCATGGAGCCGTTCTTCAACAAACTCGGCGTCGCCTGCTTCATTCAAGGGACAGGTACGCCTCGGTCGGTCATGCTGGAAAAATTCAAGGAGGACGTGAATTCGGTTTTGTTTGGAACCGACAGCTTCTGGCAGGGAGTGGATGTCCCGGGCGAAGCGTTGAGCAACGTGATCATCACGCGGCTGCCCTTTGCGGTGCCGGATCATCCGTTGATCGAGGCGCGAATCGAAGCGATTGAAGCGCGCGGAGGAAATTCGTTCGGAGAATTCTCATTGCCCGAAGCGATTCTGAAATTTCGTCAGGGCGTCGGCCGGCTGATCCGGACGAAGAGTGATACCGGAATTGTGGTGATCCTCGACAACCGCGTCCTTTCGAAGCAATACGGTCAGGCCTTTCTCGACGCATTGCCGAAGTGTCCGGTGGAAATCGTTTGAGCGAAATGGCGACCGGGGCACGAAGGCCGGAGCACACCATTGTCCGCCTTGTTTAGCCGGCGCCGGCCAGCTAATGTGGGCCGGTGATTTACGACGCGTCATTGGATGACCTGTTGCAGAAGGTTTGGGATGGCCAGCGCATCAGTCCGGCCGAAGCGCTGCGGCTTTACCGGCTCCCGCTGGAGGAACTAGGCGCGCTGGCGGACCGGCGGCGTCAACTGGCGCGACGTGATGCCTACGACGGCCGCGGCAACGAGATCGTCACCTACATCGTCGATCGCAACATCAATTACACGAACGTCTGCAACGTCTATTGCAAGTTCTGCGCGTTTTACCGCACCGAGAAGGACAGCGACGCGTATGTGATTTCGTTCGAGGAGATCGATCAGAAAATTGAGGAAACGATCGCGCTCGGCGGCACGCAGATTCTGATGCAGGGCGGGCATCATCCCAAGCTTTCGAAGCAGTGGTATCTCGACCTGTTGTCGCACATCAAAGCGAAGTTTCCGGAGGTGAACGTGCACGGCTTCAGCCCGAGCGAGTTCATTCATTTTCGCGAGGTGTTCAATGAGCCGCTGGAAAAGATCATCGGCGATTTCCATGCAGCAGGCCTCGGTTCCATTCCGGGAGGCGGCGGCGAGATCCTGGTCGACCGGGTGCGTCAGCGCATTTCACCGCTCAAGGCGATGAGCAGCGACTGGCTGGAAGTCATGGATGTCGCGCATCGGCTGGGATTGAAATCGTCGGCGACCATGATGTTCGGGCACGTGGAAACGATAGAGGATCGGATCGAGCATCTCGAACGTTTGCGCCAGCAACAGGACAAGACCAAGGGGTTCACAGCGTTCATCTGCTGGACCTTTCAGGCGGAGCACACAAAGTTGAAGGCGCCGACCGTCGGGGCGCACGAGTATCTCAAGACGCAGGCGCTGAGCCGAATTTATCTGGATAATTTCCCGAGCGTGCAGAGTTCGTGGGTGACGCAAGGGCTGGAGATCGGACAGGTGGCGCTGAAATATGGCGCGAACGATCTTGGCAGCATCATGATAGAAGAGAATGTTGTGTCGCAGGCGGGAACCACTTTCCGGATGACAGTCGCCGACATGCAACGGCTCATTCGCGAACTTGGATACGAGCCACATCAGCGGGATAACTGGTATCGTCTGTTGAATTAGTCAGTGGCGGTTCTGAAACAGCCTGTTAGTCTTCGACCACGCGAAAATGTCTGACGCCACTCCCGAACTCAGTTTTGTCATTCCTTGCCACAACGAGGAAGGGAATCTCCGCCCGCTCGTCGATGCCATCACGCAGGCCACCGAACCCCTTAAGCTTTCGTTTGAAATCGTCATTGTGGATGACTTCAGCACCGACAGTTCCTGGAAGGTGCTTCAGGAAATTGGCGCGAAGGATTCGCGGGTGAGGGGATTGAAGTTTGCCTACAACTGCGGCCAGTCAGCAGCCATGTTTGCGGGGATGAGAGATGCTCGAGGGAAGGTAATCATCACGCTGGATGCCGATCTTCAAAACGATCCGCGCGACATACCGCTCTTTCTCGATGCGCTGAAGAATGTCGATTGCGTGTGTGGCACCCGTGTGGAGGCGCGCAGCAAGGGCGACAACTTCGTGCGAATCGCGTCGTCCCGAATCGCGAACTGGGTGCGAAACAAACTATCAGGCGAAACGATCAGTGACGCCGGCTGTTGTTTTCGCGCGTTCAAACGGGAATGCGTCGCGGACCTGAAATTCTTCAAGGGAATGCATCGGTTTCTGCCGACACTGTTCAAAATCGACGGCTACACGGTTGCCGAAATACCGATCCGGCACAATCCACGGGCGAGCGGCCACGCGCATTACGGTGTGTGGAACCGGCTCTTCGCGTCGTTTTACGACTTGCTCGCAGTCCGGTGGATGAAGAAGCGGATGTTCCGCTACAAAGTCTCCGAGCGGCTGAATTAGTCGGGAAAAAGAGCAGAGGGGCCGGGGGGAAAAAGGGGACAGTGGGAAACTCGATTTACGTGAACGCTGCCTTTCTCCTCTGCTCCCCTGCCCTTCAGCCCGATCACCGCTGTCCGCCGAAGACATTCTCCAAAATCACTTCCTTCGTTTTCCAGATCAGCGCCATCGTCATCGACAAGGGCAGAAGGACGAGCAGACAACTGAGAATCCAGACCACCCACAGCGCGTTGATCTGGAATCCGAGCGCGGGAATGGTGATTTGCAATCCGAGGAGATCGAGGTGGTTTGGAAGATGGGGAATGTTGGGAAACAGCCGGAACAGCACGCGAGTGAAGAAAACGTACGTCGCGACGATGGTCATCACGACGAGCAGAAGCATCCGGTTCAGCGCCGTGTAATGACGTGTTTCAGACCGAAGCGCTTCGTCTGGCAACATGGCTCCCAGCCGCAGGAGAACGAGGTTCAGCGTGAATAGAAACAACAGAGACGAAAAGCCGAGCACGCAAACCATCAGGGAAAAAAAGGGTTGTTGCGGAAGATGATTCCACCAGTAGAGAAACGGGCTGAGTCCGAAGTTCACGAGTGCGAGCAGTTGAGCTCTCTCGAGAGTGGCGCGCCAGGGACGCTCCTGTTTTTGAAAGGAACCGAGTAACCACAATCCGAACAGAAGAAGGGCTGTTGCGGCAAGGAGAGGAAACAACCCGTAAGCCTGGAACCAGCCGGCGCTTGCCGTTCCCACGCAAACAATCAAGGCCAGCGGCAATCCCCAGAACAACGCGGAGAGTCCACGAACCAACCGGCCCAGTGACCGCAGGAGTTCGGGATTGGGTGCAGACATGCGGAAACGGCGGAGTTATGGAAGGAGGACCAAGGTCCAAACTCCAAGGTTCAAATGCCAAGCTCGACGGTTTCCAGGTTGGGATTTGGAGTTTGAATCTTCGGAATTGGGAACCTGGAATCTGGAACTTCTCATCAGAAGCGCAAATACGTGTATTCCTTCAATCCCTTTTCGTAGTCGTCGAGCAGACGCATCGCCTCGGACGGCTTCATGCGGTCGGATTTGATCGCCTCGTCCACCTGCGCCTTCATCTGACGCTGAAGTTCCTTCTCATCGTATTGCACGGACGCCAGAGCCTGGACAATGGTGGTGCCTTCGATGATTTCCTCGACGTAGTAACCGGTGGGTTCGTCGGGATCGAGGAAGACATGCACTTCATTGACGCGGCCGAAGAGATTATGGAGATCGCCCATGATGTCCTGGTAGGCGCCCATGAGGAAGAAACCGAGATAATACGGTTCGAGGGTGCCGCCGCCGTTGGTGCGGAGCTTGTGCAGGGGAAGAGTGTCGCGGACGTCGCGCAGGTCGATGAACTTGTTCACCTGCCCGTCGGAATCGCACGTGATGTCCACGAGCGTTCCCTCACGCGTCGGGCGTTCATTGAGACGGCTGACCGGCATGATCGGGAAAAGCTGGCCGAGCGCCCAATGATCGAGGAGCGACTGGAAGACGGAGAAATTGCAGAGAAACTGATCGCCGAGGCTGTCTTCCAGTTTTCGAATTTCCTCAGGGATGTAAGCCTGTCCACGGTAGCTGGAAACGACTTCCTGGCTGATCTCCCAGTAGAGATTTTCGATCTTGGCCTTGTCCGGAAGATCCATCATCCCGAGCGTGAACATGTGCTGAGCGTCGTCGCGTCGTTCGAGAGCGTCGTGATAGGCTTCGAGCTTGTTCAGCTTTCCGAGGTTCTTCCGGATATCGAGCAGCTCTTTGACAAGCGCGTGCTCGTTTTCGCCGTATGTGAGCGAATCGCCGGGGCGAATCTTCTCGATCGAACCGAAAACTTCGACGACGAGAACGCTGTGATGCGCGACAATCGCACGGCCGCTTTCGCTGATGATGTCAGGATGCTGGACTTTCTCGGTGTTACAGACATCGGCGATGTAATAGACGATGTCGTTGGTGTATTCCTGGAGCGTGTAATTCGTGGAACTGTCGAATGCGGACCGGCTGCCGTCGTAATCGACACCGAGACCGCCGCCGACATCAAGGTATTGGATCTGGAAGCCCATCTTGTAGAGCTTCGCGTAAAACCGGGCCGCCTCCTGGACCGCCTTCTTGACGGTGAGAATGTCCGGCACCTGGGAACCGATGTGAAAATGGAGAAGCTTGAGGCAGTGCCCGAGGTTCTCTGACTTCAACATCTCGGTCGCGGCAAGAATCTCCGCTGTGCTCAATCCGAACTTTGCATTTTCGCCACCGCTTTCCGCCCAGCGTCCGGCGCCCTTGCTGAGCAACCGCGCGCGAATGCCTACAGTTGGTTCAACGCCGAGTTGCTTCGAAACCGTGATGATCTGCCGCAGTTCCTCCAGCTTCTCCACGACCATGATGACCTTGCGGCCAAGCTTGGTTCCGAGAAGCGCCATGCGGATGAAGCTGCAATCCTTGTAGCCGTTGCAGATGATGAGGCTGCCCATCTGATTCTGCAGGGCGAGACCGGCGAACAGTTCCGGCTTGCTGCCGACTTCGAGTCCAAAGTCGAACGGTTTGCCGGCATCGAGAATTTCTTCAACGACTTCGCGGAGCTGGTTCACTTTGATCGGAAACACACCGCGATATTTGCCCTGGTAATTGAACTCCGCGATCGAAGTGCGGAAGGCCTTGTTGATCGACTCAACGCGGTGGCGAAGGATGTCCTGAAAACGAATGAGCAGCGGAAATTTGAGACCGCGCGCCTTCGCCTCCTCGATCACGTCCGTGATGTCCACATCAGCGCCGGCTTCCTGAAGCGGTCGAGCGACGACATGTCCGGCATCATTGATGTCGAAGTATTTGGCTCCCCAGCGGTGGACGTTGTAAAGATTGCGGGCCGCCTGGATGTCCCAGGTGTCGTTGGCCTCAATTGGATTGCTCATCGTGCTTCAACAGTTGCGCACTATAGAAGGAAGCGTAGGGAATTCAATAAGAGGAATGAAAATTTTGAAAAGCGGGGAATCGTCCGCCGCAGCAAAAAACCCCCGCCTGTGTTTCAGGCGAGGGCTTGAATCAAAATGATGTCAGGCGGGAACTGCCTGGCCCTTGAGAATCCAGTCGTAACCCTTGGATTCGAGTTCGAGCGCAAGCTTCTTGTCACCGGTCTTCACGATGCGACCATCCACGAGCACGTGGACGAAATCCGGAACGATGTAGTTCAGCAGACGTTGATAGTGTGTGATGACGAGTTGGGCGTTGTCCGCGCGCTTCAACTTGTTCACGCCCTCGGAAACGATCTTCAGCGCGTCGATGTCGAGGCCGGAATCGGTTTCGTCGAGGATTGCAAGTTTCGGTTCGAGAACAGCCATCTGGAAGATCTCAGCGCGTTTCTTTTCGCCTCCAGAGAAACCTTCGTTGACCGATCGCTTCAGGAGATCGTCCTTCAGTTCGAGAAGCTTCATCTTGTCCTTCACCAGGTTCAGAAACTCGATCGCGTCGAGTTCAGGCAGGCCCTTGTGCTTGCGGACTTCGTTGAGTGCGGCTTTGAGGAAGTAGGTGCTGTTCACACCGGGAATTTCGACGGGATACTGGAATGCGAGGAACAATCCTTCGCGCGCGCGTTCCTCCGGATCGAGATCCAGCAGGTCCTTGCCGTTGTAGATCACTTCGCCACCGGTGATGTCGTAGCCTTCACGTCCGGCGAGGACGGCTGCGAGCGTGCTTTTGCCGCTGCCGTTCGGGCCCATGACGGCGTGCACTTCGCCGGGATTGATGGTGAGGCTGACGCCCTTCAGGATTTGCTTTCCCTCAACGCCCGCGCTGAGGTTTTTGATTTCAAGAATTGAGTTGCTCATTTCAAAACTTTCTTTGGCCACAGATTTTACAGATGAAACACAGATTCAGAAAATCGCCATCCGTGTCTCTTCCGTGTTCAATCCGTGGCTCGCTATTGGTTCAGCCGACGCTCCCTTCGAGGCTCACGCCGAGGAGTTTCTGGGCTTCGACGGCGAATTCCATCGGCAGCTCCTTGAAGACTTCCTTGCAGAAGCCGTTCACGATCATGTTCACGGCGTCCTGAGTGGAAAGTCCACGCTGGTTGCAATAGAAGATCTGGTCCTCGCCGATCTTGGAGGTCGTTGCTTCATGTTCCACAGAGGAAGAGGTGTTCTTCACTTCGATGTAGGGGAACGTGTGTGCGCCGCATCGATTTCCGATCAGCATCGAATCGCACTGGGAGAAGTTCCGCGCGTTCGTGGCGCTCTTCTGAATCTTGACCAGACCGCGGTAGCTATTCTGACCTTTGCCGGCGGAGATGCCCTTCGACACGATCGTGCTCCGGGTGTTCTTGCCGATGTGGACCATCTTCGTGCCCGTGTCCGCCTGCTGCATGTTGTTCACAACAGCGACGGAATAGAATTCCCCGACAGAATCATCGCCCTGAAGGATGCAGCTCGGATATTTCCAGGTGATCGCGGAACCGGTTTCGACCTGCGTCCAGGAGATCTTCGATTTCCGGCCTTTGCAAAGACCGCGTTTGGTTACGAAATTGTAGATGCCGCCACGACCCTGTTCGTCGCCCGGATACCAGTTCTGGACTGTTGAGTATTTGATCTCGGCGTTGTCCATTGCGATCAGTTCCACCACAGCGGCGTGCAGCTGGTTTTCATCGCGCATCGGTGCCGTGCAGCCTTCGAGATAGCTGACGTAAGAACCTTCATCCGCGACAATCAATGTGCGTTCGAACTGACCGGACTTCGCCGCGTTGATGCGGAAATAGGTGGACAGCTCCATCGGACAACGGACGCCTTTCGGGATGTAGCAGAATGAACCGTCGCTGAAGACGGCGGCATTGAGCGCGGCGTAATAGTTGTCCGTGTATGGAACCACCATTCCCAGATACTTCTTCACGAGATCGGGATGTTCCTGAACTGCCTCACTGAACGAGCAGAAGATGATTCCCTTCGCTGCGAGTTGATCGCGATACGTGGTGCCGACCGAAACGCTATCAAACACCGCGTCCACAGCCACGCCAGCCAGGCGTTCACGTTCGCGCAACGGAATACCAAGCTTTTCGTAGGTTTCGAGCAGCTTGGGATCGACTTCGTCCAGGCTTTTCGGACCGTCGGTTTTCTGTTTCGGAGCGACGTAGTAGGTGATGTCCTGGAAATCAACCGGCGGATACTTCACGAACTGCCAGGTCGGTTCCTTGAGCGTGAGCCAGTGGCGATAGGCTTTGAGACGATATTCCGTCAGCCACTCCGGTTCCTTCTTCTTCGCAGAAATCAGGCGGATTGTGTCTTCATTCAATCCCGGAGGAGCCGATTCGGTTTCGACATCGGTGACGAAACCGTATTTATACTCCTGCTTTACCAATCCCTCGATTGTCTCAGTTGCTGTGCTCATTTCGAAAACGAAAGTGTAATCCTCTGTTAATACTGCGGGATGTCAACCGTTCGGGTCGGATTTCCCGGAACAGGCCGGGCATTTCCCGTGGATGGCAATCTCAAATCGTGTCGCCTTGAACTTCGGCGGCAAAGCCACGGCTGAAGTTTCTCCCGACAAATCGATGTCGAATACTCCGTGGCAGGTGTCGCAGAAAAAATGACAATGTTCCTGCATGTTCGGACAGAACCGCGCTGCCCCGCGATCGACCGTGACCTGGCGCGCGAGTCCCGACTGCACCAGGGCGTCCAGGCAGTTGTAAACCGTGGCCATGGAAATTTCCGGCATTCGCCGTTTGGCGCGGATGAAAACTTCTTCGGCTGTCGGATGATCCCGCTTTTCGAGCAGAACGTCATAGACCTCCTGCCGCTGCGGCGTGAAGCGGAAACCGCTGGTCGCGAGGCGTGCATTAAGTGACTTGTCTTCTGACTTGTTCATCCGAGACGAAACGACGCGAGAAACTAAGTGCGCACTATAAATAAGTCAATACTTGGAATAATTCTAAATCGAAATAGTCGCTTCTACGGTTGGCGGGAGTAGTGAATTTGTGATCCCTTTGGATCACGACATGGAAAAACCCCTTCAGGCGAACCTGAAGGGGTGTAAGAACGAAGCTATCGGCTATTAGAAGCGATAGATGATGTTCGCAGCGATCAGGACGGCGTTGCGTTGTCCGCCGGCGTCCGATCCGAAAATGCCAGGTCCGCCGAGGCCAGCGTTGATGAACCCGATGTCGCCACCGAGGTCACCCGCAGGCTGCTGACGGCCACCGTAAGGACGGCTGCCATCCAGCGAGCGGTCCCAACGAATTTCAAGACGGCTCAGGACATTCTTCCAGAGGTCGTACTGCACCGTTCCGGTAAGAGCCATTCCGTCGCCTGCTTCAGCCCAGACGTATTCGCCGCGACCGTGGAGGCTGAGCTTCTCGGTGGCTTGGAACGAAACGTAGGTGCCAAGAGCATTTGCCCACGAGGCGCTGACTTCCTGGCCGGCGAGGGTCTGATGAGGCACGCCGAGATAATCATAGGCAACACCCAGGCGGAGACCGCTCACAGGCGTAGCAATGGTAGCGCCCGCGAAGAGGTTCAGGCGATTACCCACCGTGACTGCGCCTCCGTCAAAGCCGTTAACCACGCCGCCGTAAAGCGTCGATCCCGAGAGGAATCCCCAGCTTTCCGGAGCGGTCAACGAGATCGAGCCCATGTAAGTCTTGTATGACTCGGCACGATACGGATGGGCTTTGCCGGTGGAAACACCGACCAGGCTGCCACCGATGTTTGCTCCACCGATGATCGGTCCCGTGGTATTGGCCACGCCAGCAGCGATGCTCAGGGCTTCAGAAACACGGTAGGTTCCGAGGATACCCGTGTGGGTGGTCGGTTCCAGGGAGAAGCCGTAAGAACGGGTGTAATTCGGGTTGTTTACCGCGTCGATGGATTCGTATCCGACGACGGTGTCAAACACACCGATCTTCCAGTCGATACCGTTTCCGATCGGCGTGCGCAGGGCGACATACGCCTGGCGGATGGCGAAATCCGAACCGATGAGGCCGCCGAGGGCGCTCGTGCCCAGGAAGTTCGCATCCGGGCCGAACATGGCGTCGAAACGATAGCCAGAAGCCCATTCGCTCTCATCCAGCGCCTTTTCCAGAGTGACCTTGACGGCATTCAGATTGAAGCCATCGGCCTTGGAAGGCGTGTTGAAAGCGTAGCCAGGAACGAAGGCATTTCCGGAGCCGATGTTCCAGTGCGCCGAGGTATCAACGTACCCGCTAAGGGTGGTGCCGGCCACGGCACTCGATACCGAACTGATTGTGTCTTCTGCTTTTGCAGCAGAGGCGAGGCTGACGACGCCGAGGGCGGCCAGACTCATTGTCCATTTATCAAACTTCATTAGTTCCTCCAGTTAGTTGTTGCTACAGTGCACAGTTGTTGAGGCCGTACACACACGACAGACTAGGGATAAAAAACGGTTTTATCCCAGCACCGAACGGGTGCAATTGCGGCATTGATAGGTAAACCGCCTACCTTTGACAACTAGTTTTTTGACGGCGGAAGTGAAGAAAAGCCCCGTGAGCAGCGGGGATATGAATCCTGTTTGTGTGCAGCGGCTGTATCACAGCAAGGCAATTTGAAAGCCGATTTCAACGTCTGCCAAAGGCGGAGTCGGCATTCCTTCCTTCCAATTCCTGGAACGACCGCTGCTGAATCCACCAAAAGCCGCCGCGGCCAAATAAGAACTGGCTCAAGCGGAAGAATTGGCATCCGAACTGTTAGAAGACTGAGCTATGGCCTCATTTGCATTTGTCGCTCGTGAAACAACCTCCGGAAGAGAAATCCGGAGTTCGGTGGACGCCGCCTCAGAACAGGCGGCAATCGCCGCACTCCTGAACCGCAATCTCCTGGTGGTCAGCATTCAGGAGAAGGTCGCCAAGAAAGGCAGAACCCAGGGCGGCAAAGTCGCGTTGCAGGACCTCGTCATCTTTACCCGCCAGCTGGCCACCATGATCGACGCCGGTCTGGCAATGGTTCAGTCACTGCAGGGGCTGGCGGAACAGACATCCAACAAGGCCATGCGGGACGTGATCAAAGACGTTTGCGCCCGGGTCGAGGCTGGTGACAGTTTTTCCGAAGCGCTGCAGAAGCACCCCAAAGTTTTCAATCGCCTCTATGTGGCAATGGTTTCCGCCGGTGAAAAAGGCGGTTTGCTCGCGGAAATCCTCGCGCGACTGGCCACCTATCTGGAAAACACAGCCCGACTGCGCAAAAAGGTGAAGTCGGCGATGATGTATCCCACAGTGGTTACGGTGGTTGCGATCGCCATCACGATCTTCCTCCTGGTGAAGGTCATCCCGGTTTTCGGCGAGATTTACTCCGGATTCGGCGCCAAGTTGCCTGCGCCCACCCAGTTCCTCATCTCGCTCAGTAATATCGTGAAGAAATACTTCCTGCTCCTGATGCTGGGCGGTGGCGGCGGCGTTTATGCCTGGCTTTACTTCATCAAAACAAAGGCCGGACGCCAGTTCTGGGATGCCAAACGGATCAAGCTCCCAATCTTTGGTGTCATTGCTCACAAGATTTGTCTCGCGCGGTTCACCCGAACGCTCGCTTCACTGGTTCGTTCAGGCGTTCCCATTCTGGAAGTGCTGCAAATCGTCTCCCAGACGGTCGGAAACGTGATCATGGAACAGGCGATTCGCGAAGCTTCTGCCGACATCGAACGTGGCGAAAGCATCTCTGTCGCGCTGGCCAAACATCCCGTGTTCCCGAGCATGGTGATCCGCATGATCACTGCAGGCGAGCAAACCGGCAAAATCGACAACATGCTCGAACGCATCTCGGACTTTCTGGATGAAGAAATCGAAACGACTCTTTCGGGTATCACTTCGCTGATCGAACCCATCCTCATCGTCTTCCTGGGCGTTGTCGTGGGTGGCATGGTCATCTGTATGTTCCTGCCGATCTTCAAGATGAGTGAGATCGTCAGCGGGAACCGCTAAAAAGTCCCTCTTTCGATACAGCCGGACGGAACATTTCCGTCCGGCTGTTTTCATTCAATCTTCGAGGAGCCGGGCAGTGACAGTTCTTGCCGCAATTGAACTGAATCCATAGGCTGCGTTCGATGGCCCGGGTCTTTCTGGTTGATGATGAGTTGACGATGCTGCAGACCGTCAGCGAATTGCTACGCATCGACGGACACGAGGTTTTCCCGTTCACCAATGCTGCCGCCGCATCCGAGGCAATTCCGACTCACAATCCCGATCTCGTCATCACCGATCTTTACCTCGACAAGTCCAAGCCGCACGGCATGGAAATCGTGCAGAAGGCGCGGTCGCTGGTTCCTCCGGCGACGGTTATTGTGATCACGGGCTTCGGCTCAATCGAAACAGCGGTGGAGGCCATGAAGGCCGGCGCGTTCGACTATCTGGAAAAGCCGTTCAAGATCGAAGAATTCCGCCTCTGTGTTCAACGGGCGCTCTCTTACAACGCCGCGGTTTCCGAAACGGCCTTCCTCCGCAAACAGCTGAAGAGGAAATATCACTTCAGCCAGATCATCGGGAAATCTCCCAAGATGCAGGATGTGTTCAAGATGGTGGAACGCGTCGCCGACACAGAAAGCACCATTCTGATCTTCGGCGAAAGCGGCACGGGCAAAGAACTCGTCGCCCGGGCGCTGCATTTCAACAGCCGGAGGCAATTCGCTCCTTTCGTTCCAATCAATTGCAGCGCGCTCCCCGAGAATCTCCTCGAATCGGAACTGTTCGGTCACCGGCGCGGTGCTTTCACCGGCGCGATCAATGACAAGAAAGGCCTCTTTCAGGAGGCGGACGGAGGAACGATTTTCCTCGATGAAGTCGGTTCGATGTCGCCCCTGCTCCAAAGTCGCCTGTTGCGTGTGCTTCAGGAACGGGAGGTGCGCCGAGTGGGCGACAACACTCCGGTTTACGTCAATGTGCGGGTGCTTGCGGCCACGAACGAACCGCTGGAGCAAAGGATCAAGGAAGGCACCTTCCGCGAAGATCTCTTTTATCGGCTGAATGTAATTGCCATTCCTCTTCCGCCATTGCGTGAGCGACTGGACGACATCCCGCTTCTGGTGGCTCATTTCCTCGACAGCAAAGGCGCGTCGCGTTCGTCTGGGCCGATTCAGATGAGCCGGCGTGCGATGGAGGTTCTCTGTGCCTACGATTGGCCGGGAAACGTTCGCGAGCTGGAAAATGCCATCGAACGGGCTGTCACGCTCGCCGAGAATGGATTTGTCCGGTTGCGGGACCTGCCTCCGACGATTCTGCGCAAACTGAACATTCAAACGGACAATGACGATCCGAATGAGGTGGCAGAGCTTCCGGTCGTTGAAAAGAAAGCAGAGCCTGCGGAACCTAAAACCGGTTCAGGTCAGGTTGAACCACCGGCACCCGGAAGTTCCCTGCGCGATTTGAAATCATTGAGAACGTTTCTGCGCGATCAGGAAGTGGCTTATCTCGCTCGCGTCATGGAGGAATGCGGCGGCGACAAGGAAAAGGCGGCGCTTGTTCTCGGCGTCAGTCTGGCGACGCTGTATCGGAAGCTGGCGGGCGACGAAAAGGAGTCCTGACCTGACACTGGCGGTTAGAAAAGCTGATTAAGCAGGGCGGGCGTATCAGGAATTTATCTTCCTTTAATACCTGACGTTCTTATAATCCCGCGGACTGCGTTGATAGCGGTCCCTGAACCTGAAATTGAATTATGCCTCTGACACATACGAAAGACCTGTTCGCCAAGGCGCTTAAGGGCAAATACGCCCTCGGCGCATTCAACGTGAACAACATGGAACTCATCCAGGCGATCGTTGAAGCCTGCGAAGAGGAAAAAGCACCGCTCATTCTCCAGATTTCCAAGGGTGCCCGCAGCTACGCCAACCCGGTTTACCTCAAGAAACTCATCGAAGCCGCCGTCAGCCTTTCAACGGTTCCGATCGCCATCCATCTCGACCACGGCGATACCTTCGAACTCTGCAAGGAATGCATCGATGAAGGTTTCACAAGCGTCATGATCGACGCCAGCCACGAGCCATTCGAGAAGAACGTTGAAATCACCCGCAAGGTCGTCGAATACGCCCACAAGCATAACTGCTCCGTGGAATCCGAACTCGGTCACCTGGTCGGTGCTCAGTTCGACGAAGGCGAAGAAGGCGGCGCGCACTCGACCAGCGGCCATTACACGAACCCCGAAGAGGCGGTGAAGTTCGTCAAGGAAACCGGCTGCGACTCACTCGCAATCGCGATCGGCAACAGCCACGGCGCCTACAAGTTCAAAGGCGAACAGCATCTCGATCTCGAACGCCTGAAGCTCATCAAGAAGGCGCTCATGGATGCCGGAATGGGTGACTACCCGCTGGTGCTGCACGGAGCCTCCAGCGTTCCGCAGTACCTGGCCGATGACATCAACAAATACGGCGGAAACATGCCCGACACCAAAGGCGTGCCGGAATCCGACATCGAAGTGGCCCGCCGCGTCGGCTGCACGAAGGTCAACATCGACACCGACCTGCGCATGGCCATGACCGCCGCGATCCGCAAGGTGTTCGTCGAAAACCCGAAGGAATTCGATCCGCGCAAGTATCTCGGACCTGCCCGCAAGATGGTGAAGGATCTCGTTCGTCACAAAGTGAAGAACGTCCTTTGCTGCGCCGGTCACGCTTTCGACTAAGAGAATAAAATCCTCTTTCGCAAACGGCGGTGGCGAAAAACGTCACCGCCGTTTTTGTGTATTCCGTTGAAAACTCGTTGGTGATTTTCCGTGGTTCCTGTGCCACAGGTTTGTCATGGACAAGCTCAATTCAACCCAGATCAAAAGTGCGTTGTCTTCCGTTCCCGAATGGAAGAAGAAAGCGTCAACGATCACCCGCACCTTTGAGTTCAAGGATTTCCCTGCGGCGATTCGATTCGTCAACGCACTCGCGAAAGTGGCGGAGAAGGAGTGGCATCATCCCGACATCGACATCCGCTGGAACAAAGTCACGCTGACCCTCACCACGCACGATGCCAAAGGCCTGACCGAAAAGGATTTTAAGCTGGCCAGGAAGTTCGACCGTCTTTAGCTTCGCGCACGCGTACGGCAGACACGCCTCCGCCCCGTCCGACGGGTTACTCTTACGAAAATGGCTACTACTGACACTCAAGAGGTTTCCGCACTGTTCAAAAAGCATTTCAATCAAACGCCCACCCACATCGTTCGCGCGCCCGGCCGATTGGAATTGCTCGGAAATCACACCGACTACAACGACGGGCTTGTGATGGCTCTCGCTGTGGACAAATACATCACTTTCGCCGCCTCTCCACGCACCGACGGCAAGATCGAGCTGGCGTCCTCCGCATTTCCTGAACGTGAAGTGTTCAGCGTGGACAAGATCGAGAAAAATCCGGCCGCACCGTGGGCCAACTATGTGAAGGGTGTTCTGCTTCAGCTGCGTCAACGCGGCGTGCATTTCAGCGGATTCAACGCCGCCATTCACGGGACGATTCCAATGGGTGCCGGAATGAGCAGTTCTGCGGCGCTCGAAGTGGGAACGGCGCTCATCGTTCGCAAGCTTTATCCCTACACGCTGACGGCCACCGGACTGGGAACGCCACCGCAACGCGATGCGAATGGAGAGGTGCCACCCCCGACGCCGGCCGAGCGGCTTGAGGTCGCCAAAGTCGGCCAGGCCGCAGAGAATCAGTTCGTCGGCGTCAAATGCGGCATTCTGGATCAGATCTCATCGCTGTTCGGAAAAGCTTCGAGCGTGATCGACATTGATTGCCGCTCACTCTCGGTTGAGAACCCGCCAATGCCGGGCGAAGCGATCATCGTCTGCAATTCGATGGTGAAACACGAACTCGTCGGCGGCGAATACAACGAGCTGCGTCAGAACTGCGAAAATGCGGCGAAAAAACTCGGCGCGAAGTTCCTCCGCACGGTTGAACTCAAAGACGTCGAAGCCAACAAATCGAAGCTCATGCAGCGGGAGTATGAATGCGCGAAGCATGTCACCAGCGAGATCGCCCGTGTTGTCGCAGGCGCCAAGGCGCTGCAGGCCGGGGATCATCAACAGTTCGGCCAGTACATGTTCCAAAGCCATGAAAGCTCGCGCGATTTCCTGAAGAACAGCACGAAGGAACTCGACACGCTCGTCGATCTGGCTCGCAAAGCGCCGGGCATTCTCGGCGCGCGCCTGACCGGCGGTGGATTCGGTGGAGCGACGATCAACCTCGTGAAGTATCACGAGGCCCAGGCGTTCATCGATTTCATGAAGCGTGAATACGAAGCGGCGACAGGAATCAAGATGACTCCGATCGTTTGCCAGATCGTGGACGGCGCGGCTTGAAAATCCTTTGTTGAAAAGCGAACGGCGGCCAGCTGGCCGCCGTTCGTGTTTATGAAAGAGAACTGTTGCGATTCAGTTTGGCGCCGGAGCGTTGCTGCTGTCGGTCGAGGAGGATTCCTTCTTTTCTTCCTCCCCTTTCGCCTCGGGTGCCTGTTTCGCGGCTTTCAGAATGTCTTCCGCCGGCAGGAGAATCGAGGTCAGGTTCTGACGAAGATTGGCCGAGCTTCCAGCGCCGCTGACGGCACGCATCACGAAGATTCCAACCACCTTGCCATTGAGCAGAAATGCCGGCGAACCGAGCGTCGTTGAACTCATGTTGCTGTCCGGAATGTAAAATGTCTTCGGCCTCTGAATCACAGCGGCAATCCGCTCCGCCGATCCGGCGTAAGCACGGCTGGCGGCTTTGTTGAGCCGGTTCAAAGTCAGGACCTGATCGAGCTGCTGGGCGGTTCCCGACTGGCCGAGATCGACAAAGGTCATCGGCTTTGCCGGTTTGCTTTTCGGTCGAATGAACGCAAGGTCGAGGTCCTTGTCCCGGAGAACAATCTCCGCCGGCAATTCAGAGCCGTCCTCAGTCAGAATCTTCACGTCGCTGACTTCCACCTCCACCTTGTAATCCTCGGAAAGGCGGCGATACATCTCGGCGGGATCGCACGAGGACAGCGCGAGCACGGTCAGTCCCGAAGGATCAACGACGGTGCCGGTGATTTCCTGCCGGTTCTCGCTGCTGCGCCCGCCACCGCTGGTGGCCTTGATGACGACCTGGACGGTCACGACCGCGTGCTGGTTCTTTTTCAGAATCTCGCGCCCTTTCTCGGCGAATTCATCCGCGACGGCATTCAATGAGCCGGCCGCCAGGAGCGCACAGGCTGCTGCAACAATCCAACATAGTTTTGACTTCATAAATTAATCCTCAACTTTTCCAGTTTGGCTCCATCTCCAGATAGAGCGTGTGAATTCCCCTTCTCACCTTCATGATCACCACAGTTTTCTTTGCTGCAGCCAATGCTTCCATTTCGCGCCGCACCGATTCCACGTTCACAATCTCTTTTCCATCGATCTCAAGGATCAGGTCGCCGACGTAAAGTGATCCAAGCTCCGCCCAGCTTCCAGAACGAACGTCTTCGACAAGGGCCCCGGACTGGTTGGTTTCCCATTGTTCCTGCGCGGCATCGAAGAAGGAAACGTCGCGCACGGTAAACTCGAAATCCTCGTTGCGATACTTCTTCATTTCGCGCTGCAACCGGGGCGATCGGGCGAGTTCCACGGTGAGGTTCGTTCTGGTCAGGTTGCGAAGCACGCTGAGTTCAACCGTTTTGCCAATGTCGTATTGGCGGATCAACGTGCGCAGTTCGTCCTCGTGCTCGGCGCCCGTCGCAGTCAGGTTCTCGCCATCGACCGCGGTGATGAAATCACCAGCCTGCAAGCCAGCCTTCTCGGCAGTGCTGCCGGAATAAACCCGCGTGACATAAAATCCGCGCAACGTCGGCTGACCGAGTTGCCGTGCGATCTCGCGGCTGATCACCTGCGTTTCGATCGGCAACCACGCCTTGGTGACTTCGAGCCCCGGATCCTTCAGCTCCTGAATACCAATTCGCACAACGGCGAGATAACGTGCCGCCCGACGTTCGAAGGTCGTGATCACTGGAATCCGGTCGGTTTTTCCCGCCGTGAGATTCGTCGTCAGTTCGACCAGTTCTTCAACCGATTTCACCGGCTTGCCGTTCACTTCCACAATGATGTCCCGCGAATCGATCGAGGGTTTGGCTTCGCCGGCCGGACCGCCCGGGCGGACGGAAGTTACCATGACGCCGTCGCGATTTTCCCGTTTCATTTCACGCGCTGCCAACGCGGAGATGTTGCGAACCGTGATGCCCCAGTCTTTGAGCTCACGTTCCTTGGGATAAATTTCACCGCGCTCGACCGGAACGATCACGGCCTTCATTTCCTTGCCGTCGCGACTGAATCGAACCGGCACCTCTTTTCCGAGCGGCAGGCTTGTGCTGAGTTTCATGAACTCCGGCATCTGTTCGTCGAAACGGACGTTGGTTTCCTCACCGTTGAGCTGAAGGAGAATGTCACCGGCGCGAAGTCCGGCGCGGCTGGCTGGAGAATCGTCAAGAACGCCGCTGACGAGAATGCCGCGTTCCTCAGTGCTGCGCTTGAACAGCGGCTGAACGTCCAGCCCAAGCCAGCTCCGCTGCACCTTTCCTTTTGCGATCAATTCCTTTGCGACACTCTGCGCAAGATTCCCTGGAATCGCACCGCTCAGACCGTAGCTGATTTCATTGATTCCAATGATGTCCCCTTTGAGATTCACCAGCGGACCGCCGGAATTGCCGCCGTAGATCGCTGCATCGTGCGCAATCCATCGGACGAGACCGCCCACGTTTTCGCCATCGAGCTGCAGCTGCGAGCGCGAACCCCAGAAGCGCGGAATCACCATCTCGGTGTTGCTGATGATTCCGAGCGTGACCGATTGCGAAAGCGCGCGTGGGCTGCCCATGGCGAGGACGGAATCGCCGACACGAATGGCATCGGAATCGCCGAATGTGACGAACTTGAACTTACGCGGTTTTTCCGGGCGCAGCTTGATGATGGAAATGTCGGTCAGCGGATCGGTGCCAATGAGATCAGCTTCGATCTCCTCACGGTTCCACAACGTGCAGAACATCCGCCTCGCGTGACCGGCGACGTGATGATTGGTGATGATGTAGCCGTCTTCTGAAATGATCGCGCCGCTGCCCACTCCTTGTCCTTTGACCTCACGGCCACCTTCGTAGTCGGCCGAGACGACGCGAATGCGCACCAGAGCCGGACGAACCTTTTCAATCGCCTTGTCGATCTGCGCCTGCGTGGCCGCCGAAACATCACTCTGTCTCGGAGCAGAAATAGCCGGGGCGCAGCAGAGCAACGTGAGCAGAACAACGAGGGTGTGAACAACACGGAGGGAATCAACTCGGAGCATGCGAGTTATTTAGAGCATAGGACCCGGGTTGCAAGCTTGGAGTGGTTCGGGTGCGCTTTGCGCTGGAAAGGAGGGGCGCGCGGACTTAGCTTCGGCGCATCGGCGGTTCGTCAGCTTCGAGCAATATCATGAACGAGCAGACGCGTGCAGAATTCGAGGAGTTGAAGCGCAAACAGGCTCAACTGGAGCAGGAACTCGCATCACTCAGCAAACAGCTGCGGCGATTCGAGTTCGAAATGCTCCAGTCGCCGTCCGCGTCAACGACAGCGCCGGCACAGCCGGTGCCTGCTGAGAAACGGGCGCCCGTTCCAGTTCAACGAGCCGTTCCACCTCCAATTCCGCCAATCATTCCGGCAACCAAACCGGCGGAACCCAGCAGACCGATCGAACCACCCAAACCACCACGAGCGGAACCGCTCGTTCCAGTTTCACCTTTCTCCAGCGCGGACTCTGCCGAAACCGCGCGCGTCAAAGAGGTGAAGAC
Source organism: uncultured Verrucomicrobia subdivision 3 bacterium (assembly GCA_937890005.1). Classification (GTDB taxonomy): domain Bacteria; phylum Verrucomicrobiota; class Verrucomicrobiia; order Limisphaerales; family DASXHY01; genus DASXHY01. The sequence goes on along the minus strand of CALBZA010000004.1, from coordinate 145,003 downwards.
CGACGAAAAGCGGTCGTTTGAAATGCGACTGGGAACGTACTGGCTGGTGCGTGTCGGAATCGTGATGCTGCTGACCGGATTGGTTTTCTTCGCGAACTTCGCTTATCAAAATTTCATCGGAAAACTCGGTCCGGCCGGAAAGATTTCGCTGCTCTATGTCGCGAGCGCGGCCTTGCTCGGATTCGGCGCCTGGTGGCAGCGCAAGGCTGCAAAGGAATCGCTGCGCAACTACGCCCAGGTGTTGTTTGCCGGAGGACTGGCGGCAGTCTATTTCACCACCTACGCCGCGCATCACATTCCGAATCTTCGGATCATCGAGAGTGCGATTCTCGACGGCGCGCTGCTCCTCGGCTGGGCGGCGTTCATCGTCTGGATTGCCGATCGCCGGAAATCGGAGGTGCTCGCGCTGTTTGCCGTGGCGCTGGCGTATTACACATCGGTCATCACGCGAGTCGGCGCGTTTACGCTTTATTCCAACCTGATCCTCACGACCGCTGCGGTGTTTTTCCTCGTGCGGAATCGTTGGGCGGTGCTTTCAACCGCGAGCCTGATCGCCACGTATGGAAGTTACGCGTTCTGGCGGTTCTTTGACGGCGAAGGCTGGCGATGGGCGACGCCGGGAGAAGGATTATGGTTCGGCGCATTCTTTCTCGTGAGCTACTGGATCTTGTTCGCGGCGGCGGTGTTCCTGTCACGCGGAGATCGTCTGAAAGCTCCGGGCAAGGCAGCCTTTCTCACATTCAACAACGGCGCGTTTTTCAGCCTGTTTCTTTTGACGATGCTCCAGGTGAACACCGGCGGGTTCTGGAAATTTTCTTTGATTTACGGAACAACGCTCCTGGCACTGACCGAAGCGGCACGCCGATTCCTCCCGAACGAGCCGCTGGTGAAAAACAGTTATCTCACGCAGGGCCTTCTGCTCGTTACTGTGGGAATCATCAGCAAGTTTGCCGGGCTTCACCTCGCTCTGCTCCTCGGAGCCGAAAGCGTGGTTCTGTTCACGCTCGGCACGGCGCGAAAAAATCCAATTCTGCTGATCGGCTCGTATCTCAGCGGTGCTCTGGCCACGGGTTGGGGAATCGATGGACTGGTTCGAGACGACTGGCGAACAATGCTGTTCGAAATGGCTCTCGGAACGATGATGCTCTTCAACGCGTTCTGGTCCGCGCGAAAGGAGCCAAAAACCGCAACGCTGATTAGACCTGTCCCGGCATTCTTCTCTCTGCTGGCGTTGATCAGCGGGTTTGCGGCGACGGCCTACAATGTCGAAGCCGTCAACTTGCCGCTGGCGCTCGCGGTCGAAGCAATGGCTTTTACAGCGTCGCTCTATCTGCTTCGGCTTCGCGAACTCGTGGTGTTGAGCCAGGGATATCTTCTGATCGCCCATGCAGTCTGGCTGATCCGACTTTCGGAAAACGATGCTGCGCCGTGGTGGAACTCGGCCGCGCTGATAGCGATCACAGTAGCGCTGAGCCATTGGTGGCAACGGCAGCGGACGATTGTCGCGAGCAAAACGCAGGGAAACGTCTGGCAGGGCTTGTACGGTCTGGGAGTTGTGGCCGTTCTGTATTTCTGGCTGCGGCCTGAGTTCGTTCCTGGAACCTGGCTGGCGATCATCGCAGCGCTCGCGATGGGTGTGACGATTTATGGCGTCGCAACACGCGCCTGGTGGATTGCAGCGGCCGGGCAGATTCTGACGGCCGCGAGCGTGGTTCACTGGCTGGTTCAAATCACGCATGAAGCGCCTGAATGGTGGCTGGCGATGGCTCCGCTTGTTGGATTGCTGGCGATTTCGCTCGGAACCGGATTCTGGTTCGCGCGGAATCCGGCCAAAGGCGAAACAGTCCGCGAACCGTTACTTCAGCTCGCGATGGTGTATCGCTGGGCAGCGGCGTTGATGCTGCTTTGGTTCGTTTATGAATACGTCCCGGCCAGGGACAGAATTTGGGCGTACGGTGTTCTCGGACTCGGACTGTTCCTGCTTTCGGGTTGGAAGACGTGGCGCGAGGTGTTGCTCTTGAGCGCACTTTACTGGACGGTTGGACTCGCATGTTTCTGGTGGCCAGTTCAATCGGCGGATCGAGTGACGTGGCTGAACCTTCTGGCAATAGCGGTCTTCCTCGCCCAACAACGGATTGCAAAACGATTCCCCAATCGTTTCCAGGTCGAATCCGCGGTTCAAAGCGCAGTGATCATCATTGGCGGGTTGAGTCTATGGCTGTTTGTCTCGCGATGGATGCGATTGAATGCGAGTGGATTCTATCTCACCGCCAGCTGGTCCGTGCTGGCGCTCGCATTGTTCGTTTTTGGAATGATGTTCCGCGAACGAATGTATCGCTGGCTCGGATTGATCGTGCTGGCCGGCGCGCTGGGACGCGTGGTGATCTTCGATGTGTGGAAACTGGAAACGATCTTCCGCATTCTGAGCTTCATGGCGCTGGGAATCGTGCTCCTCGTGCTCGGTTTCCTTTACAACAAGTATCAGGAAAAACTCAGGGAATGGCTGTAAAGCTATCGCCGTGAGAAGGCGGACTTGTACCCCACGGTTCCGCCTCGTTACCTCGGCGACTACAAAAATTTCAGATGCCGATGAACTTCGGCCACTTTCCACTTTTTAGAACGGCGTTCCGATTCTAGCCTGCGCGGGTGTCCAGAATGTTGAAATCGTCCGGCGCGATGGCCGGAGCCACGTTGACGAGCCGGGTGCTCGGAATGGTTCGCGAGATGGTTTACGCGAACTTCATGGGCGCCAACTGGGTCGCGGCGGCGTTTCAGGTCGCATTCACCATCCCCAACTTGTTCCGACGCCTCCTCGGTGAAGGCGCTCTCACCGCAGCGTTCATTCCCATTTTCAAGGAGACGGAGAAAGCCGCCGGCGAGAAGGAAATGTGGCACGCCGCGAACGCAGTAATTTCAGGACTCATCATCGCAGCATCCGTGATCATCGCGCTGGTGATGATCGGCATCACAATCGCCCTGAACATCCACGAGTTTTCCGCTCAGACAGAACTGATGCTGCGGCTTCTGCGCTGGATGTTTCCCTACATGCTCCTGGTCTGCATCGCGGCGGCCTTCATGGGAATGTTGAACGCGCGCGGACACTTTTTCATTCCCGCAATGGGCGCAACGATGCTGAACGTGGTGATGATCGCGTCGGTTCTCTGGCTGGCACCCCGCTGGGGAAACGAGCCCGTGCTGCACGAACAAATTTTCGCGCTCGCCATCGGCGTGCTCGTAGCGGGCTTCGCACAGGCGGTGTTCCAGGTGCCGACGTTGTGGCGCGATGGATTTCGATATCAATGGGTGAAGCCGTGGGGAAATCCAGTCGTGCAACGGGTGGTCAGGCAGATGATTCCGGGAACGCTCGGCGTCGCGGCGTTTCAAATCAATGTCGCGCTGATCCAGGGTCTCGGATTGGTGCTCGATCGCCCAGAAGCACCGCTGATCGCTCCCTTCAATTACGCGGTTCGCCTGATGGAATTGCCGCAGGGCGTGTTCGGCATTTCGCTCGCCACTTTTCTCTTGCCGACATTGGCGGGACTGGCGGCTGACAAGAATTACGGCGAGTTCAGATCCACGCTGCGCCACGGCATCGGTTATCTCATTTTCGTCAACCTGCTGATGTCGATGCTGCTTATCGTGCTGGCGGAACCGATCATTCGCCTGTTGTTCGAGCGCGGAAAATTCGATCACAGCGCGACTCTCGGCACCGCATTCGCGCTTCGATGTCTGGCCGGAAGTCTCGTCGCATATTCGATCGTCAATGTGCTGGCCCGGGCGTTCTACGCCCTGGGAGATACGAAGACCCCGATGAAGATCAGCATCGTGTGCCTCGTCCTGAACCTCATCCTTTCAGTTGCGCTTGTTGGATTTCTCCGGCAGGGCGGCTTGGGGCTGGCGAACACAGTCAGCTCGGCAGTGAACGTCGCGTTGCTGCTCTTTGCGCTGAAAAAGAAGATGGGGCGGCTGGAGCTCTCGCCGCTGAAATCCCAGATCGTTCCACTGCTGGTCGCCATCAGCTTTGCCGCAGCGGTGACGTTTGTCCTGAGCCGGCTTTGGGAAACGCGTGTTGAACTGCCATCGCTGGCGTTTGGGATCGGCGCGGTGTTCGTGCCCGGCGGAATAGCGTCAGCGATCTACTGGTTCATAGCCGGCTGGATGAAAGTTCCTGCGGCGAAAGAAGTGAGTGATCTGCTCTTCAGCCGGTTCCCTTCAGCCAAATAAGACAGGCTATTTGAACTCCACCTTCTCAAACCCGAGCTGTGTGAAAAAGGAGGTGAGCTGCTGGCGGGCGCGCTGGTCGGCTTCGTTCAAAATGCCGCTGGTGCGTGCGGCGCGCTGGATGTTGTCGAGCGCATTGCGACGCGTCGTCTGTTCCAGGTCTTTCGTCGAAGGTGCGAGCAGTCCAGTGGTGCGGTCGATGACCTTCGTTTCGTTTTCGTCCAGGTAGGAATCGGTGATTTTCGAGCGCGGCAGTTTGATTGAAACCGTGTTGCCATCGATCTGAATGTCCTCCGCCGAGAGCCGATCCAGATCGATGCCAGCCTTCACCACGCCGTGCGCGAGCAGCAACATGCGGTTCTGGCTGCCGATCACCTGGCCCACAATGTTCTCGGACGGCACTTCGAGCACTTCGACTTTTTCGATGACGTATTTCACCGTCACCAGTTCCGAGAGAGCCTGCACCTGTGTCAGCAAAGCGGGCGTGCTGTAGGAACGCGCCCCGCTTCTGAAACTGGAGAGTTTGAACCCGAAGAAAATTCCAATGGAGAAGACAAGGGCGATCGCGCCTAGAATGAGTGCCTTGCCAAGCTTCTGCATGCGGCGAGTCTAATTCGCGAAGCCGCCATTAAAAGCGCAAACTCGGACGCGTCTGCAGGACGAAGCTCGCGCCGTTGGTTGTGGCGCTGTCGAAACCGATCCATGCGGAGAACAGGCCGGGCTCGATCGTGTAGGTGCCGCGCGGACTCCAGTAACCGAGCGATTCTGCATTCAAGGTGAATTGCACCTGCTGCGATTCACCGGGCTGAAGCGTCACGCGTTTGTATCCGCGCAATTCACGAAGCGGTCGAGCGCCTTCAATCGCAGCATGATCGCGAATGTAAAGTTGCAAGATCGCGCTGCCTGAGCGACGGCCAGTGTTCTTCACGGTGGCAGATGCGGTTACGGTGCCATTGAGCGGCGCATTGGTGGCGCTGAGTGAAATCGGACTGAGCGAAAAGCGGGTGTAGCCGAGTCCAAAACCAAAGGGCAACAGTGGTGTGCGCGGTCCATCGATGTAATGGCTGGCATATTCCCCGACGAATTCCCGGCTCGTGGCGAGATGATTGTAGTGAATTGGAATCTGTCCCACCGTTCGCGGCCATGTGGCAGTCAGACGACCGGTTGGCTCAACGGTGCCGGTCAGCAGATCGACGACGCCTTCCGCACCGCGAGTTCCGGGATGCCACGCGATCAGAACGGCATCGCATAGTTCCAGCAGCTCGGGAACTGCCAGTGGACGTCCTGTGAATAGAACGGCGACAACCGGTTTGTTCAGCGCTGCGATCTGACGCACGAGCGTTTCCTGCACACCGGGAAGGTTCAACGTCTGACGACTGCGTGCTTCGCCGGAAAGGCTGGAAGGTTCTCCAATCGCGAGAACGATCACATCCGCTGCCTTTGCGACTTTCAAGGCAGCGGAGATCAGATCGGTCCGATTGCTCAACATTTCGCAACCGAGCGCCACCTGAACATTTTTGGCTCCCACAGCCTCCTTGAGCGCGCTTTCCAGTGTAGGCGCATCTTCCGAACGGCCTGTGGCAGACCAGCAGCCGAGGAGGTCGTGGCTGTTACCATAAGGACCGATGAGCGCGATTTTGGAATTCGGTTTGAGCGGCAACACGTCGCGATTGTTCTTCACGAGAACAGCCGATTGCGCTGCGGCCTCGCGCGAGAGCTGCAGGGCGTCGTCCCGAAGAAACGGCTTTTCCTCATACGCGGCATACGGTTTTTCGAGAAGGCCGCAAAGCAGTTTCAATCGCAGCACGCGCCGCACGGCTTCATCCAGTTCGATCATCGGAACGAAACCAGCCTTCACCTGCTCCAGCAACGTCTGCCTGAATGTGTCAGAGACCATTTCCAGATCGACGCCAGCGTTCAGCGCGACGCGAGCGGCTTCCGCAGCGTCCTGAGCGAAGCCGTGGCGGATGAGCTCCTTGACCGAGTCGTAGTCGCTGACCACGGTTCCGGAAAATTTCCATTCGGTTCTGAGAACATCGGTCAATGTGAAGCGATTGCCGGAGGTTGGGACTCCGTTCAACAGATTGAACGCCGACATGACCGTGAACGCGCCAGCATCGACTCCGGCCTTGAACGGCGGGAGGTAAATGTTGCGAAGCGTCGGCAATCCGATCTCGGTGGTGTTGTAGTCACGCCCGCCTTCTGCAGCGCCGTAACCGACGAAGTGCTTGAGACAGGCAGCGACTCGGTCGGGAGCGGCGGTGTTCGTTCCCTGAAAACCCGCGATGGTTGAGGGCACAAACTGACTGCTGAGCCACGGATCTTCGCCATAACCTTCCGCGATTCGGCCCCACCGGGGATCGCGGGCGATGTCGATCATCGGCGCGAAGGTCCAGTCGATGCCTGCCGCGCGCGATTCACGCGCCGCAATCGCAGCGGTGCGTTCCATCAAATAGGGATTCCATGAGCAGGACAACGCGAGCGGAATGGGAAAGATCGTGCGATAGCCGTGGATCGTGTCGTAACCGAAAATCAGTGGAATGCCGAGCCGGCTTTCTTCGATGGCGATGCGTTGAAGCGAATTGCGAAAGGCCGGGCCCGCGAGATCCACGCCGAGATACGAACTCACGTCGCCGTTCTGCACGAGTGCGGCGTCGTTGCGGGCATCAGCCAGCGGACGTTGCCAGAGCTGGCCGATCTTCTCGCGGTCCGTCATGCGCGAGAGAAGATCGTTGATGCGATCCTGAATGGCGGCTGACGGATTCTCGTAGATGTCCTGCGTGCCGTTTTTGTTCAGATCAATCCAACCGTCGCGATACAGCTCAGGCTTCTGAGGTTCGATCGCAAATGTGTTGGTTTCGCTTTGAACGGTTGGAGCTTCGAGGGCGGCGGCGATGATATCCGTTCGGGTGCTGACGGATATAGCGACGAGAAGGAGGACCTTGGAGTTGAAGCTCGTGGAGAATCGCCGGTTCATTGGGTTCAAGCTGTTCCAACACAGGCAGTCGTTCAATGAGGGATTTCTATCAGTCCGATATACCCGTTTGAACAGTGCGTCTCGGCGCGACTCGAGCCCGGTTCGTCAGCTATGCGATCACTTCATCGCGGCCTTCGAGTCGCTCGAACTGTTCCTTGCGTTTGTCTTCCAGCAACCCTTTGGACGCTGCTTCGATGACGTTGATGAGATCAGAAGCTTCAAGCAACCGCGGGGCGGACACATAGCTGGCGCCGGCTTCATAGAGCTTGGGGATGTCCGCGAGTGTGTCAGAATGCACGACGATCTGCGCTTTCGGGGTCAGCTCACGAAGCTGTCGCAGCAATTTGAAGTTGCTGGTTCCTTTCAGAATTATGTTGGGCAGCGTGCAGATGATGATCTCCGCGTTCTCAATTCCGGCCTTCAAAAGCACGTCGCGCTGACTGATGTCACCATACACCACCTGGACGTTGCGCCGCCGCAGCTGCTCGATGACGCGAGGGTTGAAATCGACCACCTGAATTTCCGGAAGCAGGGTTGGCTTCTCGCGTATGATCTGATCGAGAAAGGAGCTGGCGGTCCAATAGAAGCCGAGCATGTAGATGCGCCGATTCGACGTTGTCACGCCAGCGACCGAAGCCTCCTCTGGCAGATCCTTCATTCCAAGACGCGTCAGCCACGGGGAAATTTTCCGGAGGATCGTGTCGCTGGCCATCATCGCGTAAGTGGAATCCACCGCCAGGAAGGCGAACGCGAGTGTGGCAATTCCCATGGATCGTTCGGAGACGTCGCCTGTTTTGGCGCCCAGCGCGAGCAACACCATGGAAAGCTCGCTCAGCTGGCAGAAGTTGATCGCCGGAATGAGGCTGGCGCGATGCCCCATTTTCATCATGTAAAGTGGCGTGAAAATCGTCACCAACCGGCTGCCCACCAGGAAGGCGCTGAAGAGTAGCATCAACAGCAGCAATTCCCAGCTCGGCCGCGGGATGCCCATGCCGAGGCCGACAAAGAAGAGCGTCACAAAGAAGTCGCGCAGGCTGGTGACCTTGGCGACCACGTCGAGAGTGTAGGGAAAGGTCGAAACCATCACCCCGGCGATCAGCGCACCCATCGCGGATGAAAGTCCAATCTGTCCTGCGAATCCCGCGAGTGCGAAGCACCAGGCGAGAGCGCCGATCAGAACGAGTTCAGGCATCCGCGCCACGAAGCGAAAAAGCGGCGGCAGAATGAAACGGCTCATGACGTAACCGATGCCGATCAGCAGGAAAACTTTGCCGAATGCGAGAGCGAGAGCGCTGATGCGCGGATCACCCAGGTTCGGTTGGATCGCCAGGAACATGATCGTCACCAGATCCTGAAGCACCATGATCCCAAGTGTTATTCGGCCGGCGAGAGTGTCCAGCTCGTGTTTGTCGTACAGGACCTTCACGATGATGATCGTGCTGCTCATCGCGGCGGCCACTGACAGGTAGAGCGCCTCAAGCTTGCTGGTCATGAAGATCGGGATGGCGAAGAACACCCAGCCCAGCGCGATCGAACCGAAAATTTGAACCAATCCCGTGATGGTGATCGCTTTGCCAGCGCTGAACATTTTCTTCAGATCAAGCTCCAGTCCGATCATGAACAGCAGAAGAATCAAGCCGATCTCGGAAATCGTGGTGATGGAGGGGCCTGTGACCCATTTTAATACGGAAGGACCGATGATGAATCCGGCCAGCAGATAAGCCAGCAGCAGAGGCTGGCGAGCCAGGTGCGCCCCCACTCCGGCAATCCAGGCCGCGATAATGCACAGCGCAATGTCGATGACGAGTTGGGGCATGGCGCGAGAGCTAATCAGGCTGCCTCGTTGGCGTCCAGTTGGATTTGAACGGACAACGTGAACGATTTTCAGCGGTCATCCCGGACGGCATTTCACGGACAGAAGCGTAAAACTTGCACTTGGGAAGCTGCGCGGGCGGACCTAAACTCCAGGCATGAATTCGATTCCTGTCGGACAGTTTCCCGCTTATCGGCCGCGCCGCCTTCGCCAGTCCGCGGCTCTCCGCCGCCTTGTCAGCGAAACCCGACTGGACGTTTCGCAACTCGTCCTGCCGTTCTTCGTTCGGTCCGGACGGAAGCTGCGCAAGCCCATCAACGCCATGTCGGGGGTGTTTCAATTATCCATCGACGAGATGTTGAAAGATGCACGGGCGGCATTTGAGGCGGGCGTGCCGGCTGTGTTGCTGTTCGGAATTCCAGATAAAAAAGATGCGAAAGCATCGGGCGCTTATGTGAAGAATGGCATTGTTCAACAGGCCGTGCGCGCCTTGAAGAAGGAACTGCCCGGACTGCTCGTGATTACGGACGTCTGCCTTTGCGAATACATGGAACACGGGCATTGCGGCATTGTTCACCAGGGCAGGACGGGTGCGAGGATTCTGAACGATCCGACCTTGAAATTGCTGGCACAAACTGCGGCAAGTCATGCGGAGGCTGGCGCGGACATTGTGGCGCCGAGCGACATGATGGATGGACGCGTTCGCGCGATACGGAATCTGCTGGATGAGCGAGGTTTCGATGAAACGCCGATCATGTCATACGCCGCGAAGTTTGCGTCTGCATATTACGGCCCTTTCCGCGAGGCGGCCGAATCAACGCCACGGTTCGGCGACCGTCGAAGCTACCAGATGGACGCCGGCAATTCAGCGGAAGCCTTGCGCGAAGTGGCACTGGATATTCAGGAGGGCGCGGACATTGTCATGGTGAAGCCGGCGCTCGCGTATCTCGACATTCTTTACCGCGTGAAATCGGAGTTTGGTTATCCGACGGCGGCGTACGCGGTGAGTGCGGAACATGCGATGATCAAGGCCGCGGCGGAAAAGGGCTGGATCGATGAGCGTGCTGTGACCCTGGAAACGCTTCTGGCGATGCGACGCGCCGGAGCAGACATCATCATCACCTACGCCGCTGCGGATGTGGCGCGTTGGATGCGGGAGGGTTGAAGGCGGACAGGTTACTGTCCCTTGGGAATCATCGTCAGCGTAATGAGAAGCACGCCGATGATGATGGCGACAACGATGATTCCTCCGATGAGGAACATCTTGTTTCCCTTGTCGCTTTTCTTGGAGAAAGCCTTGCTCGTGGTGTCAAAACCGCCGCTGCGTGGCCCCTGTTCCAGTTCGTTCAGGCTCACACCACGCTGCATCACGATGGTGTGGTCGCTTTTCTTTGAGGGACTCTGAGCAGGAGCTGGAGCGGGTGCAGAAGCTGCGCCGACTGGCGTCGGCGCCGGAATGGGTGAAGCGGGAGCGCCTTCGGTTTCGAGCTTCAATTCCACCTGACCGAGACGAAGTGTCTGGCCCGGTTTGAGCACCTGTTCGGAAATCTTTTCTCCATTGATGAAGGTGCCATTGGTCGAGTTGAGGTCCTTAACCACGATGTCCGAGCCGCGCAAAAGGATTTCGCAATGATGACTCGAGACAGAGGATTCGGCGATCTGGAAGGTATTGTCGTCCACGCGCCCAATGGTTGTTTTGTCCACTGTCAGCTCTACTGAACGTCCGGACAATCCCGCGTTTAGGACAACAAGTTTCGCCATAAAGTTCTTATGCCACTGCGATTATCGTCAGCGACAATTTCAAGTCAAACGGAAAGGTCAAACGGGCGCGAATGAGCCGAATGAAACGGATCATCCATGTTTTTCCAGCATCGCCCGAAAATCTGCGAACAACGGAGTGGAGTCGTGCGGACCCGGCGATGCCTCTGGATGGTATTGCACACAGAAGATCGGTTTGGTTTTGTGACGCATGCCTTCGACCGTTTGGTCGTTGAGGTTCACGCGATCGACGCTGACATCACCTGGAAGTGATTTTGGGTCCACGGCGAATCCGTGATTTTGGGACGTGATTTCGACCTTGCCGGTTTCAAGGTCTTTCACCGGCTGGTTTCCACCACGATGGCCAAATTTAAGTTTGAAAGTTTTGCCGCCAAACGCCTGGCCGAGAATCTGGTGTCCCAGGCAAATCCCAAATATGGGGATTCCACTGGCAACGAGATCCTTCGCCGCCTGCACCGCGTAGCCAAGCGCGGAGGGATCGCCAGGTCCGTTTGAAAGGAATATTCCAGCCGGCTTGTATTTCAACGCTTCGGCGGCCGGCGTTGTTGCGGGAACCACCTGCACCTTGAAACCCTGCTGACGCAGCCGGCGCAGGATGTTGTATTTCATCCCGAAATCGTAGGCGACGATCGGAATGTCCGCGGGCGGCAATGGTTCGCGCACCTTGCGGGCGTCCTCTTTTGAAATGCCGCGAATCAGTGAGAAGCGGGCGCTTTGTTCGTCCTTTTCATCCCAGATGAACGGTTCGCGATGTGTGACTTCCTTGACGTAATCGACGCCCACAAGTCCCTTCCACGACTTCGCCCGTTCCAGCGCTTCCGCATCTGAAATGTCTTCCGTGGTGATGAACCCGTTCATGGCTCCACGGACGCGCAATTTCTTCGTCAGCGCCCGGGTGTCGATGCCCTGAATGCCGGGGATACCGTTCTGTTGCAGGTAATCCGCGAGGGAATAATCCGCGCGCCAGTTGCTGACGATGGGGGAAAGCTCGCGGATGACGAAGCCGGCGACATGCGGACGCCAGGATTCGACATCGAGCAGGTTCACGCCGTAATTCCCGATCAACGGGTAGGTCATCGTGACGATCTGGCCTTTGTAGGAAGGGTCGGTGAGGATTTCCTGGTAGCCGGTCATCGAGGTGTTGAAACAAACCTCGCCGCAGGCAGAGGCGCGCGCGCCAAAACCTTCGCCGTGGAACAGGGAACCATCTTCGAGAGCCAGAATTGCTTTCATTCGTCAGCGACCGCGCGGGATGCTAGAGCCGCGCGCCGGAGGGTCAAGCTTTTAACCCGGAACGGAAGAATGTTCGGGGGGGGAGATTACTTCTTCAATTTCTCCAGTGATGCAATGTAGCTCTTGGGATCTCCGCCGCTGAAGCCGATTTCGCGTTTCAATTCTTTTCCCTGCGCATCCAGCACGATCACCGTCGGATAACCTTGAATATTGAATCGCTTGCTCAACGCCGCATTAGCGGCCTTCAATTCCTTCGTCTGGGGTTTGGAACGTGGGAAGTCCACTTCAACCAGGACCAGATTTGTCTTCGCATAGCTCACAAATTCCTTCGAAGTCAGGATGTTTTTGTGAAGCGCCTTGCAGGGCGGGCACCAGTCCGATCCGGTGAAGTCCAGGAACACGAGCTTGTTTTCTGCCTTGGCTTTCTGCAGTGCCTTGGGGAGGTCGGTTGTCCATTCCCCTTCGGCTGCGTTGAGGACGAAAGCGACGCAGCAGGCCAACAGTGTCAGTGTGATTTTTTTCATAGTATCTCAGGCGGCAGCCGCTGTGCGTTGTTCAGCCCATGCAATTTTGCCGGCCACGATGGTTGCGACTGCCTTGCCTTTGAGCGGCCAGCCATAGAACGGGCTGTTCAAAGACTTGCTCGCGGTGGACGCTCTGTCAAATTGCCAGGCCAGATCCGGATCGAACACGGTGACGTCTGCGTCCGTTCCGATGGAGAGCGTTCCCTTGTTCAACCGGAGCAAATTGGCAGGCGCGACCGTGAACTTCGCAATCAGGTCCGAAAGACTGAGGCGTTTGGTGTGATACAGCTGCATCAGCGAAAGCGCGAGTTCGGTTTCCAGACCGGTGATTCCGAACGGCGCGTAATCGAACTCCACTTCCTTTTCATAACCACAATGAGGCGCATGATCGCTGGCGAGAATCTCAATGGTTCCGTCCACGATGCCTTCAAGGATCGCTTCACGATCCCGCGCAGAACGAAGCGGCGGGTTCATCTTCATGCTCGTGTCGTAAGCCGGCCATTGCGGCAGCTGATCCGCCGGCAGCGAACCGATGCCGTAAATTCCTTTGCCGTCTTCAGCCCAGAACTTTTCGCTTCCTGCCACGGCGGCGTCGGTCAGGGTGAAGTGATGCGGACAGGCTTCGCCTGAAACCGGAACGCCGCGTTTTTTGGCTTCGCGAATGAGTTCCACGCTCCCCGCCGCGCTTAAATGCTGGCAATGAACCCGTGTTCCGGTGAGCTGCGCCAGAAGAATGTTGCGCGCCACAATCATTTCTTCCCCCGCCGCCGGCCATCCGCGAAGACCAAGCGCCGTGCTCCAATAACCTTCGTGCATCACGCCGTCGGTCACGAGCGAGTAATCCTGGCAATGATCCATCACCGGCAGATCGAACATTTTCGCGTATTCACAGGCGCGTCGCATCAGCTCGTTGTTCTGAATGCAATGGCCATCATCGGTGATTGCCACCACTCCGGCGCGTTTCAGCGATCCGATCGACGCCAGTTCCTCGCCGGCGATGCCTTTGGTAATGGCGCCTGCGACATAGAGATTCACCTTCCCCTGCCTCTCGGCCCGTTCGTGGATCAAGGCGACCGTTCCGGCGTTGTCGATGGACGGAGACGTGTTCGGCATGCAGACGACCGACGTGAATCCGCCGCGAGCGGCGGAAGCGGTGCCCGTGGCAATATCTTCCTTGGCGGTCTGGCCCGGTTCGCGGAAATGAACGTGCAGGTCGATCAATCCGGGGCAGACTACAAGGCCCGAGACGTCCATCCGTTCCACATTTGCCGGTGCCTGGCTGGCGGCGTCGCGACCCACGGCGGCAACCTTGCCATCAACGATCAGCACGTCCGCGGAAGCGTCGAGGCGATTGGCGGGATCGATCACGCGGCCGCCGGAGAGGAGCAACGAATTCATACGGCCGAAGAGTTTGATTCAAGCGCCTGCCGTGTCGAGCACTGAGTTTTCGCTCCTGCGGTATGCCACCGGGGCGAATCTGGAGAACGCGAAGCTTCAGGTTCACATCCGCTCGTGTGCAAACGGTTACAGCACACCTCGGATCGATGGGATCGAAATGAAAGGCAACATCGAAACCGGTCAAAAACACACCTTTCAGTCCGTGACGTGGGCGAAGTCGCGGTGCAATTCACGAAGTTCCGGTTCCCCTGAAAGCCGTCGAGACGCGGCGGTGGCAAGACGCCGCCAGGCTTCGCCGTTCGTGCCCAAATGGAAGTGTTCGTAGTAAAGGCGTCCCGGGTGTGGTGGTTGATGGAAATTGTAGCGCGGAGCGGTGCGGAACCGTTCTTTTCCGATCGAAAAATGACGCATCACTGTTTCCTGCGTGTGGAAGCAGTCGAACAGTCGTTGCTTCAACTGTCGCTGCTCTTCCGTCAGAATCACGGTTCGAACATCGGATTTCGCGCGGGGAAGGAACTCTCCGGTGACCATTATCCCCGCGCGGTTGAAATAGCTCGTCGCCTCCACAACGACAGGCGCGCTCCCCTGCTCCTTGAGCAGGATGTCCCTGGCCATGTGGACGGCGAACGCGGTTGAATCGTGATCCGGATGGCCGCCTTCATACGGATGCGTGATCACGATCGAGGGTTGCAATTCAAGAAGTTTTTCCGCGATCAGAAGTGTCAGCGGAATCAGATTGAGAACAGTTTCCTGATCGGGAACTCCGAGCGGATGCAACTGGTTGAAATTGATTCCAGCGAGAGCGAGGGCGGTGATCGATTCCCGCTGACGGACCGAGGCGTATTCCTCAGCAGTTACGAAACCGGCGCGCCAGGTGTCGGGCGAATTCCGGGGCGCTCCGTCTGTCACATGGATGACGTGCGCCTGCGGCCACTGGTGAAGATGTGCACCGCAGCCGATCACTTCGTCGTCCGGATGAGCGACGATGATTGCGAGACGATCCGGACAACTGTCGAACAAAAGACTGGTCCAATCTGTTTTCATGCGGGGAAAGCCGCCGGATGCACCGCGCAGGATTTTGCGGTTCCATTTCGATTGCAGATGAATCCGCCGACACGATGCTTGCCGACGCGCGGCAGTTCGATCGAAAAGGCCAGCGGTTGGATTCGACTCCAGACGCTGCCTGCTGGAAGGATGCCGCACATACTCGTCTGAGAATATTTCGCAGATTCAACGGCTGCGCCCAATGGGCTGACTACCGTAGGGGTTTTGTTCCACGCGTTTCGTAGGCCTGAAGGCCAACTCACGGCGTTTTATCGGTTGGGTTTTCCGTATGGGGTAAAACCCTACTTCACTGATAAATCGCTTGAGTCGCGGGAGGAGTTTTTGCGTAACGTGACGTGTGGCTGCCGGCGAAATACCAATCGATGTTCAACTCCTGCTCCAGGAAGCAATCCGTTCCGTCGAGCAGTTGGAGATCCTTTTGGCGCTTCGCGATAAATCGGATCACGCGTGGACTTCCAAGGAAGTGTATCAGGTGATTCGAAGCAGCGAGCGGTCAGTGGAGAGAACCCTTGAGGAACTGACAGCTCGCGGCTTTCTGGTGCGAAGCGAAGGTCCGGAGCGCGGCTATCGTTACGCTCCCAGGACCGCTGAGCTGGCGGACACAATCTCCCGGTTGTCACATCTCTATTCCGAGCGGCGGGTGCGCATCATCGAGGCAATCTACGCCGAACGCGTATCGGAGGTGGATGAGTTTGCAAAGGCGTTCAGGTTGAGAAAGGACCCCAATGGCTGAAATCGTTTATCTTCTCTGCGCCCTGACGAGTAGTGCGTGCGCAGTGTTGTTATATCGAGGCTACCATCGCAGCAAAGTCCTGCTCCTGTTCTGGAGCAGCCTTGCGTTTCTCGCATTCGCAGTCGCCAACAGCCTGCTGTTCGTCGATCTCGTCGTTCTGAGCGATAGCATCAGCCTCCTGTTGTGGCGCCAGTCGGCGAATCTGGCCGGCGTGCTGTTACTGCTGTATGGGCTGATGCGAACGAACATCTGACTATGAATGTGGACATCTACAGCGCCCTCTCCGGCGGAATTCTGGTTGGCTACTGGGCGATCGGCGTTTTCTTCTTCCGGTTCAGGAGGAAAAGCCACGATCGCTTTTTCGCGTACTTCGGCTGGTCGTTCTGGATTCTGGCGGTGGAGCGGGTGCTCCTGATCATGATCGGACAGAGCGAAGTGCGGCCTTACTACTACCTTCTCCGGCTGGTGGCGTTTCTCTTCATCCTCTATGCCATCTACGACAAGAACCGGGCTGGAAAACCCTTGCCACCAGGAACTCCGAAGTTGCAGTGAACGAATCCGGCATCAAACCTTGCCAATCCACTTGCGGTCTTCCCACACCGCCTTGAGCGAGGTGATGTTGCGCCTGTCGAAGACGTTCTTTGCCGCGGAAATCAGCTTTCCCTTTTTCAAATTATTGTAGGCGTCGCTGGCGCTGATCGCGACGAACTGGAGCACGCTAGGATCGCGATAACAGTCAATCATGCATTTCGTGCAGCCGTCGCGAATGAGCTTGGAATCATCCCATTCATACACGTTGCACATCGGTTCGTGCCATGCATGGCAGCGATACAAATTCAGGTGCCAGTCGAGATAAAAGTACTTGTGGCCGCCGAGGCAGCCGAACTGTTCCTTTTCCTTTCGCAGATGCCGCTGCATCTCGTTCAGCGACTCGGTCGGATTCACAACGGGATATCCGCTGCGATGTTTCATCTGCCGGATTTTTTCAAAAAGCTGGATCAGTTCGTCCGTGTTGTAGTTTACCAGGCCGCTGTCGCTGAAGCTCAGATAACTGCTCGCCAGCGAGGTCAGCGGATAGCTGAAGGTGCAGCTCTTGAATCCGAGCGATTCCAGAAACGCCGGCAGCTTGTCGTAATCTTCAATCAAACGGCTCGCAGTGACGCTCGCCGTCGTTTGAATTCCCAGCTCGCCGAACACTTCATTCGCGCGCTTGATCTTGCGGCAGACATCGGGCAGGCCGCGGTTCTTCTCGTGCTTGATGATGTCATGCGCGTCGATCGACATGATCACGCTGCTCAATCCATCGGACGCGAGCGCCCGCATGTTCTCTTCCGTCCAGAGTCCGCCGTTGGTGCAGATCATCGGATGAATGCCGCGCTCCGCCGCGTAACGGGTCATGGTCCGCAGATCGCGATGCACCATCGGTTCGCCGCCCACGAACAGCAGGTAACCGATGTGATTTTTCAACGCGATGTCGATGACATCCTTCGCTTCCTGAAGCGTGACGCTGCGGCGGGCCTTGGGATCGAACTTCGACCGTGCGAAGCCGCAGAAATCGCAGTCGGCATTGCAGATGTTCGTGATGGCGAACTGCAGATAACCGGGGCCGCCGTGTTGCAAAACCTCGCCGATCAGCTTGAAGACGCTTTTCTCCGGCCGCACGACGGGTTTTGAAAAATCGACTCCCGCGCCAGCTGGAGCTGCGGGTTGCGACGACGAAGTTGGCGAGGCTGTGCTCATCGGTAAACCCGGACATTCTGTGGAGAAAAGTGGTCCATGCAACCTCTTTCGTTGCGACACGCTTCAGCTGCACGGCGGTTTTCGTTTTCTGTCCTCGAACAATCGGGGGCCCCCGGGGAGCGAAGAAATTTCGGTCTGGTCCAGACGGCGTTTTGATTTACCGGAAACGTGATTGTATCGTCGGAGCATGCGATACCTGGTGAAAGCGCGGGTGAGAACCGGTAAGGAGAAAGCTCTCCTTGAAGCGATTCAGAATCGGACGCTCGGGGAGGGATCGGTCGCGGGAGACGAATACCTCCGCAACATGGAACAGGCGCGACTGGTTCAGGACGGCACCGCCAACTGGGTGGAGGTGTGCTACTGCGCGGAACCGTTGCAGGAGGAGAGACCGTATTGGGAGAAATTCTTCGAGCTGGTGAGCATCGAAGACGCGCACGACCGGGCGAACTGCAAGCATGAGAACGGAAAGCAGACATGGGCCTGCAACGATTGCAGCTGCACGCGAAAGCTGGAGCAGCGACTGCGATTTTCCGGAACGGCTTTTCTCGAAGAGTTGAAGAAATCTGCCGGTGGTTCTTGATGCCGCCGTTCGGAATCGGACACGGTTTTGAATGATCCCCCGTGTCCGGACTTGCGCATTAAAGATTCCGGTACACGTTGGGCGCATTGTCTGAAAACATTGAACCAGGAAAAAACTATGGCAATTCAAGCACCTGATCTCACGCAACGTCCACCCCGCAGCCCGCGTGTCCGCCTCGGCGGTTATGCGCTTCTGCCTCGCATGCTCGACAAAGGCCGCGCAACGATCATCGGAAAGAACGGCGAGTATCATTACAACTGCCCGCTCGATCAGCGCTTCGTCCAGTTTGTTGGAATTGATCCGGAAGCGTTGAAGAAGGAACTCGAGGCCGGCAAAGGCGACGGCGAAATTCTGGAATGGATCAAGGCGAACGCGAAACACAAGCGCACCGATTCGGAAATCGTTGCATGGTCGATCTATCAGGACCAGCGTCCGCCGGACAACACCGAAGCCCGCGAATACTTCAACAAGCTGCACCAGACCGCGGGACCCAATCGCGAAGACATTCTGAGCTGGGCTGACCTCCTTGATCTCGACGATCATGTGAGCTACGGCGGAAAGGCATAACGCTTTTTTGTCGTCCGAACGATCCGACGGAATATTTCGTCCGAATTGTGACTTGAAAGGAGCTGTCGTCAGCAGCCGGTCTGGCTGAAACGGTCAGCTCCTTTGCTTTTCGTGCATTTGTGTTTGCGCTGCCGCTACAACTTCACCCACTTGCCTGAGGCGGAGGATTTTTCCACGGCTTCGAGAACTCGCTGATTTTTGAAGCCATCTTCGAAAGTGGGATGTGTCGCCTTGCCGTCGATGCAGGCGTTGACGAAATCCGCAGCGACGTGAACGAACGTGTGTTCATAACCGATCGGATGCCCTGGCGGCCACCAGTGAGCGACATACGGTTGAACGTGATCGCGCTGGGTGACGAGGATGTCGCGGAAACCCTGCCGGTCCTTGGGATCGTCGCCGCAATAATACTTCAGCCGGTTCATGTCCTCGAAATCGAAGAAGATGGATCCTTTGCTTCCGTTGATTTCGATCTCCATGTGGTTGCGTCGTCCAAGCGCATAACGGGTGGCTTCGAGATTCGCGAGTGCGCCACCCGTCATCCTGCCGATGAACATCGCGGAATCGGGAACAGTCACCTTCCCCATCCGACGAACAGATTTGGTGTGAATGCCATTGGATTTGGCGGGTGGCTCGGGGATGGGACGTTCCGATATGAATGTGTTGGTGAATCCGCAGACTTCCTCGAATTCGCCCACGAGATAACGACCGAGGTCGATGATGTGTGAATTGATGTCCGCATGAACCCCGCTGCCGCTGAATTCCTTTTGCAAACGCCAGTCGAGGGGGAAATCGGGATCGACCAGGCGATCCTGCGCGTAGCGTGCGCGATAGTGAAAGATCCGCCCTAGCGCGCCCTCAGTGATCATTCGCTTGGCGAGTGCGATTGCCGGGACACGCCGGTAGTTGTGACAGACCATGTGAACGCAGCGGGATTTCTGAGCTGCGTTCCACATGGCTTGCGCCTGCTTGAGATTGAGCGCGAGCGGTTTCTCGCAAAGAACATGTTTGCCGCTTTGAAGCGCAGCGATCGCAATCTCCGCGTGCGAATCGGTCGGCGTGGCGATATCGACGATATCGATCAGCGGCGATTCAACGATTTCGCGCCAGTCGGTCGAAGCGTGCTGCCAGCCGAGTTGCGCGCGCGCCGTTTGAACCCCGGCGGGATCGCGTCCGCAGATGGTGTGAAGCTCGACGTGCGCTTTGAGGGGGAAAAACTTTGGAGCCTGCCTCCACGCATTTGAATGGGCTTTACCCATGAAACGGTAACCGACCATCCCGACGCGCAGTGTCCTGGCCATAGAAAGTTGGGGTTGAATTAACGTCCGCCGACTTTATAGTGACCCACGTTTTTCAAGTCAATCGGCGACTTGTTCCAGGCATTCCACTCCGGCAATCCGTTAAATCAGCGCGATCCGGCTGGCCTGCAGGAGTTTGTAAGACGTGTCCGTATTCATTTATGCCTTTTACCGCTGCTGAAATTGCCAAACACCTCAATGGCGAAGTGATTGGTGATTCCTCCACTCTTCTCACTGGTTTTGCTCCCGCGGATCGCGCCAAGGCGGGCGATCTGACATTCGCGGAGAATGCCGAATACCTCGCCCAGGCCGAACAAAGCGCAGCGTCAGCGATCATCGTAAGTGGAGCCGGAACATCGTCGAAGGCGCTGATCGTGGTTCCGAATGCGCGGATTGCTTTTGCAAAGGCCCTGGCGCTTTTCTTTCCGGAACCGGTTCCACCTGCCGGCATTCATCCGACTGCCGCCGTGCATCCAAGTGCGAAGGTGGATGCCTCGGTGCATGTCGGTCCGTATTGCGTGATTGGCGAAGGCGTGCGGATCGGGGCGCGATCAGTTCTTCAAGGCGGCAATCATGTTGGCGCCGGGTCGCAGCTTGGCGAGGAAGTGACTCTTTTTCCGAACGTCGTCCTCTATCCGCGCACAGAAATCGGCAACCGGGTGCGCATTCATTCAGGAACGGTGATCGGTTCGGACGGGTTCGGTTATGTGCAGGACAACGGTGTTCATCGAAAGGTGCCGCAGATCGGCAACGTGATCATCAAGGACGACGTGGAGATTGGCGCCAATGTCACGATCGATCGCGGCGCGCTCGGGCCGACGATTATTGGCAAGGGCACGAAGATCGACAACCTCGTGCAGATCGCACACAACGTGGTGCTCGGGGACGGTTGTCTCGTGATTTCACAAGTGGGCATCGCCGGCAGCACGAAGGTCGGCAACTACGCGATCTTTGCGGGACAGGTGGGCGTCGCGGGACATTTGCGAATCGGGAATCAGGTGCAGGTCGCTGCTCAATCCGGCGTGATGAACAACATCCCTGACGGTGAGAAATGGCTGGGATCGCCCGCACAACCGGATCGCCAGACGAAACGCCAGATGATCGCGATCCAGCATTTGCCCGATCTGCTTCGGCGTGTGACTCAGCTGGAGAAACAGCTGGAGGCGCAGAAGCAGAAGGCGTAACAGATATTTCCTGTTAACCATTGATTTACAAGGGCTGATCAGTTTTGATGCGGCCCAATGATTTACGGTCGTTTGTGTTCCCGTCGCACAGGCGGGAGGGATGGAAGCGCAGCTGCGGGTTATTGGGTCGGCGTTCGCGGAAATAGTGCGGATTCGGTGCATACGAGTCATGCTTATTGAAAGCCCAGTTGAAATGGATGCGGGCTGGCAGGGAACGTTCGAAAACATGCTCCGGGCAAGCGTTGCCAGCGGCATTCTTCTCGTGGATTCTGGCGATAAAATCTCGGCCATCACCGCCGAGGCCGAACGCACACTCAAAGCCGTCCAACCCGGATTTCCCAAACAGCTGGAGGAACTTCCCGAAACGCTGCGTCACATCATTCGTGAGGTGCAGCAAAGCCAGTCCGCCGTGGTCAACCGGCACATGAATCTCTGCGGCTCCGCCGGCTCGGTGCCGGTCGTCGTCAACGCCGCACGATCCGTGTCAGATGCCCGCGGCGTTGTGGTCGCAATCAAGCGCGACAATTCCAGCGACGAAATGGAGCAGAACCTCCGTCGCCTCGACCGGCTGGCCAGTGTTGGAACGCTCTCAGCCAGCATGGCGCATGAAATCAAGAATGCCCTCGTGGCGGTGCGCACGTTCACGGATCTGTTGCTGGAAAAAAATTCTGATTCCGATCTCGCATCGATTGTTCGGCGCGAAGTCGGACGAGTGGACTCGATCGTCAGCCAGATGCTGCGGTTCGCCGCCCCGGCGCAGCCCAGGTTTTCGTCGATCGCACTGCACAAGGTTCTCGACCACTGCGTCCGGCTCGTGCAGCACGGGAAGCGTCACAAGCAAATCGCTTTCAAAAGCGAGTTTTCGGCGACACCGGATGCGTTGATTGGCGATGATCACCAGCTGGAACAGGCCTTCGTAAACCTCCTGTTCAATGCGGTGGAATCCATTGAGAGCGAAGGCATCCTTTCCGTCAGCACGGATCTTGTTCCGGATGTCGGTTCCGGTGAACTGCGCGAGGAAGCTTCGCCGAAGCAGTGGCTGCGGATTCGGATCAGTGACACGGGAGCGGGAATTCCGGCGGACAAGCTCGGTCACATTTTCGAGCCGTTCTTCACCACCAAGCAGACCGGCACCGGACTGGGGCTGGCCGTCACGCGCCGGATTGTTCGCCAGCATCACGGGAAAATTCACGTGGAGAGTGTCGTGGGCAAAGGCACAACCTTCATCGTTCTTCTGCCTGCCGGCCCGAGCGCGTCCTAGCCGTGGATGCACACATCACGATCGCGGTGGTGAGCGACGTGCATTATGCCTGCGCGGCAGAACAGGCGCGCGGCGACGATTACGAGATCGATGCGATTCCTGACGGCTTCAAGAAAGTTCTCCTTCGATTTTACCGGTATTACATCTGGCTTCGACATCCATTGCGTCAAAACCGGCTGCTCGACGAGTTCCTGAATCGAAACGATGACGCGGATTGGGTCGTTGCAAACGGGGATTACTCCTGCGACACGGCTTTTGTAGGTATCAGCGACGACGCTGCATTTGAAAGCGTTCGCGAATGCCATGGCAAACTTCGGGCGAAATTTGGCGAACGGTTGCTTGCCACCCTGGGCGATCACGAGTTCGGGAAGTTCAGCTTCGTTGGAAACAATGGCGGCATGCGGCTGGCCAGCTATGAACGGGCAATGCGCGATCTTCAATTGCAGCCGTTTTGGACGAACGAGGTTGGGCGCTACGTGCTGGCCGGAGTGACATCTTCATTGATGACACTGCCGTTGTTGCGGGCAGAGGCGCAGCCGGAGGAATGGAATCAATGGCAGCAGCTGCGAAACGAGCATTTGGAAGAGATCAGAAAGGGATTCGCTGCAATTCCGTCCGATCGACGAATCATTTTGTTCTGCCACGATCCGACGGCTCTTCCATTTCTTGCGGAGGAGAATTCTGTGCGAAACAAATTGGATCAGGTGGAATTGACGGTGATCGGACATCTGCATTCGCCATTGATTTTCTGGAAGAGCCGGCTGCTGGCGGGAATGCCGGAGATTCGGTTTCTCGGCCATTCGATACGGAAAATGAGCCGCGCCTTGTCGCAGGCGAAGCATTGGCGTCCGTTCAAACCGGTGCTCTGCCCCTCGCTTGCTGGAGTGGAACTGTTGAAGGACGGCGGTTACCTGACGATCAAACTTGATCCGAGCGCCAGGACTCCTCTCGAAGTGAAGCGTCATCGCATCCGCCGCTGAGCGACGCGCAAAGAAGATCAATGCATTTCCACTTCATCTCCTCTGCGCTGCGCTTGCAAACCGATCGACCGCGTTACTCCAGAATTTTTGTTTCGCCGGTGACAATGTCCAGGGTCCAGGGCTTGGGTTCGGGAAGCCAGAGTTTTCCATCGCCAATTTCCAATGGCATCCAGAGATAACGCGAGTCCCACTGAGTTTGCGGACGCCACATGTCTCCCATGAAAATCACCGACGTTTTCTTCGTGCCGACCACTTTGATCATCATGGTCGATTGCGAGCCGTAGGTGTTCGATTCCCGGGGCGCGATATCCTTGAACTCGGACCAAGGGCCTGAAAGTGATTTCGCGGTGGCGTATTTGTTCGGATTCGGATTCCAGCCGGTAAGCGCGGAACCGAGGGCGTAATAGAGGCCGTCGTAATGAACAACCGCGCCGCCTTCCAGAGGTGACCGGATGAAGCAGACTTCCTTTTCGACATCCATGTAATCCTCCGAAAGCTTCGCGATGTGGAAACCTCGGGACGGACGATCCTCGAAAATCAGGTAGGCGGAACCGTCATCGTCGATGAACTGCCCGATGTCGCGGCTCTCCTTGCCGAGCGGACGGAAGCTCTTCACGTATTGATAGTCGCCATCGACCGTATCGCAGACGGCCACGCCGACGCGCGCAAACTGGTAGCGACCGTCGTCGAGATGGAAATACATCACGAACTTCTTCGTCTTCGGGTTGTGGAACACTTTTGGGCGTTCGAGCACCCAACCGCGGCCGAGATTCTCCGGGTCGGCCTGTTTCAGAACCTGATTGCGAAAAGTCCAGTTGGCGAGATTTGTGGATGAATAACAGCCGACATATCTCAGGCTGCGGTCGTTGTCGCGTCCGCGATCTTCGCCGAACCAGTAATAGGTTTTGTCGATTCGAATGATACCACCGCCGTGCGCCTGAATGTGTTGTCCGCGGTCGTCGGGCCAGACTTCGCCCGGGCGGATTGTGGCTGGTTGTGCTGTTGCTTCGATGGCGGCCAACCCGGCAATTGCCAGGCCGACGGATAAGAGTCCGATTCCTTTCATGTCAGTTCTTTTGTGTTGTGTTCTTCGAGATGGCCGCGGCGACCGTTTCGGCGATGATCCGGGCGCCCGATTCATTCGGATGAATTTTATCCGGGAAACAGTCGTGCCGTCCTTTCAGCGCCGAGTGGAGGTCAATCAACGCGAGCTTTTCCTCAAGGGCCACTTCGCGGATTTTCGGAATGATCTTTTCCGTGATGACGCTGTCGCGAATGCCATAACTTTCGGGAAACGGGGGAACCGGGAGGCACAGGTAAACTACGATTTCAGGATTGGCTTCGCGAAGTTTGGAAATCAGGTTTCGGTAGCTTGGAACAAAATCGTTGGGATTGCTTTCGAAGTTCTGCGGCTTGCTGTCGTTTGTTCCGAGCGCGATGACGGCGACGTCCGGTTTCGATTCGAGGGCGGCTTTGAACTTTGGCGTTGCCTGATACGGGCGGTCACCGGCGTTCATCAGCGTCGTTCCGCTCACACCATGGTTTTTGACTTCCCAGTTTTCGCCCAGGATTCGAGCCAGCTGTGCAGGATATGCATTCTGGCTTCGATTGGTCACACCGGCGCCGAAAGTGATGCTGTCGCCGAGGCAAGCCACACGAATGACTTTATTGGATTCTCCGGCGGCGAAAGCGGACGAAAAGGTTCCGGCGACGAGAAGGGCAATCAGCAATAACAAGTTCATTCGAAAACCGGATGATTCCGGCGGAGGAAATGACGAACGAATGGAGCGGGTTGTTACGCCCCCGAACGGGTGAAGCTTCGAATCAATCCACCAGCAGCGCGCATTCGAGATGCGGCGTTTCGGCACTGAGACATTCGCGCAGAAACTGGAGAATTTTCTCTTCCAGCGTCTGGCAACGATGACTCCAGCGGCGGGCGCCTGTGAGATGTTTCACGCAACCGCGCAAACCGTGAAAACGCACCATGCGCGGATCGTTCTTCAGTTGAAGACGCAACTCATCACGAAGCCGCGGAAAAAAGAACAGCTCACAGCCGCTGCCGGATTCCTGGGCGAGCTGATGCAGGTCGGCATCAACGGTTGGGCGTTCATCCGCGGTCCCGACCTCCGTCTGGACGCGGTAGCCGAAACTGCGAAGCACGGTTTCCAGAGCCGCCGCGAATTCGGCGACGGTTACAGTTTCCCGGCGCAGTTCATTGCGGAAATAATGGAAGACAGCCTGGGAAGCCTGCCGGACGAATTCCGCATCGACCACCTTCGAGCTGTTTCCCATGAGTTCGATGGAAATCATCTCGGCGGAAAATGGAATGCTGTCGCCTTCGGGCGTTTTGAAAAGCAGGCAATCGGATGCAAGGGCGATCATTGTTGAGCCTCCAGTTTCTTGACTTCATGAACGAAGTCGGTTGCTTCCTGAAATCGTCGGTAAACACTCGCGAATCGCACGTAGGCAACTTCGTCAATCGGCCGCAGCCCTTCCATAACGAGTTTCCCGATCACCTCCCCGGGTACTTCCCTCTCATACCGGTTGGTGATTTCATCCACGATTCTTTCGACCAGATCCTCGATGATCTTCGGGCTGATCGGACGTTTCTGGCAGGCTTTCCGAATGCCCGAAAGCAGCTTGTCCTTGGAGAATTCCTCGTGGCGGCCGTCGCGCTTGAGAACCATCAGGCTCTCTCGCTCGATCTCTTCGTAAGTGGTGAAACGGTGTCCGCAGGAGATGCATTCGCGGCGTCGGCGGATCGTGGCTCCTTCCCGGGACGCCCGGGAATCGACCACTTTGTCATCCTGACAACCGCACTTGGGACATCGCATATTGCTACACCGCTAATTGTGGCTGGCGGATTCGTAACACACTAAATCTTGAGGCGTCAAGGATTTCGGCAGGAAATATCGTTAGAAAACCGTGGGAATCCCCTCTTCCAGAATTCGAATCTTGGAAGCAATGCCATGTTCTTCGGCGAGCTGAAGCAGCCAGCGCGGTGGTTCCTCCATGTCTTCAAACGACAGACGGAACGTTCCGTAATGCATCGGCACGAGGCATTGCGAGCGGAGATCCTTGAAAGCCTTCACTGCCTGATCCGGTCCCATGTGAACGCGTCGGAACGTTTCCGGGTAGTAAGCGCCAATCGGCAGCAAGGCAATCTCAGGCGACATGCGACGACCAATCTCTTTGAAGCAATGTGAATAGGCGCTGTCGCCTGCGTGATAAATTCGGCGTCCCTGATGTTCGAGGATGAAACCGCCATAACCGCGGTGATCATCCCGCAACGTGCGTGCTCCCCAGTGCTTGCTCGGAGTCATCGTCACCTTCCAATCCTTGTGCGAAAAACTCTCCCACCATTCGAGCTCGATCACCCGCTCGAATCCGAGGTCCATCGCGAGATCGCCCACGCCCCACGGCATGACGCCGATTTTCGGGTGTGGCAGACGCCGGAGACTTGGTTTGTGGAAGTGATCGAAGTGCGCATGGGTCAGAAGGACGAGATCGATCGGCGGCAAATCCTCGATGCGAAGGCCGGATCGCTTGATGCGTTTCAGGAGAAACAGCCAGTTGGCGAAGTTGGGATCGACGAGAATGTTCAGATCGTTGAATTGAATCAGAAACGAGGCGTGCCCGATCCAGGTGATGGCGGCCTGGCCGTGGTTGAGTTTGGGAAACGAAGGAATGCGGTGTTCCCCTGTCCGCCGCGTCAGCAATGCCTTCCACACCATCTCATGAAAAAAAGTGCGCGGATTGAAATGCTTGGACGGCGTCAGCTCCTTGAATGAGCGCGGCAGCCGCTTGCGGGCGGCCGGCGACTTCTGCGTTGGCTTTCTCGTCATACGCTTGCGATATCTTCACCTTCATTTGAATAAATTTCAAACGTTGCGGTCGAAAGGATCAGTTGCCGCCCGCTTCGGGTTGGGTTGTCGGGCTGCAATGTTTGAGGAACTGAGCTAAACCCGCCGGTGCACGACCGGCGGGTTTTTTGTTTCCAACCGCGCGATCCTGTGCAATCAAACTGTCATGGGAAAATTAGAGCAGCAGCTGGATCGTTTTCTTCGCAAGAACCCGAAACTCGGAAAAGGCGTTTATATCGCCCAGGGCGCAATTGTGGTGGGCGACGTGACGGTGGGTGAAAACTCCAGCATCTGGTACAACGCCGTGCTTCGAGGCGACATCAACAAAATCGTTCTCGGACATCATACGAACGTTCAGGACAACGCAGTTCTTCATCTTGCTGACGATTTCCCGTGCGTTCTCGGCAACTACGTCACTGTTGGTCATTCCGCCGTGGTTCACGCCTGCACGGTGAAGGACGAAGTGCTGGTCGGAATGGGCGCCGTGATTCTCGACGGGGCGGTCATTGGCGAGCAGTCGATCGTTGGTGCTCGGGCGCTCGTGACTCAGGGCATGGTGATTCCGCCGGGGTCGATGGTATTGGGCGCGCCGGCCAAGGTGGTTCGTCCGCTGACGGCGAAGGAGCGAAAAGGTCTGAAGTATTGGGCGGAGAAGTATGCAAAAAACGCGGCGTATTGCTTGAAGCATGAGATCGGTGTCTCAGCTCCAATAACTTCCAACTCGTGATTCCCCTCGCCCGTTGCCCTTCTTCCTCGAACGGACATTGGGAAATGACGGAACCAAGGGCGGAAATTTTGTCAAAAAATCCCCGGTTGACTTTCCTTTTCGGGCCAATAGTCTTTTCAACCCTGACTAAGCGGGAGCGCTCGCCACGGTGGCGTTTGCTTCCATGTCTTCCGGAAAGGAAGTGAGTTAGATTGACAGAGATTAAGCTGAAAAAAGGCGAGTCCGTTGAAAAAGCGCTGCGCCGGTTGAAAAAGAAAATCGACCGCGAAGGCACGCTTAAAGTCGTCCGCAACCATCGGCATTTCGAGAAACCCAGCGAACGCCGCCGCCGCAAGGAAAAGGCCGCCCGGTTCTCCGCCATGTTGAGCGCACGTTACGCCGACCTGTAATTGAACTTTTTTGCGCGTTAAACCGTTGAATCGTGAATCGCTTCCGCCGATTTATCGATTCAACGGTTTAACATTTTAACGGTCCAACGATCGCCATGTATTCGCTATCGACCTGCTGGAATTCCCACCGCCACACCGACGGACGCGCCATGCTGCGTGAAGTACGCGAACTGGGATTCGAATTCGCCGAGCTGAGCCACGGCACGCGGATCAGTCTCGTTCCCGGCATTCTCGAAGCCGTCGATGCCGGTGAAATCAAAATTTCCAGCGTCCACAACTTCTGTCCCCTGCCGCTTGGAGTGAACCATTCGGCGCCCAACCTTTTTCAATTCTCCGACGAACGTCCGCGCGAGCGTGAACTGGCCGAGCGCTATACGCTCAAGACGATCGAGTTCGCCGCGCGAGTCAAAGCCCAGCTCGTTGTTCTCCACAGCGGCAGCGTCGAAATGAAACCGTACACAGACAAGCTGCTTGAAATGGTTGCGCGCGGTGAAAAGGAGACTTCGAAATACGAAAAGCTGTGCCGCGAATGTGATGAGAAGCGCGAAGCGAAGAAGGAGAAGTTCTTCCAGCGCACGATGGATACTCTGAAGAAAATCCTGCCCGCGGCTGAAGCAGCGGGAATCAAACTCGGGATTGAGAATCGTCAGGGACTCGAAGAGCTGCCATTTGAGAGCGATTACTGGATGCTTTTCCGCGAGATCACGAGCCCGAATCTGGTTTACTGGCATGACTGCGGGCACGCGCAGATCAAGGAGAACATGGGTTTCATCATGCACACGCTGCATCTGGAATCGATGAGCGATCGGCTGGCGGGATTCCATATTCACGACGTGCAATTTCCCGGGCGCGATCACTGCGCTCCCGGCACCGGCACGATCGATTACGCAGCGCTCAAGCCTTTTGTGAAGCCTGATCACATCAAGGTGTTCGAACTCAGCCCCAAGCTTCCGGTCGATCAGGTGCAGGCGGGCGTTCAGCACGTCAAGGCGGTCTGGGGAGATGAATGAACTTTCCCGGTGTCGCGCGAACTGCTTGAAGAGCCTTCGATCGACGTGATGTTCGCGGAGGAGAGGTGGCTTGATCAGCCTTCTGTCCGTGCGAGCAGGAACGCCTTCAATTCAGCGGCCGCTTTCCCGCCGAACCCGGGCACTTCTGCAATCTGCTCTTCCGTGGCCATGCGAATCCGCTGAACCGAACCGAATTTTTTCAGCAACGCTGCTTTGCGCCGTTCGCCGATGTTTGGGAACTCGTCGAGGATGCTTTCCGAAATGCGCTTGAGCCGCAGTTGCGCGTTGTAAGTGTTGGCGAAGCGATGTGATTCGTCGCGGACGCGCTGAAGCAGTTTCAGCGCGCCAGTGTCGTGCGAAAGGCGCAAAGGCTCGCTTTCGCCCGGGCGATAAATTTCCTCGAACTCCTTCGCCAGACCAATGACCGGAATTCTTTCGAGACCAAGCTTTTTCAATTCGGCGACCGCCATTCCCAGCTGCCCCTTTCCGCCATCGATCAGAATCAGATCGGGAAGATTGGAACGTTGCGAAGAAAGATCTCCCGGCGCCCGATGTTCCTGCACGGCCGCCGCTGAAGCGTCCGCTTCCACATTTTTCAGTTTGCGTCCCTTCGCCGCAGCGCTGACATCGTCCACCAGCTCCTGCAATGCCTGGGGAATCGGTTCGCCGCCCTCTTCTTTGGCGTTCAGACTTTGGTCTTTTGATTCAGGTTTTTGACCTTTGGCTTCATTGAGCAACCGGGTGTAACGCCGGCGGACAACTTCCGCCATCGACGCAAAATCGTTCTGGCCTTCGACTGATTTGATCTTGAACCGCCGGTAGTTCGCGCGGTCGGGACGACCGTTCTTGAAGCGAACCATCGAGGCGACGGCAAACGTGCCGCTGATGTTTGATATGTCGAAGCCCTCAATCTTTTCCGGCGGGGCCGGCAGGCCGAGAACCTCCGCGAGTTCCTTCAAATCTGTCTCCGGATCGATCGCGATCGGAAGGCTGTAGGGAATGCGCTCGAACTTTTCCGTCTTTCGTGTCGTGCGCTTGAGGTCGGCAATCAGGTCACGCAGCTGTGCGGCCTTTTCGTATTCCTGATTGGCCGCGGCCTTCTTCATTTCTTCCTCCAACTGCCCCTGCATCTCCTGACATTGGCCGGCGAGGAAGTCGCATGCGGCGGTGACCTGTTCCAGATACTGCTCGCGTGAGACGTTCGCGATGCATGGCGCCGTGCAGTATTTCAGGTGTGCGTAGAGACAGTGCCGGTAGTCGCGCTCGGTCGGCGTGAGCGGGCGGCAGCCGCGCAGATGATATTGCCGACGCACCAAAGCCAGTGTGCTGCGAAGCGCGCCGGAGTTGGGGAATGGCCCGAAGTAGCGTGCACCGTCCTCCTGCTTGATCCGTGTGAGCGTGAACCGCGGGATCGGATCGTTCAGGTTCACTTTCAGCATCAGGTAATTTTTGTCGTCGCGAAAACTGACGTTGTAGCGCGGGTGAAATTCCTTGATGAGACGACTTTCGAGCAGGAGCGCCTCCGGTTCGCTGCGAACGACGTGAAAATCAAAGTCGTGAATGGCATCGACGAGCGCACGAAACTTGAGATCCCAGCCCATGCGGCGCGACGGATGGAAATACTGGCTCACCCGTTTACGAAGATCGCGCGCTTTCCCGACATAAATAACCGTGCCGAAGCGGTCCTTGTGAAGGTAAACGCCCGGCTTGTGAGGAAGAGTGCTCAGCTTCTTGCGGATCAGTTCGGTCACAGCTTCCGAACTTTTCCCAGTCTGCGTCATGCCGCAAGCGATATTTGAAAAGCATCACCCGGCATAAAGTGGGAATTCCCATTAACACCGTGCTTTAGCGCGGTGAAAGCCCGGATGATTGAAAAGAGCCGTTTCAACGGCTTCCTCAGTGAGGTAAAAGCTGGTGAAACAGCTGAACTTCTCCAAATGCTCCTCAACGTGCTGAAGCGCGACGCTAATGAGATTTGGGGTCAACTCGAGAATGGCCCACTCGTTAGGTCGTCGCTCTGAAATCGCTTTTTCTTTGTCGGGCTGGTGTTTACTTTTCGCTCCATGACACTGCTCCAACGTGCGATCGAAGAATCCGTCGCAGCCACACGCGCCCTGGCATCATTGGATCCGCAATTGAACCAGGCGGTGCAGCTGGTTTTGAAGTGTCTGAAATCCGGCCACAAACTTCTCTTGTGCGGAAATGGCGGCAGTGCTTCCGATGCAACGCATCTCGCCACGGAATTTCTCTGCCGATTTTGCGATGATCGCCGGCCCTATCCCGCGCTGTCGCTCACGGCGAACGGCGAATACATGACTTCAGTCTGCAACGATTACGGCGCGGACGACATCTTCGCGCGACAGGTGTGGGGCCTGGCGCAACCGGGGGATGTTTTGATCGCCATCACCACCAGCGGAAAATCCCGGAACATTCTGCGCGCGCTGGAAGAAGCGAAGAAACGCGGCATCGAATCGATCTGCTTCCTCGGCCGCGACGGCGGTTTTACCAAAGGCATCGCCACTATTGACCTGATCGCTCCCGGCAACAGCACGGCGCGGATTCAGGAAGCGCAAAAACTGCTCTACCACGTTCTTTGCGAAATGGTGGAGCAGGAATTGCCGAAGGCTTGAACCGTCCAAAGAATTTCCACCCGGATTTGCGTCTTTTCCTGACGCACTCGCAATCGACACGGCAAAACCAGCGTTGGCCATGTGATTTGCACTGTGCTAAACCTTTTCCGTGCGCTTTGGTCCGCTGACACTGGAATCGAATCTGTTTCTCTCGCCGCTGGCGGGTTACACCAACCTGCCCTTCCGGCTCGTCGTCCGGGAAATCGGCGGCGTGGGATTGGTTACGACGGACCTCGTCAATGCCCGTTCATTGCTGGAGAAGCGGGAAAAGGCTTTCAAGCTCATCGAAACGCGCGCAGCCGATTCTCCCATGGCAGTGCAGTTGTTCGGCTCCGTTCCGGAAGAAATGCGCGATGCGGCCGTCATCCTGGCCGAGCGCGGTGTGGCGTCGATTGATATCAACATGGGCTGCCCCGTGAAGAAGGTCTGCAAGGTCGGCGGCGGTTCAGCCATGATGACCGAGCTCGATAAAACCTCCGCGCTTGTGAAAGGAATGGTCGCTGCCGTGAAAATTCCCGTGACGGCAAAGATGCGTCTCGGCTGGGACGATCAGAACATCACCGCGCCCGATCTGGCGAAAGCACTGGAAGCGGTCGGTGTGGCGGCGATCTTCATCCATGGCCGCACGCGCGAACAGGGTTTTGGCGGTGTGGTGAATCTCGCCGGCATTCGCTCTGTGGTTGAGGCGGTGAGATCCATACCGGTGATTGGCAATGGCGACGTCACGACGCCACAGGCCGCGAAGAAGATGCTGGACGAAACCGGTTGTGCAGGCGTCAGCATCGGTCGCGGGGCGTTTTATGATCCATGGATTTTCAAACGCACCGTGCATTATTTGAATAGCGGCGAACTGCTGCCGGAACCTTCGTTTGACGAGCGTGTGCGCGTGATGTGCCGTCATCTGGACCTGATGATCGAAATTTTCGGTGAGGATCTCGGCTGCCGGATGTTTCGCAAGATTGCGCCTTGGTATTCCAAGCGATTCGGCCCATCGGGCGAGTTCAACAAGAAGGTGGTGCTGCTTTCCAGCCGCGCGCACTTTTATGAAATTCTGGAGAACTACAGGCGCTGGCGTGAGCAGTTCGTGGATGAGCGTGGCGAGCTGAAGCCGAAGTTCCAGCCTGCGCCCATGGTTGCTTCGTTCATGCAGGATGGACCCGCCGTGGCGAACCGACAGCATATTCCCGTTCCGAAGGGGCCGGTGGAAGTCTGGTAATCAAGTCGCCGCCTGTTTTGCCGATCAGTTCCGGTGGAGTGCACTCAAGCGAACTGAAAGGTACAACTATGCCAAGGCGGACGACAGCGATTTCTGAAGCGACGTCGGTAAAGTGCAGGAATCATTCGTTCGAGCTTCTTGTGGCGACGTGGCTGATGCAGGCCGGATGGCAGGTGTTTGTTCCGTTGTTGGATGACGGGCATTGCACCGATCTTCTTATTTCGGACGGTCCCAGATTCTTTCGGCTCCAGATTAAAACCGTGGAAAGTCAGGATGAAAACCTGCAACTCGTGAACCGCTGGAAGGGAGTTAAGATCGATTTCGTGGTCTGTTTTGCGAAGAACTCCAACTGGGGATTTGTTTGCCCGGCATTCTCAACCAATCAAAAACGGTTGAACCATCCGGATCACAAAAGGTTTCTGCAAAGCAAGGGGGCTTTTCTAGCGGCTTTTCATACCATTTAACGACGGATTTCAGCAGCGGTGGGAAAACGAGGCTGTTGTGAACAAGTCTGCGAATTTCTTTCAATAACTTCTCGGGTTGTCATCGGGAGATTCCTCTGATTTGGTTGTCAGCCGTGATTGAATCCGAGTTCGTCAGTTTCAATGGTGCTTGAACCTCGCTGACCAACTGGAGAGTTGCTTCACGTGAATTTCTGATTGGCGTTATGATTGATTCCGTTTCCCCAGAAGGTGCAGGGCCGGTGGATTTGAAAAAGACCAAGCGCAGCCGCAGAACACAGGCCGCTGCGCCGAATGTGGATCGCCTGCCGCCCCACTCCAACGAAGCTGAGCAGGGCGTGCTCGGGTGCGTGCTGCTTTCGCCCAATGAATGCATGGGCCAGGCGATTGAGAAGTTTAAACAGGGGGCCGAGGTTTTTTATGATCTTCGTCATCAGACCATTTTCGCCGCGTTGACGGAGATGTTCGACAAACGGGAAGCCATCGACGTCATTACGCTCCAACAGCATCTCAAGGACGCCCAGCTTCTCGAACAGGTCGGCGGCATCGCCTATCTCGCTTCGTTGCCGGATGCTGTTCCCTCGGCGGCAAACCTCTCGTACTACATGGACATCGTTTACGAGAAGTATCTCCTCCGGAAGATGATCCACACCTGTACCGACGTGGTGGCCCGCGTGTACGACTATGAGGGCGAGGTGGACGCGCTCATGGACGAAGTCGAGCGCGACATTCTGAAAATCAGCGAAGCCCGCGTTCAGGGTGACAACGATTCGATCAAGGACCTCGTCAAAAAGGCGATCAACACGATCGAGGAATATCATCAACGCCAGGGCATGCTCACCGGCGTTCCCACCGGTTTCACCGATCTCGACAAGATGACGAGCGGTCTGCATGGGGGCGAAATGATCGTCATCGCCGCGCGTCCTTCAATGGGCAAAACCTCGCTCGCAATGAACATCGCGGAACACGTGGCAATCGACCAGAAGCTGCCCGTGGGTGTGTTCAGTTTGGAAATGACCGCGGAATCGCTCGTTCTGCGCATGCTCTGCTCCCGTTCCCGGGTGAACATGCGGAACATTCGCGACGGGTTTCTCGCGGAACGTGATTTTCCGAAATTGACCGGTTCCGCCGGCAAACTGGCCAACGCGCCGCTGTTCATCGATGACTCATCCGGCCTCTCGATTTTGCAGCTTCGCGCCAAGGCCCGCCGCATGCATCAGCAGCATGGAATCAAGCTTTTCGTGATTGATTATCTACAGCTTCTCCATTCTACTGCGCGCCGGGCCGAAAACCGTCAGCAGGAAATCGCAGATATTTCCAACGGCATCAAGGCATTGGCCAAGGAACTGGATGTTCCCATCATCGTCCTCGCCCAGCTGAATCGCGAAATGGAGAAGGACAAGAGCCGGAAACCGCGCATGTCGGATCTTCGCGAATCAGGCGCGATTGAACAGGATGCTGACCTCATCGGTCTGCTCTACAAGCCGAGCACTGGCGACGACGATGACAATCCGACCAATGCTGGTGAGACCGAGGATTCCGTGGCGGTAAATCTGTTGATCGCAAAGCAGCGCAACGGACCCACCGGTGACGTGAACCTGACATTCCTCAGGTCGATCACGCGGTTTGAGAATGCGGCCAAGATCAGCGACGACGACGTCCAACACTGACGATGAGTAAACATCTGTTTCGCCTGTGCGTATTGATTCTTCTGCTGGCCAGCCAGCAGGGCGCATCGGCCCAATCCGCGCCGCCCAAGGTTGCCAGGATCGAAATCCGCCACGTCGGCCCGCAGGAAGTCAGCGACCACCTCATCCGCTCGAACATCCGCGTCAAGGTTGGCGATCCATATCTGCGCGTTGCGGTCGATGACGATGTCCGCAATCTCTATGGCACGGGCCAGTTCTACAACATCCGCGTGATGGAGGAGCAGACGCCGGAAGGCTTCGCGATCACGTACGTCGTTCAGGGCAAGCCGCGCCTCACGGACATCAAATACCAGGGCAATTCCAAGTACAGCATTCGCAAGCTTCAGAAGAAGGTGACGTCGAAGGTCGGCGAACCTTTGGACGAGGGGAAACTTTTCACGGACAGTCAGGAAATTCAGAAGATGTATCAGAAAGCCGGTTATCCCGGCACTGAGGTCAAATACATCACCACGATCGATTCGGATACCGGCCGCGCCACCGCCACATTCGACATCAAGGAAAGCCAGAAGATCAAGATTGTCAGCGTCCAGTTCGACGGCGCCAGCGCCTTCACCCAGAAGGAACTTCGGAAAGCGATCAAGACACGCAAACGCTGGATGCTTTCCTGGCTCACCGGCACCGGCGTTTTCAAGGATGAACAGTTTGAGGACGACAAGGAACGTCTTGCCGAGTTTTATCGCAGCAAAGGATACATCGATTTTGAGCTGAAGGACGTGCAGTTCGAGTATCCGAGCGGACGGAAGATGGTGATTCATTTCGTCATCTATGAAGGCCGCCAGTACAAGGTGGGTTCGGTGAACTTCACGGGGAACGAACTTTTCACCGATGAGGAGATTGCCAAAGGTCTGCGGGCGCTGCAGCCCAAGGGCGTGCTGATCAAGAAGACGAAGCTTGGCCCGAACGGTTTGAAGATGGATGTGGGCGACGAGTTTACCCCCAGGGGATACCGTGAAGACATCCAGCAGCTTGAAGATTTCTACGGCTCGAGAGGTTACATCGATGCTGGACGCAGCCTGAACGTGGTTCGAATTCCGAACACGGATACCGGAACGATGGATCTCGAATTCAAAATCGAGGAAGGCCAGAAGTCGTTCATCGAAAAGATCGAGATCCGCGGCAACAACAAGACCAAGGACCGCGTCATCCGCCGAGAACTTGCGGTTGCGCCCGGTGAAACCTTCGACATGCATCGCGTTCGGTTGAGCCGTATGCGTCTCGAAGGCCTGCAATATTTTGAAAAGGTCGATGCACGACCGGAGCCGACCGATGTTCCGAATCGAAAGGACCTCGTCATCAGCGTTGAAGAAAAGAACACCGGTAACCTGAGCATGGGAGCGGGTTTCAGCTCCGTCGATTCGCTGGTGGGTTTCGCTGAGGTCACTCAGGGAAATTTCGATCTGTTCAATCCGCCGAACTTCACCGGCGGCGGCCAGAAGATGCGTTTGCGCGTTCAGATCGGAACGCAACGGCAGGATTACCTCGCGTCGTTCATCGAACCGTGGTTTCTCGGGCGCAAACTCGCGCTCGGTGTCGATCTTTATCACCGGGAGTTGAACTTCCAAAGTCTTGAGAATCTCTACGACGAAAGCCGTTCGGGCGGACATATCAGCCTGACGCGCGCGCTCGGAAGCGAATTTCTGATCGGCAGTGTCGGATATCGGTTGGAGAATGTCGGGATCAATTTCGAAGGGAATGTCAGCCGAGGCCCAAACGGAGAGGTGATAATCCGGCCTGACAACATCCCGGACGATTTGTTGAAGGAAGACGGCAATTCGCTCCTTTCAAAACTCGAACTGTCGATCGCTTACGACACTCGCAACAGCACGACCCTTCCGGACAAAGGTCAGCGGACGGAGTTTTCAATCGATCTGGCAGGACCGTTCCCCGGCGAGAAGGAATATTACAAGGCCGAGATTCGTACGCACTGGTACTTCAAGGGATTCTTTGAGGGCCACGTCCTCGAACTGCTGGGCGGCACTGGTATCGCGGATGCCTATGGCGGCACCGACAACGTGCCGTTCTATGATCGCTATTATCTGGGCGGCCTCTATTCAGCTCGTGGATACCGTTATCGCAGCATCAGCCCTCGGGAACCGGTTCCAGCGGATGGAGATCAATCCAAGGAACCGATTGGCGGTAACACCTATTATTTTGCCTCGGCCGAATACAGTCTGCCTGTGATCGATCGTCTGCGTTTCGCCGTGTTCTACGACATCGGCAACGTGATGTACGATTCGTATTCGTACGACTTTTCGAATTACAACGACAACTGGGGTATCGGTCTGCGCCTGAATCTTCCGATCGGACCGCTGCGGCTCGACTACGGTATCCCGATCCGTCACGACAAATACAATGGCAGCTCGGGCCGGTTCCAGTTCGGCGTCGGGTTCGAACGTCCTTTCTGATATGAAATTGTCCGTCACGAAATTGTCGCTCAGCTGCATCGCCGCCGCCGGGTTGATCACGGGAACATCGGCGAGCTTTGCAGTTCAACCGGCACCGGCGCGACCTGCCGGTGGTTTCGTTGCCGACACGCCGGTTTATTTCGAAGCGCACGAAGGCCAGTATCTCGCCCGCGGAATTGAATGTTCAATTGTGATTGAACCTGCGCAGGCGACGATGCTGCTCGGCAAACGGACTCAAAAACCGGATTGGACCGGCGCACACAAAGCCATTGGCAGCGACGTTTCACGTGAAACCCGGTCGGTTCGATTGAACCTTCTCGGCGCGAACACTTCTGCAACGCTTTCAGGCGTCGATGCCCTTGCTGCCAGGGCGAATTACCTCATCGGCAACGATGCGTCACAGTGGAAAACGGGGATTCCCCTTTATCAAAAAGTGCGGGTGAACGAAGTCT
Organism: uncultured Verrucomicrobia subdivision 3 bacterium; assembly: GCA_937890005.1. Taxonomy (GTDB): domain Bacteria; phylum Verrucomicrobiota; class Verrucomicrobiia; order Limisphaerales; family DASXHY01; genus DASXHY01. Next base: position 106,791 of record CALBZA010000004.1, on the reverse strand, counting down.
ATCCGGGCATCGATGTCATCTACTACGCCGATCAGAACGGACGGCTGGAATATGACTTTGTTGTTCAGCCCGGCGCAGATCCCGGGCAGATCGCATTCGAGATTCAGGGCGCGGACCGCGTCCGGCTGGACGGTGGCGAGCTGGTTTTGAAGATTGGCTCGGAGGAAGTTCGTCAGCACGCGCCCGTGATTTTTCAGGAGCGCAACGGTGTTCGGACTGTGATTCAAGGGGGATACCATCTCACCCGGAAGAAGACGGTCACGTTCGAAATTTCCAGTTACGATCGCACTCTCCCGCTCGTGATTGATCCGGTGCTGAGCTTTTCCACCTATCTCGGCGGATCGAAGGCCGAGTACGGCTGGGCGGTAGCCGTGGATGACGCCAACAACATTTATGTCGCGGGAGAAACGCTGTCGAAAACTCTGCCGGGCGGCACGAACGGAGTGTTTCAACCCAAATACGCCGGCGGCATCGGACCGTTCGGTGATGGATTTGTTGCGAAGTATGACGGCGTCACCCGCAGCCTTTCGTATCTGACCTATTTCGGCGGCAAGACAGACGATGGCGTCCTTGCCCTGGCGGTTGATTCGGCAACCGGGGAAGCCTATGTGACCGGCTTCACGGATTCCCGGGACTTCCCGGTGATGCCAACGAATAATTTGATGAGCTCGATCACACTGTCGCGCAGTGGCCGGTCGAACAATTCCCGCCGCATCTTCCCGGTGAACGCCTTTGTCGCCCGGTTGAATCCCACCGGCACAGCGCTCGATTTTTCAGTACTGCTTGGCGGTAACCGGCGCGATTCCGGTCGGGCCATCGCGCTCGACGGCGGTGATGTGTTTGTGGCGGGCATGACGGAATCGACGAACTTCAACCCGGTCCCGAACGGCGCCCAGACGTTGCATGGCGGAAACGGTGATGGGTTTGTGGTTCGATTGACAAATCTGAGCGATCCGGTCGCGAGCTATTCCACCTTCCTCGGCGGAACGAACGTTGAATATGCCGAGGCGATCGCGGTCCGGAATCAGGAGGTGTATATCACCGGATTCACCACATCCACCAACTTCCCGGTGGTGAACCCGATCACCTTCACAAACGCGCTGTCAACGAACGTCATCGTGCTGAACAAGCTGAACATGCAGCCCAGGCGTTCGGTGAGGCTGGATGCATTTGTCACGAAGCTTTCCGCAGCGGGCGACCAGTGGATTTATTCCAGCTACCTCGGATCGACCAACGATGACGCCGGGCTGGCCATCGATGTCGATTCGGCGGGGAACGCCTATGTCACCGGCTACACATTCGCGCGGATGTTCAACACGAACACCATCGCGCAGCCGCGTTCAACCGGGAGCAATTACATTTCGCACGCCTTCGTGACCAAGCTCGATCCCAGCGGTTCGAACATGATCTACTCGGTTGATTTCGGCAGCAGCCGGACCGATCGGGGAACAGCGATCCGAGTGGATGAAGCAAACAATCGCGCCTACGTGGCGGGATTCACGAGCTGGAACAACTTCTTTGCGACGAACACTGTGACCGATCTTCGCGGGACAAGTGCAAAACGCACCGCCAAGACGCCGTTCGACGCATTTGTGGTCGCACTCGAGGAAGTGGGCGGTTCGGTCGTTTTCACGAACGCCACCCTGTTTGGCGGGTCGGGCAATGATCAACCCTACTCGATGGCGTTGAAAAATGTCGGCGGTACCGTGACGGCCTGGATTGCTGGCCAGACCACGTCGCAGAACTTTGTCGTCACCAACAGCTACCCTCCATTCCAGGTGCAGACCAATCTCGGCAACGTGAAGAAAACGAAGGTGGCGGATGCCTTTGTGGCCGAGATTCAGTTCCCGGCTCCGTAATTTTGCGCTGCGGGCTGGATGAACGCTTTTCCACCGCTGTTGTCTTTGATGGACGCCATCGCGGTCCGGGGTAAGTTCTGGCTGGCGGTTTGAATTGATTCTGATTTTTTAGGCTTATGAAACGAATTTTGACGAGGTGGATGCCGCTGTTGCTGCTGTTCGGCGCGATGCATTCGATTTCCAACGCACAGCAGCTGAAGATCGCCACGGTCGATCTCAGTCGTGTGTTCACGAACTACTGGAAGTTCAAGCAGGCGGACGCGGCGCTTCAGGAAATGCGCACGGACATGATGAAGTCGTTCGAAGACCTGAAAAAATCCGGAGAGAAGGCGAATCAGACCTACACCACACTGATTGCTGAAGCGAATGATCAGGTGCTGTCCTCCGAGGAACGCGACAAACGGAAGAAAGCCGCCGAGGAAAAGTTGCGCGAAATGGGCGAAATCCGCCGGAGCATGGAACAGTTCGAGAAGCAGGCACTCACACGCCTCACCGAACAACGTGCGCGAATGCGGGAAAATCTTTTGAACGAGATCAATGCCGTGGTGAAGTCAAAAGGCAAAGCAGGCAATTACACGCTTTTGCTGGATTCAGCGGCCAAAACTGCGGATCAAACCCAGTTCATCCTGTTCAGCACCGCGGAAGACATCACCGATTCTGTCATTTCCCAGCTGAATGCCGGTGCACCGGTGGAGTTCTCCGGCGGCGCGGCGCCGAAGGGCACCGATAAGAAATAAAATAGGCGCTGAATTTCTGTCGCTTTCAAAGGACGTTCCTGTTGAGGGGACGTCCTTTTACTTTTCAGCTTTTGCTCAACCGTTCGACCGGTTTTTCAAAGTAACTGCGGTGGGCTTCTTCCAGAATGGACGGAATCTTGTTGGCGAACGGGCTGGATCGCAGCACCGAATCCAACGGAGTCGTGGCCGCTTTGGCAGCGTTTTCGCCCGGAAACCAATGATCCCCCTGGCCCAGCAGGTTGTACCGCATCTTTGCCCAGGGCTCCAATCCGAGCGGCTTGGCATACGTCCACAGGCGCAGGATTTCGGTCACATTGATCTCGCCCGGAACATCGACGTAGTTGGGCAGGCCTTCAAACCAGCGCCGGCACCAGTCTTCGCCCAGCACCTTCTCCATTTCCTCGCGAAGTCGTTTCTCAATCGGCGCCACGGTTTCCGCCGCGCGATCGTAGAACTCCAGAGCCGCCACATGCTCGTCGAAATCGGATGGCCTGCTCGCTCCAATGCTCAGCGTGTGAACCTGCGGACGTGACCAGCAATACAGATCGTTGAACTGCATCGGCGAGAGCGGCTGGCAAAGCTTGCGAATCTTCGGCGTAGGATCCTGAAGTTTCCCACCCTTGTCGTTCGGGCTGATGATGAACACGCCCATGTCCCGCGCGGCCGCTTCTTCCACGGCCGGCCAGTTCAGGTCGTTCACGAAATACCAATGCAGATTCACATAATCGAATTCATCGCTGCGGATCGCCTCGAGAATGATGTCCGTGGTGGCGTGGGTGGAGAAACCGACGAACCTGGCACGGCCTTCGCGCTGAATCTGTCGGATCGCTTCCATGCATCCGCCTTTCTGCAACGACCAGTCGAGCAACTGACGGTTGTTGATGCCGTGAAGCGACAGCAGATCGACGTATTCCAGCCCCAGGTATTTCATCGACGTTTCAAACGTTTCGAGGAACTCCCGCTGTGTGGCCTTGGGAGCGACCTTGGTCTGGACCAGCATTTTGTCGCGGGGAAGTTTCGGAAGGAGATTGCCGAGCTGCATCTCGGAAGATCCATAGCCGCGGGCGGTTTCGAGATGGTTGATTCCAAGTTCGAGGGCGCGATGAATCACCGCTTCGAGATTCTGCTGGTTGTCACGCGGGACTTCCTTTGGATTCACATCCTGCCATTTGTATTGGAAGCGCATGCCGCCGCAGGTGAGAACCGGCATTTGCAAATTCGTCCGACCGAACCGCCGATATTTCATGGGCCGCAACATAGGGGAAAAGGATGCCGATGCAAACGCCGGGTTGCGCGATGCAAACCATTCCAAAGGAACGTTGACACAACCATGGCGGCTGCATAGGCTGGCCCGGTTCGTCGTTAAAACTGAGACTCTTTCTAGCCATGTTGACTCGCATCTGTTTGATCGTCGCAATCGTCGCCGGGTTGGCTGTCGGTACGCTGAACTTCGTCAAAGTCAAAGAAATCATCACCACCACGCGTGCCGAGCGTGATGACTGGCATCAAAAGTTCGATACCACCGATGCCACGCTGAAGAAGACAGAGCGCGATCTGGCGAGCACCACGGCGGAGTTGAACCAGACCAAGGAAACACTGGTTGCCGCGAATGCTGATAAGGAAAAGGCGCTGGCCACTGCGAAGCAGCAGACCGACCGTGCGAACAAGTTGAGCGAAGATTTGGCTGGAACCCGGGCGGAATTGAGCACCGCGCAGGCGGAACTCGCAGCCTACCGTCAGGTGGGAACCACGGAGCAGGTGGCAGGTCTCGCCCGCGATTTCCGGCAGGCTCAGGCGCGCATCTCGGAATCGCAGGTCGTCATCAATACTTTGAACAAGAAGAATCGCCAGCTGGAAGATGAGCTGGCTGATTATCGCGATCCGCAGCGCATCGTTTATCTCCCCGGCAATCTCAAAGGCCAGGTGGTTGTCAGCGATCCCAAGTGGGACTTCGTCGTGCTGAATGTGGGTGAAGACCAGCAGGTGGTTCCGAAGGGCGAACTGCTCGTCAATCGCAACGGCAAGCTGGTGGCCAAGGTGAAGGTGACCAGCGTCCAGAAGGATCGTTGCGTGGCGAACGTTCTCCCCGGCTGGAAACTCGGCGAAATTCTCGAAGGCGATCAGGTCATTCCCGCGCATCCCGCATCGTGAAACGCTTTTCTTTCCATCGTCTCTTTCTGGTCGCGCTGTTGAGCCTCTCAGCAGCGTCTTTCGTTGGGTGTGCCACAACTGAGCCCGGCAATGAATCGGCTCGTCCCTGGAATTCTCCTCAAGGTTGGGAAACCGGCGGCCTCCCCAGCACCATGAACGAAGGCCGGTAATCCTGGCCTCAAAGTTACTATTTCAGTAGCGGCGGTTTCTACCGCCGCTTTTTGTTTGGGTGGGGATCTCTTCTCGCAAACCAACTGATTCAGCGCTCACAATTTCGCTACATCGCCCAAGCCCGTAGCCTCACGCCTCTTCTTCGCGCCTCCCGCCCTACTTCGCCACCTCCACGCACCGCATTTCCCGGATGACCGTCACCTTGATCTGTCCTGGATATTGCAGTTCCGCTTCGACCTTGGATGCGATCTTCCGCGCCAGCATCAGCGCCTCCTCGTCGTCCACCTTGTCCGGCTGCACGAAAACTCTCAGTTCACGTCCGGCCTGAAAGGCAAAGCTCTTTTCGACGCCCGGAAATCCCGAAGCGATCTTCTCCAGATTCTCGATCCGCTTCAGATAGGTCGTCATCGTTTCCGACCGCGCGCCCGGACGCGAGGCGCTGATGGCATCCGCGGCACTGACCAGAATGCCGAGCGGACCGACCGGTGGAACGTCGTTATGATGCGACGCCACGCCGTTCACGACGGCCTCCGGTTCGCCATAGCGCTTGATCAAGTCCGCGCCGACAACCGCGTGCGGTCCTTCGATCTCGTGGTTCACGGCCTTGCCAATGTCGTGAAGGAGCCCTGTCCGTTTCGCGATCGTGATGTCAATGCCCAGTTCGGCAGCCATCAGGCCCATGAGATGCGCCACTTCCACAGAGTGATCCAGGATGTTCTGCGAATAGCTGTGACGGAAATGAAGCCGGCCCAGCAGTTTCACGATCTCCAGGTTCATCGGCGGCAATCCCGCCTTGGCGACAGCCTCTTCGCCGAGCCGGACGACGGTTTGCTCCATTTCCTGAGTGACAGCTGCCACCACTTCCTCGATGCGCGTCGGATGAATTCTCCCGTCCTGGATCAGCCGCGACATGGCTTCGCGCGCGATTTCCCGTCGGACAGGATCGAAACCTGAAATCACCACCGCACCTGGCGTGTCGTCCACGAGGATGGTCACGCCTGTGGCGGCTTCAAAGGCACGGATGTTCCGCCCTTCCCGGCCGATGATGCGGCCCTTGATTTCATCGTTTGGCAGGGCAATTGAAGTGGTCGTGTTCTGAAAGGTGTGTTCGCTGGCGTAACGTTGAATCGCGACGCTGATGACCTGGCGGGCCTTCTCCTCGGCGCGGATTTTGGCTTCATCGACAATCCGTCGGGAAAGATTGTTGGCGTCGCGCAGCGCCTGCTGTTCGGCTTCGCGGAGAACAAGCTGTTTCGCCTCGGTCTCGTTCAGCTGCGCCAACGCCTGCAGCTCCTGGCGTCTTTGTGCGGCAAGATCGGCCGCTTCTTTCTGAAGAAGCTCCACCTGTTTCGCGCGGGCTTCCAGGACGTCTCGTTGCTCGTTCAGCGCCCGTTCTGTTTCCATCAGGCGCTGGAGCTGGGCGTTGACCAGGGCTTCGCGTTCTGTCAGGCGTCGTTCCGCTTCAGCACGCTCGGCACGGCGGTCGGCAAAGGATTGTTCGATTTCGGACCGGAGCTTTGCCGACTCTTCAGCGGCAGTGGCGGACGCATTGCGGCGGATGGATTCGGCTTCGGCGCGCGCGGTTTCGAGAAGGGAGCGGGTTTGAGCGGCGATGCGTCCCTGTTGTTGTCGCTGACGCCCCCAGAGGATCGCAAATGAAAGACCTGCTCCGACCGCAAACAGAGCAGCGCCTTCCAGGATATTGGCCAACAGAATCATTCCAGAACCAACGCGGCTACAGCCTGATCCAGCGCGTCGGCGTCAAGATGCAATGCATCGGGATATCATGCGGCTCCACGGGAATTTCGGTGACGATCTGTTCATCGAAAGCTACCCCGCAACGGATGCCGCTCGTGTCTGCCAGCAATCGGTCGTAAAACCCTTTCCCCCGTCCAAGCCGGTTTCCACGAGGGTCAAAAGCTACCCCAGGCACGAGAATCAAGTCCAGCTGGTTTAAGGGAACTGTGACGCAATGCGACGCCGGTTCGCGCACACCGAAACGCCCCGGCGAAATGTCCGTCGAAAGATCTTTTACCCGGCAGGCAATATAACGTTGGGCGGCCGGTTCAAAGCGTGGAAGACAAACCAGCTTCCCCGCCGCAACGGAATCCTGAACCAGCGGCCAGACATCGAGTTCGCCTGGAAGCGGAGCGTAAAAGAAGATCGAGCCGGCATTCTGCCAGAGGGATTGTTCTTCCAGAAGCTCCCGCGCCTGAAGCGATGCCGACGTCCGCTGATCGGGAGTCAGCCGCCGGATCCGGTCCAGCACGGATCGCCGCAATGTCGCTTTGGATTCGCGCACGGATCGAAGTTTAGGGGGGAACGATGTTGTTGGCTATTGGCTATTGACGATGAGGATCGTCGGACCATAGGACCATGGACTATAGGACTGAGGGAACGACCGGCTATCGGTTATCCATCGCGTGTTGTTGGCTATCGACTATTGGCTATCAAACTAGCCGGCTCCCTCAAGCTACGCCCAACAGTCACAGGGAGCCTGTGACCGCATCAATTAGCCTCCAGACTTCAATTCACTCCAGAGTTTGACCCGGTCACGGTGATTGTGGTCGCGAACAAAATTTTCGATCTGTGACAATCTGTGTCATCTGTGGCTCACTAAAAGCAGAGCGTCTTACTCACCCGCAGACTTGTTGGTTTTTCGAGCAGCAGCCTGGAGAGCGCGCCATCGTTCCACGCGTTCCTTGATCTTTTTTTCCACGCCTTGATCGGTCGGCTCGTAATACCGCTTGTCCGCGCCAAGGTAATCCTGCGGAACAAAATGATCGGGATGATCGTGCGCGTATTGATATCCCTGACCGTGGCCCAATCGCTTCGCGCCCTTGTAACTGGCGTCACGCAAATGTTCGGGCACCGGCAGTGTGCGTCCAGCCTTCACATCTTCCAGCGCGGCGTCGATCGCCTTGTAAGCGCTGTTGCTCTTGTTGGCGGTCGCAATGTAAACGGTCGCTTCAGCCAGTGGAATGCGCGCTTCCGGCCAGCCAACAAATTCAGCCGCCTGCATCGCCGCATTCGCGAGCACCAATGCCATCGGATCGGCCAGCCCGACGTCTTCCGCCGCACAAATGACGATTCGGCGCGCGATGAAACGCGGATCTTCACCGGCATGAATCATCTTCGCCAGCCAGTAGAGCGCCGCATCGGGATCGCTGCCGCGCATCGATTTGATGAATGCGGAAATCGTATCGTAATGCGCGTCCTCGTCGTCATAAACCACTGCCTTCTTCTGAATGCTTTGTTCGGCGACGGCGAGAGTGATGCGGATGGTTCCGTCCGATTCCGGTGCGGTTGTCAGCGCCGCGATCTCCAGCGAATTGAGCGCCTTGCGCGAGTCGCCATCGGCGAGCTTCGCGATGTGCCAGGCGGCTTCCTTCTCGATCTTGATCTTCAAGTAGCCAATGCCGCGATCGGCATCGATCAACGCGCGCTGAAGCAACTCGAAAATTTCGTCCTCGCTCAACGGGCGCAGTTCGAAGATCTGCGAGCGGGAAACGAGCGGCGAATTGACGAAGAAAAACGGGTTGTGCGTCGTCGCACCGATGAGCCGGATCACGCCGCTTTCCACATCGGGCAGAAGGACATCCTGCTGCGCCTTGTTGAAGCGATGAATTTCGTCCACGAACAGAATCGTGGATTGTCCCTTGTTCTCGAGACGATTGGCTGCGGCGGAAAGAACGCGGCGCATGTCGGCCACGTTGGACTCCACGCCGCTGAGCCGTTCGAACTTGCTGCTCGTCTGAAGCGCGATGATTTGGGCGAGCGAAGTTTTCCCGGTGCCGGGCGGTCCGTAAAAGATCAGCGACTGGATGCGATCCGCCTCGATGGCGCGGCGAAGCAGCTGGCCCGGTCCGAGAATGTGAGTCTGTCCGACGTATTCGTCGAGGTTGCGGGGTCGCATGCGTTCGGCAAGCGGCCGCAATCGCCGGACATCGGCATCCGTCGGAACTTCAGGTTCAGGAGCGGGCGCCGCCGCAAACAAATCATCACGCGCCATGCGTGCAACGTAGCAGCAGCATTCCTGTTTGCCCACTGCTGTTGTTTAAACGCGGATACAAGACGCAAAGGGCGCAAAGGAAGCGCGGAGAAAGCCCTTTCAAAAGATATTGAAGACTCTTTGTGTCCTGTGGCGTCTCTGCGCCTTCGCGTTGTTCTAAACTGCGCGGCCTGCTCGTCGCTTGCTTCTGGCTTACGCTTCTCCCGGGGATTTCTCGTTCAACGTCAGCGCTTGTGCGGTCCGCTGCATTTCCTGTTGGGCGACGAAACGGCGCAATTCCTCGGCGTCGCGGACTACGGGGCCGGTGTGTGGATGATGCTTTGCCCAGCGGCGGGTATCCTCGCAGAGCTGATGCACGTCATTGTTGGCCTCACGTGCCAGTTCGTCCTTGATCTTCCAGGCTTCCTCAAGGATTGGATTCGAATTCATGGTTCATTGTCCTCCAAGTTCAATTGGGGTGCAAATTTCCGGCAGAATGAGGCCGTGTCCGGCCATCATGGTCCGAAGTCTTTTTTGAAGATGCGGATTCGCGAGATGCCGACAGTTCCAAGTGAGTAAAAAATCTACGTTGATGAGCGTGGCTGCCGAAACATGTATAGCGTCCGAACGTGCTGCTGGCGGCAGCGAACCGCTTTGCAGAACCGCCGCTGCAAGTTTTTCGACTTCCGCCGTAATCGGAAGCCTGGGCAGGTGTTGCAAAGCTTCCAGCCGCAACCGAGCCTGGTCAGCGTCGCCGCGAGCTGCTTCTCGGAGAACCTCATCCGAAACAATGCAATGATAAGCTAATCGTTGATTCTGCCACCATGCTCGAGTGAGCTGCTGATGCGCGGTCAGAATGGAGTCACGGCTTGGATTAGCGACAAGGTAGCTAACAATGGTCGTCTCGATGTAAACGGTTTCCACAGTTTGTCGGAGTGTTTTAACTACACGGCCACGATATTGGACACCACTTTAGCGTCACTGATTGTGCGGCTATTCTGCGCGTGGGATCAATGCTGTCAAAGTCGGATCATTCACAAATCAAAGGGCGTCCCAAACAATCGCATTTAACGCGAAGGACGCGAAGGCGCAAAGGGGAACGCTTTTCAAAGAGATACTGAAGGCTCTTTGCGTCCTTGGCATCTTGGCGCCTTTGCGTTGAATCCATTCGTTCAGTCAGGAGGGATGCTGCACGCGCAATGGAACGCACGCGGATTCGCAGAGGCCGAGGAAGGTTTCCTCCGCTAGGGTCAGTCTGCGTCCTTTCCAATGCAGAATTCCCCAGCGGCGTTCCAGCTTGCGGCGGCCGAGGGGAAGCGCGACGAGCGAGCCGTCCTCAATCTCCTTTCGCGCGATCCACGGCGCGAGAATGCTGATGCCGATGCCGAGCTTCACGAGTTCCTTCGTCGCTTCCATGCTGCCGAGTTCCATCACGGTGTTGAGCGTCATCTCTTCGCGGCGAAAATACTGTTCGATCAGCCGGAACGTGATGCTGTTCTTGCTGTAGAGAATGTAGTTCTGCCGCGGAATTTCCGATCGCTCGACACGTTCCGTTTGGGCCCACGGATGCATCGCGCCGACAATGAAATGCAGTTCGTCGGTGAACAACGGATGAAATTCCAGCTGCGGTTCATTCGGTGGTTCCAGCGAGAGCGCCAGATCAATTCGCTGACGAAGAAGTGAACTCACGAGGTCGGGTGTGTCGCCCGGTTCGATCGTTACGACGTGATCGGGAAAGCTTTCCTTGAACTCGCGCATCACCGACGGAATGAGATGCTGGCAGGCAGTCGTGCTTGCGCCGAGTCGCAGTCGTCCGCGTCCCCACTTGCCAAGATGCGCCAGCGCTTCACGTGCGCATTCCATTTCGTGCAGGATTTTCGTTGCGTGATGCAGCAACTGTTCGCCGGCCTGCGTGAGCACGACCTTTTTGCCCAATCTGTCCAAAAGACGACAGCCGACATCGCGCTCCAGAGCCTTCATGGCGTGGCTGACACCGGATTGCGTCACGTGAACTTCGCGTGCGGTTTGCGTGAAGCTGCCCGTGCGTGCCAGCACGCAAAACATCCGCACCTGCCGACTGTCGAGGGGATCATTCATTTATGAATCAGTCTCATCATTTCGATTGGCATTCCTCCGAGCAATCATTACGCCACGAAACAGCTGTGGCACACGCATGGCTGAAGGAGGAGTAACGAAACTGGTTGTGAATCATAAATCGCCAACAACAAAAACAAGCGCCGGGCACACTGTTGTGAAGCTCGGTTTCGTTCCCCTCGCGGATTGTGCGCCGATCGTGATGGCGCAGGAACTGGGATTGTTTCAGAAGTTCGGACTGCGCGTGGCGCTGCATCGTGAATTGGGCTGGGCGACGGTGCGCGACAAGGTGATTCATGGCGAACTCGACGCGTCGCACGCGCTGGCCGCGATGCCGGTGGCGGCGACACTCGGGCTTGGATCGATCGCCACCGACTGTGTGACCGCTCTCGTGTTGAATCTGCACGGCAACGCCATCACGCTTTCCAATGAACTTCGCCGCGCCGGCGTTCACGATGGCGCAGGTTTGCGCGGAAAGATTGTGGAACAGCGGCATCGGAAGACGTTCACCTTCGGCATCGTCTCGCAGTTTTCCTCGCACAATTTCCTTCTGCGCAAATGGCTTTCGGCGGCAGGCATCAATCCCGATCGCGACGTGCGCATCGTTGTGGTTCCGCCACCGCAGATGGTTGCGAATCTGAAGGCAGGTCATCTTGACGGCTTCTGTGTCGGTGAACCGTGGAACTCGGTGGCGGTGCGGTCGGGGGTGGGATGGTGTGCGGCGGTGAGCGCGGAGCTTCAACCCGGGCATCCGGAGAAGGTGCTGATGGCGAAGCGCAGTTTTGTGGATGGACGCCGCGAGGAACATCTGGCGCTTGTCGCCGCGTTGCTTGAGGCCTGTGAATTTTGCGAGAAGCCGGAGAATCGAGAGCACATCATCAGCGTTCTCGCGCGACCGGAGTTTGTGAATGTCGCGCGGGAAGCGTTGCGCCGCGGATTCGGGAACCGTTTCGATTTCGGAAACGGCTGCGTGCGCGAAGTGCCGCGCTTCTGTGTGTTTCACGGCGGCGACGCCAACGAACCGAGCAGCGAAAAGGCGGCTTCGGTGTTTCAGCTGATCCGATCAGTTGGCGCACTGAAGCAACCGTCCGCGTTGAACTTCGCCCTCGGGCGCGCTGTGTTTCGGACTGATCTCTACCAGGAGGCGGTCGATCTCCGCTCTTCAAACCCAATCTCTCATGAAAAAGAAAACCCAGAATCGAACATTGTCCTCGCCTGAACTGAGCCGCCGCGCCTTTCTCGGAAAAGCGGCGAAGGGTGTCACGCTGACCGCGCTGTTCGCCGGTCTGCCGAAGGGCTGGCTTGGAACTGCATACGCCAGCGACGCTCCGGAAACGAAGTCGATAAGCTTCGGCATCATTGCGCTGACCGATTGTTCTCCGATCGTGATCGCTCACGAGAAGGGCCTGTTCAAGAAATACGGAATCAACTCCACGGTGACCAAGGGCGCGAACTGGGCGGCGATCCGCGACAATCTTTCGTCAGGAACGATTCAGGCCACGCACATGTTGATCGGCATGCCGCTCGCATCGACGATGGGTCTCGCCGGTTCGCCGAAAAAGCCAATGATCATTCCGTGGTTGATGAACCGGAACGGCCAGGCGATCACGCTGAAGATGGACTGGAAGGGGAAGGTGAACGCCGATCCGAAAGCGATCAAGCCGTATGCCGACAAAGCAAAGGGGCTGGGCGAACCGCTGACATTTGCGATGACGTTTCCGCCCGGCACACACGCGATGTGGATGCGCTATTATCTCGCGGCGGGTGGAATCAATCCGGACAAGGACATCTCGCTCATCGTCGTTCCTCCGGCGCAGATGGTATCGAACATGAAGATCGGCAAGATGGATGGCTTTTGTGTGGGCGAACCCTGGAACGCGCGCTCCATTCAGGACAAGATCGGATTCACCTCCATCACGACGCAGGATTTGTGGAAGGATCATCCGGAGAAGGTCTGCGCGTTCACGGCGGATTTTGCGGACAAGAATCCGAAGACCGTGAAGGCCGTTCTCAAGGCGCTGCACGAAGCGAGTGTCTGGCTCGACGACATGAACAATCGTCCCGAGCAATGCGATATCGTCAGCAAGGCCACCTACATCAACTGCGATTCCAAAACGATCCTGGGACGACTTCAAGGCAAGCTGGACTACGGCGACGGCCGTTCGGTGCAGGACGAATACTACATGCACTTCAGCAAGCGGAACTGCAATTACCCGCAGCCGAAATACGCGAAGTGGTTTCTGACGCAATTCCGCCGCTGGGGCATGACGACTGGCGCGCCGGATTATGAAGGCGTGGCGAAGCAGGTGATGCGCACGGACATTTACGAAGAGGCGATGAAGGAGATCGGTTACGCGCACGGCGGTCTCGACAACAACAAGGAGACGCTGTTCGACGGAAAGGAATTCGATCCGACCGGCGACCTGGAAGCTTACGCAAAGAGTTTCGAAGTGAAGAACCTGAAGGGATGACCCGCCACCGCCACAAGAATGAAGATTGTATGAAGAACAACTGGTTGAAAAAGATTGATTGGATCGTGCTGCCGTTGATCGGCGTGGGATGCGTGCTGTTATTGTGGCAGCTCTCGTGTTCCACCTGGGCGAAGGAACTGCCGTCGCCGGCGCGCACCTGGACGAATTCGAAGGATTACATCCTGAAGCCATTCGAGAAGCGTGGTGAAATGGACCAGGGCATTCTGCGATTCACCTGGTATTCGCTGATTCTCGTCGCAAAGGGTTACGCTCTCGCCTTGATCCTTGGAACTCCAATTGGATTTTTCCTCGGATTATCCAAGACGTTCGCGAAGACATTCGATCCGATCATTCAGATTCTGCGTCCGGTTTCACCGCTCGCATGGCTGCCGCTCGGACTCGTGCTGTTCCTGGGCGCGGGCAAGAACGCCTCGGAACTCGGTGCGCTCTTCACCATCGCCGTGTGCGCGATGTGGCCCACGGTGCTCAACACAGCGGTGGGAGTGCGTGCGATTCCGCAGGATTATCTGAACGTTGCGAAGGTGTTGAAGCTCTCCCGCACCAAAACGCTCTTCAAGGTGCTGATCCCCGCGACGCTGCCGTACATGTTCACCGGCTTTCGACTGAGCCTGGGAATTGCGTGGCTGGTGATTGTTGCGGCGGAGATGCTGACGGGGCGGCCTGGTGTGGGTGGCTTTCTGTGGCAGGAATACAACGCGCTCATCTACGAACACATCATTCTGTGCATCGTGACCATCGGTGTCGTCGGCTTCGTCCTCGACCGCCTGATGAGCCTGGTGGAGAAACGATTCAAAGCCGCATAGCGATGTATGATTTATGATCTACGATTTATGATTGCGGGCCGTGATTCGGGTGGCGTTGAAGATTTTCGTCAGCTCTTCGGCTTCTGCACGCAGGCTCGCGAGGCGTCTGGCGGGAAGAAGCTGGGTGCGCTCGATCAGCTCGATTCAGAACCCGGTTTCGTCGGCTTCTTCAAGCACAATGGTGATCTTGTTGACGAAGTCGGCTCTGGATTTTCCGCGAAGTGCAGAGCGATAGTTCGCCGCCACAGAACATCCGCTGCGTACAATCTGACGAGCAATCGTTTGTCCCGATGGCTTTGCCGGCAGAGCGTCTGCGAGTTTAACGACGCGAGCCGCGAACTGGATCGTCCTCTCCCTGAGTTCCCTTTGGTCCATGGCCGCAACTCGTTTCCGCACCGAGCCAAATCATCAATCATTAATCATCAATCGTAAATCCGATGGCTTATTTGCAACTAACCAACGTCTCAAAGGGCTTCGGCTCGAATGGCACTCGGTCGGAAGTGCTCAAGGATATCAACCTCTCGGTGAACAAGGGCGAGTTCGTCGCGATCGTCGGTTATTCCGGGGCGGGAAAGACGACGCTGATTTCTTTGATCGCCGGATTGCTCAAACCGGATTCGGGCACGATGACGTTGAACGATCTGGAGATTGCGGAGCCAGGACCGGATCGCGGGATTGTGTTTCAAAACTACTCGCTGCTGCCATGGCTCAGTGTTTACGAAAACATTCTGCTCGCGGTCGATCAGGTGTTTCCCAATTGGGCCGCGGCGAAAAAGGAACAGCACGTTCTGAAATACATCGACATGGTCAATCTCACTCCGGCGCGTGAGAAGAAACCGCACGAACTCTCCGGCGGGATGCGTCAGCGCGTGAGTGTGGCGCGGGCGCTCGCGATGGATCCGCAGATTCTGCTGCTCGATGAACCGCTCGGCGCGCTCGATGCGCTCACGCGCGCCACGTTGCAGGATGAAATTTCCAGGATCTGGCAGGAGAACCAGAAGACCGTGGTGCTGATCACGAACGATCCGGATGAAGGCATTTATCTCGCGGACCGCATCATCCCGCTCACGGCCGGACCGAACGCCACACTCGGGCCGTCGTTCAAGGTGGAGATTCCCCGTCCGCGCGACCGGAAACTGCTCAATCACGACCCGCGTTTCAAGGAACTCAGACGTGAAGTGGTCGGCTTCATGCAGACCTCGAAGCAACAGCAGCATGCCACCCTGACGAAAAAACTCATCCTGCCGGACATTGAGCCGGAAGATCTGAGCGCGCCGCGCAGGTTCGGAAGCCGGCCGGTCCGCCGAAACGAGATCAAGGAAGTGGCGGTCGATTTGTGATTTACGATTTACGATTCACAATTTGCGATCGGATCCGGGGTTCGGGTTTTGGGCCCGTTCGCCTTGAACAAATCATCAATCATCAATCAAACATCATAATTTCCCATGTCCGACTACGTTGAACTTTCCAATCTGACGAAGATCTATCCGACACCGAAAGGCCCGGCGGTCATCGTCAAAGATTTCAATCTCAAGATCCGAAAGGGGGAGTTCGTCTCGCTCATCGGTCATTCCGGTTGCGGCAAAAGCACAGTGCTGTCGATGCTGGCCGGGCTGAATGACATCAGCGACGGCGGCATCATCCTGGCCGGACGCGAACTCTCCGGCGCCGGGCCGGATCGTGGCGTCGTGTTCCAATCGCCATCGCTGCTTCCGTGGTTGACCGCGTTTGAGAATGTGATGCTGGGAGTCGATCAGGTGTTCTACACCGGGAGCCGGGAGGAACGGCGTGAGATCGTGGAGTATTATCTCACCGTCGTCGGCCTCGGAGATTCGATGCACAAGAAGCCGGCGGAACTGTCGCAAGGGATGCGTCAGCGCGTCGGCATCGCGCGCGCGTTTGCACTCAAGCCAAAGATGCTTCTGCTGGATGAACCGTTCGGCATGCTGGACTCGCTCACGCGGTATGAGTTGCAACAGGTGCTGATTGAACTCTGGCGAAAGAACAAGATCACCGCGCTGATGGTAACGCACGATGTGGACGAAGCGTTGTTCCTTTCGGACCGCGTGATTTGCATGACGAACGGTCCTGCGGCAGAAGTAGGCGACATTCTTGAAGTTCCCTTCGAACGGCCGCGCGATCGGAAAACGGTGATGGAGCATCCCGATTATTACAAATATCGCGAGCATTTGATCACATTCCTCGAAGAGCGGGCGCACAGGAAAACCAGCAGCCCTGTGCCGACTCCACCGAGCGGGCCATCGCCGGGAACGGGATCCGTTTCCAAGGCGAATGTTTCGACTGAATCCCGTTTCGCCGTCACTCACTGAACAGGGCGGTTGTGATCGTTGCCTGGTTGTCAGAACCCGTCTCGTTCTCTCTATGGCATCCCGCGATTCAGAAGACTGCGAAGCCCGAAACTTCATCGGCGTCGATTTGATTTTCCGCATCGGAGCATTCAATCTTTGGCATCGTGCAGATTCGTCATCTCTACATTTCAGCCGGGCACAATTACTTCGATCATCACGGCAAGGAGCCGGGCGGTCATCCGATGAAGGAATGCGATGTGATCGAGTGCGTGGCGGGACGTGGCATTGTGGGGGACCGATTCTTCGACTTTAAAAAGGATTACTCCGGTCAGATCACATTCTTTTCATGGGAGGTGTATCAGCGATTGTGTGACGCGCTCGACATTCGCGACCGGCCGCCGTCTGTCTTTCGGCGAAACGTCATCGTGTCCGAAGCCGATCTGAATGCTTTGATCGGTCAGGAGTTCGAAGTCCAAGGCATCCGATTTTTTGGAAGAAAGGAATGCAGCCCGTGCTACTGGATGGATCGCGCGTTCGGCGTCGGTGCTGAGAAGCTATTGCAGGGGAACGGCGGATTGCGCGCCGCGATTTTGTCAGACGGAAAACTGCGGGTGAAGGCATGAACCTCACTGCTGTGCTTTTTGTTGGTGGCGAGTCGAAACGCATGGGACGCGACAAGGCGATGGTTGAGGTTCATGGCGAATTTCTCTGGTCGCGACAGCTGCGGTTGCTGCGTGGATTGAATCCTGACCAGATCGTCCTCTCCTGCGCCCAAAAGCCGGTGTGGTGTCCGGATGAAGTTGTGGCGATCTCGGACAATGTCCTTGCGCAAGGACCATTGGGCGGACTGACGACTGTGCTGGCGCAGGTGAAAACGTCGCATCTTCTCGCACTGGCGATCGATCTTCCAAGAATGAACCAGGCTGTGCTGCATGAACTCTGGACTCGAGTAAAGCCTGGCTCCGGCGTCGTTCCAACAATCGACGATTCATTTGAACCGCTCTGCGCGGTTTATCCGAAGGAAGCAGCTCATGTCGCGCGTGAAACATTTGATTCCGGTGAACGCTCCATGCAGCGAGTCATCCGCAGACTCGTTCAGGCAAATCTGGTTTCGTCCTGGCCTGTTCCGCCGGAGCTGGTGCCGGCATTCTTGAACGCGAATTCGCCCGACGATCTGACGCAGTTGTGATCACGCGTGCTTCGGTCTCGCGAGTGGTGATGGTTTTGCATTCGGTTTTGCACAGGCTGTGTAAAACGTAACAGCGAGGTTGCTTTTTCGAAGGAGGCATGAGCGAATCAAAGTGCGCAGGCGGAGCAGCTCCGGCTCGTCGAGCGGAGCGAGCCGTTTCCGGAACTCAGGTTTTTGTCCCATTGTGCGTCAGGACTTTTCAACGCTTATGAAGCGGCTTCATGGTTTCAATCGCAATTCCGCGGCGGGCGCATCGGCGCGGAATGGAGTGGTGGCATAAGCGGCGCTGGAGTTGTTTCCAATAATCCGTTTCGCAATGGGCGGGCGGAAGAACGATTTCGGAGCCTTGACCCAGATCAATGACCAAACTCAGAAACTGATTCAAACCCATCACGCATGAAGACAACTCAATCGGCTCTTGTGACCGGCGCAATCGTGCTCGCCGCGATTCATCAGGTGTACGGCCAGTACACCCCGCCGCCACCGCCAGCACCATTCCCGGGATTCATCAACGATTACCTCCGCAAAAAAGATCCCTACCTGAGCGCATGGGACATCGGCGGTTCCGTGCGGCTTCGCTATGAAATCAAGGAGAACGGACTCGGCGTTCCGCCGGCGAACGATTTTCGCGATGTCACCGCGGCGAACGGATTGAATGACAACAGCTATTTCAGCGACAAAGTGCTCGCGCGCATTTCCTACACCGACAAATGGTGGAGCGCCTTCATTGAAGGCCGGAGCAGTTCAACCACCGGCGACAAACGCAGTACGACCGGCGCGGGCACTGTGCCGGGGCCCGGCGCAGGACCCGAGTCGGACGGCGTCGTCGATCTTCATCAGGCATATGTCACGCTGGGCAATCACAAGGAGTTTCCGATCTCGCTCAAGGTCGGCCGGCAGGAATTGAGTTATGGCGATGAACGGCTGGTCGGCGCGTTTGCCTGGAACAACATCGGACGAGTCTTTGACGCCGTGAAAGTGCGCGCGCAGACGCCGTGGTTCGCAGCCGAGGCGTTCACGAGCAAGATCGTTCTGCCCGATGACAACAACTTCAACATGTGGAATGACTACAGCCTGTTCTCAGGTCTGCACATTTCCACAAAACAGATTCCGAAGAACACGGCTGAGGTTTACTTTTTCGCGCGCAATGAAGGCATCGGAGTGGCGACGGCCAATCCGGGCGCGGTGCTGCCGTTCCAGACTGCGGCGCCCGTCGCGCGAGACATTTACACGCTTGGTGCGCGGTTCAAATCGATTCCGGGTGAACTCGGGAATTTCGACTACACGATTGAAGGCGCGTATCAGTTGGGCAACTGGCGGCAATCGCTCGCGAGCGAACGGATTGATCACGAGGCGTACGCGTTCATGGCGAACGTGGGTTACACCTTTGCGGAAGCGTTCGGAAAGCCGCGGCTTGCGTTGGAGTATGCGTTCGGTTCTGGCGACAGCGATCCGAACGACAACAAGCACGAGACGTTCGACAACCTTTACCCAACGAACCACAAGTTCTATGGCTACATGGATTTCTTCTCGTGGCAGAACCTTCACGACGTCCGCGCCATCTTCACCATCAAACCAACGCCGCGCCTTTCTATCGCAATCGAAGGTCATGCGTTCTGGCTCGCTGACACGCACGACAATCTTTACAACGCGGGTGGCGTCGCACGCGGGGCCGGTGCCAATCCGAATGGCTTCGGACGCAATTCATCCTACGACAGCTTTGTCGGGACCGAGCTGGATGTGATCGTTGGATACGCGCTGACGAAGTTCGCGAGTCTCGAAGCCGGTTATGGCCATTTCTTCACGGGCGATTACATCGATTCCACCTGGGCGAATGTCGGCGGTTCCGCCGATGCGGACTGGTTCTATTTCCAGACGGTTATTCGGTTCTAACTGGAAGGTTTGACAGAAGGGAACGAAAGGAACAAAGAGGTTCAGAGTCGAGGTTGGACCGAGATCAGGCGCGCGACCTGGTCTCGGTTTTTTTGGTTGTGACGCTTGGGGTTTGCGATGTGCCTTCCTGTGCCTCAAGGGCGGGAGAGCGTCGTTGGATTGAGTCCTTTGTTACCTTCGTTCCCTCCTGTGACAACGTCTCTTTTGAACAAGCTGGTCAAAAGAGAGCAGTGAGAAATTCTCCACCCGATCCCGGGCGCAGATTCTTCGGAAAGCACAACCAATCGATCTCGCCACACGCACTACGCGTCCCACGGCGATGTCCGCTGAATCATGTCGTTGGCTCATAGCTTCCATGAGAACTATGAAGTGGGCTCACGGGTCCTCGTGGCACACAGGGAGCTTGAAGGAGGGCGATGAAGCTATCGGATTTGGAACGGTCAGAATTTGGGTTTAAGGCCCGACCGGTGTTTGGGGACGCGTCCTTGCGTCGCGTGTCGCACGAGAACGGTCCGTTCCTTTTCAACAAGCTGTCGAAATGAACCAACTGCCGATCATTCCCGAGAATGCGCCTTTCAATGTCGAGCAACGGCTTTGGTTGAACGGCTTTCTGGCCGGTTACTTCGCGCGCATGGCAGTGGCCGGTTCGGGCGAGACTTCGGCGCCTTCAGCGAGACGGAAGATTCCGCTGGTGATTCTTTTCGGCAGCCAGACCGGAACGGCGGAAGGCCTTGCCAAAAAACTCGCGAAGGATGCAGAAAAACGCGGGTTCGCGCCGCGCGTGTTGTCGTTGAACGATTATGAACAGGCGAATCTTCCGGCAGGCGGTCGCGCGGTGATCATCTCGAGCACCTGGGGCGATGGCGAGCCGCCGGACAACGCGGTGGACTTCTGGAACTGGATCAAGTCCGAGACCGCTCCGCGACTGGAAAAACTTGAGTTTGCAGTTCTGGGGCTCGGCGACCGGAACTACTCCGACTTCTGCGGCGCATCGAAGAAGTTCGAAGCACGACTTCTTGCACTGGGCGCAAAACCAATTGTTCCTCGTGGTGAATGCGACGTGGATTACGAAGCCACTGCGAACGCCTGGATCGAATCGCTTTGGCAGAATCTCAAAGTGGACGATGCGTCCGCTGCGGGAACGGTGAGTGAACTCGCACCCGTTTCAAAACCTTCCTCCAACGGACATGCGACGACCGCAATGAAAGGATTCGGAAAATCGAATCCGTTTCCCGCGCGATTACTGAGAAACCTGTGCTTGAACAAGCCCGGTTCCAGCAAGGAAGTGCGCCATTACGAAATCAGTCTCGATGGAAGCGGTTTGAGCTACGACGCGGGCGACGCGCTGGGTGTGATTCCGATGAACTGTCCGGCGCTCGTTGAAGAAATCATCGGCGCGCTCAAGGCCAAACCGGACGAGCCGGTGAAAGTCGGTGACGCCACCGTGCCGCTTCATGAAGCGCTTCTGAGGCATTTCGACATCACCAAGCCGTCGCAGGAGCTGTTTGCGACAATCGCCAACGCGGCGCCGGCGAGTGGACTGGCCGCGCTGCTCGCGCAGGAAAAACGGGAGGAGATGCGGAAATGGCTTTACGGCCGCGGCGTGATCGATCTGCTGCTGCTGCTTGCCGAACCGATGCCGGCCCTGGATTTCGTGAAGCTGCTGAAAAAACTCGCACCGCGTCTCTACAGCATTTCATCCAGCCCCAAAGCGCACCCCGGCGAAGTGCATTTGACGGTGGGCGCGGTTCGTTACGAGGCGCATGGTCGCGCGCGCAAAGGCGTTGCTTCGACGTTCCTTGCCGATCGCGTTGGCGATGCGGACTTCGTGAAAGTGTTCGTCCAGCCTTCACACGGTTTCAAACCGCCGGCTAACACTGATGCCCCGATGATCATGGTCGGGCCGGGCACCGGCATCGCACCGTTTCGGGCCTTTCTCGAAGAACGCAAAGCGACCGGTGCGAAAGGCAGGAACTGGTTGTTCTTCGGCGATCAGAAGCGTGACACCGATTTCCTTTATGAGAACGAAGTGACCTGCTGGCAGAAGGAGGGACATCTCACGCGGCTCGACCTCGCGTTCTCGCGGGATCAGGCGGAGAAGATTTACGTGCAGAACCGGATGCTCGAGAACGCGCGGGAACTGTATGGCTGGCTCGAAGAGGGCGGTCACTTCTACGTCTGCGGCGACGCATCGCGCATGGCGAAGGATGTCGATGCCGCGCTGCATCAGGTGATCGAAAAGATCGGCGGCAAGAGTCCCGACGACGCAAAAGCGTATGTCGCGAAGATGAAGTCGGAGAAGCGTTATCAACGCGACGTGTATTGATGAAGTTGTGAGAGAAAGAGCCGACAATTTGATGGTTTCGAAAGCTCCGAAGGAGCGCGAGCCGGTAGCCACGGGTGAAGCGCAGCGCAGCCCGTGGGACCGGAGGAGAAAGGATCATTCGCCCCGAAGGAGCGACGGAACCTCAGTCAAAAACATATCGTTCCTCGAAAGAAACTTCGTGGGCTCGAAGAAACGCCAGGAGTTCCTCTCGAAACGATTTGATTCGATGATGTTCTTCCTGTTGCAGGATGTAGTTCCGAACGAACTTCACCTGCGACTGGCTCACGGAGAAAACGCTGTAACCTTCCTGCCACGCGAATCCCTTCATGCCGGGAAACGTCTCGTGAATCCATTTCGACGAATTAGCCTTGAGGTTTCGAACCAGCGTGGAGATCGCTTCGTCAGTTCTCCATCCGAACAGAATGTGAACGTGATCGGCAACGCCGCCGATGGTGAGAACTGTTCCTCGTTCGTTTCGGATGATTCCTCCCAGGTAATCGTGAACCCGGTTTCGAATGTCGGGCTTCAGCCATGGCTCCCGATGTTTGGTGCTGAAAACAAGGTGCAGCTTGAGATTGTGAAATGTCCCCGCCATGACGGGAGATTATTCCGCCGCCCCGTTGGGGCGGAACAGGAATTTTCGATCGGGTTCCACGGGTTCCGCTGCGCTTCACCCGTGGCTACCGGCTGGCGCTCCTTCGGAGCTGTGCGTTGCAAAAAGCAGTTCAGTTTCAACCCCAATCCCGCATGAGCACATCCCTTTTACCCATCGAACATGTGAATGGCGTGCCGCTGACGGATGAACAGCGGCAATATCTCACCGGTTACTTCGCGGGAATCGCAGCAAGCGGTTTCACGTTCGCTGATGTCGCAACGCCCGCGGCGACGAGCGCGAAGTCCGCGAGTCTCGATGACCTGATTTTCGAAGAACGCGTAAAGCGTGAGTTGCATCCGCTCGATGCCTATTCGCAGATCGTCGAGAACGCAATCAACAACAGGGCGCCGGACAAGGAGGAAATCTTCCGGTTCAAATGGAACGGACTGTTCTTCCTCACACCAAACAAAGAGGCGTTCATGTCCCGCCTGCGCATCCCGGGCGGAAAGCTGACGACGTTTCAGCTGCGTGAGCTGGCGAGCATCGCAAAGGAACTCACCAGCGGCTACGTGCAGATCACGACGCGCGCAAACTTTCAGATGCGGTTGATCCAACCGAAGGATTGCCCGGAGTTTCTGCGCCGCGTGCAGAGCGTCGGACTGCACACGCGCGGTTCGGGCGCGGACAACATTCGCAACATCACCGCGAATCCAACGGCGGGCGTCGATCCCGTTGAGCTGATCGATGTGATGCCGCTTTGTCAGGAGCTGGCGCAGATCATCATCAACGATCGCTCGTTCTACGATCTGCCACGCAAGTTCAACATCGCCTACGACGGCGGCGGGTTGATTGGCACTGTCGAAGACACGAACGACATTGGTGCAAAGGCGGTGAAGGTTGGGGATGAGGTTTTCTTTCGCATCGCTGTGGGCGGCGCGACGGGACACAAAACATTCGCGCGCGACATCGGCGTTCAGATCAGACCCGCTGAATTGAACAAGGTGATTGTGGCGATGGTGCGGGTTTACATTGCCAACGGAAATCGCGGCGATCGCAAGAAGGCCCGCCTCAAACACCTTTTGGAGAAATGGACGCTCGAACAGTTCCTGGAAGAAACAGAGAAAGTGCTCGGACAGAAACTGCCGCGCGTTCCGCTCGATCCAAAGCTGATCGATTACGCCAGTCAGAAAATTCCGCACTCGCACATCGGCGTTTATCCGCAGAAGCAGAAGGGACT
Organism: uncultured Verrucomicrobia subdivision 3 bacterium; assembly: GCA_937890005.1. Classification (GTDB taxonomy): domain Bacteria; phylum Verrucomicrobiota; class Verrucomicrobiia; order Limisphaerales; family DASXHY01; genus DASXHY01. The sequence goes on along the minus strand of CALBZA010000004.1, from coordinate 82,944 downwards.
GAATTACGTCGGCATTGCGATGCCGATCGGCCAGATCACGCCGAAGCAGATGCTGCGCGTCGCAGAAATCGCGGACCTTTACGGTTCCGGCGAAATTCGCCTGACCGTCTGGCAGAACCTGATCATCCCGAACGTTCCCGACGCTTATGTTGGAACGGTCGAAAAGGCGCTTCGGAAAATTGGTTTCGACACGAGGCAGTCGAACATTGCGGGCGGCGTGATCGCCTGCACGGGAAACAGCTACTGCAAGTTCGCGCAGGCGAACACGAAGGGACATGCCGCTGATCTGATCAAACATCTGGAGAAGAAGCTTCACCTGGATCGTCCGATCAACATTCACCTGACCGGCTGCCCGAACTCCTGCGCGCAACATTACATCGGCGACATCGGACTGCTCGGCACGAAGGTTAAGGGAGAGGACGGTTACCACGTGTTCGTGGGCGGCGGGTTTGGATCGCACGTCGCGGTGGGACGGCAACTGTTCAGTGGCGTCAGTGCCAGTTCGCTCAACGATACCATCGAGCAGATTCTGAAAAACTTTCTGAAGCATCGGAATCCGGGTGAGACCTTCCGCGAATTCACGGGACGTCACGATCTCAACGCGTTGCAGACGCTTTTCTCGAATCCCGCATGACCGCTGCGCCTGGCAATCGGACGCTGATCGATGAGCTGCTGGAAGAGCAGCAGCGGCTGACTGCCGTCGAACGATTCTCGCGCAGGCACGATCAGCATCTGCTTCCGGCCCAGGCGAAGTATTATCGCGAACTCATTCCCGCAGCGCAGCCTCGCGCCGGACAGCAGTACGCGTTTGAAGTGAATCTCGACAAATGTTCCGGCTGCAAAGCGTGTGTGAGCGCGTGTCATAGCCTGAACGGATTGGATGAAGGCGAAGCGTGGCGCGACACAGGACTGCTGTTCAGCAGCGACTGGCGCCAGCCGTTTCAGCAAACGGTCACGACGGCCTGCCATCATTGCGTGGAACCGGGTTGTGCTGATGGTTGTCCGGTGCTGGCGTACGAGAAGGATCCGGTGACGGGAATCGTCCGGCATCTCGATGATCAATGCATCGGCTGCCAGTACTGCGTGATGAAATGTCCGTACGACGTGCCGAAGTATTCGGCGGCGCGCGGCATCGTGCGCAAATGCGACATGTGCGCGAACCGGCTGGCCGTTGGAGAAGCGCCCGCATGTGTTCAGGCCTGTCCGCATGAAGCGATACGAATCACGATCGTTGACCAGGCGGAAGTTGTCGCGCGCTCGGTCACGAGCGACCTGCTTCCTGCGGCGCCGAGTTCGAACTACACGAAGCCGACAACGCGATACGTTTCAGCCAAACGCCTGCCGGAACGATTGCTTCCGGGCGACCACGCCCGAGTGAAGCCTGAGCATTCACATCTGCCATTGGTGTTCATGCTCGTGCTGACCCAGCTGGCTGTGGGCGCCAGTATTGCGGCGATGTGGTTCGGGCAATCGAAATGGCTTTCGACGATCGCAGCGTCAGCAGGCGTGATCGGATTGATTGTTGCGACGTTGCATCTCGGAAAGCCGATGAAAGCGTGGCGCGCGTTTCTCGGTTGGCGGAAATCCTGGTTCAGCCGTGAAGTCATAGCGTTTGGCGCATTTGTGCCGATCGCGGTCCTGACAGCGCTGTCATTCTGGCGGGAGGAGCTGAGTGCGTTTCAATTCGTGTTCAAGGCTGCGGCAGCGTTGCTGGGCGCCGGTGCGGTGGTTTGTTCTGCAATGATCTATGTGGACACGCGGCGTGAGTTTTGGAATGCGACGCAAACGTTCGGAAAGTTCGTTGGAACCACGGCGCTGTTGGGAATTGCCGGCGGGTTCCTGATTCATGCGCTGCAAGGTGTATCGGGCCAGGTTGTGCAGGTTTTGGCGTTCGCGCTTGTTGGAATCGCCACGCTGAAGTTGAGTTTCGAACGAACCCTCTTCCGGCATCTCGTGGATGAACAGACTCCGAACCTGACGCCGCTCAACAAAACCGCACTGTTGATGGAACACGAACTCGGACTGGCAACCCGTCTGCGCTTCTGTTGCGGCGTGCTAGGGGGGATTGCGATGCCGTTAATCTTTCTTTTGATCCCCGTCCCGTCGGTGGCGATTGCTGCATTCGTGCTTTGTGTCGCCGGAGAACTTTTGGAGCGATACCTGTTTTTCACCGCTGTCGCACCGCTTCGCATGCCGGGAGGCGTTGCAACATGAACGGAAAAGCCAATTCCCTGCTCCGTCAGTGGAACGGTCCGTTGACCGCCGATCTGGTGCTGCATCCCGGCGAATTCGGACTCGGTCGCGTGCCCGCGCGATTGAAGCCGGAGGCGACGACCACGATGGTCTGCGGTTTCTGTTCAACCGGCTGCGGCTTGAACGTGCATTTGAAAAATGGCGTCGCCGTGAATCTGTCGCCCACGACCGATTACCCGGTGAACCTGGGCATGGCGTGCCCAAAAGGCTGGGAAGCGCTGTCGTGCCTGTCGGCAGAGGATCGCGCGACTACGCCGATGCTGCGGGATGCGAACGGCAATCTGCATCCGGTCAGCTGGAACGGTGCGATGGAAGTGTTCGCGCAACGCTTTCGCGAAATCATGGCGAAGCACGGAAATGAAAGCGTCGCGTATTTAAGCACGGGCCAGATGTGCACGGAGGAGATGGCATTGCTGGGTGCGGTGTTCAAGTTCGGCATGGGGGGCATTCACTGCGATTCCAACACGCGCCAGTGCATGGCGACTTCGCATGTGGCGTACAAGCAGAGCTTCGGGTTCGACGCGCCGCCGTTCACTTACGCTGATTTCGAACTGTCGGACACGTTGGTTTTCATCGGCGCGAATCCGTGCATCGCGCATCCGATCCTGTGGCAGCGCGTGATGCGAAATCCGAATCGGCCGAAGATCATCGTGATCGATCCGCGCCGGACGGAAACCGCGATGAACGCGACGCAGCATCTGGCGATTCGGCCGAAATCCGATCTCACACTGCTGTATGGCATCGCGCATCTGTTGATCTGCCGAGGCTGGATTGACCGGGGGTTCATCGAACGCAGCACGAGCGGATTTGATGCGTTTGCGGAATTCGTGCGCGAGTTCACACCGGACAAGGTGGCGTCGGAGACAGGACTTACCGTGGGCGAAATCATCCGCTTCGCCGAAGCGATTCATGCAGGCGAGGCGGTGAGTTTCTGGTGGACGATGGGTGTGAATCAGGGACACGAATCCACCCGGACTGCGCAGGCGATCATCAATCTCGCGTTGATGACGGGAAACATTGGCAGACCGGGCACCGGCGCGAACTCCATCACCGGCCAGTGCAATGCCATGGGCTCACGGCTGTTTGCGAATGTGACGAGTCTGTTGGGCGGGCGTGACTTCGCGAACGCAGAGCATCGCGAGATCACGGCATCGATTCTGAACATTCCGGTCGAGCGCATCCCATCGCAGAACTCGTGGGCTTACGATCAGATCGTGGAAGGTATTGAAGCGGGCACGATCAAGGGGCTGTGGGTGATCGCGACGAACTCGGCGCATTCGTGGGTCGATCAGGAGCGATTCAAAAGGCTGATGGGCAAACTGGAGTTCCTGGTGGTGCAGGACATGTTCTCTACGACGGAAACCGCGGCGCACGCGGATCTATTCCTTCCGGCGGCGGGCTGGGGTGAAAAGGAGGGAACGTTCATCAACAGCGAACGGAGAATCGGATTGGTCAAACGCGTCGCGCGCGCGCCGGGACAGGCGCTGAGCGATTTCAACATTTTCAGGCTGGCCGCCAACGCATGGGGTTGTGGTGAATTGTTCCGGGAATGGAACTCACCTGAAGCCGCGTTTCAGATTCTGAAACGTGTTTCCGCGGGCCAGCCTTGTGACTTCAGCGGGATCGAGGATTACCGGATGATCGACGAGTGCGGCGGGGTGCAATGGCCGTGGGCTGGAAGGAAAGAAGAAGGGAGCAAGGAGCAAGGAGCAGAGAGCAGGGATCGGAGGCCGGAGCAGGAGCGGAGGTTGTTTGAGGACGGGAGGTTTTTTCATCCGGACGGTCGGGCGCGGTTCGTGTTCGAGCGGCCGCGGTCGATGGCGGAGCCGGTGGATTCGGAATATCCGTTCATCCTGCTGACAGGACGCGGCACATCGGCGCAGTGGCACACGAACACGCGAACGGGAAAATCGGATGTGTTGAGAAAACTGTATCCGGCGAATGCCTACGTGGAGATCAATCCGGCGGATGCGGAGAGACTGGGCATTGGCCCGAATGCACCGGTGGCCGTGAGTTCGCGTCGCGGACGCGTGGAATGCGTCGCGTTCGTGACATCGACGGTTCAAGCCGGCCAGCTCTTTATTCCGATGCATTACGGGATCACGAACCGGCTGACGAATTCGGAGTTCGATCCGTATTCGCGACAACCGAGTTTCAAATATTGCGCGGTGAAGATTGAGCCGGCTGGCGGAGGGCGGGAGTTCGCGATCCGTACAAAAAAGAACCCCGCCAGTGCCGTGTGAAAAAGTTCCTTTGAACTTGTTCGAAACAGGTGGGGACCCGCCGGATGGCATTCGACTTCCAGTCAAGGCCTGTCGGCAACCACCACGGTTAAAGTCCCTCAGGATTTTAACTACGGTCCAAGGACATAGTTTCGCATCACGAGCATAGGCAGGGAAATTCTGGTCTCCAGCTTTGCCGGAGTCGGAATTCTATTCCAAAGATCAGAGCGCAAACTGATTTTCGCGCTGCAGGGAGTATCGACCAGATGAGGTTTTTCTCAAGCCGGTTTTTGCCCCAGAGCGAAAATTTTCTGTGTTGTTTCGCGCTGGGAATAACTTCGGTGTTGTTTGGCCAGCGTGAACAGAACAAGCCATGTCACACGGCTCGCGAACGAATTGTTTCAGACGCGTTTGGGCGAGGAAAAAAACGTGCGGAAGCCCGATGACATCACATGAAAGTCGCAACTCCTGCACATCGACTGCTTCCTGACAAAACTCTCGGCATCCGTGTTGCTCAAGGTATTGCAGCGTCAAGCTGAACTGCGGCAGGCCGGACAGTTGCAGAGGTGTATCTCTGCAGCACCGGCCTGCTGACAAAATGGAAATGGACATGGAATTCGGCTGGCGCGTGGTGTGTGCGTATGAACAAGAGTGGAGCAGATCCGGGCAGGTTGCAGGTCGGGTTCATCTCCGATGCCGATTGCGCGCCGATCGTCGCCGCGAAGGAATCAGGACTGTTCGAGAAGTATGAACTGACGGTGGAGCTGCACCGGGAGACACGATGGGCAAGCATCCGGGACAAGATCATCGACGGAGAACTGGACGCGGTTCATGCCCCGGCAACATTGCCGTTTATAACGAATTTGGGATTGGATTCGGACCGATGCGCCTGCGTGGCGGGTCTGGTACTCAGCCTGCAGGGCAATGCGATCACGGTATCCAAAGAGCTGGCATCGGAGGGCGTGACGGATGCCGCGACGCTGCGCGAACTCGTGTATCGCCGATGGGGACGCCGCACCTTCACACTTGGCGTGGTATTTCCGCATTCGCCCGCTTACTTCGTTTTGCGCGACTGGCTGAAACAGGGCGGGCTGATTCCGGGAATTGAAGTGCGGGTTGTCGTCGTTCCACCGGCGCAGCTGTTTCCAATGTTGAAGCTGGGATACATCGACGGGTTCTGTGGCGGGGAACCATGGAATTCACTCGCAGTGGAATCCGGGGCTGGCAAGTGCCTGACGACGAGCGCGGGAATCGCGCCGTTGCATCCGGAGAAAGTGTTGATGGTGCGACGCGACTTTGCGGATGAACGCGCGGATGAACATGAACGTTTGATCGCCGCATTGCTGGAAAGCTGCGCCTTTTGCGATCAGAAAGCGAACCATGGCCAGCTCGCAACAATGCTGAGCCTCCCGCAATATGTGAATGCGCCGGCGGAATCGATTCAGCACGGATTGGAAGGAAACTCCGATCCGCTTCCATTCCCGGAACATACCGCAGCGAGATCAATGGTGTTTCACGGATACAAGGCGAATGATCCGAGCGATTCAAAAGCATCGTGGCTGGTCGAGCGTCTTTACGAATTGATGGAGGAGAATGTCCTCTGCTCCAGCTCGCTGAAACATGCGCCGATGATCAAAAATGTTTTTCGCCGGGACATCTTCGAGCGTGCAATGAAGCGCGTCGATGCCGAGTTGAAGAGCGAAGCCGAGAGCGCCGGGTCAACGATCAGCGTCTGACCGCATCCTGAACGGTGGCATCGAGCTGGGCTCTGAGAGCTCGTGCGAGCGATTCGGGTGGGAAAGGTTTCTGCAGGAAATTGACTCCTTCCACCAGCGAAGTCCCCTTGTCCGCGAGATCGGCGCTGTAGCCGGTGACAAAGATCACTTTGAGTGAGGGGCGTTCCTGCTTCAGTTTTTCCGCAAGCTGAAAGCCGGTGACTCCATCGGGCATCACCACATCGGTGAGCAGGAGGGCGACTTCATTCCCGTGCTCGCGCCAGAGATCGAGAGCGGCGCGGCCCGATGGCGCTTGGAGGACGCGATATCCGCAGCGTTCCAGCACCGAGACCATCAATTTGCGCACGGCCGGATCATCTTCAACTGCCAGGATCGTTTCGGTTCCGGTGATCAGAGGCTTATGAATGGAATCTTTGCGCGGAGTCGCGGAAGGACTGGCGAGCGCAGGGAAGAAGATGCAGAACGAAGATCCCTTGTTCAACGCGGTATCCACTGTGAGCCAACCACGATGCTGTTTGACGATTCCGTAAACGGTGGCGAGGCCAAGGCCCGTCCCCTTCCCCACTTCTTTCGTCGTGAAAAACGGTTCGAAAATCCGCGGCAGAATTTCAGGACGAATTCCTGTTCCCGTGTCCGTGACTTTCAGCCAGACGTAATTGCCAGGCCGCGCGTCAGGCTGACGTTGCGCATCCTGTTCCGTGAGTTGCTCCTTGCCAGTGGCAACTGTCAGCGTGCCGCCTTTCGGCATGGCGTCGCGTGCGTTCACCACCAGGTTCAACAAAATCTGTTCGATCATTCCCGTGTCACCACGAATGGAATTCAGTTGGGGGGCGTAGGTGGTCTGGAGCGTGATGTCTTCGCCGAGAATGCGTTGGAGCATCTTGGTCAGGTTGCCAACGACGTCGTTGAGGTTGACGTTCGAGAGCTGCATTACCTGTTTGCGGCTGAACATGAGCAGCTGGCGTGTAAGACCGGCGGCACGTTCGGCGGCGCGGACAATCTGTTGCGCGCATTCATTGGGATCCAGCGACTTGAGGTTGCCGGCCAGGAGCAGTGAGGCGTTGCCGTGGATGACAGTGAGGATGTTGTTGAAATCGTGCGCCACTCCGCCGGCGAGCGTTCCGATCGCCTCCATTTTCTGCGCCTGCCGCAGCTGGGCTTCGAGGATCTGACGTTCCCGTTCGGCCAGCTTGCGTTCGGTAATGTTGCGATCACTGCCGCGATAACCTTTGAACACGTTGCCGGGTCCGAACACAGGCACGCCGCTCGACTCGAAGAAAACGGCGTGGCCGTTGCGGTGAACGTATTCCTTCTCCACGGCCGCAAACGGTTCGCGACGGGAGAACGCTGCTGAGATTATCGGACGCATCCGCGCGGCCTCCTCCGGTTTCATGAAGTCGAATGACCTGCGTCCGATCAGTTCCTCCGGTTCGTATCCGAGCAACGCTGAAATCCGCGGGCTGGAATAGGTGTAGCGTAGATCGGCATCGACTTCCCAGATCCAGTCAAAGGAGGTTTCCACCAGCGCACGGTTGCGCTCTTCGCTTTCGCGAAGCGCGTCCTCCGCCCGTTTGCGTTCCACGAGATCCATGATTGCGCCGGAGATCGCTTCCACCGCGGCAAGGTCCTCGGCGTTGAAGTCGGAGGATTTGTTTCCGACGCAAACGATCGCCGTCACCGTGCCTTCACGAATCACCGGCACGCTCAACCGCCGCTGCAACGTGAACCCGGAATTGGACGAAAGCAGGAATGGATCGGACGGTGGCGTGCTGTTCTCCATGACCGGCCCGTGAGTTCGAACGCACTCATTGAGCAAGGGCGAGGCTGCGACCGGGATCGGGGCCGGAAGAGGATTCTTCAACACCGCGCAGGTGGCGGTGGAACAGACGTGGAGCGTGACTTGTGACTGCGTGGTGTCGAGCAGATGCACGCAGCTGATGCGGCTGCCGGTAAAGATTTCCATCCGATCCAGCGCGAGCTTCAGGAGATTTTCGATCGTGTCGTTTTCAGCGATGCGTGAAAGCTCGGCGCGGGTTCTGAGCAGCGCTTCGGAACGTTTGCGTTGATTGATGTCGCGAACGAAAACGAACAATCGTCCGCCGGAAATTGGCCAGAACGAAATGTCCGCTTCAGCCTGCCAGATCGTTCCGTCCTTTGTGCGATGAAGTGTTTCGAACAGGGCGTAGCCGTCGCGGGCGACGGTCCGGATGCGTTGCAGCGTCTGTTCCGGGTCCAGCAGATTGTCGAGGTCGGAAATGTTCATCCGAAGCAGCTCGTCGCGCGAGTAGCCCGAACGCCGGACGTAGGCATCGTTGGTTTCGAGCACGCGGCCGTCCATGTCGAGAATCAGGAACCCGTCCGCGGAGGTCTCAATCACCGCGCGATACTGGGCTTCGCGTTCGCGCAGCGCTTCTTCGGCCCGTTTCGTTTCCGTGATGTCCACGCAGGCGCCAAGGGTGCGGACGGCTCGAAGTGACGGCGGCGAGCCTTCGAAGGACGTTTTCGAAATCACTCGCATCCAGCGAATCTCACCATGGGGAAGTTGGATGCGGTGTTCGGCGACAAAGTGCTTCTCGCTGCCGGAGGAATGGTGGGCCCGAGCCAGGTTCTCGGCAGCGCGCTCCCGGTCTTCTGGAAAGATCCGGCTCATCAGCGTTTCGGCCGTGATCCGTTCATCGTCGCGAAAGCCGTGGGCCTCACGCATGAGTGGAGACAGGTACATTTCGCCGGTGAGGTGATTGTGTTCGAACGTGCCGACGCCGGCGGCTTTCGCGGCCTGTTGAAGATGCTCCTCGAATTTCCGGAGGCTGGCATCCATCTCCTGGCGCGCGGTGATGTCCCTCAGGCTTCCGGCCGTGCCGATGACGCGGTTGGAGGCATCGATGATCAGCCGCGCGTGAACCTCCACCCAGCAGAAGCCGCCCTGTTTCTTCAGGTAACGGACGGGATGCTGGCAAAATTCCTTTTCACGCTGGATCAGCTCGCGGAACATTCGGGCGTTTTCCTCACGATCTTCGGCAACGACAAAATCGAGGTAGGATTTCCCGAGCGTTTCCTGGACGGTGAATCCGGTGATTTCCTCCCAAGGTTGACTCAGGAACGTCCAATGGCCCGCGGCATCGGACTGGAAAATGACGTCGCGGATGCTGTTCATCGTCAGCCGATACCGCTCTTCGCTCTGTTTCAAGGCTTCGGTCGCGGCGCGCCGCGCAGAGGCCTCTTTGTCCCAGCGGGCCAGTTGTCCGCGAAGCGTGATATAAAGCAGGAGCGAGGTAACCAGGATGAAGGCCCAGCCTTTGTAAACCTCAATTTTGTGGGCGAGCGCGACATCGCGCACAATGGAATGCAGGACCGCGTCGGACGCCAGAATCCAGAGTGAGCCGACGACGGCATAAAGGGCCGCTGTCGTAATAGCCACACGAAGCAGAGTGCGCTTCTTCCAGGTGCTCATGGGGAAATACCGATCGATGTTGAAATCCACATGCTGCCACAGACGACGTTCATGCTGACCGTTGCGCTGCCGCAAGGCAACGAACTTCGATCGGGTAAATAAAATTGATGACAGCGGTTAATCTCCATCTTTGATCAGCCTGATCAAAACGCGATAGGTGTTTGCCAGTTCAGAAACGCCATAATTGTGCAACCGAGTTCGCGCCGATTCATCAGCACGGTGCGTTCCGGCGTGTATCTCGTCGTAATTGGCGTTTTGACGAGTCGTGAAAAGATTTCATCCGGGCTTTACCGATGCCTTTCGCGGCTCGGCTCGCAGGTTGCTTGAAGGGATGCATGAAACGAAATCGCCCGATTTTCGAAGTAGTTAAACGGGGAGAAATCCTGAGAGTGGGCTTGTTGCCGGTAAACGATTGCGCCCCTCTCGTCATCGCCCGGGAACTGGGCTACTTCGCCAAATACGGTCTCCAGGTCGAATTGAAGCGTCTCAAGAGCTGGACCGAGATTCGCGATCAGATGGATCGTGGCGACCTGGACGCAGCGCAGGCACCGGCTTCGCTGCCGTTGATGATGCGCCTCGGTCTGGGAGGAGAGGTTTCCGGATATTGCGCAGGCATGGTGACGAGCCTTGGCGGCAATGCGATCACCATTTCAAAGGAACTTTGGGAAGGCGGTTTGCGATCGCGGCTCCAATTGGCCAGGAAATCCGTTCACTCGCGGGCGCGCCTGTCGTTCGCAGTGCCGGGAATTGGTTCCACCCAACATTTTCTGCTGCGACGATGGATTCAAGGCACTGGACTCAATCCTGAAACCGACGTTCGCATCGTCGTCGTTCCACCGGCGCAGATATATCCGACTTTGAAGCTCGGTTACATCGACGGTTTCTGTGTGAGCGAACCGTGGAATTCCGTCGCCGTCCAGGCAGGCCTGGGAATCTGCGTTGCCACGGGATCCCAGTTGCTTCCATTGCATCCGGAAACGGTAGTGATGACGCGAAATGAATTCGCCACGGAACGCACCGACGAACATCAACGTCTGATCGCGGCGCTCATCGAAGCATGCGAGTTTTGTGATCGCCCATGGAACCGGCGTTCAGTGGCCAGCCTGATTTCCGGGGCGAAATACGTGGATGCGCCGGCGGATTGCATTTTGCCGGGAATTGGCGGGCCGTTCAGCACGTGGGACTCGCGCGGCAATCATCCGCTTGGACTGAATGTTTTCCATCGATTCCGGGCCAATGATCCCGACACAGCCAAACTCGAATGGATTGCTGAACAGCTCGTCAGCTGTGCGCCGCTGGGCGGCAGCCTGACGAAACAGCATGTCGCGTCGTTGGCGCGGGAAGTTTACTCCGCGAGAACGTATGCGCGTGCGGCAAAGCTGGTGACGCTTCATGCCCGGACGCCGCTTCACAAAGCGGTTTCGTCTGCCGTTCAAGCTCGTTCCATCGCTGCCTGACGTCAGAGCTGCGGATCAAATCAAATTTCGGGATTCGAGCGCGCCAGACATTTTGTTTTCGGTCGCGTGACATCGCGATTGAACGCGCGTTCGTCCTCGGAAATCCCCTGCACTTTCCATTCAAACCAGCCGCAAAACCGCGGCATGTGGAACTAAAGTCCCATTTACCGGGAATCGCCAACTGCCCTACGGTCGGGGAATGACGTGTAACCCGGTTCGTTCATTCAGGCATTGTGCTGCCTTTGCGCTATGCACGATGGCATTTCTTGCCGGTTCACCTCCGTCGGCATTGGCGCAGGGAACTTTCGGACCTGATATCGTGGTACGAACCAGTGACGGCGGGCCGTTGATCAGCGGCATGCAGAGTTTCTTCATTCCAGCCTCCGAGACGGTGCAGCAGATTCAGATCGCGATTGGTTTCGCGACGGATGAAGTCGTTTCACCCGAGACATTTTTCGATTCGTTGACACTGACGTTGCAGGATGACCTCGCGAATCTGACGGCGTTGTATTTCACCATCGATTGCACCGGAACGTTCTGGGCGCCGAACACGCCGGGCGGCCTCGGCATCGATCCGGAATCCATCGGCCGTGAAAACATTGCCTTTCCGGATCTCGAACCGAACTACAGTTCGAAAGTCGCCTATTTCCTGAGCCTGCCGGTGCCCGCGTCGATGACGGGCCGTCAGCTCACGCTGTATCTCGATCTGTTCAACAACGGTGACAACGTGGGATCGCTCGGCTGGATGAGCCACGTCGTTGTTGTGCCGGAACCGGGAACCGCCGCGCTGGCCGCGCTGGGCCTGGTTCTCGCCGCTCGCTGGCGCGCCAGACGCCGCTAGCCCCTTCTCTTCATTTCTCCATGACGTTCATGAAACATCTCCGCCAATTCCTTTGTCTTGTGCTCCTGGTTTCAGGCGCATTCGGCGCGCAGGCCCAGGACAAAACGCTCACTGTCAGCGGCGTGCCGATCGTGCTGCGCGATGTCACCGCCCAGGCCGAAGTCTTCTTCTCCGGCATGCGCTTCAACCGTGCTTCGAACGTCTGGAACGTCGAGGTGACGGTTCGAAACAATTCCGTTCTGCCCATCGCCGTTCCGCTCGTGCTCTACGTCGAATCATGGTCGGGAACGCAGGGCTTGATGAATCCCGATGGACTCGACGCCACCAAGCCGTATTTCGATCTGGCCGGTTATGTTTCCAACAACACGCTCGCAGCCGGCGAATCCACCGCGCCGCGCACACTCACGCTTCGTTCCGGAAGCGGAACACCTTCGATATCAGCACGCGTCTATTCGCAGGTGCTGCCCGCTGCGGCAGCGATCACCTTTGCGCGATCGTTGAATGACGTCGGCCAGCCGCTGCCGGATGTGATCGTGGAAGAAATCGGTCCGGACGGTTCGAAAACCAATTCGACGGACAATGTGAACGGCGTTGCAACGCTGGGTGGCCGGACTGGATCGCATCTCTGGAAATTTTCGAAACCCGGTTATCTGCCGGTCTGGCGTTCTCTCACGCTGACCACCAATGGCGTGGTTTCGCTCCCCTCCCCTCGCCTGACGCCGCGTGCGCCGAGCCAGTTCACGCTCAGCCCGCTTTCCGGTGTGGCGTATTCAAATCAGTTTCTCGCGCTGCAATTCGGTCCGGGATCGGTGATCGGCCAGACCGCGGGAACCATCACTCCACTCGACGGTCAGACGTTGCCCGCGCTGCTGCCGCTTGGCTGGAGTCCCTTGAATGCGTTCTGGTTTGAAACCGCGACGCCCCTTCAACAGCCGGGAACCATCTTGATCGTTCCGAACGATCGCATCGGATTTTCTGAAACCGCTGCTTTGGTGCGATGGAATGAAACGCTCGCGCGCTGGGATGTTTTGGAAACCAAATCGGGTCTTGGCACCAATGCGTTGAGTTTCGTTCTGCCCGGCACTGGCGCGTTTGCGTTCGTCGTTCCCGACAACGGAATCTTTGCGCCGCCCGCCGCCGTTTCCGGCCAGCCGCTCGCTGGATCGGCAAACAGCTTCACGAATTTCGGATCGGTCACCGCGCTCGGAACGGTCACGCCTTCGCTGAGTCCGGCCAGCAAGGTTCCGGAAATGGTCACCGCCAGCGCCGAAGTCACTTTCACCAACTCGAATGGCGCCCTGCCCAGCGGATTGCTGCTGCGCACGGAAGTTTCCGAACGCTATGAACTCGCGGATCATTCCGTTCGTGTCACGCCCGGTTACGAAAATCACGTGGTGGCTTATCAGCGCCCGAGCGACGACAATGTCGCGACACTCACCGCACGCTTCCTATTGCGTCCGCAGCTGTTGCTTGGCAGCGATGAACTCGCGCAGGCGAATGTTCATGTCGATGTCTTTCCGCCCGAAGGTTTCAGCGGCGTGGTGCTGGATCAGAACGGTGGTCAGATTTCCGTCGGACCGGTTCGAATTCTTTCCGGTGTCAGCAACCTGAATTCGCAGTTCGCGCTGAAGCTGCAGCTGTTGAACGTCACGAACTTCAACTCGCTCGCCAGCAACATCGTTGTCGCGTTTGAAATCTCGGCGGGAAAATTGCCCGAAGGCAGGCGCCTGAACGTTCAGTTCTCGAATCAGGCGGCGAACAGTTTCTTTGTCCTGGCGCGGATTCTGTCGCGCGATGGCCTTTACGGTCTTGAACCGGTGGAACGTTTTGCGAGCGACGCTTCCGGGAAACTGATCAGTGTGGAGCCCGAATCGGGCGCTCGCCTGCCCGGTATCACCGGCGCCGGGCAGTTCGTTCTCATTCAAGTGGGCGTTCCGCAGGGTGTGATCGCTGGTGTCGCTCGTGATGCGCAGAATCAGCCGCTCGCCGGGGCGGTGATTCGCATTCCGCCGTGGATGACGTTCTCGGACATCGAAGGGCAGTATCGCTTGCTCGCGCCGACGGGCGCGGTGCAGGTTGCGATCACCGATCTCAACACGGGCGACTCGACCCAACTGGATGTTCAACTCGCCGACTGGCAGGCCGGATTGGTGACAGACATCGGCGCTGCGCCGCAGCCACCGTTTGTGGTTTCGGTTTCGCCGACCAACAATGCGAGCGGCGTTTCGATTGTCACACCGATCACGATCACCTTCAGCGAACCGATCAACCTGGGCACTGTGTTGCCCGACGGAATTCAACTCATCGGCGCCAGCAACGAGGTCGTGGCAGCAACGCTTTCCTTCAATCTGAAAGGCACCGTTGCAACGCTGCTTCCGGTCGATCCCCTCACGGCGCTGACCGATCACGTCATTGTCGTTTCGACGAACGTCGCGGACCTGACCGGCCTGAAGCTCACCGGCGCGAACACATTCTCGTTCAGAACGGCAACCGGTTCCGCCCAGCGTGATCTTGCCGCGCAAGTGATCAGCTATGAACCGACCAACGGAGTGATGCGGATTCAGGGAACGGTCGGCATTGCCGAACCGCATGCGCCGGTTGTTCTCGTCAATGAAACCACCGGACACACCACGACCGTTCTTGCGAAGGCCGACGGCAGTTTCGACGGAAGCATTCGCGCCGAAGTGGACGACCGCATCAATGCCGTCTTCGTGAACGGCAACGGTTCGCGCGACGTGATTTCGGTCAGTCGCCAGATCTTCGCCGATGGCAGCGTCGGTCTGTTCAATGGCGGTGGCATCATTGAAACGCCGAGTCCGAACGGTCCGGTGCAGTTGATCGTCGAACCCGGTTCGGTTCCGAACAAGGTGGTGATCAAGGCCGAATACATGGCCCCGACGGATTTTCCGACGAACGTGATCAACACGCCGCCCGAAGGCGAAGGCAGCAGGTTGCTCGCTGGTGTGAAGATCACGGGTCGCGGCGACGAACCGACGCAGGGAATTGATTTTTCAATTCCAGTGAAGCTGGAGGATCTCGGTCTGCCGGAAGGTGTGCATCCGACCAACGCCAGTTACGCGCTGGTGATTCCGCGCACTTATGTCGATGAAGAAACCGGCGCCACGAACACGGCGTATGAGATTCTCGATCGCATGCAGTACGAAGACGGACGGCTCGTAACCCACTCGCCACCGTTCCTCGGATTGCTCGTCGTCGGGATCATCGGCGAAACCGCAGTGTATGCCGCCGTGCAATCCACCGGCGGAAACATCGCGCTGTCCGGCTACGTGGTCGCTGGCAAGGCGAGCAACAATCGCGAAGGTTTTGAACGTGGTACTGAACGGTATCTTCCGGGTGCGACGATCGTTTATGTCCCGCCGAATCTTTCCGTGAATCGTCCGGGCGCCCTTCGCCCCGGCACTTACTACGCGACGGCATATGGAACCAACGCGCATTTCTCGACGCTCGTTCCGGTGTATTCCAGCGGTGCGGCCGCAATCTGGGCAACGCATCCCCGTTTCCCGGGCCAATGGTCGCAGCCGTTCATTGTGCCGATGCTGTCGCCGAACGAACGTGTCCTTCTCGGCAACCTGCTCTTCCCGACCTGGCTCGTGTTTCCGCTGACGACCGGAAATGAACTCGACGATCACACGCCGCCGACGCTGACGTTCTCGCACGCGCCGGATTCGCCGCAGCCCGGCACAAACATGCTGCGTGTGCTGTCGCGCGATGACGGTTCGCGGCCGAACATCGCGGTGACGGTTGAGAATGTGTCGTCGTTGATTGGCGGGACGAATCTGGATCTGAGCATCATTTCGCTGACGAAGACGAATACGGAGGAAGTCGGCCTGTTCGGGCGCCGCGATTATTTCGAAGTGGTTTGTCCGGTGGCCGCGAAGGTGGATTTCAAAGCGGTCTCGCGTGACGATTCCGGCAACGAACGCACGGGCCTTTATTCGATGCTGATCGGCGGTTCGCCGGCTTCGGCGACGAATCAGATTCCAGTCGTGGATCCGAACGACAAGACGGGTCCGGTTGTGATCCGTTCGACTCCAAGCCGCGGTTCGCGCGGACTTCCACCCGGCCAGCCGATCGTGCTGCGATTTGATGAACCGATCGATCGCGCAATTCTTGGAACGCCAAGCGCCATTCTGATGTCGCCCGCAGCCGGTCATCCGGAACTGCATCTCAGCCCGGACCAGCTTGAGCTGACTGTGTTCTTTCACAATCTGCTGCCTGATCAGGATTACACGCTGACGCTCACGTCTGAGATTCGCGATCTCGCCGGCAATCGTCTGGATCAGAATCCGACGGTGCCGGGCAACGACAGTTTCGAACTGGCGTTTCATACGGCGGCGTTGCCGAGTGCGAATCTGCCGGGACTGATCACAGGCGGTGGCGGTGTGGTTCGCGGCGTTTATGCCTACGTGTTGGAACGCGGCGGCAATCGTCCGGGTGTGAAGGTTTACGATCTCTCGAATCCGTCCGCGCCGGTGAAAATTTCCGAAGTGTACCTCCCCGGCGGTTATCCGCGCGATCTGGTGTTGATCCCGAACTACTCGTTCAAAACCAACGTGAACGGCCAGGCGCTCACACGCGATCTGCTCGCGGTGGTCGGCGGTTATGTCGGCGAAGGACGCAATCAATACCTGCGAGTGTTCGACATCAGCGATCCCTACAACCTCCAGCGCGTCGCGGGCGCAGTGCTGAACTACGATCCCAGCGCCGTGGCTTCGCGAGTTCAATGGTCGGCGCCGATGCTCGATTATCTGGAGAACGCCACGCTTTCAACGATCGGCGAAGTGAATCTCCAGGAAATGATCATCGCCGATTTCCTCACTCTGAATGACTGGAACGACATGCCGGAGAACGGACGTCCGGGCATTGACGCGAATGGCGACGGCGATTTCGTCGATGAAGGCGATCAGCTGCCGCTGCCTGCGCGCGTCTCGCCTGATTTCGCAGGCAGGTCGGGGATCTACTCGCTCGGCGACACGGATCAATGGATCAATGACTTTGCCATGGGCAAGGGCGGCGATTTCCTCGGCGTTGTCGTCGATCCGGGCAAACTTCTGATCGATAACACCCCGGTGCCTGCGGCGTATCGCACGCTGATTGCGGACGGACGCGTGTTGATTCGTGAAGCCGCGAGTTACGAGTATCCGAATGCCCGGCCGAAGCGTGTCAGTTTCGTCCTCGATTATCCGCTCAATGTGAACGGCATTCTCACGCCAACGCACTTTGCGATCATTTCAATTCGGATGAATTCCGACGCGGAGGACGGGAAGCCGAATCGCATCACAGTTCTGGACATCACTGATCCGGAGGACATCCAGTTCGTAACGGAGATTGTCATTCCTGCGGCCAACGGCACGGGTGTCTTCGGTGTGACGCGGCGTGAAGACGGATTGCTGATGGCGGCGACCGACAAGGACATTCTGCTGCTCGATCCGGCGCGGTTCTATTCAAAGCTTTCGAGCGATCCGAACGCGGCGCATCCGGCGATCGTTGGCGTGATTCCCGATGCCGGTGAAACGATGCGCACATTCGACGGCAATCTGGCTGGATTGCACATCGTGAGCAGCGGCGGCAAGAACGTCGTTCTTCAGTCTGCTCCGACGATCGAAGTGGTGGCGTTTCCTGAAACCACACCGTTCAATCCGCGTGAGCTGGTCAACACCACGCGCACAAACATCGAGGCGCGGTTCAGTTTCATGCAGAAGGTGGCTACGTTGCCGCCGGCGCGATTCAAGGGCGAACCGGGCGTGATCGATTCCACGATTTCGCCGCCCGATGGGCACAATCATTTCTATGCAATCGTGCATGCACCGGGTTCGGCGGGCGAGTTCATCGAGCTGGGAATTGAAAGCCTGAACTGGGCGGGGAACCCGCTGCCAAAGAAAGGCTTTCTGTTCCCACCGATCAACGCGCTGAGCGACAGCGCGCTGTCCGGCCTCGGCCAGACACCGGCGGCGACGGACGCACCGACGCGTTCCTGCCGCGCATGGCGTTTGTCGGACAATCCGGGCAGCCCGTATTACAACATGTATCTTTCGCGCCCGTTCGCACTGGTCGCGGAGGAGATGTCGATAGCGGATCTCGCTCTCGCGAAAAACGAGTTGGATCGCGAGATTCTTTGGGCTGGCGATTACGTCCGCGTGAGCATCGATCCGTCGATGGCGAACAATCCGGTCATCGGCAAATACGCGGGCGAGATCAACGGCCGTGAACGCGTGAACATGCCGGGCGTGGAAACCATCCTGCCGACGCATCCCGCCGATTATCTTCAGTCGCAAAATCCGGGTCCGATCGCCGGCGGCGCAAGCCTGCCGCTCGCGATGAATGCGCTCAACGCGCACAACGGCGAGATGAACGTGAATCTCGAGTGCCTGAACCTTCCGGGCCGCCGGCTGCCTGTTGTGTTCCGCATGAACTACAGCGGTCAGAGTCTGTATGAAGGAGCGTTCGGTCGCGGCTGGGATTTCAACTACAACCAGCGCGTGGAGGAATTGAACGAGGCGATCTTCCCCGAAGGCACGAAGATTCCGCTCGTGATTCGCGACACGCCGGCCAACAGCGAAATCGCGCAGAGTAAAGACATCATTTTCCACACAGGCGCAGGCCGGAAGATCATCTATCGCTACGCCGGAACCAACGCTCTGGCGGAAATCGGCGCCGATCCGCTTGTGGCGGAACTCGGCTGGACCAACACCGCCGCGCGCTATTACCTGCCGCCCGACGGCCTGTTCAACTTCTTCGTGAAGTTCAAGGATGGCCGCTTTGCGCGACTCGACGTGGACGGAACGCAGCATTGGTACAATCCGGCCGGCAAGCTGCAAAAGGTTTATGACCGTTATCCGGAGAATTCGCTGGAGATGGTTTATGGCCGACGCGGCGAACTGATTCAGATCAAGGACGAGATTCGCCGGCCGATCGACATCGGTTATTACCGCACGGCGAACGATCCTGAGTTCCGCGCCGGCATCGATCAGATAGCCAACCGCGCCGTGGAGCTGGGGAAAATTCATCGCCTCGCCGACTACTCGAAGCGCGACCTGCTCTTCTTCTACAACGAACATGGCCTGCTCGAACGCCGCGAAGGACCGAAGGTTGAAGTGGCGGCGGAAGGTGGCTTCACCGGCCGCGCCATCACGCGCTTCATCTACAGCGGAACCGATCGCCCGGGCGCGAGTGCGCAGTCGTTGATCGGTGTGATCGGAGCCGATGACGCCGGCACGCCAGTGGTCAACGCCACTGAACTCGGCTCTGCGGGGCGCGATACTGTGGACCGCGTAAAAGTCGCGAATCGTGAATTGAGCATCAACATGTCGCACGAGAACACCGCGGCTGCGATGGCACAGGGAAATGCGTCGGTTGAAATCGAGTCGCAGGACCAGGCGAAGATCAAGCACGTGTTCGACAAGTTCGGCCGTCCGATTGAAACGATGTTCACCGGCACGAACGGCGCGCCGCGCGTGAACACATCGACCTATTATCCCAACGGCCTGCTGCGTTCGGTCAGTTATCCGGAAGGCAACAGCGTCCTTTACATCTACGACACCAACAACCCAAGCCTTCGCTCGCGAGGAAACCTGACCATGGTGATCAAGAGCCCGGGCCCGCGCGGCGGACCGACGCTCGTTGCGAACACGCAGTACGATCCGTGGTACAACCTCGCGGCCGGCATCAAGAAGGACTTCAACGACGTCGAAGCAACCATCAAGCTCCGCGCCGATCATCGCGACGTGGAGGAAATCC
Source organism: uncultured Verrucomicrobia subdivision 3 bacterium (assembly GCA_937890005.1). Taxonomy (GTDB): domain Bacteria; phylum Verrucomicrobiota; class Verrucomicrobiia; order Limisphaerales; family DASXHY01; genus DASXHY01. The sequence continues at coordinate 63,226 of CALBZA010000004.1, read as the reverse complement.
GGATCGGCGAACACGTCGAGAGGTTCGAAGGCAATGAGTTCGGACTTCAAACGAAATACATTGGCATCGACGGCACCGAACAGAGCTGGACCTACACCGAGGATGGTTTTGTCGAGACGTTCACAGCCGGTTCAGGCGGGCTTCAACTGACGTCGCGCAACATCTACACGCCGATCGGTGGATCGACCAGCGACCAGACCAAACGCGGCCTGCCGTCATCGATCATCGATCCGAAGGGCGTTTCGATGAATCTCGTTTACGACGAACAGAACCGGCTGGTGCGTGTCACGCGCGCGGGTGTCACCACGGAACACACCTACGATCGCAACGGCAACGAGATTGAAACCTCCACGACGGTGGACACGAATCTGAAGCTCGTCGAACGCCGCGGCTACAATCAGCTCGGCTTCATGACGAATCACATCGTGAAGGATCTGGAGATCGACGGCGGCATTGCCGACAAAGTCACGACGATCGTTCCCGACGCATTCAATCGCACGAAGGAAACCATTCTGCCGAGCGGTGACATTCATCGTATCGCCTACGATCACATGGGCAATGTGGCGAGCTACGAGATTGTCGGTTCGTATCTCGAAACCTACACATACGACCTGAACGGAAACCGCATTTCCAAGACGATCGGCAATGCCACTGAAACCTACGAATACGACGGGCACGATCGTTTGATCAAAACCATCACGCCGGTCGGAACCGTCACTGAGGTGACCTACGACAACAACGGCAACATTCTCGAGACGCAGATTCGCGACGCCCAGGACCGCCTGCTGTCACGCAGCGAGACCACCTACGACGAACTGAATCGTCCGCTGACGATGAAACATCATCGCGACGACGGCGTCTCGGAAGTGAAGTACGAATACAATTCCGCGCAACGATCAGTGACAGTGACCGATCCGCTGGGCGCGAAAGTGACGACGCTTTACGACGCCGTCGGCCGTCCGGAGGTTGTGATCACCGGCACGCACACGAACCGTTACTTCTACGACGCGAACGACAATCCGGAGCGTGAGGAAACCGAGGAGGCCGGTGTGACGTATGTGACGCGCTGGGAGCGCAACGAACGCGATCACGTCGTCCGGCAGTTCGACAATCTCGGCAACGTGACCTCTTTTGGCGTCCGTCTCGATGGCGCGAATCTCAGTGTCACCGACCGCGAGAACAACACCACGCTGCGCACGCTTTCGCGTCTTGGTGAAGTGCTGACCGAAACGAGCCCGAACAACGCCGTGAAGCGTTTCATCATCACGACGAACGGAATGCTGGCGTCGGTGAAGGACACCGTTTTCAACGGAATGAGTTACACCTACTCGCCGGATGGGCGCCTGCTTGAAACGCGCTTGCCGAACAACCAGACGATCACGTGCAGCGACTTCAACGCACTTTCGCTGGCGGAGAAATCGGAACTGCCGCGCGGCATCACAATGCAGATGACCTACAGCCCGATCGGCAAGATGCTGACGCGCACTGTCACCGGCCTCGGACCTGCACGCAATGAAACCTACGGTTACGACGGCATGCAGCGGCTCATCTCGCTCACCGATCCGTCAGGTTCGATGGAAGTGGATTATGACCTGGCCGGTTTCCTCAAGGAGACTCGCCGGACCTATCAGTTGACGGACGCACCTGCCGGACTCAGCTCCATTGCGTTTGCCATCAAGCAGACTTTGGACGCGGCGGGGAACATTGCGACGCAGACTTATCCGAACGACGCGACGACGGTCACACATCGTCGCGATGTGAATGGCCGGTTGATCGGACTTGATCCTGCGCCGGGTGAAACCGCCGTGAAGGAAACGAAGTATGCGGGGCCGGTCCGCGTGGTGGAACGCGTGTTCGGCAACGACCGCATCCGAGTGGAGAATTCCTACGACGGATTGCGCCGGGTCAAGGCGCGCAAGTACACGCGGCTTTCGGACGGTCAGGCGCTTGCCGATGTGCGCTATGAATTCGACAAGAACGGCGCCCAGGTGGCGCGACAGTTCGTTCATCGCGGTGGACGCAGCGATTTCTTCGGCTACGACGGAAGCTATCGGTTGGTTCGCGTGGATCAGGATGTTCGTCCGCGACTCGACGGAGCGTTGGAACCGATCCGCACGATTCCAAACTTCGCGAAGCCAGCCCAGGTGAGTGGCCTGTGGAGCGCCGGCAGGTTTGCGCGCGAAGTCGCTTACACGACCACGGATGTGATCGAGAGCATCACGGTCTTCAATCCCGATCAGTTCCAGATCGCGCCGATGGGCACGAACTACGATTCGTCCGATGTGTTCCGTCATGTGCCGCAGATCGACGGCTTCGTTCGCGAACGGGACGTCGTGGGCAACGTGACAAAGACGCGTCTCGCAGTGCGTCTCCCGGGTCAAACTGTGCCGCAGCTCGTGGAGGCAACGCTGACCTACAACGATCTCGGCCAGTGCACGAAGATCGCGCGCGTCGATGGCGTGGAAATTCTGAACGACTACGACATGGCCGGCCTGCGCATTCGCCGCCGCGTGGTTGGCAATCCGGCGCTCTGCGTGCCGAGCGACATCGCATACATCTATGACGGCGCAAAGCTGATTGAGGAGCGCGACCTGAACGACGGCAGACGCGTGATCGCCCGTTACTTCTATGGTGACAATGGCGATGAACTGGTTGCGGCCGATCTGGCCACCGGCGGCAGCACGAATCTGACGCGGCATTACTTGCTCACGGACGTGATGCGGTCGGTCATCGCGGTCACAGACGCGAATGGCACGGTGCTGGAGCGCGTGAACTACGACGCCTGGGGTCAGCCTTTCGTGCAATTGCCGGACAATCAACGTCCCGCAGTTTCGCGCGTCATCAATCAGACCAACTCACTGCTGGTGGTCTTCACCGAGTCCGTGCTGCCCGCCTTCGAGAGCGCGCCGGTGGGAAGCAATCTCGTGACGACCTTGCGCAGCGTGAACAACGCCTTTGGATTGGAACGCAACGGAAGCACGGTTTCGGTCACGGTGGCTTTTGAAGAAAACGCTCCGGGCTATCCGTTCGGCAGCGTCTTCCGGCTTACTCCGGCGCAGGCGCTGAGCGGGAACGTGACGCTCACGGTCAATGGCGGAGCGTTCCAGGACGACTGGAACAACACGAATGCGACCGAGGTGATCACGTTGAACCTGGCGGGCGGTCCGCAGCTCTTCACCGGCGGCGCGCCGGGCAGCACGGCTTCGGGCGAAGTCAGCCGAAGCCTTTCGACCTTCCTGTTCCACGGACAGGTCTTCGATTTCGATTCCGGCCTGCTGTATTGCCGCGCGCGTTATTACGATCCGACGACCGCGACATTCCTTCAGCGCGATCCGGCGGGAATGGAAGACAGCGTGAACCAATACGCTGCGTTCGCGAACAATCCGATCAATTACCGGGATCCGACGGGAATGTTCGCGTGGGATCCGGACAGCTGGGGTCGTGAACTCACCCAGATCGGCAGTCAGGCATCGATCCGCGAAGACGGCCTGAGCGGCTACATGGTCGGCCAGATGATCAATTTTGCCGGCGCGGTGTTGCAGCTCGGAACCGGCTTTGCCGAAGGCTGGGATCTGTTGCACAGCGACGCGCAGGGCACGTTCGGATTGCTCGACCGTTATCGCGGCGCGCAGCTCGTTGCGGCGGACGTCGGCGTGGCGTTCGGCGCAGGCGCGGCGCAGTTCTCGGTGTTCAAGGGCATTGGGGGACGCGTGCGTGGTTACGTGAATTCGCGGAAACAATGGCGCGAATTCGCCCACAACAACGGGTTGACCCAGATGGAATCGGACGCGATGTCGCTGGCGGCCCGTGAAATGGCGGAGATTTACAACGCGCGCACGGTTGAAGGTGGCATTCGCCGCTTCAAGAAGCCGGTGCAGCGACGTCAGAACGCCGAGCGCCTGATGGCCAACAAGCCGGGTCACGTGCTGGAGAAAACCGGCTCCGACGGCTGGGTTTACAAGGACGGCAAGTTCTACAACAGCGACGCCGACTTTGCGTATCTCGAAATCGATGGACGTCCGGCCACGATGGCGCAGGAAGAACACTTCGGACTGCTCGTGAAGAAGCATTACGACGAGCTGTATCGCAAGGCCGGTTACAAGGGCACGCCCAGCTCGCCGCTGCAGCACGGCATGCATCATCATTATCCGGATCTCTACAACCAGGTCGTGAACACGCATCTCGTGGACACGAAGAAGCTGACCGCGGTGGGGCATCCGGGCGACATCTTCTCGTTCAAGCTGGAGAACGGCCGCATGAGCGGTTTCCACAAGAGCCGCTGGGAAATGCACAACATGCTGCTCGAAACCGAGAAGCGTTTCATGTCCAGAACGGGCAACCGGCTGCCGGCGGAATGGACGCAGATGTCGCTGCATCCGACGATCGGCTCAATCAAGGACGCCGCGAGAGCGGGCAAGGTCTTCACACCCAAACAATGAAGCCGATGAAAGCGATTACCCCTTTGGTTCCATTGTCGGCCCGCGTTGAAATGAGAGAATCGATTCGCCCCATGCACAACTTGTCGAAGGACCGTTCGTTTGATCAGGCCGATTCAGGTGCCGCGCTATTCCGATGGCGAAATGTCGTCGCACTCCTGAGCCTGCTCCTTCTGCTCGTTCCAAAGGTCCAGGCTGCGCAGCCGCTGACGTCGCTCGATTACAAAATCGTCGGCAACTACCTGCGCGTGACGCCAGCGGCTGTTGCCGTGCCGAAGGGCATTGCCGGGTCGGTTCTGGTTGAACTTGTGAACGCGGATGGTTCGGCCAAAACTCCGGACAACAGCATCACCCAGGGCGCCTACATCGAGGCCACGTTGCGTGGACCTTCATTTCCGGCGCGTCGTTTGATCGGGCAGGTCAATCAGCCGCTTCAGCTACCGGTGCTGAATCTCGTCGGCGAATATCAGCTCGACAACATCCGGCTCGTCGATGCCACGACCGGTGCAGTTCGAATGGAAGGCGTTCCTTCCAGCGTGCCGGTGAACGTCTTTGCCGAACTGCTGGTTTCCACGGTGACCTCGCGTCCGCTGACGCTTCAGGAAATTCAGGACAAAGGCATCGCGATCGACGACACCAACTTCCGCGCCGTTGAATTCGAAGTGGGCTTTGTGCTCGATGGCAAAACGTATCCGATCAAGTTCCCGGTCGTGACGCCGGATTTCAGAGGCAGCACGGAAGTCATCCCTGCCGCCGAACTGGAGAGGCGCCTCGTTGAAGCGCAGCGCATCAATGACCAGCTCTCCAGCCGCGAGAATGTTCCGCTTCCGCCGGAACTGGAAAATGCCGGGCTCAACCTGGTGATCAAAGGTTGCAACTTCGAACTCGCCGAACCGCAGCAGCAGGATCTTCGGTTGCAGATTCCGCCGATCCCGGCGCTGATGGTGATTCCGGGCAACATCGGTTACCTGAACCAGTTCTTCAGCGTGCAAATCTTCACTGAGAACGCCGCGCCGGTGAACTCAGGTCTCAGCGTCCTGAATCTTTCCGCAAAGCTCGTTCTTCCGCCCGGAGCCGATCACATCCCGGCGACCAGTCATGAAGCGCCCGGTGACGATCCACTGCGCTTTGCGCGACTTGGACCGAACAAGATCACGCAGCCGGTTCAGCCGATTGTTCGGCCCGGACCCGATGGCATTGTTGGAACAGCGGACGATATTCTCCGGCTTTATCCGAAGGAGTCGGGTCAGGCGGAATTTCTCGTGGAAGGCCTGCGCGAAGGTCTTCATGTGATGAATCTCGAACTCACCGGTGAACTCGACGGCCTGGCTGCGGGACTGGTGAAGATCAAGGGCGCTGCCGCCGGTTCCGTGCTGGTGCGGAATCCCAAGTTCTCGCTCACGTTCTCGCATCCGCGCACGGTTCGCACGGGTGAACCTTACGATGCGTATGTCACCGTGATGAACACCTCGCAGGTGGACGCCAATCTCGTCAGTGTTGCGTTGCCGAAGGGCAGCGTGAGTGGCGCAACGCTGCTTTCCGAAGAACGCGTTCAGCTCGGAACGATCAAGCCGGGCGAATCTGTCACCGCGAAGTATCGCCTGCGCGCCGAACGCACCGGCCAGATTCGCTTTTCCAATCTCACCACCGGCGACGACAGCGTCACCGGACGGTTCCGTCTCACAATGGGAGTCGATGAACGTGGCGTGGAACTGTCGCCGGATTCGATCGGTTATCCCGATTACGTGGATTGTCTGCCTGAAGATCTTTTCTACGCCGCGAACCGTGTGCTCGGTCAGGCGCTGAGTGCCTACACGGCGCCGATCCTTCCGCCGAATGTGAAGCGCGTTTCGTGGTCATCGATTCAAACCCGCGTGCTGGAACTCGCGGAAGCGGGCCAGCGTGTCGCCTACGGGGAATCGCTCACGCGCGTGCTGCCTGATCTCGCGCTCGACTGGCAGGGTGGACGCGTTTTCAACGAAGCGTTCGATCAGATTGTCACTGGAACCGAAGCCGGCCGGCAGTGGCGTGATGCGCTGTTCCGATCTGTCGTCACCAACAGCGGAATCGACGCCACCGCACTGCTCGAACAGCGAGCGCGCGATCTCGCTGGCCGGGGCGAGGCGTGGTTTTTTGCGTCGGCGAGTGCCGAAGGCATTTCGCCGCGCTTCAAACGCAACGACGACGTGGTGAATCTCAATCGTGCCGACCTGCAGCAATCCGGCGGTTACTCCGGCACGAATGGAAGCTGGCTGGTGTTGAAGCCCACCGACGGTGCCGTTCGCTGGGAGATCGATTCGCCAATCGCACAAGCCGAGTTTGCTGTGGTTCTGATCGGCACGAATGGAACCGGGCAGCAGATTCGCTGGACGGTGAACAATCCGCCTGTCGGAAGCTGTCTCCGTTACACCGTTGGCGATGTATCGAATGAATTGAAGCTCGATAACAACTGCGACGGCTCTCCCAATTCCAGCATCGCCGGTGTGGTCACTCCGATCACCGAATTGCCACCGCAACTGTTGCTGGTGCGACAGTTGCCAGAAATCGAATCGGTCCGTCCGAAACCGAGCTGTCATGCCGCCGCGGCGTGGAATTACGGCACTGTCATCGGTGTGCTCTTCTCGAAGCCGATGCTGCAGACGAACGTGAATATTCCGTCGGCCTACACGCTTGATAACGGCAACAGTGCGCAGTTTGTCCGGATTCAGCCGGGTGGCCGTGTCGCGCTGCTGAGCTTGAAACAGGGAACCGGCGGTGTGCGGCCGCGGATCATGACGGTGAACGGAGTGGCAGATCCGCGCGGCAATCTGATGGTCAGCAACTCGCTTCCGATCAGCAATCTCATCACTGAAGGCGTGGCGGTGAACGGTCGCGTGTTGCGCGCCGATGGCAGCCCCGCGGCGAATGTTCCGGTGACGCTCACGATGAACGATCTTTACAAGGATCCATTCGATCGCTGCGATTCGCATGTTTCGTCGATCTCGCAGGTGTTCACCGATGATCAGGGACGATTCACGTTCGACTTCATTCTGGCCGGTGTGCCTTTCACGATTTCAGCAACCGACATGGGCGGGCTGAGCGCGGAAGCGATTGACCTGCTTCTCAAATCGTATCGCGGAAACTTTTTCGATCGCGACCGGCTGCTGCTTCAGGCGGCACAGTCCAACATCGTCGCCACACTCGGTGTTACAAATCTCACTGAAGCGGTGGCGCTGGGTGAAAGCCTGGATCGCGCGGTCTGGACTGATCGCATCGAGTTTCGTGATGGAATGCAGGGACAGGAGATCGCGGTGGCGTTGCGTTTCCGCGGTCGTGGAACGGTCACGGGCCGTGTGATTGCAGCGGATGGAGTCACTCCGGCGGCTGGCGCGGCGGTGAATCTTTTCCCGGACAGCAATTCGCGTGAGCAGGGCCGCGGCATGTTTGCCGATGCGAACGGGCGATTCCAGTTCAACGGTGTTCCGCTGGGACCATTTTCAGTTCAGGTGAAAACCGGTTTGGGTCAGTTCCGGACGGTGGCGGGAATTCTGACGCAGGTGGGCGAAGTGACTGACATGGTGATTCAACTCACCGCGCCGGATGTGGAACAGGTCGTTCGCACCACGATTCGCGGCGTTGTCACCGAAGCGGACAACATGATCGCACATCAAAACGCGCAGGTGTTCGTGCGCGGCATTCACGGAGTGGTCGGAATCACGACGAGCGATGCCGATGGATATTGGGAACTGAGCGACATTCCGGTCGCAACGTATCATGTGATCGCCATCTCTGAGGACGGACGGCGCAAGGGCCAGCGCGACGGCGTGCAACTCGTCGCCAGCGGACAGAATTATGTCTCCATTGCACTCGCGGGAACATCCGTCGTGGTGGGCCGTGTCGAGAACAGCGCTGGCGTGCCGGTCGCGCAAGCACTCGTGGCGGGCGGAACGGGGATCGTCCGCACCGATGAGAACGGTTTGTTCACGCTGACGGAAGTTCCCGTTGGACAACGCACCATCAGCGCAGGTCTGGAAGGTCATCTTGCTCCGCAGGGATTTCCGCGCCTCGGCAGCGCCAGTCTCGCTGTGCTGCCGGGTGTGACGAATTTCGTTGTGGTCCGTTTGCGTCCCGCCGGTGTGATCGCCGGATATGTCCGCGACGCAAAAGGCAATACGGTCACCGGCATCAATGTCGCCATTCCGGTCGAGAAAGGTTTCCTCTGGACCAAGGTCAATGACAGTGGCTTTTTCAAATTCATCAACATGCCGCCGGGCGAATACACCGTCAGCGCGCCGGCGCCTCCCGTTCAAAAGCCGGTGGATGAACTGTTGGAAGAGAACGCGTCCGAAGAGGAAATCATGGCCGCGGTGAGCGATGCCTTCGCGCTCTACGCCGGCGTCACGCCGACCTACACCAACGTCAACCCCGGCACGTGGGGTTACACGAAGACCCGTGTGCTGGCGGACGGCGACACGGGAACGGCGGACATCCGTTACTTCCCGGTCGGTTCGGTGAACGGCATTGTTTTGAATGACCAGTCCGTTCCGATTGGTGCCCGTGTGCGATTGACCGGATTGGGTCGGGCCGAGAACGGAGCGCCCATCATGACGATCGTGGGTGACCGCGACAGCGATGCAGCCTCCGGCGAATTTTCATTCCAGAACCAGTTGATGATCGGCGATTGGGGCGTTCAGGTGGCGTCGCCGTTCTACACCGTGGTGCTTTCAACCAGCGGTCGCACGACCGACCTGCAGCCGAACGTCACAAACCTCGTGATGCAATTCCCGCCGCGGCGCGATACGCACGGGCGACTGGCGGGACGTGTTGTTTATCCCGATGGAACGATCGCCGGCGAAGGCGTTGAAGTGACGACGTCGTTTGGTCCGGGAATCGTGAACACGACTGACACGAATGGTTTCTTCGACAACCAGATGCAGATTCCGGCCGGCAACTACTCGGTGACGGCGGTGGATCCGGTGACCGGTTATCGCGGCAGAATTCAGGCCACGGTGACTGCAGGCCAGACCAACTTCGTTGAAGTTCCGTTGCTCGGCCTTGGTGACTTGAAACTCACGGTCCTCCAGGCGAATGGAGAACCTGCGTCCGGCGCGTTCGTCAGCCTGTCGGGCGGCGTCTTCCGCGAAGACCGCGACGGACAGACAGGAGTGAACGGCGTTTATGAAACGGGCAATCTGATTCCGGGTTCGTATTCGTTGCTCGTCCGTTACACCACGGCAAGCGTCACGCTTGAGAAGCGCATCGGCATGAGCGTCACCAACGGCATGTTGACCAGCGCGACTCTTACGCTGGGTGGTGTTGGGACGGTGCGCGGCACGTTCCGTCACCTTGAGGACGGTTCGCCGATTGCGGGGGCACGGATTTCGATTGGAAGCGTCGCGAACGTTCCGACCGATGCAAATGGCGATTATCTGGCGACTGGAATTCCGCTAGGAACTTATCGTGTGGTCGGAACCGATCCGGTCACGGGAAGATCCGCGGCGGCATCGGTCACGCTCAGCTACGTGGATCAGGTTGCTGTGGTGAATCTGACCGAACAGCCGCTCGGCGAGATTCGTGGGCAGGTGTTTGATCTCGGCACATCCGCGCCAGTCACAGGTGCTGAAGTGCGATTGCAACCGCGCGATGGACTGTCGTTGATCCGCAGCGTAACGACCGGTCCGGACGGTGGATTCTCATTCCCGGGCGTGATGCCGGGGAGTTACGGGCTTTCAACAGCAGTGCAAAATCCGCAACGCGGCGCCAGCCAGACGGTTGTCATGCCGGACAGCGCGACGACTGTGACGGTGAATCTCATGTTGCCGGCCAAGGAACCGACCGGACAGCTGCTGGTGCGCGTGGTGCGGCCTGACGGTGTGACTCCGGCGACCAACGTCCGGGTCATTGCATCCGCTTTCGGCGGGGGCACCAAGGACGCGGACGAAAACGGCGAAGCGTTTTTTGACAATCTCCGGATCGGCGGTGTTGCGATTCGGGCTTCAGCCTTGAACGTGGCCGAAACGTTCAATGTGGGTCTGACCAATATCACCCTGACCAGCAGCGCGCCGAGCAATACGGTGACTGTCCGGCTGAATGGCATCGGCACCGCGACAGGCCAGGTGTTTAACAGCACGGGACTCGTTCCGGTTCCGTTCGCATCGCTTAAGGTTGAGTTTCTCAGCGATCCGTTCCAGCGCCAGACACGCGGGAACCTGGTGTCGGACGCCGAAGGCAAGTTCGTGATTCCGAACATTCCGGTTGGCAACTACCGGCTCATTGCTGAAAGCCAGTCATTGTCGGCCACGACCAACGGAACGATCATCGCCAATGACACGACCAACAATTTCCGCCTGACACTCGCACCGAGCGGCGTGGTCATCGGCCGCATCGTGCGCGCTGACGCTTCGGCGTCGGTGCCGACGAATCTCGTGATCCTCACGTTCAATTCCCAGAACACTGCTGCGGGCGTTTCGATCGTCTCGACGGATCTCGACGGCCGGTTCGGTTTCACCAATGTGCCGATGGGACAGTTCGTCGTTGAAGCGAACGCGCTTCGGTTCAATGGATTGATCAAGGAATCGGGTGTCCTGACCACGAACGGGCAGATTGTCGATCTGGGCGACATTCGCCTGGATGAAGATTATCCGACGATCACGAATCTGAATCCGGTCGCCACTGCGGTCGGCGTTCCGATCAACACCTCGGTAGAGATCACGTTCCAGGAACCGCTGCTGGCTTCGAGCGTGAATGGGAACACGAATGGAATTTTCCTGCGCGGCCCGACGAATGTGATCCCCGCAACCGTGACGCTCCAGGCGCATCCTGATGACGGCAAGCCCCGCGTGATCCGGCTCACGCCATTGGAACCGTTGCGCAGTCTGACGACTTATGATCTGGCCGTCATCAGCGGCGAACGTCGCGATGCCATCGGCACGCTGATCGCCACCGGTCCGACTGACCTCGTCGGTCGTTACACACCGACGCTGTTCGTCGCCACTTTCACGACGCGCGATGACGATCCGCCGCTGCTCGTTTCGATCTTCCCGACCAATGGCGCGGTGCAGGTCGATCCGCAGGCGGCCATGCGTGTCACCTTCAATGAACCCTTGAAGAACACGGGAATTCATTTCTCGTTGAGCGACATCAACGGAACCGTGCCTGGGACGGCGAACTTGAGTGCTGACGGAAAGATTTTGGCGTTTGCCCCGGCGTCGCCACTGCTGCCGAACCGCACCTACACGATGGTGATCAGCAACCTGTTCGATCTCGCCGGAAATCAGTTTGCATCTGAACCGCTCACCACGACGTTCTCAACGCTCGACACATTTGGGCCGACGATTGCGACATTGAAACTGAACGGTCCCGCAGTTGCCGGCGCAATGGTTCCGATCGAAGCGATCCTGGCGCAGCCTGAAGTCGGCGCGAGTGTCCGGTTCTTCAAGGAACTCGAACCGGTGTCGTTCGCGGCCGAGGCGCCTTACATCGGCTCGGTTCAGCTGCCGACCAATGGCATCGTGCGACTCCAGGCGATCGCCACCGACCAGTTCGGCAACGACGGCGAAGTCCGACAGATTGAGGTGGAAGTGGTTCCGAACGTTGCGCCGACGGTTTCGCTGGTTCGTCTCAATCCGACGAACGACGTCGTCGGCACCAGCAAGGAACTGAGCTTCGCGTTGAGCGCCAGCGACGACAACCTCGTGACGAACATCACTCTCGTTGCCGTTGGAGCGATCCAGACTGTGCGCACTTTCGACAGCGGGGCCACCACCAATCTGACCTTCACCGTTCCTGCCACGAACGTCGCCGGCGTGCCGCTGCAGTTCTACGCGCAGGCGACTGATTCCTCCGGCGAAAAGTCCGCGGAACTGATGCTTGAATACACAATCACCGATGGAACCAAACCGGCATTCCACTTTGTGAGTCCGGCGTCCGGCGAGATCGTGAATCCGCTGCAACCGTTGGATCTCGCGGTTGGATTGCACGACAACAGCTCCAACGTGACGGTGAAGATTCAGTTGAGCGGCATTGTGAGTTCCACGCTGGAAACCAACGTGGCCATCCAGCCGAACGTGACGCAGACCAACGCGTTTGCCCTGTCGATCACCAATGCGCTTCAGAACGGCGGCAATATCCAGGCGCAGATCTGGGTGACCGATGCCGCGGGCAACGTTGTGTCCGACACGAGAAGCTTCAAGGTGCCGGACATTACCCCGCCGCAGCTGACGAGGACCGTGCCGACCAACGGTGCGACGGCAGTTTCCATCTTCGAACAGCCGGATTGGTATTTCAGCGAAGCCGTCCGGTTATCCACGGCGATTACGAATGTCATGGCTCTGACAAACGATGCCGGCGACACGATCGCATTTTCGGTCACACAGTTTTCGTCGCAATATCGCGTGAATCCGACCAAGACGCTGCGACCGGGCGCCACCTTCACGAACATTCTTTATGCGGGCATAACCGATTCGGCGACGAATGCGCTGGTGGACACGAACGGAATGACTGTTCCGCCGGAAGGCTGGCCGGTTGTGTTCCGCACGGCGGAAATTTTCGAGCAATGGCCGACGAACAACACACTCCTCGTGGCCGGTCAGAAGATCACGGCGCGCGTTCGCTACGAACGCGGGCTCAACGCAAGCTACTGGGGCTTCCGGTTCGGCACCAATGCCCAGAGTGTGTTGAACGTGAACCAGAACGTCACGAACGTGGCAATCCAGCTGACTGTGCCGACCAATGTTGGTCCGATGGACTTCTCGGTTCGCATCTCGCAATCTTCGACCTTTACACGCAGCTGGGATCAGGAACCGATCGCACTCGACATCCGGTCGCGCGATGCGGATGACGACGGCGACGGCTGGTCAAATGGTTTTGAAACCGATCGTGGCATGAATGCGTTCGTGGCGGATGCCGACTCGGACGACTTCGACAACGACGGCTTGAACAACGGATTGGAACGCGCGCTGGGAACTGATCCAGCCCGAGCCGACACCGACAACGACGGTCTGACCGACGGCGCTGAAGTGGCGCTTGGGACTGATCCGCTCAATCCGGACACAGACGAAGACGGATTGTGGGACGGTGTAGATCCGAACCCGCTTGTCTCGACCAGCGCGATCTCCTTTGCGATCGAGCCGAACGTAATTCTGACGGAAGGCGAACTGACGAACCTGACGTTCTCCGTCAGTTCACCTGAAGCGCCGCTGGTGACCATCGGCTTTGGCGGAGCCAATGGGGTTCCGGTGTTCGCTTCGTTGAACAGCATCAGCATCACCAACACCGCGACGAACGGTTTTGCAACGGGTGTGCTCACACTCAAACCGTTGTTGCTCGATTCGGGCACTTACACCGTGACGCTCAAGGCGACCGGCGCGGCTGCGACCAATGCGGTTTCCGGATTCACGAACATCGTTGTGACGGTGCTCGACAATCCATCGTTCCCGGTCACGCGATGGAAAGAAGCGGTCAGCGGCAATTTCTCCGACACGAACCGATGGACCGATGGTGTTCCGACGGTTTCGAAACCGGGTGTTGTCGATCTCGACGGCACCTACACGATCACCGTGAATGCTGATGCAACGGTGGGCGAACTGGTCTTTGGCGCGACCAGCGGCACGCAGACACTTCGCGTGAATGCCCGCACGTTGACCGTCAATGGATCGCTTCAGGTGCGCGGCAGCGGTTTGCTGCAGCTGGATGGCGGGGTTGTGACGGGTCCGGGACTCGTGAACATCGCGGGCCGCATGAACTGGACGTTGGGAACGATGAACGGCCTCGGTTCAACGGCAATTGCGTCGGGCGGTTTGCTGACGATTGCGGGGTCGGACTGGAAATATCTGACCACCCGCACGGTCAACAATGCGGGAACGATTGTCATCGCATCCACGGGCGGAATGACGGTCGGCGCCGAAGCGACGATCAACAACTCGGGCCTGATTGACGTTCAATCGGATCCGCAGTTCCACAATGCCGTCGGCGGCTGGACCACCAGCGCGTATCTGAACAACAGCGGCACGATTCGGAAGAGTGCGGGCATTGGAACGTTCTACATGGGAATCACCGTGAACAACCACGGCGCGATTGTGGTTCAGAACGGCACCATTGACGCCGGTGTCGGTGGAAACAGCAGCGGTGCATTTAATCTGGCGAACGGCACATCACTGCGATTCTCCGGCGGCACACACACGCTCGGTTCCACATCACGCGTTCAAGGAGATGGTTCGGTCATTTTCGCGGGCACGACGTTTGTGAATGGCGTGTTCGACGTCACCGGAACGGTGGAAGCGAATGGTGGCGCCGGCGTGTTCAATCCGGGCGCCAAAGTCTCGGCGATTGCGATGGCCAACATCGCAAGCCCGAGCGGATCGCGACTGGAATTCAACACCGGAAGTCCGGTGGTGGTCGGTTCGCTCGCTGTCGCAGCAACACTGCGGGGATCGGACGTTGTCACGGTGACGAACTCAATGCTCTGGACCGGCGGTACACTGGATGGCAGTGGCGCGACGATTATATCCAGCAATGCGACCCTGGAGATTGCGAGCCCGACCTACAAATGGATCATCGAGCGGACGCTCCGCAATGAAGGCACTGCCGTGTGGAGTGGTCACAACGCCGCGACCATTGGCAACAACGGATTGTTCGACAACGTCGGCTATCTCGACATTCGCACCAATGTCAATGTGAACAACACGATCAGCGGTTGGAGAACCACCGCCCGATTCCACAACACGGGTGTTATTCAGAAGACCGACGGCAACGGCGCGTTCGCCGTGGATGCCATGTTGAAAAACGACGGTCTTATCCTGGTTGAAAGCGGTTCGTTCGACGCGGAACTGGGCGGCGTCAGCAGCGGAACGTTCGTTGTGACGAATGGCTCTGCAGTGCGGTTTGCCGGCGGTGCGCACGAACTTACGGCGGAATCGAGGATCGAAGGAACTGGAATGGTAGTCTTCGCCGGCGGCAGTGTGACCAATCGAGGCACATTCCTGGTCGATGGCGCGGTGACTGCGACGAGCGGTGTCGGTTACTTCGCGCCGGGATCGCAGGTGGGTCCCATCGCGCTCGCCACCGTGACCACTACATCCGGACGGCTCGATTTCAGCACGGGCAATCCGATCGCGATCGACACGCTGCATTTGTCCGGCGGATTGCGCGGTTCGGACACGGTTGTTGTCGCCCAGAGCCTTGTCTGGACGAATGGCACGATAGATGGACCTGGCATCACGATTGTCTCATCGAATGCGAATCTTCTGATGCTGAGCACGAGCACCAAGACATTGATTGAGCGCACGTTGATCAATGAAGGCACCGGCGTCTGGACCGGAACCGGCAACTGGACGATCGGCGGTGCGGGACGATTCCTCAATGCCGGCTCGTTTGAAATCCAGAACGATGAATCCACATCGACCGCCATCTCCGGATGGAGCACGGAAGGCCATTTCGTGAATCTGGGACGCTTGTTCAAGACTGGTGGAACCGGCACGACAGAGATCAATCAAACCTTCCGCAACGAAGGCATTGTTGAAGTCCTGAAGGGCACGCTCCGATTCGACTCCGGCGCGACAAACACCGGATCATTTGTGATCGCCACGAACGCCACGCTCGCATTCGCGACGGGCACGCATGTGATGAGCGAGAACACGAGCATCACCGGCGAGGGCCGCATGCTCGTCAGCGGCGGTAACGTGACTGTCAACGGTGTCTATGATGTCCAGACGGATATCTCGGCGGGATCGCTGGCGTTCAACGGCGTCCGTGCGCCGTTTACGAAGCCGTTCCGCTTCACGGGAGGCGAATTCACTGGAAGTGGCGACGTGACGTTCGCCAACAGTTTCGAATGGCAGACCGGCAGCATGCGCGGCACGGGCAAGACGACGATCAGCAGCAGCGGCAGAATGCTGATCGTTCCGGGTCCGAACCATTTCCTGCAGCGGCAGCTGATCAACAACGGCTACTTCGCAGTCACAAACGGCCCGACGCTGTTCTTCACCAGCGCCACGCTGCGCAACAACCCCGGCGCATTGATTGAGATCCATGAAGCCGGCGGATTGCAGCACAACTCCGGCAGCAACCTGCTGGAGAACCAGGGCACGTTCAACAAGCACGGTTCAGGCAACCTGACCATGACGTCATTGCCGATCAACAACAGCGGCGTGATGAATCTGAACGGTGGGACGACGACGATCAGCGGAACAAGCCAGAACAGCGGCTCGATTCACGTCGCGGCCGGAGCGACAGCGAGCTTCTCGGGCACGGTGACTCACGCAGCCGGATCGTTCCTTGGCGGCGCCGGAACATTCATCTTCACCAGTGGAACCCATAACTTCATGGGCACGTTCCTTCCGGAAAACGTTGTGGCGTTCAACGGCGGAACGGTGACCATCGCGAACACCCTGCCCGGATCGGTGACGATCAACGTTGGCGCCGGAACCGTTCGTCTGAATGCGTCGCAGGTCGTAAAAAACCTGATGATCGCAAACTCTGGAACTCTCGAAGGCAGCGGCGATATCACCGCCACAAACACGATGGTGTGGTCGCAGGGATTGATGGCGGGCACCGGCCGGACGATTGTCCCGGCGGGAATGACGTTGTTGCTGAACAATCCGTCAGGCGCGAAGTATCTCCAGCGCCGGCTCGACAACTCCGGAACGATTCTCATTCCGGCGAGCACGACCATCTATTGCAGCGCGGGCACGCTGAACAATCTTCCCGGCGCGGCCATCGAAGTTCAGGAAGGCCTGACGATGCAGCTCAACAGCACGGCGAGCTATCTCAACAATCAAGGCGTGGTGCTCAAGACCGGTACGAATCTGTTGAAGCTCGATCTCCATTTGAACAATCAAAACCTGGTCGATATCCGCAGCGGCTCGTTCCACATCAACGGCGCAAGCACGAACGCAGGCTCAATCCTGCTTGCCACCAACACGCTCACGACAATCAGCGCGAACATGGCGCATCTGCCTGGATCGTATCTGGGCGGCGGCGGCGAAATCCGTTTCACAGGCGGCACGCACAACCTGCTCGGCACATTCGAGCCGAACGGATATCTCAGCTTCCGGGGTGGATCGGTGACGGTGAACGCGCCGATCTGGCCGAAAAGCCCGTTGGTCATCACGAACTCTGCAAACGTGTTCTTCAATGCTCCGCAGACATTCGACACGCTGCTGTTGAGTGGAAATGATCTTGGCGGTTCCGGAAACCTGACCATTACCAACAACCTGTTCTGGAGCGCCGGAACAATGATCGGTTCGGGCCAGACGCTGGTGAAGACCGGCGCCACGGTGAACATCGTCGCCGGATCCAGCAAGTATCTCAGCCGCTTCATGCAGAACGAAGGCGTCATCAATCACGCCGCCGAGAACGTCTGGTTCCAGAACGGAGTGTTGAACAATGTCGGTGAGTTCAATGCCATGTCAGGTTCGTTGCGCCTGAGCTCGGGTTCCACGAACAGAGTTCTCAACCTGGGAGTCTGGAACAAAACGGCGACGAACCAGTACGACATTGTCAGTATTCCATTCCACAACAGCGGCGTGATGAACGTGAACGAGGGTTCGTTCAACATGAACAATGGCGGTACAAACTCCGGCGCGTGGAACATCGCAACCAACGCGACTGTCACCATGGCCGGCAGCTCTGCGCGATACGTCATGGCGCCAGGAACCACATTCAGCGGTTGGGGCAACCTGATCGTCGAAAGCTCGTCGATCTTCCATCTGGAATCGAACGTGAACCTGGGAACCTTGCAGGTGATCTTCCGTCAGTCGGGCGGCATTGTCGGGAACTTTGAATTGTCGAATGAACCCGGCGGTTCGATGACCTTTGAGCGAACGATGACCGTGGCGGGTTCGCTGCGGGTCGGTGGACGCATTGCCACCCTCGCCGACTTTACATTGACCGTGAACGGCAACCTGACGCTCGAGAATGGAAGTCAGATGGATAATCTGGGCCAGATCCGGGTGAACGGCGTTTATCTTAACAACGGCGCGACCATCACGGGCAACTCACCGGTGAAGATCGGCGCGATCGCTCCCGCGCAGTTGACACTTGCGGGTGTCAGACCGCTCACTCCGGCGGCCACAGCTGGAAATGGACACAACGTGTCCGTGCAGCCGCAGGTGGAAGTCCGCCTGACCTGGACCGGACAGCCCGGAGCGAAATTCGTGGTGGAGACGAGCGATGACCTCGTTCAGTGGACTGCCGTCAGCGCCTCCGTGACGGAAGTTCTGCCCGGACAGTTCGAAGCGCTCGTTCAGATTCCGCAGCAGTCGAAATCGTTCTTCCGAACGCGACTGAACTGACCGGCCGACCGGATTAACCTTCTTGGGGGGACGGATGTGCAATCCGTCCCCCTCCATCAACTGGAACAAGCGTTCGTTTTCGCATACGAAGCGGCCGGTTCACCCGCCGCACCGACGGCAGCGGTTTTTGGCAAAGTCGTACGCAGCTCTTGTGATTCAAGTCATCAAAGCGGTCCGCTTTTGTCTGAACTCATCTGAGCACCGACTTCGGAGTGGATCGTTCTTCGTCAACCCGTTTGAGAGGGCTGCCTGGATTCATTGGGCAAGCAGAAAAGAAAATAGCCGCTGCCTCGCGACAGCGGCTGTTTTGATCGGGATGATTTCTTAACGGATCCGGCGACGGATCATGAAGAATAAGGAACCGCCACCAAGGCAGAGGAGCGCTGCCGAAGAGGGCTCCGGAACAATAGCAACCAATGGGGTATAGGCTTCGAGAGCTTTGATGAAAGCCTGCTGTCCGGCCACTGTGTTCGGAACCACTCCGCTGCCGGTATTCGGATCGGAATCAGGCAGATTGAACAACAGACGGTCTGCAGTGAAGGTCACTCCGCCTGCAGAGGTATCGCCTGCGTGCCATCCAGCGACGAGGATGTTTCCTCCGATCGTCGCAAGGATTTGGCCGGTCCCGACGGTCCCGCTGCCCGCTGCGTTGAAAGTGGAATCTGCATTACTCACAGACCACCAGTCAGCCGGTCCCGCTGATCCAAAGATGCCGGCTCCGTCGGCGGTAACCGTCGTCTCATTACCAGCGATGCTTCCACCGCCGGCTACCGCACCTGAATGCCAGCCCCATCGGCCGCCGTCAGGGCGGGAAACATAACTGGTCAGGGATACGACCGGGATGTTCAGACCGTTGAAGGTGGCCGAATTCACAGCGTTGGCATAGTCAGAGCTGAGTACGATACGTCCGATGATGAGAACATCAGTGCCAGCGGGGATGTTCGCGGGGTCACTGTAGTTGCCGTAAGAGAGATTCACGTTCAGGAAATTTGCCTGAAGGAAATTGAGGAGGTCCTGGTTGCGGGCCTGGTCGAAGCCGGAAACGCTCACATTGATGGCAGACGCGGAATTGGTAACGCCAGCGGCCAGAACAGCTGCCAAGGCCATGCCTCGAACAACGGTCCGACGCTTGCGTCCCGACGACGACCAGCGATTGCGAATACGATTCATCATAAGTTTTTGGGTTCTTTGGTGGGTTTGTTTGTCTGAATTGTTCGACGAACCACGCAAATCTGTTTCAGGGGAATGGAGGAACTCGATACGACGTTTGACCGATGAGATTTTTACGGACGATTGTCGTCATTCAACTGCAGAGGGTGACCGCGACTTGAGACGTGTGTCGGAAGAGTCGCGATGAGAGGAACTACGGAGCGGCGAAGGCTTCCCGTTGGAGAGGGCATCCCAGGCTGCTCTATCCAATCCATGTCAGACCGTCAGGTGCTGGCGAACGATTTCGTCCGTCAGTTCCTTGATCGGTCCTTTCGCAACCACGGTGCCGCGATCCATGATGTAGAAGAGATCGCCGACATCGATGCAGAAATCGAGATATTGCTCGACGAGCAGAATGCCGATCTCGCCTTCCTTCTTCAGCATCTTGATCGCGTTGGTGACTTCCTCGGTGTAATTGTGCGAAGACTCCGCCACCGCCTTCGCCTTCCCGTGAAGACCTTCGTCGCGGAGGATTTTGATCGTGTCGCCGATTTGATCGATGATGTTCGGCTGGATGCCTTCGGTCGGTTCATCCAGGAGAAGAACTTTCGGGTTGGTGAGCAATGCGCGGCCGATGGCGAGCTGCTGCTGCTGACCGCCGCTGAGAACGCCGCCTTTGCGCTGAAGCATTTCCTTCAGCACCGGGAAAAGTTGAAAAACCCGATCGATCTCGCCGTTGAGTTTTTTCCCCTGAGCGATGGCGCCGATGCGGAGATTTTCCCAGACAGTCATGTTTGGAAAAATGTCGCGTCCCTGCGGCACATAGCCGAGACCGTGACGCGCGCGCTGGTCCGGTTTCAATCTGACCAGTTCGGTGCCGTCCAGTTTCACCGAACCGGAATCGCATTTCACGGTGCCGACGATCGACTTGAGCGTGGTGGTTTTGCCGACGCCATTGCGGCCCATCAGGCAGACCACCTGGCCGGGCTGAACGGTGAGGCTGACGTCGCGGAGAATGCGCGAGCCGTCGTAACTGACGTGGATGTTGGAAAGGGTCAGCATGGGGGAAATTTCAAATTCCAGGTTCCAGGCTCCAGGGAAATTTCAATTTTCAAACTCGAGGCATGATTCGACCGATGTGATCGCAACACCAGATTGGAGCTTGAGTCCTGACGCTTTTTTGGCGCTAGGAATTTGAAACCTGGAGTTTTCAATTCTTCTTCTTCCTTCCGAGATAAACCTCGATGACACGTTCGTTGTTCTGCACTTCATCCACGGTGCCTTCGCAGAGAACCGTGCCTTGATGAAGCACTGTGACCTTCCGGGCGATCTGGCGGACGAAGGTCATGTCGTGCTCGATCACCACAATGCTGTGTTTGCCTTCGAGGCTGAGCAGCAGTTCGCCGGTTTTGTGCGTTTCCTCATCAGTCATGCCGGCGGCCGGTTCATCGACGAGCAGCACCTTCGGGTTTTGGGCAAGCAACATGCCGATCTCCAGCCATTGCTTCTGACCATGGCTGAGCAGACCCGCTTTCACATCTGATTTGCTGGAAAGACCGACGGTTTCGAGAACGTTGTGAATCCGGTCGCGTTGTTCGTTCGTGATCCTTGAGAACAGAGTGCTCCAGACCGTGCGGCTGCCTTCAAGCGAGAGCCAGATGTTTTCGAACACGGTATGATCGACATAAACCGACGGCGTCTGAAACTTGCGGCCGATGCCGAGGCGATTGATCTGATACTCATTCAATCGGGTGAGATCGGTGTCCCGACCGAACTCGATCTTGCCCTTGTCCGGTTTTGTGCGGCCGGTGATGAGATCGAGCATGGTGCTCTTGCCCGCGCCGTTCGGTCCGATGATCACGCGCAGCTCGCCGGCGTCCATGTAGAAGTTGAGATTCGAGATGGCCTTGAAACCGTCGAACGTTTTGTTCACGTCCTCAAGCGTCAGGATGAACTCTTTGGAAGCGATCATTTCGAGTTGGCGAGTTCGGGTTTGGGTTGCGGCGCGACGGAAGCTTCGGTTTCGTGGCGGCGATTCCATCGACGTTTCAATTCGCGGAACTGCTCGGGCAAACCGATGATTCCTTTCGGCATGAACAGCGTTACGAAGATGAACAAGCTGCCGAGAATGTAGGGCCATTGTTCGGCAAAGGCGTGTGTGGCGTAGCTCTTCAGCGCATTGATCCCTATCGCGCCGATGATGGGTCCGAGCATGCTGCCACGACCGCCGACTGCGACCCAGATCACGGCCTCGATGGACTTCTCGGGCGACATTTCACTGGGATTGATGCCGCCGATCTGGGGCACAGCGAGGGCGCCTCCGACGGCGGCGATGATTGCCGCGACAACAAAGACGAAGAGTTTGAAGTTGGCCGTCGCGTACCCGGAGAAGAGAACGCGGTTTTCCGAATCGCGAATGGCCCGTTGGACCAGGCCGAATTTGGTCGAGGTGAGCCATCGACAGAACAAATAGACTCCGAGCAGCAGCAACGCGGAACAGAGGTAAAGCATGCGCTTCGTGCCTGGCGCAGTGATGTCGTGTCCGAGGATGAACTTGAAGTCCGTGAGGCCGTTGTTGCCGCCGAAAGTGAAATCGTTTCGGAAGAACATCAGGCACGCGGCGTAGGTGAGTGCCTGGCTGAGGATCGAGAAATAAACACCCTTGATTCGCGAGCGAAACGCGAGAAAGCCGAAGATGTAGGCGACCACGGCGGGCACGATGATGATCATCACAGCGGCGAACCAGAAGTGCTTGAACGGAATCCAGTGCGGCGGAAGGCCGCCGGTTTCGGGATACTTGGCCGGATACTCGAGAAACACCATGAAGTCCGGAATATCGGCCTTGTACTGACCGAGCCGCCCGATCTTGAGCATGAGATACATGCCGAGCGCATAGCCGCCGAGCGCGAAGAAAAGGCATTGGCCGAGGCTGAGAATGCCTGTGTAACCCCAGAGCAGGTTCACCCCAAGCGCGAGCACGGCATAGGTGAGGTACTTTCCGTAAAGACTGAGTGTGAACGAACTGACGTGGAGCGGACTGCCCTCGGGCGCAAACGCATTCAGGCAGGGCAACAGCACCAGGCCGACGAAGGCGGCGATTCCGATGATCCAGAGCTCGCGTTGTTTGAAGGGCTGAGACATTGGGGATGTTTGATTTACGATTTACGATTCGCGATTTGGGGTTGGGATCTGGGAATGGCGTGGCTGTTGGCTATCGGCTATTGGCAATTGGCGATTACGTGGTTTGAGCGCACTCCCTGATCTTTCGCGTTTATTCCGAGCGGAAACGAAAAGTGTGCTTCGCGCGCTGATTAAATCGGTCGAGGTGCTGTTTTCAAAGCTGCGTCGGTCGCCTTTCTCCCTGTGCTCAGAGAGTTGAGGTGAGCGGAAAAGGCGCAGGGGTTTTTCAGCGAAGCGATCGCCAAGAGTCAATAGCCGATAGCCGATAGCCGATAGCCAACAGCCGACGGCGGACCGCCAACTGCCGGCAGCGGATGACCGATCCCAAATCGTAAATCGTAAATCGCAAATCATAAATCCCTCAGCCATCCAGACTGCGGCTGCGCGTGACGAAGATTCCGTTCGGGCGCCATTGCAGGAACAGGATGATTGCGGCCAGCACAGTGATCTTTCCGAGCACGGCTCCCAGCCACGGTTGAAGGATTTGATCGGTCACGCCCACTCCGAGCGAGGCGGAAACGGTTCCCACGAGATTGCCGACGCCTCCAAGCACCACGACCATGAAGCAGTCGATGATGTAGCTCTGACCGAGGCTTGGTCCGACATTCGCGATTTGCGACATGCAGCATCCGGCCATTCCAGCGAGACCCGAGCCGAACATGAACGTCATCATGTTCACACGATCCGTTCTCACGCCCATGCACGATGCCATCGCGCGGTTCTGCATCACCGCGCGGATCTGCATTCCGAGCGACGTGCGAGTCAGGAGCAGGTAGGTGGCGAGAACGATGAACAGCGCGAAGCCGATCACGAACAGGCGGTTGTAGGCGAACAGGACGTCATGGATCACGTAGCTGCCGCTCAGCCAGGAGGGCGCGTTCACCTGCACGTTGGCCGCGCCGAAGGTGTGACGAAAAATCTGTTGCAGAACGAGGCTCACGCCCCAGGTGGCGAGGAGCGATTCGAGCGGGCGTTTGTAGAGAAATCGGATCACACCGCGTTCCAGTGCCAGTCCCACGAGTGCTGCTGTCACAAATGATGCCGCCAGCGCCACGATGAAATAACTGTCAAAGGCGCCTCCGCTCAGTCCGAGGCCTTTGATCGAAATTGATTTGCCGAACAGTGAGAACAACAGGCCCGTCCCGAAGATGCTTTGCACGACATATGAAGTATAAGCACCCACCGCCATCACTTCGCCGTGCGCCATGTTGATCACGCCCATCAGGCCGAAGGTGATCGCAAGACCAAGTGCAGCCACAAGAAGCACGGCCGAGAGGCTGAGGCCGCGGAAGATGGTGCCGAACAGATTTCCCCACCAGATGTATTTTTCGATGTCGCTGATGGAAAGTCGAAGCGCGGAGAGCAGTTCTGGAGACGCATTGGCTGAGTCCGCGGTGAGTTTCTTGTGTGTGCGCTTGAGAAACTCAAGGCCATTGATGGATCGCATTTCGCCGAGCTTTCGAATCGCAGAAATCTGTGTTGCGACATCCGAATCGGCGGCCTGTGTGAGCGCAATCGCCTCATTCAGGACTTTGATGACTTCGCTGTTTTTCTCGATGCTCAGCCGTTTTTCAAAGTGGGGGATGTATTCCGCGTTTTGTTCCTGTCCGAGCTTGATGACCGCGTCCCGCCGCATCTTTGGATTGGTGTTCCCGAGAGCATAAAGATCGAGTGTGGTCTTGATCGCGCGCCGCAGCCGCGAACTGTTGTCGAGAGCGGTGAGATCGGAGGCCAGGAAGAGGAGCGGTTTTCCGGAGGCGTCCTTGATGAATTCTCCGCTGGACACATCGATGCCCTTCGCCCGTCCGTCGCTGTCGAGGTGTGAATCGAGAAGGAATGGAATTTTCGTCGAACCATCCGGGGCGGTGTGGATGTAGAACTCACCGACACGCCATGCGGTGAGAGCGCGGGAGATCAGCTCATCGCCAGCGTTCACCAGCTGTTTGACCAGTTCGATCTGCTCGGCGGTATCTTCGGCGAGGGCAGCCCTGGCGAGAACGGCGCGATACTCAGCGCTGCTGGTGTCTTCTGCTGTTTTCTGGGATTCGGCAGCGCGAAGACTGATCGCCAGAACGCCGATGAAAATGGTTGTTAAAAGGCGCTTCACGGTGGTTGGTTGTCGTTGGGTTTTTCTGTAAAGGGGAGGCGGGTTGTGACACCCGCCTCCTTGAATTCTGAACTAACTAATTGGAGGAACTACTTCAGAAATTTTTCGCTGAACGGCTCTGCGGCAACGTTGTTGAAGGTCTTGATCACCTTGAACTGACCGTTGGCGAGCGTTTCACCGATGAACACGTTGTTCACCAGGTGATGATTTTCCTGCATGGTGACTTCGCCGGCCGGACCTTTGAACTTCTGGCCGATGAGCGCCTTGCGGACGGCATCCACTTCAAAAGTGCCGGCCTGTTCAACCGCCTGCTTCCAGAGGTTCACACCGATGCGGGAGAGGTTCATCGGGCTGCAGGTGACGCGGCCTTTGGGATCGACGCCAGTGACCTTGAAATCAACGCCAGTGACTTTCGGTTCCTTCAGCCAGGCCTGGAAGTCACTCACGAACTTGGTGTTTTCAGGAGTCTTGAGCGACATGAAATAGGTCCAGCAGCCGAGCTGTCCGACGAGGTCCTTCGCAGGAAGGCCGCGGAATTCATCTTCGGAGATTGAGAAGGAAACAACCGGGCAATTCTCGGAGGTCAGACCGGCATTTGCGTATTCCTTGAAGAACGGAACGTTGGTGTCGCCGTTGAGTGTGCTGATGACGCAGGCGTTTCCGCTGGCGGCGAACTTCTTGATGGCGGCGACGATCGTCTGGTAGTCGGTGTGACCGAACGGCGTGTAGATTTCGATGATGTCCTCTTCCGGAATGCCCTTCAGCTTGAGGTATTGCTTGAGGATCTTGTTCGTGGTGCGGGGATAAACGTAGTCGGAGCCGAGCAGGTAGAACTTCTTTTTGCCTTCCGCGAGCATGTAATCAACAGCTGGAATCGCCTGCTGATTCACGGCTTCGGCGGTGTAGAAGATGTTTTTGGAAAGCTCTTCGCCTTCATACTGCACAGGATAGAAGAGCAGGCCGTTGTGCTGTTCGACTTTCGGCAGCACGAACTTGCGGCTCACTGAAGTCCAGCAGCCAAAAATCACGGCCACCTTGTCTTTCACGAGCAACTCCTCCGCCTTTTCGGCAAATGTCGGCCAGTCAGATTTCGGATCAACGACGACGGGTTCGATGAGATACTTCTTGTCGCCCACGCTGATTCCGCCCGCCTTGTTGATTTCGTCGAAGGAGAACAGGAGCACGTCTTTGAGCGAGGTTTCGCTGATCGCCATCGTGCCGCTGAGCGAATGGAGCACGCCGACTTTCACCGTATCGGCGGCATTGGCGGCGGCGGAGATGCCGGTCGCGAGACCAACTGAGAGGAGGAGTTTGTTTAGAAAGGAGAGCTTCATGTATAGAGTGCGTTTAGGTTCGGTTTCTTCTGACCGCGTTGATGCAATCCGCATCGTTGTTGCTGCTGGTAAGTCCATCAACCGGTGATGGCACCGCGGCAGCACGCGTTTTAGCACTCGATATGCCATGAGGAGAATTGATTGACCTGCGGCCCTTTTCACGCGTTTCGCATCAGTCAGCAAAAGTTTTCACCAAAACAATGAGTCGCGAATTGAGCAGGCAGGAAATTAATGAACATCGCATGATCAGTTTCTGAATCGGTGATGAAACGGACAGTTTCGATCGGACGAATTTCTTCGTGCGCGATGTCGGACGTGGAGAAACGTGATGCGAAAAACTTTGAAGACGAGATCGCGTTGACAGTGAGAAAAGCCTCAGCTGGCTTTGCGAAAATATCTTTTCCCCTCTTCTCGTTTTCGGCGTTGCGAAGTTGGACGACGGCTTTCGATGAATGCGATGGAGTGGTCCGTTTACGCGCGCGTGTCAGGTGTTCAACCCAGGGAGGCACCGATTCTGCTTGGCGCTGGGTGAACCGAAAACGTGTGCAGTGCTCACGTCTCAAAAACTAAACCTCACAACAAATAAACTATGAACATAAGTAAATGGACTCAGGTCCTGTTGGGTGCCGGTCTCGTCTCGCTGCCTGCAATGGCGCTTGCCGAAGAGGCCACTCCTTCTGTTTTGACCGCCGTCTCCTCCACCACGCTGAGCGGCTACGTTGACACCTCCGCCGTTTGGAAATTCGGAACCGGCAACGCAAACATGCCGGGCCGCGTTTATGACGGCGCTGATGTGCAGGACGGATTCAACATGAATGTGGTGAGCCTCACGTTGAGCAAACCGCTCGATGAAGGCGAATGGTCTGCGGGCTACAATCTGCAGATGCTGTTTGGCCCGTGGGCGACGAAGCGCGGCACCCGTTCGATCATTGGCGAGGGCGGTGATTTCGCATTCAACGAAGCGGTGATCCTGCTGCGCGTTCCGGTTGGAAACGGCATCGACTTCAAGGTCGGCCAGTTCGGCACGTTCAACGGCTACGAAGCCTTCGACACCTACAAGAACCCGAACTGGAGCCGCTCGTACGGTTTCTACATCGAGTCCTCCGCGCACACCGGCATTTCGGCGAGTTACCAGTTCAACGACGTGATCAGCGCGGCGATTGGTGTCGGCAACATGGCCGGCTTCAACAACCAGGCCGATGCGAAGAGTGGAATCGAATCGCGCAAAGCTTACCTCGGCATCGTGACCCTCACAGCGCCTGAAAGCTTCGGCTTCCTGGCAGGTGGGTCGCTGTCTGTGGGTTACACCTACGGCGACGCAGTTCCGGCGGGTGGCGACGGCACGGTCTCGGGTGTTCCCAATCCGGGTGGCCGTTATAGCCAGGGCAATTTCTATGTGGGCGGCTCCATTCCGCTGCCTGTCACTGGCCTGAGCCTTGGTATTGCTTATGACTACACATCCAGCAGCGCGTTCGAGGACAGCTACGCCAATGCGCTCGCCGGTTACATCAACTGGCAAGTTACCGAGAAGCTGAAGGTGAATGCTCGCGCGGACTATGCCTGGGGCAGCAACACGGCATATGGCTACACGTCTGTCGATGGCAAAAACGAACTGTTCTCGCTCACCGGTACTGTTGACTACGCGCTGTGGAAGAACGTGATCAGCCGTATCGAAGCCCGCTGGGACACCACCCTCACGGACGACAAGCCGTTCGGTGGAATTGATGCGGACTATGGCAACGACAAGAACGCGCTCTCCGTGGCCGTTAACTTCATTTACCAGTTCTAAACTGGTTAGAGCCTGATCGCTCCTGGTTGTGGCGATCACGTTGGGGGGCGGGCGCATCCGTTGTCCATTTCGGGTGCGCTCGCCTTTACTTCATTTCAAATCGATTCGCATCGGCAAGCACGCGGTTGCTGAAGCGAGCCTTCCATTCGTTAAACGCGCTGCTCGCTCAATCAGTGATCGAGTGAATAGGCCGTGATGCCGAAAGGCGCCACGGCGGTTGCAACGAGCTGCATCTGTTCGCTTGTGAGCCGCCACAGTTTCTTCTTTTCATCTTCGAGCCGCCGGCGAACGACGAACGGCTTGTCACTTCCTGAAGCATTGGAGCGCCGCAGGTTTTCCTGCACGTTGCGATCGAACTCCAGGCCAAGCTTTTCACAAAGCGCCCGGAACTGCGTGGCAGGATCGTCGAGAAAGTCTTCATGGCGGATGACAATCCAGCCTGGGTGGCGTTTCTGATATTCCAACGCGATATAGCAGCAGGCGCCCCAATACGCGCCGAGCCGGCTGAAGTAATCGCCCTGCATCGCACGCAGATGTTGTTCGAACGGAGCCAGAAAATCTTCGAACGCCTGTCGCTGTTCCAGCAGGCGCGCGTACATGCCCTCGTTGTTCCATCCGTGCCGGACCCAGCTTTGTGTGACAGCAAATGGATGTCGCAGCACCAGCGCGGTTTGCGGACCGATGTGGTATTGAATCCAGTCGAGCGCAAGAAGCGAGTGGACGTCCTTGATCATTACCCGACCCGTGGGAAACGGCAGAAACCGCCGCCACCAGCGCTGGCCGGAGATCACAGCCTTGTGCCGCTGATTTCCGGCGAAGCATCGTCGGCAATACGCTTCGAACGCGGGATCGTTGTCGGACGCACGAATGTAGCGCAGCGAAAACGGAATGGACTCGGGAACATTCGCGAAGTTGAACGGTTCGTGGTAGTAAGCGACACCACGCGCCGATCGCAGGACGTTCGCGAACCATGTCGTCCCCGAACGGGGAAGCCCTGCGATGAAAATGGGCGGCTTCATCAGCTCAATTCAAGCGGAACGCGGTTCAACATTCATCCAGGACAGGACGTTTGCCAGCATTCCTTGCCTTCACCGACGACTCGAAGGTTGCGCTTCTGAAATCGCGCAACCGATTCCCTCGCCTTCCCTGTCACTTCCCTTTGCCGCGATTCAGCGCTTCGGTGAACCAATCGACCGGCTGCGGTTTCGAAGGCTTGATTGGCGGACGCGGACCTGAACTCTGTGCGGGCGACGTGCGGCCGGAATTTGCCGGCCCGATCTGGGGCGCGGCTTTCATGGAAAGTGCGATCCGCTTTCGCGGTAGATCGACTTCGGTCACCGTGACCATCACTTTCTGGGAAACCTTCACCACTTCCGCCGGATCCTTGATGAACCGGTCGGCAAGCTGACTGACGTGCACGAGTCCGTCCTGATGTACACCGATATCCACGAACGCGCCGAACGCCGTCACGTTGGTGACAATGCCCGGCAGCTTCATGCCCGGCTTCAGATCTTCCATCTTCTCGATGCCCGCCTGGAATGCGAAGACTTCGAACTGTTGACGCGGGTCGCGGCCCGGCTTGGCGAGTTCGGTCATGATGTCATTCAACGTGGGCAGACCGACGTTTTCCGAAACGTATTTCTCGAGCTTGATCTTCTGACGAAACGCCGCGTTGGTGAGCAGGTCTTTGACGGAACAGTTCAGGTCGCGAGCCATCGTGTCCACGATCATGTAGCTCTCGGGATGAACTGCGCTGGCGTCGAGCGGATGTTCGCCGTCGCGGATGCGCAGGAAGCCTGCGGCCTGTTCGAACGCCTTGGGTCCGAGGCGTGGAACCTTCTTCAAATCTTCGCGTGATTTGAACGGACCGTTTTCATTTCGGAATGCAACGATGTTGGCCGCGAGCGCCGGGCCGAGGCCGGAGACGTACGCCAGCAGCTGCTTGCTCGCGGTGTTGAGTTCCACACCGACACCGTTCACGCAGCTCATCACAACGTCGTCGAGACTGCGTTTCAGAGCGTTTTGATCGACATCGTGCTGATACTGTCCCACGCCGATCGATTTTGGATCGAGCTTCACGAGCTCCGCGAGCGGATCCATGAGGCGTCGTCCGATGGAGACTGCGCCGCGCACGGTGACGTCGTGATTTGGAAATTCCTCGCGGGCGACTTCCGAGGCGGAATAGATTGAAGCGCCGCTTTCGTTGACCATGACGATCGGGATGGTCGAGGGAAGTTTCAGCGCGCGAACGAACGTTTCCGTTTCGCGGCTTGCTGTGCCGTTGCCGATGGCGATGGCTTCGATCTGGAATTTCTTGATCATCCGGAGCAATGCCTCGGCCGCTTCGCGAATTTCTCCGGAAGACGATGCGGTTGGATAAATGACGTCGTGATGCAGCAGTTTTCCCTGGCGATCGAGACAGACGACCTTGCAGCCGGTGCGGAATCCGGGATCGATGGCGATCACGTTCTTGCGTCCGAGCGGTGACGCAAGCAGCAGTTCGCGCAAGTTTTCCGCGAAGACCCGAATCGCTTCCGCATCGGCGCGTTTCTTTGATTCGATGCGCATTTCGACTTCGATCGCCGAGCCGAGCAGGCGCTTGTAGCTGTCCTGAACCGCGAGTCGCACCTGTTCGGCGGCCGGGCCGCGGCCGGTGACGAACAACGGTTCCAGAAGGTTCAGCGCGGATTCTTCGGGCGGCGAGATGCGCATCATGAGAAATCCCTCCGTCTCGCCGCGACGAATGGCAAGCATCCGGTGGCTGGGAATCTTCGAGAGCGGTTCGCTCCAGTCGAAGTAATCCTTGAACTTCGCGCCAGCCTCCTGTTTGTCGGAGATCACTTTCGATTTCACGACCGCTTCCTTCCAATACAGCTCGCGCAACTGGGCGCGGGCGCGGGCGTCGTCGCTGACGCGTTCGGCAAGAATGTCGCGCGCGCCGGCAAGGGCGGCTTCGACATCTGCGACACCCTTTTCGGCGCTCACAAATGCTTTGGCTTCCGCAAGCGGATCGGCGGTGGACTGTTGGTTGAACAGGATGTCCGCCAACGGTTCGAGGCCCTGTTCCTTTGCGATGGTGGCGCGCGTGCGGCGTTTGGGACGGAACGGCTGGTAGATGTCCTCAAGCGCATTCACTGTTTCCGCCTTGCTGATCGCGGACTTGAGTTCGTCGGTCAGAAGATTCCGTTCCTCCAGCGATTTCAGAATCGCTTCACGGCGTTGATCGAGTTCCGCGAGGCTCAGCAGGCGTTCGCGAATGCTCGTGATGGCGACTTCATCGAGCGAACCGGTGGCTTCCTTGCGGTAACGGGCAATAAAGGGAACCGTGGCGCCTTCGGCGAAGAGTCGGGCGGTGGCGAGGACCTGTCGCGGCTGAACCTTCAGTTCTCCCGCGATCTTGGCAATATGCGCTTCGTTCATTTTGAAAACAGGGCGTTTGATGTAACGAAGCACCTGCGCCAGGTAAATGGAATTCTCGGGAAAAGTTTTTCCTTCCTCGAAGCGCGTGCCGTAACCCGAAAATTCAGCGTCCCGTCTGTTTCAGGGAGTTCTCGGCGAGCCGTGGAAATCGCGTGTGGCCTTCTGTGAACCGGCCTCGATGATCAGGCGATAATCGGCGTCCGGTTGCAGTGGATCGGCGACAGCACCCTTGACCTTGGGATGCATCCCACGGATCGACCGGCCATAGACGATCTCTTTGACAGGAATGGAGTTGGATGTGGTGGTGAGTTCCCAGACGGGATGCGGGTATTTGTTGGTCAGTGCGTCGGCGAGGAGGAGGACTTTCACCGAGGTCAGCTCGACTTTTCGGTCGAGCGGGAAGAGCAGGATTTTATCGGGAGGCTTCTGTCCGCGTGGGACCGTTCCACCCCGCGGCTCCATCCATCTTTCTCCAATTTGAATAGTATCCGCGCGAAATCGGTCTCTGTTCAGGTAAACGCTCAGTCCGCCGAGCAGCAGGACGAAGAGGATCAGCGTCAGATTTTTCTTGGTCATAGGCGTTCAGCAGACGATCAGAAGGAACAGATTGTTCGATGAAAATCGAAGTTACACGCGAGTTTTAGTCGGCAGGAAGTATGAGAACCAGAAAAACACAGAATTCGGAACGCTTCGGCAGCAGCGCGTTCACCCTCATTGAACTGTTGGTGGTCATCGCCATCATCGCCATTCTCGCAAGCATGTTGTTGCCGGCATTGGGCCGAGCGAAAGAGGCGGCCTACAAAACCCGGTGTCTGAACAATCTCAAACAACTCAATCTCGCGCTGAAAATATATGCGGACGACAACAATGGACGCTATTCACCGCGTGTCAATGGCACGAACGCCCGCTGGCCGGCGCTGCTCCAGGAAAATTACCGGAACCTCGCGGTTTTGATCTGTCCCACCGACGCACTGATCCACCAGCCGCAGTCCCAGACCAACTCGGCCGTCGAGGCGGATCGTGCGCCGCGAAGCTATCTCATCAACGGTTGGAATGATTACTTCCCCAATGCACTGACCGCGGAAAACGCTCTGAAGGAGAACGCGGTTCTAAAAACCTCAGAAACCATCGTTTTCGGCGAAAAGAAGAGCGACGCCACCGACTTTTACATGGATTTGAACGAAGGATACGGGAACGACCAGGACAAGGTGGAGCACGGCCGGCATTCAGGCGGACGAAAAGGTGTCGTTTCCGGGAGTTCCAACTACGCGTTCACCGATGGAAGCGTCCGCAGTCTGAAGTACGGCGCGGCCGTATGGCCTGAGAACCTCTGGGCGGTGACGGAATCGAACCGGGTGAAGTTCGCGTTCAAGCTGCCGGGAATGTAACCCGAGCATGGCATTTCGGTGTGCCGGGATTCGAAAATCTCTGTGCAACGTTCAAAGCCGCTGCCGGATTGAATTTTGTGGAAACGAAATCAACTCGACGTAAGGCGGATTGATGAAGGCGGCAGTGATCTGTATGTCTGCCATGCATTGTTCCTGCACGAACTGGAGCGCCTCGCGCGAAGTGCGGAAGTCCGTCGCCGATTGCGGATCGCGCGTCCAGACACCGGGTGCGTTGAAGTAAAGACCGGTCTTCCTGTGCTGAAGAAGAATCTTCATCCGCAGCCGGTGACAGTATCGGAAATACCGGCAGCGGGAATAGGGTGACCACCCGCCCGCGTGAACGAAGCGAGAATCAGGTCTGCGTCCTGTTCTCTCTCCGCCCGCCGACGATCACAAATCCGATCAGCACGATCGCCAGCAACTCTGCCGCGACGGTGATGTAAAGCGGTCGGATATCCGGCTCGAACGAGAAAACCACAGTGTGTTCACCTGCTGTCAAATGAACGCCGCGCATGATGTAATTGCAGCGAAGGAGTTCAGCCGGTTTGCCATCGACTGTCACGCGCCAGTTCGGATCGAATTTGTCGTTCAACAAAAGCACCGATCCGGTTTTTGCGCTGGCTTTCAGTTCGATGCGCTTCGGTGAATAACTGATGTATTCTACGGTGCCTGCATTTTCATTTGTGCCAACGCCGGAGGGTTCGGGAACCGTGACGTTGTCGGACAGGAGGACCGTTTTGTGTGGATTGAAGGAGTTGTCCGGCAGCATCTGCAGCGTGAGGAAATCGTTGGTTCCGACGGCTCGAAGGAATGCGAGAGTGTTGGTGTCGAGCTCTGCGGTTTGCAACTGTGCAACGAGCTCAGGATTTTTTGCAGGGACCTGCCAGTTCGAATAGAGACTCGCGCGCGGCAACGCACCGGTGAATTCGAAGAGCGCGTAGGTTCCATTGGTGCCTGCGGCGACCACGGTCAGTTCCTCCAGTTTGGTCGGATTCAACACTCCCGGTTTCGGAACGATGTTAAACGTCTGGAGAATCCTGAATCTTCTTTGTTCCGGATCAATCTGTTCATTCAAAACGTCGAGGAATCCGGCCGCGCCCAACAGGTACCGGGTGTTTGTGAGAATCCAGCGGCGTGGATAAGGCATTCCGGTGGAATGCAGGGCAGATTCGAAATTCACCAGGTCCTGCGGCATGCGCGGCATCTGCACGATGTCGAGGCACTGAACGTTGTAATACATGAAATGATGCTGTTTCCACTCCATTTCGTAGAGCTGGTGGAACAGCCCGAATTGCGGTGGTGTGCGGAACGGAAGAATGGCGACGCGATTCTCGTGGGGTTTTGCGGCGAGGAACTGGACGACCGGATTCAGCGTGCCGATATCATATTTCTGTTTGTAGTTCCAATGTCCGACGTAAGGCACGTTGGCCCTGCCGAGATCGACAAAGAGAAACAACCCGATGCAGATGGCTGCGGTGCGCGAGCGCGGGCCTGAAAAATAACCCGAGAGGATCATCGCAAACAGGAGAAGCGCGCCCCCGAAGAAAACGACAAACCATCCGGCCTGACCGACGCTGAACTCTGCAATGCCGCGGGCGAGCGTTGAATCCTCGCCGCCAAAGCCCACGGTTTTCAGATACTCAGTAAGGTTCTTTACGTTGGCCTTGTAGATTATCCAGCCGACCACTGTCGTCGCGAAAAGCCCGATCATCACGCGAATCCAGGTCCGATCGAAATTCCC
This sequence comes from uncultured Verrucomicrobia subdivision 3 bacterium, assembly GCA_937890005.1. Lineage (GTDB taxonomy): Bacteria > Verrucomicrobiota > Verrucomicrobiia > Limisphaerales > DASXHY01 > DASXHY01. Next base: position 28,412 of record CALBZA010000004.1, on the reverse strand, counting down.
CTGCGGCCAGCGACGCGATGCTGACGAAGCTGCACCTGCGAAGTAATAACGGCTCAGGAAATGAATGCCGTAGCCGAAGAGGATCAGCACAGCCCAGCTCAGGAGGAACACGAACTTGGCGGGATTTCGGATCGTCGAGAAGTAAGGCAGTTTGTAGAACAAGGCGTAAAACAGGAAGTCATCGCTGGTTCTTGAAAATGGCGCGAAACGTCCCCACGCCATCGGCAGGCAGAAAAGAACAACTGCGGCCCAGAACCAGATCATCTGTTTCTGTTCTGAGGAAAGGAAACTTTGCCTCCTGAATGCTTGAGCGACCACCCATCCGACCACCAGCCAAACGAAAATGCCGCAATAAATGCCGCCGCCATTTAAGCGCATCAACATCTCGGGCCGCGGGCCTTGTCGGCCAGATTCAAACCATTGGTCGAGCGAGGGATCCCGTCCGATGCTTCCCCAATAGACGCCATTCTCATAGGCGTTCTGAAACGAGGGCATTATGTCTTTGGGCGTATCCGCCTTGTAGCCGAACACGCCAGGCATAAAAAGGCTGAGGGTTTCAGCCTTCGGCAGACTCCATTGCGTGGCAAAGCTCCATCGCGTTGCCTTGGTTTGCGAGTCTTGATCCGTGCCGGCCACACCTTTGATTTGGGAGCCCACCAGGGCAAAAATCGTCTGAAGCGCAATAAAAACAGCAAAGCCTGTCACCAAAAGGACCTGACCAACGCCGCGCCCGGCTCTTACCAACGGCGTGCCTTCTGACTGTATGAAAGACCGCCCTACGATGAACAATGCGATGAAAATGCTGTAAAGAGCACCAATGTCAGCCGCCTCCATCACATTCATTCCAACGAAAAGTCCTGCAAGAGCGAGCCGGCTCCATCGAAGGAAATTAGATGTGGTTGCATCATTTGACACGATCAGAGCCAGGGCGAAAAAGTTCAGCCCAAGCGCAATCTGTTGAGAGGCGACACCCCAGCACGCCGTGCTGAAGAAAGTGTTGTTCAGCATGGCTGCGAGCGATCCGAGAAGGGACACCGTTTGAGAGAATTTAAGTGCTCGAAAGAATGACCACGCGCCCATTCCCACGACCAGAAGAGCAATCGACGCATAGAATTTTGAAAAGACAACCGGACCCAGAACTGTGCGGAGAAGAGTACTGACAGCTGGTGTTGCCGCGCCTCCATATTCGCCAATTGAGTTCAGATCCCGCCAGGAACCGGAAAAAGTTTCGGGAACTTGATTCTGGTTCTGAACCAACCCGCCCAGAGGGCCGTCGTTTGAAAAAACCACTGTCCAGGGAAGAAAGCTCCGCCAGAAGAAAGCGATCAACACGACAAGCAGGACAGCCAGGGTGATCAGAGCAGATTTGCGGACTGCGCCGGCGGATTTTCCATCAATGGTTGACATGCGGTTTCAGGAATTCTGTAAGGATGACAACGCTATCCGAGCAGTAGCTTTTCTCAAGAAACAAATCCAAAGAGATATGTCCTCTCCTGTTTCCGCTGATCATTTTGAATAATATCCGTAACCAAGCGGACCGATTATTCATTGCCACGGTCTGGAGATCGTCTTTGAATGTCGCGCGTAAAGAGGTTTCGCTGAAGAAAAGGAAGTCATCATGCTCAACAAATCAATTGGGAACTGTCGTTCCGTCTGTCTGACAATAGTCTTTGCACTAAGCCTGAACGTTGGCTCTCTCCAGACCGTATCCGCCGATCCATGCTTGAATCCTCCAGAAAATCTTGTTGGGTGGTGGCGTGCGGAAAACAACGGGTTGGACAGTGGCGGAAACAACCATGCTGCTCTGCTGAACAATGCGACATTTGCTTCGGGTCGGGTTGGCCAGGCGTTTTCATTCGATGGCACGAACGCAGGCGTTCGAATTCCTTATTCCCCTGCTCTTGACGTCGGTGGCAGTCAGGAAGGATTCACAGTCGAAGGCTGGATTAATCCCTCCACGGTTTCGGTCCGAGCGCCGATTGCCGAATGGAACAGCGGCTCACAGTGGGGTGTTCATTTTTATATCGATCCCGACTCTTGGGATGTCGGTCCAGGATCACTGTACGCGAATATTTTCGAAGATGGAGGGGGCTGGAAGCAGTTGCAGAGCGGTCCGGGAGTAATCACACCAAACGAGTTCCAACATGTTGCGCTGACGTATGACAGAATATCCGGTGTGGCGCGAATGTATCGAAACGGCGTTGTCGTGTATCAAGCTTACATCGGGCGGTTCAGGGCAGCGACGGCTTACGATCTATATATTGGGAATCGTCCGGGCGGAGACTCGTTCTACACCTTCCCTGGACAAATTGATGAACTCTCGGTTTACAACCGCCCTTTAACGCCTGATGAGATTGCAGCTGTTTATAATGTTTCAAGCGCTGGGAAATGTGGCCCGGCGGTAGATCCAACATGCACAGAAGCCCCCAGGGGACTATTGAGCTGGTGGCGGGCGGAAAACACACCTGTGGACAGTCACGGAACAAATCACGGGGTTTCAATGGGAAGTCACAATTTTGTACCCGGAATGGTTGGGCAGGCATTCGAGTTTGATGGACTGAATGCGGGTGTGCGCGTGGCCGACTCGGAGGAACTGAAGCTCCAGAATTTGACGATTGAGGCTTGGGTCAAACGCGCAAGCTCGACCGTCGTCTCACATGGCAGCGGGAACAACGGAGTCATTTTTGGTTATGGAACTGGTGGTTACCTGTTCTTCGTGAGCAGCTGGGGGGCGCTGGTCATGTCCAAGCAGGGGGATTTCGACTTCAAGTTTGGGCCCTCGATCACGGACACCAATTTTCATCATGTGGGAGTATCGAAGGATGGAGCGAACGTTGTGTTTTATCTGGATGGAGTGGTTTACCCGGCGGGTGATTATGATGTGACTTTCACATTTTCCGGAGCGCCTGGGATTGGGTATCGCCCGGACAATGGAGACAACGCTTTCAATGGAGTGATCGATGAACTGGCTGTTTACAATCGGGCGCTTGCACCCTCAGAAATCCAGACTATATATGCATCCGGTGCGCTGGGAAAATGCTACAGCAATCAATCGCCGGTGGCGGGTTTGGATGAGTTCTCGGTTGCTTTGGACACTTCCTTAGCATTCCCCGCATCGAAGCTCTTGCTGAACGACAGTGATCCCGATGGAGATCCGCTGGCCGTTCTTTCGGTTTCAACCAACAGCAATCAGGGTGGGACGATTTCACTTGCCTTTGGAACGGTCACCTACACGCCCCCTGCAGGTTTCACTGGGATCGATTCCTTCTCGTATTTGGTTGTCGATGGGCGGAACGGCGGAACATTTGGCGCCGTGGCGGTCACTGTGGGGGGAGGGACAGCCACTCCACTGAACGTGGTGTTTGGACCGACGGTGATTCTCGGTAATTTCGTCGTGAACTTTGCCGGTATTCCGGGGTTCGAATACACCGTCGAGGCGGCTTCGGCGGTGATCGGGCCGTGGACAAAACTGGAGAATGTCACCGCCCCGATCTTCGATATGGGCAATGGTGTAGGCGTGTTCCAGGTTGCCGAGCCTGTTGGAACCAATGCGACCCGGTTCTATCGAACCGTCTTCCCGGCTTATTGAAACTCTGAGCACAAGGAGCGAAATGAAAACTTTTCTGCGATCGATCCTCGGAGCTGCCATGTTGGTGGGAGCGGCAGGCGCACAAGGCGGCAATACGATCTATTCCTGGACCGGGTACCAGCCGATTCCGGACAATAATGCCAGCGGTGTTGCGTTTACCTTCTTCGTTGGGGCGCCGACGCCGGAAGTCATCACCAGCGTGAGTGTCAGCATGAACATTGCGGGTGGATGGAATGGCGATCTGTTCGCCTATCTCTCTCATGGAAGTGGTTATTCCGTTTTGTTGAATCGAGTGGAAAAGACGGCGGAGCACTCCACCGGTTCGAATACTTCAGGAATGGACGTGACCTTCTCTGACAGTCATGTCACTGACATTCACACTTTTGGTGGGGCTGTGCTATCCGGTGATTTCTCTCCGGATGGTCGCAACGCCAACCCGTTCGGAGTGCTGAATACAGATTCACGGGATGCGATGCTGGACAGTTTTGTCGGCCTGAACGCTGGCGGCTTCTGGACGCTTTTCATCGCTGATTTGTCTCCGCTGGCTGTTTCCACGATTCAAAGCTGGTCCGTCAACATCAGCACGGCGCCTGTGCCGGAACCGGGCAGTGCTTCCATAGCGCTCCTGATGGTGCTATGTGGTTTTCTTGTACGAAAGAATGGCGTCGATCCTGATTGTGGTCATTCGGGTCCGCCTTTTTGATCGACAAGGCTTGGCGATCTTTTGAATCTACGCCGGTGGAAATCAAAGTTGTCCCGCGGCCTTCCTGCATCATTTGCGGAGGCGAAAGCGGATCACTTCACGAATCACTCCGAGACCACCTCTTTCAGGTGCCGGGAAACTGGCGGATCGTTCAATGCCGGAACGCAAAATGTCGGCTGGCTTGGCCCGATCCCTGTCCCGCTCTTTCCGATATTCCCAAGCTTTACACCAGTTACTACACCCACGCGAAAGCATCTTCTTCAGAATCAGCCGTCGCACGGTTTCGGGGACTGCTCTATCGGATCTATTTGTTCGTAACTTCAATTCCTTCGCGAATCCTGGGCGTCCATCAGGAGCGAGAGCGACTGCGGCTCATGTTTTTGGGTGAAGAGAAACCGGGAAGACTGCTCGATGTGGGCTGCGGTTCTGGAAAATTTCTTCACAAAATGGCGGAACGCGGCTGGCAGGGTGTGGGCACGGACTTCGACGAGAAAGCAATCGAACATGCCAGAACCAGATATGAGCGTGACGGGCTGAATTTGCGGTTTTACGCGGGTGATCTTTCTGATGCGGGGCTTTCGGCGGCATCTTTCGATGCCGTCACAATGAATCATGTGATTGAGCATGTTCCCGACCCGAAAGAATTGCTTCAGCAGATCCACAGGCTTCTTAAACTGGGAGGGCGCCTGGTCGCTGCGACCCCCAACGTCAAAAGTTTTGGCCATTCACGATTCGGTCCTGACTGGCGTGGTTTGGAACCGCCACGACATCTTCAGATTTTTTCTCCGCGAGCTTTGGAGCAATGTGCAAAGAATGCGGGATTCAGAGCGGTAAAGGTTTTCACCACGGCTGCAAATGCCGACACGATCATTGGCGCCAGCATCGGTGTTTCAGAAGCATCAGCCCGGGGGCGTAAGTATCGAGGGATTTCCGAAATAAACATGCTTCGTGGCATTCGCAGCCTGCTTCTTCAGTATCGGGAAGCGATGCTGTTGAGACGAGATCCTGATTGTGGCGAGGAGCTGGTTCTCATCTGCGAGAAGTGACACCGGTGAAAGACGAGCACATCATGAGAGCAAATCCGTCGGTTGCCTGCGTCGTGGTGACTTACGAGCCGGACGGTTCCCTGGTGGAAAATGTTCGACGGCTGGCTGCGGAGAGCGATCTTATATTTCTCGTTGATAACGCCTCATCGTCCGCAGCAATGAAATGGGTGGAGGCCGCGGCGGCGATTCCGGGAGTCAGTCTGGTTCGCAATGGTTCAAACCTCGGAATTGCGACAGCATTGAACATCGGCATGCGGCTCGCCCGGGAGAAAGGTTATTCGTGGATTGCGACGTTTGACCAGGATACCAAGGTGCCAACCGGCTATTTTCAAAAGCTGTTCTCAATTCTTGGCCGATGCAGCGGATCAGAGAATGTCGGAATGCTGGTGCCGGGCGCCTGGGTTGAACCAGGACACGTGTGCGTGAGAATGCCGGCGGAAGAGTATTCGTTTGTCCCGGCTGCACTCACTTCCGGATCGGTTATCCGAAGCAGCATTTTACATTGTACCGGAGATTGCGACGAAAGGTTGTTCATCGACTACGTGGATGTTGAGTTCTGTCTGCGTGTTCGGCGAAGCGGTTTCAAGATTGTCAGCGCGAATGCGGTGGCGGTGGAACACGATCTCGGACACAAGCAAACGCGGGTGATTCTGGGTCGCGAGATCGGTTTCCGTGTGCATGCCCCCTGGCGGTACTACTACATCATGCGGAACCGACTGTTGGTGGCTCGACGGTATGCGCTGTCCGCGCCTGGATGGGTGTTGCGTGATCTGGCTTGGATTATTCCCGAGTTGGGGCGGATCGCAGTGCTGGAACAGGAGCGGATTGCAAAACTCGGCTTGGCAGTAAAGGGCCTGTGGCATGGAATGTTGAACCAGAGCGGCAAGCATCCGACGCTTCCAAGAACGAATGTGTGAATGAATCGGAAATCTTCGGTGTTACAGCCATTGATGAGGGCCGTCAGTCAGCGAAATTCAGGACGGATTGAGTCCGTTTCGCTGCAATCAGCCAAAGCACCAGCAGAATGACAAATCCGGTTCCGGCGAGCATGGGCATCAGCTTGAGAATGCGGTCAGGCGATGTTCCGAAGATCAGCAGCGTTGTCCAATAAAGAACCCCCAATAGGCCATAGGACAATGCCGTTCCAAGCCAGCGGCTGGCGAGCGCCCAAAGTGCGAGTGCGTTAAGAAGGCCAGCGAAAACCATGGTGAATGCAAAAGGGAGAATCATGTCCGCGGCAAGCGGTGTATTCCGGCCGATGATCTTCAAACAGAGTTCCCGGAGGAAATACAACATCAGTGCACCTGCCAGCAGGCCGCCGGCATAAAGCACGAGCAGCTTGAGATGGTCAGAGGCTTTGCCTTCCGTACCTTCCCCGGAGCGATGAGTGAAGAGCACTGTCAAGAGCGGACCGACGGTCAGCGGCAACGCCCTGGCGAGAACGCCGGCGGCAGCAAACGCATCGAGATCACTTTCCGAAAAGTGGCGCTTGGCGACCAATTGGTCCCCCTGCAAGAAAAAGTAGCTGCCCCCAACGCACGCGGCGGCAACAAGGAGATAACGTCTGAAATCACTGGTCCAGGGTGATTCGGGGTGAAGACTTCCTTTCACCAACTCTTTCCGCCAGAAAAGAAGAATGAGATTGGCTGACGTTCCGACTGCGGTCGCAAGCACCACGAACTCGGCAGTCGGAGACAGGCTGGTGGCAATCCCGCCAAACGTCAGGCGAAGCACCATGATCAATAACGCAATCAGGGCCAGCCGTTTGAACCAGCCGAGTCCCTGACAGAGCGTCGTTCCAAAACTCCCCCACAGACCGGCCCACACCGAGCAGAGCACGGCCGCCAGCAAAGTCAGTCGCGGGAAGTTGAAGAACTGACTGAGAGGCTTGATGAGCAGCAGTGCCAGAATGGAACCGCCAATCGTCAGACGAAACAGGAATCGTCGGCAACCTGCAATCAGGCTGTTCAGCTGTTCCGAATCGCCGGCCGAATGAAACCGCGCGATATAATGCGTGACTGCGAATGTTGCGATCAACACCGGGAGGCTCAGGAATTGAGTGAAGCTGAGCGTGCTGTTGGCGAGGCCGAATTCGCCTGTGCCGGCGAGATTACGGCTGATGATGGCCTGAAACGCGTAGTTGCCGAGGCCCGCCACGAAACTGGCCGCGGTAAAAATCATGCCGCTCTGCCAGAGATGCCCAAATTTCGAACGCTGTTCGCTCGTGCTGGCTGTGACCGGGTGGCTCATGCTGGACGTTTCTTTTCCAATCGGCTTCCAAAAAGGAAAGCGGATGGTAGTGATCACCATCCGCTTTGTCTATGTGCCTGAAATGGAACGCGAGTTACTTGAGGCGCAAACATCGTTTGCGCAAAAGCAAAAATGCACCGAAGCCGGCCAGGGCAAACGTGGAGGGTTCGGGCACAGTAACGATGACCGAAAAGGAACCTGAGTTGTCGCCGAATGCATCTCCATGATCGTTGAATCCGAGGAACAAACGGCCGGAAATCAAAGCGATCTGATCATAGGAACTTCCGACAAAACCGGGACCATTGCCTGGAACTCCAGGGGTAAGGGGCGTCCCCGTGCCGATCGCCGTTGTTCCGCCGATTTTTCCAATCAACGAAACCACAACCGTGTTGGGGTAGAGGGAAAGCGGATCGAAAGTGTTCCCGCCAAATAGATCGCCACCATCCGGACCGCTGCTCTGTCCCGCATTCGCTCCGAATATGGCTGTGCCCGTGGCAGAAATGGTGATGCGATCGCCCGCGACGACATCTATGCCCGTATCTGTCCAGGCTGTGGTGGCGGGAACGGTTAGCATATACACAGTCGCTGCAGACGCCGATGTGCATCCCAACGCCAGTAGCGCGAGAATCGTACCGAGTTTGCACCGCAGAACAATGGAGCCGAGTTTTTGGATTGTTAGGATCATACTGTTTTTGGGTTATTGGTTCCGGCACAGGCTGAAGTCTCCTTCCCCTTGACGGAATTAAGCCCGGGCGGCATGGGCGTGTCAATTTCCCCGGCAGAAATCCGTAATCTTCCATAGTCGATCACACCGAAGGGATTGAGAGCTCTTGTAAAAGCAATCGACTCCGGTCCAAGCTTTCGACAGGTTTTCGCGCGTGAATTTGCATAATGGAACGGGTTCATGAAGATCCTGCTTATCTCGCTAGCCGGTATTGGCGACACACTTCTGGCAACACCGCTGGTTCGCGAGCTTCGTGCGAACTTTCCCGACGCCAGGATTGAAACGCTGGTGCTCTGGGCAGGGTCGCGTGATCTTTTCGAAGGCAATCCGCACCTCGACGCAGTTCACTGGTGCAACTTTCTCAAGCAATCCGGGACCGAGTCGCTCCGCTTTCTTCTAAAACTGCGGAACGCACGGTTCGACGTGTCCATCAACACTCATCCGCAGAGCCGCATTCACTATCGCGCTGTGGCCCGGATCATCGCGGCTCCAGTGCGGATCAGTCATCGTTACGACTGCTGGAGGTGGTTTGATCGGTGTCTCGTGAACCGGATCCTTGAGCAGGATTATACCCGGCACACAGTTGAGCAGAATCTCGATGCGCTCGCGCTGGTGGGAGGCAAGGTTCGATTCTCAGAACATCGGACCGAGGTCTTTCTGTCCGGAGCCGAACTGGAATGGGCCGAAGCTTTCGTGACTGAGCGGGCGCTTTCGAACAGGAAATTGCTTGGAGTGCATGTTGGTTCGGGCGGCACCAAGAATCTGAAGCTCAAGCGCTGGCCGCTTGAGTGTTATTTGGAATTGTTCCGGCGGCTGAAATACTCTCGTCCCGCTTTGGTCCCCGTTTTCTTTGGTGGGCCGGATGAATTCGATGACATCAATAAAATCATCGAAGAGACGGGAGGTGATTATGCATTCCATGCCAACACGCGGAATCTGAGGCAGGCCGCTGCGCTGATGAAACATTGTCATGCATTCCTGAGTGTTGATACGGCGTTGATGCACCTTGCAGCCGCGATGCAGGTGGCGAATCAGTTTGTTATCGAGGCGCCGACGCTCAACGCAACGAACCTGCCGTATGCAAATCCATTCACGCTCATTGAGAACCCAGCCGTGCACGGTCGAAACCTCGAGTTCTATCGATACGACGGCAGGGGTATCAAGGGATCAAAAGAAGAATTGATTCGGTGCATGAAGGCTGTGAGCGTGGAAAAAGTCGAGGAAGCGCTGAGCCGTGTTTTCTAGGCCGGAAACAGCCGGCTACACAAAGAAGCAGGCGATTTCCCTGGCTCGATCAGAATGATGATCGAGCCGTTCCGTAGCGCTTAATTCACTTGTCAGACAAATGGCCTTCATGAAGACTCCGCGGACCGTATGCCACGAAAAGCGTTGATCACAGGAATCACGGGTCAGGATGGTTCCTATCTGGCCGAATTGCTGTTGAGCAAAGGCTACGAAGTTCATGGGATCGTTCGTCGTGCGAGCACTTTCAATCGGGGCCGGTTGGACGGAATTTACTCGGATCCGCAGCGAAGTGATACGCGGTTGTTTCTCCATTACAGCGATTTGACCGATGGATCTCTGCTGCGTTTGCTGGGCCGCATTCAGCCTGATGAAATCTACAATCTGGCGGCTCAGAGCCATGTCCGTGTCAGTTTTGACAATCCGGAATACAGCACGGACGTAAATGCGACGGGAGTTGTCAGGCTCCTTGAAGCCATTCGGGAAACCGGTCTCCGGCCGCGCTTCTATCAAGCGTCCTCCAGCGAAATGTACGGCATGGTGCAGGAGGTTCCTCAGACAGAGCGCACGCCTTTTTATCCCCGAAGCCCTTACGGCGTTTCAAAGGTTTTTGCTTACTGGATCACTGTGAATTACCGGGAGGCGTATGGCCTGCATGCGACGAATGGAATTCTGTTCAATCACGAATCGCCGCGACGTGCCGAGGGGTTTGTCACGAGGAAGATCACGCGCGCCGTCGCTCACATCAAAGCCGGCCTGCAGGACAAGCTGTATTTGGGGAACCTCGATGCCAAACGCGACTGGGGTTATGCGAAGGAATATGTGGAGGCGATGTGGTTGATGCTCCAGCAGGACAAGCCGGACGACTATGTGATCGCGACTGGTGAGACCCATTCGGTGCGGGAGTTTCTGGACGAAGCGTTCTCTTACGTGGGGCTTGACTGGACTAAGTATGTGGAGCTTGATCCGCGTTACCTGCGCCCGTCCGAGGTCGATCTTCTGGTCGGCGATGCCAGCAAGGCCAAACGGCAGCTCAACTGGGAACCAAAAACAAAATTCAAACAACTCGTTCGCCTGATGGTGGATGCCGATATTCAGCTGCTCAAGGATCACCGCGAAGGGCGAGTGAAGGTGACAAGCTGAGTCGATCGTTCGGTTGAACCAAACATGTTGTTGCCGGATTCCCTTGTTCGCTCAAACACCTTTTGATTCATTCTTCACATGCCGAAACTTGCCTACTCGCCTATTCTGGTCACACGACAAACCTGTCGCCTTTGCGGAAGCCGGGCGTTGACCCCGGTTGTCTCTTTGGGAGACCAATTCATTGGTGGAGCTTTCGCCAAGCCGGACAGCACGCCCCCTGTCCAACGCCGCATTCCGCTGGATCTTGTCCGATGTGACCCCGCGTTGGACGAAAACGCCTGTGGGCTCGTGCAAATGCGGCATTCCGTTCCGCCAAAGGTTCTGTATGCGTCTTATTGGTATCGATCCGGCGTGAACCAGACGATGCGAGATAACCTCGCCGATATCGCACACATGGCTGAGGAACTGGCCAGGCCGAAGGCAGGCGATCTGGTTTTGGATATCGGATGCAACGACGGCACGCTGCTGAAGTCATATCGCGCAAAGGGACTCAAGAAGCTGGGAATCGATCCTTCCAATGTTGTTGCGCATGCCCGGGCGGCGGGCCTGGAGGTGGTGAACGACTTTTTTTCCGCGGCAGCCTTGCGTTCGGCGTATCCAAAACAAAAGCCGAAGATCATCACGTCCATCGCGATGTTCTATGACCTTGAGAACCCGCATGCGTTTGTCGGGGATATCAAGGAGTCGCTCCATGAGGACGGAATCTGGGTGCTCGAGTTGAGTTATTTGCCGGCGATGCTGGAAATGAACAGCTTCGACACCATCTGCCACGAGCATCTCGAGTACTATTCGTTGGCGCCGATAGAACGGCTCTTTGCCGAACATGGGCTTGAGGTCGTGGATGTGAGTTTGAATGACATCAACGGTGGAAGTTTTCGCATCGCTGTTGCTCATTCGAAGCGTTTCAAGGCATCTGCTGAAGCGGCGGAACGCGTCCAGCAGCTGCGCCTGCGTGAGTTCGAAATGGCGCTGGACACCGACCTGCCGTATGCCGTTTTTCGCCGGAACATCCTGAAGATTCGCAAGGACCTGCGGGCGTTTTTGAAAAAAGCCAGGGCGCAGAAAAAACTGGTTCATGGCTACGGTGCCTCGACAAAGGGAAACACCACGCTTCAGTTTTGCGGCATCACTCCAGATCTTCTCCCCGTTGTGGCGGATCGCAATCCTGACAAGTGGGGCTCGAAAACAATCGGCACGCAGATTCCCATCATCTCGGAAGAAGAATCCAGAAAGCAAAAGCCCGATTTCTATCTGACGTTGCCGTGGCATTTCATCGAGGAGTTTAAGAAGAGAGAGCATGAATTCCTTGCCCGGGGAGGCAAGTTCGTGCTTCCGATGCCACAGGTGCGCCTGGTCGGCCGTTGATATGAAACGCGCGGCGATCACGGGCATCGCAGGCCAGGACGGAACTTATCTGGCCAGATGGCTTCTTCATCTCGGGTATGAAGTTCACGGATTGCTGCGTTCCCCATTCGAGCGCCAGGAAGTTGCTTTGCGCCGCCGGTTCGGTTCTGACGCCGTTGAATCAATCCGGTGGCATACGGGGGCATTGGAGGATCCATTCTCGCTTGTTCGCTTTCTGAAGTCATCGCGACCCGACGAAATCTATCATCTCGCCGGTGTCACGGATTCCCGCCAGAGCATCGTTGTCCCCGAGCAAAGCTTGGCGGCGATTACTTTGGGAACACTGCGCTTGCTCGAAGCTGCGCGTGAAGGAAAGGATGACGCGAAGATTTTTGTAGCTTCCTCCTGCGAAGTTTTCGGAGTTCCAGCTGAAACTCCGCAAAACGAGCGCACCGTGCGGCTGCCGGTCACACCGTATGGCATTGCCAAGCTCGCGGCAGATCATTTCGCGCGGCTGCATCGTGAGCGCTATGGACAGTTCGTAAGCGTCGGGATTCTCTACAACCACGAATCGCCGCTTCGTCCGACAAACTATCTGAGCAGCCGGGTCGCAAAGGCTGTTGCCGCAATCAAACAGGGACGAGCCAGCGAACTGAAGCTCGGCGATCTTTCTTCCGAACGGGACTGGGGTGACGCGCGTGATTTCGTGCGAGGTTTCTGGAGCTCGCTCCAGGCGAAGGAGAGCGGTGACTATGTTTTCGCGACCGGAAGGAAGAACCGCGTTGGTGACCTCGTGCGGTGTGCGTTTGAGGCCGCTGGATTGGACTCAACGGCATTCATGAAATCCGATGAACAGATCTCGGCCACTCAAGCTGCCTTTGGGTTGTGTGGAGATCCCGGCAAGGCGGAACGCGAACTCGGATGGAAGAGGGAATGGACGTTCGAAGAAACCATTCGAGACATGGTTGCGGCGGAGTTGGAGGGACGGCCTGAAGTGGAACGTGCGAATCCTTGTCCGGAACGGCCCAGCTTGCGATGAAGAAATTTCTACAACGCCTTGCGTACCGGTTTTCCCTGTTTGGCTACTTCAAGCAAACGGTTCGGAAGTTTTACAACCTCCCGGGCAACATCGATCGCCAGACATTAACCCTTCAGAACCAGTATCTCCAAACACTGCTCGCGCAACCGCGTTACGCAGACCCGAAGCGGCTGCATCGTTTCGAACATCAGGTTTTTTCGCAGAATGGCGAAGACGGGGTGTTGATGGAAATTTTTCGCCGGATCGGAACGACTGACCGCACGTTTCTCGAAATCGGAGTCGGCGACGGGTTGGAGAACAATACGACCTTTTTTCTTGCGCAGGGCTGGAAGGGCTATTGGGTGGATGGCGACAACGATGCGATCGACAAAATTCAGAAAACCTTCTGGCAACCGCTGAAGGAAGGACGCCTGGTCGTGAAGCAATCCCTGGTCACGGCCGAGAACATTGCGGGCGTTTTGAGCGATCTCAAGGTTCCAACCGAGTTCGATCTGTTTTCGCTCGATATCGACCGAAATACCTATTTTGCCTGGAAGGCCTTGAAGCATTTGCGGCCACGCGTCGTGATCATCGAATACAATTCGCAATTTCCTCCGCCGGTTGAGTGGACTGTGGAATATCGCCCGGACCTTATCTACAACTGCACGGCTTATATGGGGGCGAGCCTCAAGGCTTACGAAAAGCTGGCTGATGAACTGGGATATGCTCTGGTGGGATGCGAGACTTCGGGTATCAACGCGTTCTTTGTTCGACGGGATCTATGCGGGGATAAATTTGCGGAACCATTCACGGCGGAGAATCATTTCGAGCCGCCCCGCTACTTCCTGCTGCGTCGCGACGGGCATCCACGGTGTTTCACGGACATCAGCATGCCCAAAAACTGAACGCGAGGTGTCGATCTCGTGCCGCGGTCACGACAGGGCCTCCGTCTTTTTTCCCAGTGCCTCTGTGTAGATGTCGAGGTGGCGGTCAAAGATGCGGTCCATTCCGAACTTTTCGGAATTGAGACGGCTGATGGCCGCTGCTTGAGCGAGGGCTTCCGGATCATCAAGAAATTGTTCCATTCGGTCCGCGAGCTTGACGGCATCCTTTTCGGGGAAGTTGGGCAAGCCCTCATACTCCTGAAAGCAACGGATGTCGCTGACAAGCATCGGCTTTCCTGTCGCAAGCGTCGTGGAGATGGCGCCGGAGGGAAAATTCCGATCGAGATACGGGAAAACAAAGCACAGGGTTTCTGAAAAAATTTCCTCCAGCAAAGGGTTGTCGTTTGCCAGATATCCGGTGAATACGACTGAGTCTGCAATCTTCCGTTCCGCCGCCATCTGTTTGAGCCAGCCAATGTAAGTGCCGCCCTGTCCACCGCCCGGGAAGCTTCCACTTCCCGTTTCGCCGCTCACAATCACCAGCTTCACATTTTTCCGACCTCGTTGATTGATGAGAATATCCAGTGCTTGAATGGCGTACTCATAGCCTTTGATTGGAAATGCAAAGCCGAACAGTGTGAAAAACCGGTCTGGGGAAACGATTCCGTGTTTTGCCAGCAACCCATGCCTCCGCATCGTGATGTGCGATGCATAATTGCCCAAATGGGTATAACGCACCTTCTGCTTCATATCGCGTGAGGAAAGAATGCGGCCCAGGTTCTCCAGTCCAATCTTGCTGAGGATGATCACACGGCAGGACAACTTGCTGATCAGCCAAAGATGAAATCGCAGATAGACTCGACCGAGGGGAAACAGGAACCTGTATTTTCGGAAGTGAGGCAAAGCTCCTTCGAGATCTTCCACGTTGTAAGTTGAGTGGATCGTTGTCACGAGCCGGTAGCGAAGCACCCAGGACAGCAACCAAAGATAAACATAGTAAAAGAGAGCTGAAACGCCCACGAGCCGGTCGAACATGAAAAACTCATGTTGAATGTGAATCAGATCGGCTCGCTTGAAAGGAGCTTTCAGCATCACGGCCGCGTTGATCGGTTCGACGGCGATTTGCACCGGTGGCTTTTGAAACTCCGGACGAAATACCTGCCGTGTGTATTCGGCAATCCCGTCACGTTCCTTTCGAGTTGAGGACAGAACCAGGATCTTCATCGTCTTTCTTCGGAAAAATGGCTGATTCGAACACTCAATATCATCGGCATATCATCGGCAATTGATCGGGAGAATTGCAGAAATCCGCATCGATGTGATCACGTTGCTGAATTTGAGGTTTGGGAGGCGATTGCTGCAAGATTGAATCAGTTGTTGAATTTCGGAAAACCTCGCTTTAGGGCGGCCTTTATCTCGTGGGAACGACCGAAGCCGAAGCGCAAGAAACGCAGCATCCAAAAGTCTCCATGGCGTCGTAATTGCCGGATTCGGCGGCGTTGTTCGAGAACGTGTCCGCGCATTCGCCAGAAATCAGCGAAAGGTGCGACGCTGCCCTTTCTGGTAATTGTCCAGCTGCGGGTGAGCACCAGGGTTCCAATCCCCTCAATGATGATCAGCGATACACAGGGGATCAGCATCAACAACAGAATGTGCTGGCAGTTTTTTGAGATCGTCAGGAGGAAGTTTCTGTTGGCGTAAAAACGTTTCAACGTGCTGGTGCGATTTTCGATGACCTTCACCCCGCCGGCGGGGTTGACTCCGGCGGCGCCTCGATGATGACATTTCGCATCCGGCGCGTAAACGAGTCTTCCTCCGCTGAGCCAAATCCGCCATGAAAGGTCCATCTCCTCGCCATACATGAAATAGCGGTCGTCCAGCATCCCAAGGCGTTCGAAAGAGTCCCGCCTGATAAAAAAGAAACCAGCAATGCAGAACAGCGGCTCCGGATTGCGTCCGCGCGAAGGACTCACTGGATTTCCGAAAATGTCGAAGCCGTGGCTGCCCTTTGCCTGAAGCGTTGCGTCTTCATACTCAAGAATGGTGCCCCCGGCGGCATCCGCATTTTCCCGCTCCATTGTTTTGACGAACTGCTCGAGACAATCCGGTTCCAACCACGTGTCGGGATTAAGGAGATACAAATATTTGCCCGATGCGGCCTTCGCGCCAATGTTGTTGGCCGAAAATCCAAGGTTCGCTCCGGTTTGAATGATTTGAGTTCTCGGCCAGTCGGTCGTGAGATTTCGCACCAGTTCTTCAGTGCCGTCGCCGGATGCGTTATCGACGACCACCAGCTCAATCTCGGAAAAAATTGTCTGTGCCTGGATGGATGCGAGGCATTTCGGGAGCCACCCGGCACTTTTGTAACAGACGAGGATGATGCTGATCAGCGGGTCTCGAACCGGGGTCTCCACGTCAGGTTTCGTAATAGTGGTCGGGGTTGCCAAGGGTTTTCAGATTGCTGGGCGGTAAAATGGACGATTCCAGCGTGGGATTCAATCATCAACGCTGCGTCTGCTTCTCGTTCGAAGTTGCGAATGCTGAGGAGACTTGTCTGTTCTCGATCCCTTTCTCCTTTTCCCACCGCCTCCCTTTCTCCTTAATCCCCGCGTGCCGAAGTGGGCCAAATTGATTATCGCCATTGTGTTGCTGCCGGTTTGTATCGGGGCGGCGATGGCGTTGTGGATGGTGATTCGCGGAAGCGGATCCGCGGATCGGACGTGGGTGCCGATGCTCGCGGGCGCGTCGTGCTGGATCGTCATTTATCTGCTGCTGCCGAAGCCGATGTGGATTTACGTGTTCGGACATGAACTGACGCATGCGGTCTGGGCGTGGTTGTTCGGCGGGCGCGTGAAAAAATTCAAGGCGACTTCAGCCGGCGGACACGTCGTCATCACCAGGAGCAACTTCGTCATCGCACTCGCGCCCTATTTCTTCCCGCTCTACGCCGCAATCGTCGTTCTGTTCTTTTTGATCGGGAATCTGATCTGGAACTGGCAGCCGTACCTGATGTGGTTTCATCTGCTGCTCGGTGCGGCATACGCCTTTCACGTCACGCTCACAGCGCATGTGCTTCAGACGCGGCAGAGCGACATCACCAGCCAGGGATACCTTTTTTCCGCTGTGGTGATCTTTCTCGGCAATGTGATGGTGCTGTTGTTCGGCATTCCGTTGCTGGCGGCAAAGGTGGATGTGATGACTGCGCTCGGATGGTGGTTTGAATGCACGGGACTGGTGTTTCACCGCATTGGAAAATTACTGTAAGGAGTTTTCCTTACCCGCAGTACAAGAATTCTGTCTTGATATGCCTGCTTGCTTCAGGCGAAATGCGAAGGCGGAATTTTTTCCGACCCTATGGATTTAGGCGATATTTTGAGCAAAGAGCAGATCATCACTGACCTGCAGGCAACGGACCGCTGGCAGGCGATCGATGAGCTGATCAACAATCTGGTGACGACCGGGAAGATCAAGCCTGAGCACCACGATGCAATCGCGGCAGTCGTCAAGAAGCGGGAGTCCTCCATGAGCACGGGCATCGGCTTCGGCATCGGCATCCCGCACGCCTCGACCGACCTGATCTACGAAGTCGTCGGCGCTCTCGGCCGCTCGCGCAAAGGCGTCAACTTCGACGCGCTCGACAATCAGCCCGTCAACCTGGTCATGCTCTTTCTGGTTCCACAGGGACAGTTTCAGAAACACCTCCACACGCTCGCCAACATCGCCAAACTGCTTCACAAGGCGGAATTCCGGCAGGCCCTCGAACAGGCGCCCGACGCGGAAGCCATGCTGAAGATCATCAAAGAACACGGGAAGAAGTAGTCCTGTGTCCTGCCGCCCGTCATGAAACGCTGCGGTCGGCGGTGTTTGGCTTGAAGCTTTTCGGTTTGAATTTTATCCGTGTCCATTCGAGTTCATCCGTGGTTAACTTCCCGCCGTGTTGCCTCTGAAACAAATTGAAGTCCGACTGCAGAAGGCGGTCGCTGCCGTTCTTCCGGAAGCGGATGTTTCATCGGTGCTGGTGCGCCCGTGCGATCCGAAGTTCGGCGATTACCAATCGAACGCGCTGATGTCACTCGCAAAGTCGCGGAAGATGAATCCGCGGCAGCTGGCCACGGACGTCGTTGCGAAGCTTGATCTTTCGGACATTTGCGAAAAGGTGGAAATCGCCGGCGCGGGCTTCCTGAACTTCCGCCTTTCCCAGAATGCGCTCGCGGAAGCGCTGCAATCCGCAGTCCGCGGCGAACATCTTTTCTTCGACAAACCCGCCCAGCCACGAACCACGGTAATCGACTTCAGTTCGCCGAACGTGGCGAAGCCGATGCACGTCGGACACATTCGATCCACCGGCATTGGCGACGCGCTCCAGCGCGTTTTCCGCCTGCTTGGACACGAGGTCATCAGCGACAACCACATTGGCGACTGGGGAACGCAGTTCGGCAAGTTACTCCTGGGCTGGAAACAGATTTTGAATCGCGAGGCGCTGGAGACCGATCCGATCGCGGAACTGGAGCGGCTTTACAAAGTCATCAATGCGGAATGCGACGCAAACCCGGCGCGGCTCGAAGAGGCAAAGCAGGAATTGGTGAAACTTCAGGCCGGCGATGCCGAGAACATCGCGATCTGGAAAGAAATGATTCGCGTCTCGCAGGTGCAGTTCGATGCGATCTACGGACGGCTCGGGGTGAAGTTTGATCACACGCTCGGCGAAAGTTTTTACAACCCGTGGCTCGCCGATGTCGTGGCCGATCTCCAGAAACGCGGCATCGCGCGCGAAAGCGAAGGCGCGGTCGCGGTGTTCAGCGATGGATCGCTGCCGCCGAAGGAAGATCCATTCCTGGTGAATCGCGACGGCGAGTGGGTGCCCGATCCGGCTTTGATCCGCAAGAGCGACGGCGGGTTCAACTACATGACCACGGATCTTGCGACGATCGATTACCGCCTCAAAACATGGTCGCCGGACGAGATCATTTACGTTGTCGATGACCGGCAGTCGCCGCATTTCAAAAAGCTGTTCCTGACGTTCGCGCGCTGGCAACCCGACGCGGCGAAGAAAGTGAAACTCATTCATGTCGGATTCGGAAAAATCATGGGCGAGGATGGCAAACCGTTCAAAACCCGTTCCGGCGACACCGTGAAACTCGGCGAGTTGCTGGACGAAGCAGAGGAGCGCGCGCTGAAGATTGTTTCGGAGAAGAATCCCGATCTGTCGGATGCGCAGAAAAAGGAAATCGCGCGCGTGGTTGGAATTGGCGCGGTCAAGTACGCCGACCTGCTGCCGAATCGCCAGAGCGATTATGTGTTCAGCTGGGACAAAATGCTCGCACTGAACGGCAACACCGCGCCGTATCTGCAGTATGCGTACGCGCGCATTCGAAGCATTTTCCGAAAGGCCGCGGACTCGGGTTCGATGAGCCAGCAACCGTCCACCATCAGCCTTTCCGCGCCCGAGGAACTGGCGCTTGCCAAGCATCTGTTGAATTTCGGTCTGACGCTCGAAGCGGTTGCCGAAGATTTGCGACCGAACTTTCTCTGCAACTATCTCTACGAACTCGCGGGCCACTTCATGCGTTTCTTCGAGAACTGTCCGGTGCTGAAGAGCGAAGGTGCGGTTCGCGAAAGCCGGCTGACGTTGTGCGACCTGACATCCAAGGTCCTCAAGCAAGGGCTCAACGCACTCGGCATCCAGACGCTTGAGCAAATGTGATTGAGATTCACCGTGGAGACGCAGAGGCGCGGAGAAAGCCTTGTTTTCGTGGCTCTGCGTCTCTGCACCTCTGCGGTTTTTTCCAGGACTTTTCGAAAGGACGCAACCCCCGCGCTGGACGCGTCCGGTTCTCTGCAACAGTGCTCTCAGTGCACCGCCGCGGTGGACTTGCCCGGTTCACCCTGAGGCGAGGCGCTCACCAGCTGAACGGGCCGATAACCACCCTTCGATTTGAAGTAGAGAATCAGCGCGACGTAACAGATCAGCATGAAGGCGGGGAACAACGCCATTTTGCCGAGCGCTGAAAATTTTCCTTCGGTCACCGCAGTGCTGACGGTTTCCTTCGCTGCGGGATCATCGATCGCTTCAAACTTCACCGGATCGACAGCGTGATAATTGCCGAGCAGATAACGGCTGTCCTTGGTGACGCTCTGGTGCAGTTCGGGATTGGCCGCGGCGAGTTTCTGCGTTGCGGAAGTTTCCTGGAGATAGCCGATGAACGGCGCGCCAAGAATTCCAACTGCGAGCATTCCGATGCCACCCATTGCATTCAGCGTGAGTGCGCCGCCCTTCGGACATTGCTCTGACGTGAGACCGAGCATGGTCGGCCAGAAGAAGCTCTTGCCGATGCCATAGAGTGTCGCTGCGGCGAAGATCGCGACGATGCCGGCACCGTTGGTTTTCGACAGAGCCGTCAATCCTGCGATGGCTAGAACCGAGCAGGTGGCGAGCAGTCCGAGCGGCGACATCTTGTGAATGAGCGGGCCTGCCGAGAAACGAAGCACCATCATTACGGCAGAAGTGTAAACCAGCACCCAGGCTGGATTGTGACCTGCCGCCTGCATGGGCGCTTCCATCAGCGACGTGATCCAGCCGTCGGTTCCCAGCTCGGTTGTCGCGAGCGGCATCATGATGACGATCAGGAAAATCAGAATCGGGCGGCCGATCGATTTTGTTAAAACGCCAAATCCTATCGCAATCAGAGCCGTCATTCCCAAAACCACCCAAAAGGTGGCGCGTTCGTCTTTGAACAATTCATTGATCTCGGGCTTAAAGACCTCTCCTATCTGGGCGAATACAAGGCCGAAGCCGACTGCTGCGCCAATGATGCCGAACTCCTTCAACATATCGATGTAACCGATTCCCGCCTGCTCGCGTTCGTTGCGCGGGAACTTCACGCCGATCAGCATGAAGAAGAAGATCAACGCCGGGATCAGAATCAAACCGAGTGTGATGCGCCAGTCGGTGATCTGGCGTGAAGCGATGAAGATGGTGCAAAGACCGCCGCCGACGAGGCCGGCCGGCCAGCCCGCGTGAAGAATGTTCAGCCACTTCGCTTTGTCCTTGTTGAACATCGTGGCGACGATCGGATTGACGTAGGCTTCGACCGTTCCGTTGCCGAGCGCGAGGATGATGCTTCCCCAATAGAGCAATTGGTAACCCTGTTTCTGCGCGGCGATCAACGCGTCGCCCGTCACACCCTGAATCGCATTGTAGGCGAGGATCGCCATGCCGGTGTAAATCAGGTAGCAGACGAACGAGAAGATCATCGCAATCTTGTAGCCGATCTTGTCGATGAAAAGGCTGAAGAGAATGATGCTGACACCGAACGGCCAGATGCCCGCGCCCTGCAATTCGCCCACGGTCACCTTGTCGAGGCCGAAGTCAGTTGCAAACTGACCTCCCGAAAGAATCATGCGGCTGATAAACGCGTAGGAAGTGGTGATGAGCGCGATAAAACAGCCCCAGAAGAGAATTTTGTCGTGACGGTTGTTCATAGAAGGTTCGGTCGTTGGTCTCTGTCAATACCCGAGGCCAGACGCTAAACTCAACGGCAAAGTTCCGTTAAATCGTCATGGCGACGTGCGACGATGTGACATGACCGAGAGCTTGACCGGCATCAGTCTGCGGTCGCAGAATTCGACGCCGATGAACTGGTTTCGCATTTTTCTTTCAGATCGAAACCAGTGCAGCCGCGCAGGCATCACATCGTGTTGAACTGAAACTCAATCAATCCGAACATGGCAAGACCAGTCACACTCTTCACGGGCCAATGGGCCGATCTTTCACTCGCTGAACTCGCGCCCAAGGTGAAACAGATGGGCTACGACGGCGTGGAACTCGCCTGCTGGGGCGATCATTTCGAAGTCGATCGCGCATTGAACGAACCGAATTACGTGGCCGAAAAATGGGCGTTGCTGCAGAAACACGGCCTGACCTGTTACGCCATCTCCACACATCTCGTCGGACAGGCGGTCTGCGATCTGATCGACGAGCGGCATCAGGCGATTCTGCCACCGGACGTGTGGGGCGACGGTCAGCCGGAAGGTGTCCGCCAGCGCGCGGCTGAAAAGGTCAAAGCCACCGCTCGCGCCGCCCGGAAGTTTTTCAATGCGAATCCGGGACGGAAGGATGCCGATGATTTTCCTGCGGTCGTGAATGGTTTCACCGGTTCTTCCATCTGGCATGCGCTGTATGCGTTCCCGCCGACGAACCAGGAATATTTGAACAAGGGTTATGCCGACTTCGCGAAGCGCTGGCTGCCGATTCTCGATGTGTTCGAAAAGGAGAACGTCAATTTCGCGCTCGAAGTGCATCCAACGGAAATCGCATTCGACATCGCCTCCGCCCGGCGCGCGCTGGAAGCGGTGAAGAACCACAAGCGGTTCGGGTTCAATTACGATCCGTCGCATCTCGGTTATCAAGGCGTCAATTACGTGAAGTTCATTCGTGAATTCAGTGACCGCATTTATCACGCGCACATGAAGGATGTCTGGTGGGGGCATGGCGACGGCTCGGTGGGCGTGTTCGGCGGTCACACCGATTTCACTGATCCGCGCCGCTACTGGGATTTCCGTTCGCTGGGACACGGCGACATCAACTTCGAGGAAATCATTGTGGCGTTGAACGACATCGGATACCGCGGGCCGCTGTCGGTCGAGTGGGAAGACGGCCGGATGGATCGCGTGCATGGCGCGACCGAAAGCTGCGCGTTCGTGCGCAAACTCGATTTCACACCCAATCAGGCTGCGTTCGACGCGGCGTTTTCGAAGAAGAAATAATCAGCCACAGATTGAACACAGATAACTGAAGCCGATCGGCTGAGAGCATCTCCGACTGGACTGTGTTCAATCGGTGTTTCATCCGTGGATGGAAAGAATTTTATGAAACGCAAACTTCGTTATGGAATGGTCGGTGGCGGACAGAACGCCTTCATTGGAGCGGTGCATCGGATGGCTGCGAATCTCGACGGCCAGGTGGAACTGGTGGCGGGCGCGTTTTCGTCCGATCCAAAAAATTCCGCGTTGACCGGCGAACAGTTGTTCCTCAACCCGAAACGCGTTTACCGCAGTTACGAAGAGATGGCCAAAGCCGAAGCTGCGCTGCCGGAGGACGAACGCATCGATTTCGTTTCGATCGTCACGCCGAACTTTCTTCATGCACCGGTGGCGACCGCGTTCCTGAAGGCGGGCATTCATGTCGTTTGCGACAAGCCGATGACGGTGAGCCTCAAGGAGGCAAAGGCGTTGCGCGAAGTCGTCCGCAAATCAGGAAAGGTCTTTGCGCTGACGCACAATTACACCGGTTACCCAATGGTGAAGGAGGCCCGCGAACTCGTGCGCTCCGGCAAAATCGGCGAGGTGCTCAAGATCGTTGTGGAATATCCGCAGGGCTGGCTGCTGGACAAGATTGAAGCTGAGGGACAGAAACAGGCTGCCTGGCGGTCTGATCCAAAGAAAGCCGGAGCGAGCTGCTGCGTGGGTGACATCGGAACGCACGCAGAAAATCTGGCGCGCTACATCACCGGGCTGAAGATCGATTCGCTTTGCGCCGAGTTCACGACGTTCATCCCGGGGCGCAAGCTGGAGGACGACGCCAACATGCTGATCCGTTACAAGGGCGGCGCCAGGGGCGTGCTGCACTGCTCGCAGATATCCTGCGGCGAGGAGAACAATCTCAACATTCGCGTTTATGGATCGCAGGGCGCGTTGTTCTGGCAGCAGGAACATCCGAACGAACTGAAGTTCACGCCCAAGGGCGAACCGGCACGGATCATCCGCCGCGGCAATGGTTACGTTTCGGACGTGGCAAAGAAGTTCACGCGACTGCCCTTCGGACATCCCGAGGCGTTCATCGAAGCGTTTGCGAACATCTATCTGGAGGCGATCGCCGCGATTCGTGCGAAGATTGAAGGCAAGAAAGGGTCGCACGACTTTCCGGACATCGATGACGGCGTCTATGGGATGGCGTTCATCGAAACGGCGGTGAAGTCGGCGAAGTCGAATTCCAAGTGGACGAAGTTCGTCGATTGAGCCACAGAGGGACACAGATGAAACACGGATTTCGGAAACTTCGGAATCGTGTTGAACTGAAGGCCATTTAAGGCTGAACGACGGTTCTAATCAAAGTTTATGAAGAGAACGGCAATTGTGGTTTTGGTGGCGTCGGCCATTTCGGCGCTGGCGCAGACGGTTCCGCCCGTGCGAATCAACACGGATGGATTCACCAACACACCGGTGATTCCCGGCACGAAATGGCATGTGCATGATCCGAACCGGCCGCAGCCGGTCGTGGTGAAACCGGGCACCTTCAGCACGCCCGAAAGGCCGGGACAGCCACCCGCCGATGCCATCGTTCTGTTCGATGGAAAGGATCTTTCCAAGTGGCAGCACAAGGATGGCAGGGATGCCACGTGGAAGGTTGACGAAGGTGTGTTTATTGCGGGCAAGGGCGACATCTTCACGCGGGAGGAGTTTGGCGATGTTCAACTTCATTTGGAGTTCGCCACTCCGCCTCCAAGAGGCAACGGCCAGGGGCGCGGCAACAGCGGCGTTTTTCTCATGGGCCTTTACGAGCTTCAGATTCTCGACTGTTACGAAAATCTCACCTACGCGGACGGCACCATTGGAGCGATGTATGGGCAGCATCCACCGCTGGTGAATGCAAGCCGCCCGCCGGGTGAGTGGCAGACGTACGACATTGTCTTCACAGCGCCGCGGTTCAAAGAGGACGGCAGCGTTGAGTCGCCGGCGTACATGACGGCGTTTTTGAACGGTGTGCTGGTGCAGAATCATCAGGCCTATCGCGGACCGACGGCATGGAAGCAGGTCGGAAGGTACACGCCGCATCCTCCGACCGGGCCGATTTCCCTGCAGGATCATGGAAACCCGATGCGTTTTCGGAACATCTGGGTTCGAAAACTGACGCCGCCACAGGACTGACAACGTTTGAGCTCACACAGTTTTAACAGGCAACCTTTATGAAAAAGAAACTCCTTTCGCTTTGCACGGGTGCATTGCTGCTTTCCGGCCTCGCAGTGTCAGCGGCAGACGCGCCGAAGAAGCTGCTGGTCGTGACCACCACCGCGGGATTTCGTCATAGCTCCATTCCGACCGCTGAGAAGGTGTTGAAGGAGCTTGCGGAAAAGACCGGCGCTTTCACGCTCGACTTTGTGCAGCAGCCGGAAGGCGCCCCAACGGCGCCGAGGAATGCCAATGAAGAAGCTCAGGCCGCATTTCGCGAAGCCAAAGCACAGTGGGATGCAAAGCTCGCGAAAGCGCTTGAGAAGCTCGGCCCTGAGTCACTGAAGAATTACGACGGCGTGATCTTCGCCAACACGACCGGCGACCTGCCGATTCCGGACAAGGAAGGTTTTCTGAAATGGCTGGAGTCGGGAAAAGCGTTCATCGGCATGCATTCCGCAACGGATACATTTCCGAGATGGCCGGAATACATACAGATGATCGGTGGTCACTTCCTGCGACACGGCCCACAGGTTGGAGTTGAATGTTGCGTGCAGGACACCGGGCATCCGGCGACGGCCCATCTCGGAAACCTGTGGCCAATTGCATTGGAAGAAATTTATTTGTTCAGAAACTACGACGCATCCCGCGTGACGGAATTGCTCTACCTCGACAAGCATCCGAACAACAAAACGCCGGGACGATATCCGGTTTCCTGGACGCGCGAGTTCGGCAAAGGAAAAGTTTTCTACACGTCACTCGGTCATCGCGAAGACATCTGGGATGTCGATCCGAACATCAGAGATCGGAAGAACCCGGTGGAAACCAGCAAGGCTTTCCAGACACACATCCTCGGCGGCATCTACTGGGCGCTGAACATCCGTGGACCGATGGTTTGGGAAAAGGCGGACTAGTCTGAAAACCTCACGCGAAGGCCGCGAAGGTCGCGAAGGGAGATGGCTGTAAGCCCGCTCTTCTCCCCTTCTCCTCTTCCGAAACGAATTGTCCCGGAATTAACAGAAACGGTTTGAATTGCCTGCAAGGTTAATTCACCCGCCTTGTCGGCGATGCTCCGGACAAGGTGATTCGGGATCAGGTCTATCTATTTTCATTTGGTGGGTATGAAAGACCGGTAGAGGGGCAGCGCATGGCGAGACTGCTGAGAATTGATAAGCTTTGATGTCGGTACGGCATTACCACCGCAGATCGTGTGCATCTGGCCCTTACAGTCGAAAAAAGCGGTTAAAAAATTCTTGTAAGGGTTGAAAACGGCGCCAGATTCCACAGAACAAATCGGAGACAAAGGATATCCAGAAGCAGGACTTTGACTGTGTAAACTCATAAAACGGGCGGGCCGGCAAATGAAAAATGAATAGAAGCGACCCCAAACTCCGCTCCTGAAGTTTGAAGATGCGCTGCACTTTTAACCCGGCCTTTTCCAGCATGGTGGTGGTGCCATCGGTCGCCAGCGGTTCAAAGCGCAAGCCAAAATATTTTATCCTAAAGTCGACTTCAAAGGGTTAACATCCGTCACTGGTCCAGTTGCAAACGTAACAGGCAGCACCCGTGGGATCTACTACGGTAACGGCCGAAGTATAGTCGCAATCATCGCATCCGATCCAATCTGGTTCACAAGTGCCAGTGGTTTTATAAACCGTGATTGAGGCGGGTTGTTCATCAACCAAGCGGATTCCTGTGGGTGGTGCCTCCGTGCTCGCCATCCCGCACCAGTAGCAATTGGCACTGTAGATATAGTAGGTACAATTGCCCGGTTGACAGTAGCCAAATGTTGTGCCACAAGTGCTTGGGACGATGGTGGTGGTTTGGAATTGCTTGCCAAAGCAAGCTGCAAAAACACTCGCTGTGAATGCCAGACTACAAGAAATCACTAGCAACAACATTGTTATTTGGCAGAGCTTTTTCATGTTTGAGGTTTTGGTTTGTTTGTTTTTGATGCGTTTTTCATTAACCGGAACAGAAGGTAGATCAAAGGCAGCAACAAAAATGACGCCAGGAGAACGCGAATAACCACAATGTGCGACCCTAGTGCATTTTGTCCCTTGAGAGGCATGGGACGCGGCTCCGTAGCGCGTTGAGCGACATACAATGCCTGTAAGACAGTTTTGTTTGAAACCGGTAGCCATTCATGAGTCGAAACGAGGTAGGTAACGCTGTTTACTCCGCTTGTCAGAAACCTGTGATCATCAACATAGACACGATTGGTTATCAGAGGAATAAAGTCGGTGATTAGGCTGGGGGATTCCGCTGACGAGACTCGGAAGGAGGCAGTGGATACCTTAATCCGTTTAAAGGAAGAGTTGGTTCGGGACCTATTCAGCGGAACCAGCGCGAACTCGTCAAAATCAAAGCCGCTCGGAATCACCGTGCCGTTGATATTAGACATCGCGCAAGAATTGAATTCCGCTAGCACATAACCTTTGTTGAAGGGTACAGGAGCCGGTTTAATTTCTAAAGCGCTCCAAGCCTTATCAGTATAATACCGAACTGACTCCAGAAAATTAGAAGATTCGGTCCATTTCCATTCTGTTTTCAACCACGTCGGTGTAATGGCATAAGGTGCTACCACAGGCGTACTGGAGATGATCCGAGTCTCTCCTTGCCTGTTATCGTCGAAAGAACATACGGACGCGTAAGCAAGCCACACTGGCTGTACGCCGCTCAAATCCCGACTCTCGGGGAATGCACCAAAAGCGAGAGCTGCCATGCCGTCGTTAGCTGAGTTCTTAACTCGGAACGCTTCCTTGATGTCTCCCAAGCGATACATGGTGGCACCATCATATGCATAGATTATTTCATGCTCCGCATCTTCCGTGAGTGTCATATTATTATTCGTCGCAGGTGGCGGAAAATGAGATTGCTGACCTTTTTCTCCGTTCGGCGCGGCGGAGAGCTTGCCAAAAAAGTCATTTCGAACCGAAGATCCCTGCGGGTGAATAACAATTCGCCATCGACATGCTTTGACGTCAACAGTGATCAATCGCTTGCGGATTTGAGTCGGTTCGCCGCGGCTGTCAAACCCGGTGATCGTCAGTTCACCCGTGATATGATAGTCAGCAGTTTGAGCAACAAGTCGAGGTTCCAAAACAAACACAGCCCAAACTGCGATCAGTCCTATAACACACCTGCTAAAATGCTCTGAAAACCAAGATATGGGATCAAATGTCACCTCTGCGGAGAGGGCGGGTTTAAGCATCATACGTGAAGGATTTCGGAGGCACATTTTGCCTACAACCAACCGATCTTTGTCAATGCCGGTCGCGAGGGCTTAAAAGTAAAGACCAGATGAACAGAGCAATTCACTGCTGTCCAAATTAGCCTGTTCTCGGCGGATGGATGGTCATTTTCATCGGTTTTTTCCTGCCATTTGCGCTGTTGAAATGAGGTTGGTCATCCTGCCGTACCGGTGCATCTGCTTCCGCGCGACCGAAAAACGCGGTTCAAAAATGCGCCTCGTCAGCAGAATCTGTGGGTTGATTCGGGTTCGGGAAGGCGGCCGAGCGT
>CALBZA010000003.1 GCA_937890005.1 uncultured Verrucomicrobia subdivision 3 bacterium | reverse complement strand
TCAGCTTCAGAAGGGCGCGAGTCTCGGGGGTGTGACTCTGCCTCCTCGTTATGACTTTTCTTTTCAGGCGCAGCGCAATCTTCCGAACTTCGCCCCGGGCAGCCTGCAACCTCTTTCGCATCAATTGGGCGATATCCGGATGATTTGCGGAATTCTTTTCCAGGCGAAGGTGAATTCGCTTGATGCCATCCGGCGCGAACGCGTTTCAGTTGATGACCAGAACGGGCCACAGACCGATTATCTCGATCCTTCACACATATCGGTTACGAACGAACTGGCAGTGCTGGTGCCCTACGAAGTGGTGTTCCAATCGTTCAGTGCCGAACTTGCCGGAGCCCTCGCCGGTTTTGCTTCGAGTCCGCACGGAGTGATTGTCAAATCGGTGAATGTTGAGCCGTTGAGCGGAGCGGGAGGATTTGATCCGAACAATCCTTATGGCGCTGCACCTGGTTATGGTGCTGCACCAGGTTACGGCGCGGCGCCCGGCTATGGCGGGTATCAGACTCAGCCCGGAGCTTACGTGGATGGGCGAGTGACAACGCCTCAGCCACAACCGGCTCCTGTTTCACGCGGCGGACTTCAGACGATTCTCGATGAAAAGCCGTTGAAAGTGACGCTCATCCTCAACGTGGTCAGGTTGCTGCCTAGAAACTAAATGCAATTCATCAAGAAAAACTACGAGAAGGTTTTGCTGGGCCTTGTGTTGGTCGGCCTTGCGGCGGTTGCCGTATTTTTGGTCCTGATGGTTGCCAGCGAGAGGCAGAAGCAGGAGGAGCGGCGCACTCGAATCATCAACCGTCCGGTCAAGCCCTTGGCGGAGGTGGATCTCTCGGGAGCTGAGACACTCGCGAAACGCGGCGAAGCTCCTGTTGTCCTCAACTTCTCCGACAACACGCACAAGATCTTCAATCCGGTTCGATGGCAAAAAGCTCAGAACGGTCAGATTATTCGAAACCCACCCGGTTCGACCGTGGACAAGATCGAAATTTTGAAGACCACGCCATTGTATTTCACCATGCGGCTTGAGTCCGTGAATGTTTCTGACTCCGGGACCCGCTACGGTTTCATCATTGAACAGCAGGCAGCCACACGGGCAAGTTTCCGCGGCGCGCGTCCGCATTACGTTTCAAAAGGTGACAAGAAGGAATACGGCGAGAACAAACAGGCGTTCGTGCTTCGCGATGTCACTGGCGAAGGCGACGCGTCCGTGGCGGTTGTTGAACTCGTCGATGCGGAACAGGTCGTGAACATATCGAAGGAAAATCCATTTCGCCGGATTGATGGCTACACGGCCGATCTTCGTTTCACACCTGAAAATAGAACCTATCCGAACCGCCGCGTTGGCGATGTGATTACCATAGCCGGAGAACAGTACAATATCGTTGCTATCGCAGAGAACGAAGTTGTATTGTCGGCGAAGTCGAACCAGAAGAAATGGACCATCAAGTCTAACGCCACCCCGTGAACTCAGCGGCGTTATTCTCAGAACGTAACCCGAACTCATGATCAAAGCAGTCATCACTCCTCTTTGTGTTTCCCTCCTGCTTGTGACGGCTACAAGCCTCCCTGCACAGACCGCGCCGACAGGAAATCCGGCTGTTGAAGAAAGCGTTCGACGCCAGGCGGCACGGATTGAACTCCGTTCCAAGCTGGAACAGGCGCGGGCTGCACAGCAGCGAAGGGATCTTCCAACCTCGGCGAAGCTGTACGGCGACGCGTGGCGACTGGTCGAAAGCATCGGCGCCGGTGTCGAAGCCGAGGCGCGGCAGACGGTCGTGGGTCTGACGGAGGTCCGCCTCGAACTCGCGCGCGCCGCTCAGCGACGTTACGATTACCGGGATGCACGCGTTCACATCAATGAGGCCTTGCGCGTCAACCCGAATGATCAGGCTGCGATGGCGCTCAAGGCCTCCAACGACAAGCTTCTCGCGCAAACTGAACACCTCCAGCCGAGCCCCGAAGTGCAAGCCCAGGTGGCCACCATCAAGGCCGAAAAACTGGAAGCATCCACGCACATTCAGAACGGCAAGCTCTTCTACGAATCCGGGAAGTTCGATGAAGCCGAGGCGGAATTGAAGCAGGCTCTCAAGATCAATCCGAACAGCGAAGCCGCCAACTATTACATCAATCTGGTTTACCAGGCGAAGTTCAAACAGATTTCCGAACGCCGTACGCTTGATGCCGGTCGCAAAATCATTGAGGTGCAGGATGCGTGGACCGACCCGGTGAAGCGAGATCGTCTTCCCAGCCCGAATCCGATGGCGAAGACAAATTTGATCAATACCAGCTCGAGCCGCCAGGCCATCATGAGCAAACTGGATCGCATTCGCATCGATACGGTCGCCTACGATTCCCTGCCGCTCAGCGAAGTAATCCGCAATCTGTCTGATGAAGTTAAAAAGCGCGATCCGTTGAAGCGTGGCATCAACTTCCTGATCAATCCCAATCCGGAGACTGTCTCCATGACGCCTGTAACTGCAGTTCCTGGCGGTGGAGGGATTGCTGGAGGAGTAGATCCGCGTACTGGATTTGTTGCCCCGCAACCGATTCAGACGTTCGATCCTGTCACCGGACTTCCGATCACTCCTGTTCAGGCCGAGCCTGAAGTCGTTGACATCAATGCGGTGTCCATTCGCATTAATCCTCCGCTCACGGATGTTCGTCTTGCGGACGTCCTTGAAGCGATCGTGACTGTGGCGGATCAGCCCATCAAATATTCGCTGACGGACTATGCGGTTGTTTTCTCGTTGAAAGGTCCCGAGACACCGCAACTCCACATCCGCACTTTCAAAGTGGATCCGAATACATTCTATCAAGGTCTTGAAAGCGTTGGCGGCCTCGACTTCAGCACCCTCGTTCCGACGACGACCACTGGCGGTGGCGGCGGCGTCGGTGGCGGCGGTGGCTTCGGCGGTGGTGGCGGCTTTGGCGGTGGCGGTGGTGGCGGCTTCGGCGGTGGTGGTCAGAATGGTCAGAATGGCGGCGTCATGACGATTCCACGTGTGGCCGTGACCGGTGGCACGACTGGTGGTGGTGGCAATCAGGGCGGCAATAACGATTCTGGCAGCGGATTGTCCTTCGTTTCCCGCACCAATTTGACTTCTGCGGTTCAAACAGCGGTCATCAATTTCTTCGCCTCGGTGGGCGTGGATCTCAGCCCGCAGAATGGGAAGAACGTTTTCTGGAACGACCGCGAAGGAACCTTGATGGTTCGTGCGACCTCACAGGAGTTGGACGTGATCGAAGCGGCGATTCAGACGCTGAACATCGCGCCGCCGCAGATCAACGTGAAATCCAAATTTGTCGAAGTCACCCAGAACGACAGCAAGGCGCTTGGTTTCGACTGGTATCTTGGTAACTTCCTTGTGGGCGGAAAGTCCATCGGAGCGTCGGGTGGGAGTGCGCCGACATACGCCGGAAGCCCGTCCACGGCCAATCCCAGTGGAGAATTTCCAGGAAGTGTGGATGGAGGAACCGCGATCCCCGTCAGCGCGACCGATCAACTCATAACCAGTGGAATTCGGAATTCCGCGCCCGCTATCGGAACATTGACGGGCATCCTGACCGAGCCTCAGTTCCGGGTTGTACTTCGAGCGCTGGAACAGCGCGATGGTGCCGACGTTTTGACTGAAGGCCATGTGACGACCCTGAGCGGACGTCAGGCTCAGATTCAGGTGATTGACTTGCGCTTCATCGTTACGGCAATTCAGGTTCAGACTGACACGGGTGGCGGTGGCGGTGTTGCTGCCGGCGGCACGGGTGTGGTGTCCACGCCAGGATTTCAGTCGATTACGCCAATTCCAACTCCGATCCCGTTGGGACCGACTCTTGACGTGATTCCGTATGTCTCAGCTGATGGCTACACGATTCAGATGACGCTGATTCCGACTGTGACCGAGTTCGTCGGCTACGACGATCCGGGCCAGTTCGCCATTCAGACTCAAGGCATCGGTGGTGCTGGTGCGGCTCCGACCCTCACGACGCCGGTTGCGCTTCCACGTTTCCGTGTGCGTCAGGTCACCACGTCTGCCATCGTTTGGGATGGTCAGACTGTCGTGCTGGGTGGTTTGATCTCCGACAACATGATTCGCACGAAGGACAAGGTCCCGGTGCTTGGCGATCTTCCGTTCCTCGGCCGGTTGTTCCGCAGCGAATCCAACCAGACCCAGAAGAAGAATCTCGTGATCTTTGTCACGCCAACCATCATTGATCCGGCGGGAAATCGGGTGCACAACGACGAGGATCTTCCGTTTGCTCAAGAGGCCATCCCGTCTCAGGTAGCAGCTCAGTGATGCCAGCCGTGCAACCCGGCAACTCCGAACATATCTCTTGAAGATGAAAAGAAAAGAATTCGAAGGAAGGAGTAATATCCGCCGACTGAAGATAGGAAAATCGATCGTTGGTTCGCTTGCGATTCTGACAGGTTTGCTCGTATCGGTTGCTGCAGAACTGACACCAGTCAATGGAGAAGTTCGCGTTGCTGGAGGGCTTCCCGGAGATCAGAGCAACCCCGCTGTGGCTGGGTCTCCTGAAGGTGGTTTTATGGTGTGGGAGGATAACTCCGTAACTCCCCTGGGTATGCGGATCAAAGGCATTCAAATTGATTCCCAGTTCCAACCGATCGGAAATCCGTTTGTTTTGAGCAGCGCCTATAAGTCCAAAGCGACAGGAGATCAGTCACGTCCTCGCATCGCGACATTTCCTGACGGTTCTGCTGTTGTGGTGTGGCAGCAGGCTGGACTCGGTAAGAAGGCGGCGAGCCAGGTGTTCGCCCGCTTTTTCAGCGCGTTGGGAAAACCGATGAAGAGTGACATTCGTGTCGGAAACTCTCCCAAGAGCAATGAACGCGATCCATCCGTCGCCGTATTGTCGAACGGTGGCGTGGTTGTTGTCTGGTCTGCTTTTGATCTTGATGGAAGCATGGACGGCGTTTTCGCCCAGTTGTTCAGCCCGGCGGGCAAAAAGATCGGAAAGCCTTTTCGAGTCAATGAGCACACCGTCTTGAATCAGCGTCAGCCTGATGTCGCAGCTCTCCCTGACGATGGATTTGTGGTTGCCTGGACTTCGGAACTGCAAAGCTCAGCCTCAAGCATTGATGTTTATGCGCGCCATTTTTATAGCACCGGATTGCCGGCAGCAGGTGAGTTTCGTGTCAGCCAAACGACGAGCAATGCGTGCGCTAATCCCGCTGTGGTCAGTTTTGCGGATGGCGGATTTGCTGTCTTCTGGAGTCAGCGTGATGACATTTTGAGTCTTGCCTCGTCTTCGGGAGTTAAAGCACGGACTCGTTCGGCGAATGGATGGGATGTTTACGGACGGCATTTGCCGCCAGCCTTGGTTTACTCCAGCTCCCACACTGCGCCTAATGCCTTCAGGGTTAATTCAAATTCCTACGGCGATCAATTCGCTCCCAGAGCGGCAACGGCCGGTTCGAACTGCATGGTGGTTTGGACAAGTCTGGGGCAGGACGGTTCTTATGAAGGAATATACGGGCAACTGTTGAGCAGTTCGGGCGCTTTCCAAGGCGGAGAGCTGAAATTGAATTCCACGACACTTGGGCCTCAAATTCATCCGGCCGTGGCCTCCAATGGCGACGCTGGATATATTTCAGTCTGGAGTTCATTGACGGGGTCGTCTGGATTCCCGATTTCAGTCAACTTCGACATTTTCGCTCAAGTTTACCTTCAATCTTCTGGTCTCTGATTATGCGATTCGTATTCGGACTGTCATTCGCGGCTCTGCTGACACTTGCCAACAGTGCCTGGTCGTTTTCTCTGCACGGCCCCTTCGAAAGCTGGCAAACAGATGCTATCGGTTACCAGATCGAAACAGAGGACGCCGGGGATGAGATTGGTGGCCCAATGAACCTTGGAGAAGAGTACCGATGGAACGTAAAGGTGATCACATACGGTTTCGATCCTTCCTTCGTAAACTACTTTGGCAAGAAGGGAATGGATGAAATTCGCAAGGGAATGAATGTCTTCAATGCGCTGCCGAGTTTTTCAAAGATGAGCGCAAATCTGAATGAGTATCCGATGGATCCTCGCCGCCGTAATTTGAGGGCTCAATCGCTTTTCCTCTATGACCTTAAATCCAAAGCCATGGCGGCCGTAATAGAGGAGTTGGGTCTTGGGAATCCTTATGATTACGTCTGGGCGCTTCGGGACAAGGTTGCGCTTCAACCGGACGGCTTCTCGTACCAGGTGATCATGCGAAATTTTGATCCGGCCACTGCGTTACCGTCTCGTCATATCAATGGAACGATGTATAGCTACATTGTTCTCGATCCGGTTCCCGATTTCGACGTGGATTTCGCAGATGCGGTTGACTACTCCGTTGATCCACTTAGCCCCCGCCCGACAGCTGTTGCGGCAAGTTTTTCCAAGTATAGTTTTCACAAAAGTCAAATCTATGGAGATTTCTTTGTTGGGCTGAGTCGAGACGATGTGGGCGGGTTGAGATACCTTTACTCCAAGAACAACAAGAATATTGAAACACTTCCACCTGGAACGCTCGGGTCGGTTGGTGGCGGTGCATGGGCTCCCGTCTCTGGGACCAATACATTGGTTGATTCCGCATTGCGACCTGGAATCGACAAAATTGTGTTTCAGGAGCTTAAGTTTGATTCGGGGGGGTATGGCGGCTTCACCGCTCGGACCAACCGGGGAACCGATGTTTATATCTTGAACAATCGCCAGATCAAGCAAGGGATTGCCCGGCCTTTGGAGCTTCCTGACATCGTCTTTGCGGCTTCTGACCAGAACCGTAGTTTGCTCTTCCGCACAGATACAACCGGCTGGATCAACAATGCAGCAACGAATTCTCCTGGTGGTTCAGGTGAAGTGACGATTTCTGGAGGCCCGGGAACAATCGTCCCACCGGTGGTCATTACATTCAACAAAGTTGGTCCTTCTTTTATCAATCAGTATTCGGGAAATTCGTTTTCGATGGACGAATCAAGCGGGTCTCCATTTTTCCTTTGGGCTTCGTTTGACGGATCAACCAATACTCCTTTCATTTACCCCCCTGACATTAACGGAAACAGCTACCCAATCGAGGAGTTGGAGCAGGTAATCTATGGTGGCGTGTTAACGACCATTCCTTAATCCGGTAAAGTTATGATTCGAGTTTTTCTTCTTTTCCTCGGTGTTTGCACTGCCGTAACGAATCTGGCTGGTGCCGCTCCGTTGCCGACCTACGTCAATAATTCAGTGGTCTCGTCCCCCCTTCAAATTCCGCAGGAGGTTGGAAACTTCGTGAATCGCGGGATCATAAGCATTTCGACGGCGACACCTTTTGAAACCTTCGGGACATTGAATTACACCAATGAGGGAAATGCTCCCTATTCAGGGTTGATCATTGGTCGAGGTGGATTTTCGTTCGCTTACAATCCTTTGACATCGGGAAACCGGCGATGGGCTTCATCTTTTTACAATGGTGAGCTCGCGGCAGTTGAAGCCGAAGATCCTCCCCCCCCCTCCCTTCTCCCACGTTCTATGCTGGGCAGCAGCCTTCTTCGCATTTGGGCGACAAATATTGTGACCGGGGGCGGATCGGAATATACCGGAAATCCAGGTGCCCGAGCATCCTTGATTGTTGGAGCGAATGGCTGGATGGACATATGGGGAGGAAATGTGGATGCCTCGCGAAGCGCCCTTCAGGTATTGCCTATTGAGAGTGTGGGAAGCGCGAACTCAATTGACCAGGGGGTGTTTTCTCCTGACGTGGCGATCGAAGATCGTGCTGCCGTCACTGGCGATTTCGCGCCGAATCCTCCCGCTGCACGTATGAATTCTGCGGCTCTTTGGAACGGCGCTGAGGCCACATCTTTGAGCGCACCAACCGTTGGAGCTTCCGTAGTTCCGTCGTTCAGACTCAATAATCCTCACGCCGGTTTTTACATTGCCGGTGATCCACAGACTCTCGGATCAATGACGGTCACTAATTTCATTGTAAATTTCGACCCCGCTTTCTTTACCCCGGTCAGCACGCGGGAGGTTCCGCAGACGAACTTCGTGATTGTGCCGAGATATTATTACGAGACCAACTCAGTGTTCACCACGAACTTTATCTCTGGAACTTTCGAGGTGGCACTTGGAGCGGTTACGAACATAGTGGCGTTGTTTACGAACGAATTTTCGTTTACGAACCTGTTCGCAACCAACCTTTTTACGACCAATATAGCGGTCATTACCAATACGATTATTGAAGGGAACATCTTTGATCCGGCTGCGGTCACAATGTCCACGCGGCAAATTCGCTTTTATACCAACACGATCAAAGGAGCCGTGTTTGTACAGGGGCCTCCTGGATTTACGGTTTCTCACGGCATTGGCAATCCGGGAAATCGGGCGGTGAATGGTGCCCAGGCATTTCAGGTTTCAATTGCCACTGCAGTGCCAAATGCGGCAACAGCCATGGACGAATTTGAAGCGATCATCGTTCAGGATACGCTTGCGCCTTTCGAGGAGCGTGGGCTGTTGGCCAATGTGCTTGGAGCGACTCGTCCTCCTCAAACGGGCAGCTCGCGTCCCGTGAACTTCATCGTCAGCCGCTCGCGAGGTGCCGACACCAACAGTGTCACAGGGTCTGGAACCAATACGCAGGGGCTTCTCAATATTCCGACAACGACTATCAGCGATCCACCGGCTGCCAACTTCTTCACCACCGTGGGATTGCGTGATCCTCGGTTTGCCTTTTTTGATTCCACTGGGACTGTCCTCAATGACAACGTCACCAACTCTGCGGCCGGAAACGGAAGTTACGCCGCTTACTCGGCATTCGTGGATAACATTGTGGAGCGAGAGATTAATTCTCCGTTTGCGTCAGAGACGAATCGCACCGGACGGATCACTATTACAGCGGACCGACTCAACCTCTCAGATACGCGCATAAGGGCGGCTGGTTACCTTTCCATCAAGACCCCGCATTTGATCCTGAACACCAACACGGTGATCGATTGCGAAAGCCTTACCTTTGATGTGTCATCCACCAACAGCACGCTGTTGTTCCGCAATCTGAGCAAGGATTACGTTCAGCGCCTCCGTGGAACAGTAACGGCCTGGAGTGCGGTATGGCAGAGTTCATCGTTCCTCATTCTGGACAGCTATGTTCTTACCAATGGAGCTGTCACCATTACCAACATAGTCGGCACGAACGAGGTCGTTTTAACAAATCTCGTTGCCGAACGCTCGATTCTCACAAACGAACTGTTTGTGCTTTATCACACTCTCATGGTGGACGGGCGAAATCTGGGAACCAATGTTCCGGTGTCGGTTCATGAGCTCACGATGCGCAATCCGAACGTGATCATGGATGACAATGCGACCGTGACCCGCAAATTTTTCACGACGGCGCGTAGCCTTACGTTGAACGGGGATCTGAATCTAACATTGACCGAGTCCGGCACTATCCCCGGACTGGCTCTCGGATCATGGTTCCGGACCAACGCACCCCAGCTGGCATTCTTCACGAATAACGGCGATCTATATGTTCCGGGCGAAGCCCATTTCGGAGATGACGGGGGTGGCGCATACAGCACATGGGTGAATCGTGGATCCGTTTTGAGCAGCAGCGTTCATTTCGACAGCAGCTATTTTGCGAATGAGGGAACCATTCAAGCATATGCGGGAGTTCTGACAATGCAGGGTGGTTCGGGCTGGCTTGGAGGTGGCGCCAGTCTCTCGGAAGGTGACACGACGATCAAATCCAGGAATCTGCAGCTCGCTTTGTATGGGTTGTATTCGTTCGCCGGTCTCAATCTCTGGGTTTCAAATCATCTCTCTGATCTTGGAGCGGACTATCCAAATCAGTTGGAGACGCTGAATGGATTTAATCTATGGGTGAAGCCGACAACCGGAGATCTTCTTGGAACATGGTTCCAGAGCGTTGCTCCCAATATTCCGTTCCCGCGTCCGATTCATCGATGGTCCGGAGTGGATCGCGGCGCATCACCCGGCGGTTTCGTTGACAATGCCGCGATTGGAATTCTTACGCTGAACACGACCAACCACCTTAATCCGTCCAGCCCTCGTTTCGTGTTCCGTGGAACAGGCGTCAACAACGCGATGTATGTTGACCTTCTTGATCTTTCCCAGCTCGAAGACTATGCAAGCCAGCTCATTATTGAGCCGAATTTGACCATCTACTATGCCCGAGCGGATCTTTCCTTCAATCCGCCCGACGTGGACGGAGTTCCGCAGACAGCTGAAGAGTTCCTGGATGGCCAGTTTGGCGGACGTTTGCGCTGGGTGCCGGGCTTCGCCGGACCGAACAGTTCGACAATGGTTACCATCGATGGCGAGTCTGTCGTGGTCAATTCAGGCCTGGCTCAGAGCTGGAGCAATCGCGGAATCGATCCTTCGACTGACTTCCAACGACGCGCTCTTTCGCTTGAAGTCTATGGAAACGGCACGGTCAATCCGTTCGCGGACGGCCAGTTGTTGATTGTTGGCACGACGAATACGATCACTGCCCAGCCGGGACCTGGAGCCAAATTCCTGGGTTGGTTCGGCTCGATTGAAAGCACGTCCCCTGAGCTGACCTTCACAATGGAAGAAGGGCTCAATCTGATAGCGGTGTTCAGTTTTGCGCCGCAGGCGGCGACCTACACCGGGCTGTTCATGGATGAAACCAACAGCCTCGAGCTTGATCGCGCCGGTTCGATCACCATCACCACCACCAAGAGCGGAAAGTATTCAGGTTTCGTTCAGCTCGCTTCGGGCAAGTACTCTCTGTCCGGTCAGTTGGATGAAGGTGGCTATGATGCCCGCAGCATCGGCCGGGCAGGTCTGTATATGGAAATTCAGGCCGGCGCCGACAAAATTTATGGCACAATTGGCAACGGGGATTGGACCGGTGTCATTGACGCAAACCGGGTGATTTTTGATGGGAAAGTGAATAAGGCTCCTCATGCAGGACGATATACAATCGTATTCCCGGGTTCTGGTGACGTGACGAACATCTTCCTTCCGGGCGGGGATGGATTCGGAACAGTCACGGTCGATGCCCGAGGCAATGTCAAGCTGGCAGGTTCGCTCGCAGACGGCACCAAGATCAGCCAGTCAACAACGATATCCGGGGAAGGTTACTGGCCGTTGTTTGTCGGCCTGAACAAGGGGCAGGGCCATCTGATCAGTTGGCAATCATTCGCTGATGCCGGAGGCGACGTGGCCGGTACTTATAACTGGATCAAAGCGCCATCCGGATCGGCACTCTATTCCGATGGATTCAATCATACGGCTAACGCATTCGGTTCCCGTTTCAATCCGTCGTTGTCGTTGAACACATTGTTCCCAGACGCTCTCGTGGAGCTGACTGGGGCCGGATTGACATCCAATCTGAATGCAAATGTGCTGATCTCAGGAAAGAACAAGATTACGGTCATTGGCCCGAACAAGGTCACCTTCTCCTTCAACAAGGCGCAGGGGACGTTCAAAGGTCGCATGCCGGTTCCGGACTCTCGCAAGCCGATCAACTTTAACGGAGTGGTGCTGCAAAAGCATGGCTTCGGCTCGGGTTACTTCCTTAACTCGAATCAGAGCGGCAGAGTGGTCATACAACCGGCCCCTTGAAGGATGCCTTTCCCAAAGGCTTGCCGCTCGCAGGAGTGGCAAGCCTTTTTTATTTGTGATTACTTCGAGCAATGGGACCTATGATGGCAACAGGAATTACCGGCGGAGTTGGCATGGGGAAGACCACGGTTGGAAATCTTCTGGGAGAATTGGGATTTCTGGTGATCGACACCGATCAACTCGCACGTGAACTGGTCGTTCCGGGGCAACCTGCCCTGGAGGTAATCCGAACGGCATTCGGGGAGGAGATTATATCCCCTTCCGGAGAATTGGATCGCCACAAGTTGGGTTCGATCGTGTTCGCCGATAGCGAAGCCCGGTTGCGGTTGGAACGCATACTTCATCCATTGATACGCCAACGATGGCGGGATCAACTTGATATTTGGAGGCGACAAAATGTTTCCAATGCCATCGTTCTTGTGCCTCTCCTGTTCGAGGCAAATCTCGCAGCGGATTTTGACCGGATTCTTTGCGTGTGTTGCTCGCGCGAAACACAGGAACAACGGTTGTTGAATCGTGGCTGGAAAAAGGAAGAGATTGCCCGCCGCATCGCCGCTCAATGGCCCGTGGAGAAGAAGATGAGCCTCGCGGATTATGTCATCTGGACGGAGGGAGATCTCGAAGTAACCGCCGAACAGGTGCGCCGCATTTTTCATTAGGGTTCTTTTCGGGTATCGGTTTGGAAAGGCTCTGCTACATTTCGGCGCATGGTATTGACCCAAGACGAGCTGAGAAGTCTGGTTGAGGTGAATCATCGTTCCCCGCATCAGTTGCTGGGAATGCATCCGCTGGGTGATGGTTCCGGGCTGGTGGTGCGCGCGTTTGTGCCGGGCGCGACGAAGATCGAGGTTCAACCGACGCACGAGAAGAACAAGCCGGCTTTCAAGCTGGAACGGGTTCACGGGGCGGGAGTGTTCGAAGGCGTCACCCGGGCGGCAAAGGAAGTTTACGCCTACGACCTGGTCATTACGGACTCGCAGAAGAATCAGAGGCGCACGCGCGATCCGTATTCGTTTCTTCCTACGCTGAGCGAGTCCGATCTTTACCTGTTTGGCAAAGGTGACGAACGCCGCATTTACGAAAAGCTCGGCGCTCAGCTGCGCACGATCGATGGCGTTCACGGAACGAGTTTTGCCGTCTGGGCGCCCAATGCGCAGCGCGTGAGCGTTGTTGGCGATTTCAATCATTGGGACGGACGCTGCCATCCAATGCGATCGCTAGGGCCTTCAGGCGTTTGGGAAATTTTCATTCCGGGTGTTGGTGAAGGCGCGCATTACAAGTTCGAGATCAGGAATCTTCACGGGCAAAACGTCCTGAAAACCGATCCCTACGGCTTCTTTTTCGAAATCGCTCCGAAGAACGCAGCGATCGTGTGGAACAATCGAAAGTTCGAGTGGAGTGACGAAGCCTGGCTGACGCAGCGAAAGCAGCGTGATCCGTTGCGCTCGCCCATCAGCATCTACGAGGTGCATCTCGGTTCCTGGCGAAAAAAAACCTCGAGCGAATCGTTCGGGTATCGGGAACTGGCCGGACCGCTCGTGGACTACGTGAAGCAGATGGGTTTCACGCACGTTGAATTTCTGCCCATCGCGGAACATGCGTTTTATCCCTCCTGGGGTTATCAGGTGACCGGCTTTTATGCGCCGACCAGCCGTTATGGAA
Source organism: uncultured Verrucomicrobia subdivision 3 bacterium (assembly GCA_937890005.1). Lineage (GTDB taxonomy): Bacteria > Verrucomicrobiota > Verrucomicrobiia > Limisphaerales > DASXHY01 > DASXHY01. The sequence continues at coordinate 74,558 of CALBZA010000003.1, read as the reverse complement.
CACCCGAAGATTTCAAGTTCCTGGTCAATGCGCTCCACAACGCCGGCATCGGGGTGATCGTCGATTGGGTGCCTGCGCATTTTCCGCGCGATGACTGGGCGCTGGCGCGTTTCGATGGAAGTGCCCTCTACGAGCACGAGGATCCGCGCAAGGGAGCGCATCAGGATTGGGGAACATTGATCTTCAACTTCGGCCGGCATGAAGTCAGCAATTTCCTCATGGCGAACGCGCTGTTCTGGTGTGACCAGTTTCACGTCGATGGTCTGCGCGTGGATGCCGTCGCGTCGATGCTTTACCTCGATTATTCGCGCAAGCAAGGGGAATGGATTCCGAACCAATACGGCGGACGCGAGAATCTGGAGGCGATCGATTTTCTTCGGAAGTTCAATCACATCACGCACGTCGAGTTTCCCGGCGTGGTGACGATTGCCGAGGAATCGACGGCGTGGCCGCAGGTGACACGGCCGCCTTATCTCGGCGGGCTTGGATTTTCGTTCAAGTGGAACATGGGCTGGATGCACGACACGTTGAATTACTTCGCGCGCGATCCGGTGTTCCGGAAGTATCATCAGAACGATCTCACGTTCGCGATGTTGTATCACCATAACGAAAACTTCGTGCTGCCGCTCTCGCACGACGAAGTGGTTCATGGGAAACGTTCGTTGCTGGGGCGGATGCCGGGAGACGACTGGCAGCGTTTTGCAAATCTTCGAATGCTGCTCGCCTATCAGTGGCTTTTCCCTGGAAAGAAACTGTTGTTCATGGGCGGCGAAATCGGCCAGAGCCGGGAATGGAATGCGAACGGGGAAATCGATTGGTGGCTTCTGAACGCAGGGCCGTATCATGCGGGACTGCAGCGAATGATTGCAGACCTCAATCGGCTGTATCAGAGCGAACCTGGCCTCTGGCAGGGCGACTTCGATCTCAGCGGATTCTACTGGGTGGATTGCTCAGACACGGAAAACAGTGTGCTTTCCTTCGTGCGTCAGAATGCCGATCGAACCAGCGAAGTGATCGTTGTGCTGAATCTCACACCGGTTCCGAGATACAAATATCGCGTTGGTTTGCCGCGCCCCGGCAAATGGCTCGAGGTGTTGAACAGCGATGCCGGGATTTATGGCGGCGGAAATGTGGGAAACCTGGGCGGGGTGATTTCGGAGGACGTCAACTGGCACAACCAGTCGTATTCCGCGTTGATGACGTTGCCGCCGCTCGGTGTGGTGGCGTTCCGGCCGGAATAATCACGTCCAGCGGATTTCGCGGATTCCGTCGGAGGTCCGAAGTTCGTCAATCAGCTGGGTCGGCATGTCGGCAGCGTGTATCTGCTTGGATTTGACTTCGACTGAAAGAGTGACGATCTGCGACTCCAGATTGTAACGGAGCTTCATCCGTCTGGGCTTGAGTCCGAATTTCTTGAGATGCGAGCGTAACGATTGTTCCGTGATCGAATCGATGCTGGCCACGATTGTCAGAGTGGAATAGCGGTCGCTGGCAATGTGTTTTTCCAGTTTGGGCAGGAGGAGCAGACTTCCGATTGCGATTCCGAACCCGATGGCGCCCGGAATATAAAGTCCGCTTCCAAAGGCAACTCCCAGCACTGTGGCGAACCAAAGGCAGGCTGCAGTCGTCACGCCGCGAACCACGTTGTCGTGCCGCAGGATGGTTCCCGCACCGAGAAATCCAATTCCGGTCAGAACTCCCGCTCCCAGACGCGCCGGATCAGGACGCCACGTGCTGGTTCCAGTGCCGCTTTCGATGAACAGGGTTTCGGACACAATCATTGCCAATGCGGAAGCGACACACGCAAGAAGTGTTGTGCGCAACCCGGCTGGACGCCCGTGGGTTTCCCGTTCAATGCCGATCAATGCGCCCGCAACCGTCGCGGCCAAAAGCCGGAAAAAAATTTCAGACGTCGTCAGAGGTGCGATCATGGTCAAGTCCGACATGGTATCTGGGTTGGGTGTATTTCACCGGGGAGAGAGCGGAAGTCACGTCAAAAGAAGACCGGCGGCCTGCTTGCGCAAACCGCCGGGAACCAAACCCAATTCAGAAGACAGGGAACGAATAGCCGGTTGTATGCCAGTGAAGGTGGATCTAAACGCGCAATTTCTGTCGGCCCGCGGATTTTTCATAAAACCTCGAGATTCCTCGCGGAAAACCGTTGCATTACGGCCAAACCGTCTCGCGGTTCCTCCAAAGACTCCGCTGCTTCGCTCCTGTTTTCCTAATAATTTGAATTCGGTGTCCCGATTCAGGCCTGCGGCTGTCTCAATGTGAGTCAGCTAAAATGAGAGCCGGGCGATGCGTTCCTGAAGCTGCGCGATCCACCGGTCGTAGAACCCGAACAGGTGCACGATGCTTTCAAGGGACTGCAAAATGTCTGGCTGCGACGTCCCTTTCGCATTCACCCACTGAGCGTCGAGGGCACGAAGCTGTTCAACAAGCGATTCGCGCCGAGCTTTGAGCTGTTGAAGCACCAGCTGGATGCGGTCGGTGGCGTCCTGCGAACGCTGGAACAATTGAACCTTCAACAGCGGCGAGGAACTGCGTTCCTTTTCGACCAGCAGAGAATCGGTTTCGCGGCACAACTGACCGACCTTCATGAAGTCGTCGATCAATTCAGCTGGAACCTGTTTGATGTCCTGAGGGACAGCGCCCGTTTCAAGTTGCAGCAGGTGACGAAGACGATCCTTCGGATTCCGGAGGCAATTGAAGGCGGCGTTCAGTTCGACATAGCGTTGTTGCGCGACGCTTCGCTCGGCCTCGCTCAGGCGATGCACGCGATCCGGATGCGCTTCACCTGAAAGTTCCAGAAACTTCGTCTTCAAGGATTCGGAATCGAGCCATGGTCGCCTTTCCTGTCCCAGCAGTGCGAAGTAGTCGGTCATGGAAGCGTTTTCAGGCGCTGAAACTTTCGCCGCAGGAACAGCTGGTGGCGGCGTTGGGATTCTTCACCTTGAATCCACCCTGCAGGCCGTCCACGAAATCCAGTTCGCTGCCGGTGACGTAAAGGGCGCTCTTGGGATCAACCACCACTTTGATGCCGCCGCTTTCGACGAGAAAATCCCGATTCGCGGGAGCGTCCTGAAGATCCATCTTATATTGAAGCCCCGAGCAGCCGCCGCCCACCACCGACACACGCAGCACGCCGGCGGGCCTTCCCTGTTTCTGCAGAAGCGTGCTCACCCGGCGGGCGGCGTCTTCCGTCACCTTGATCAGGCGTTCGTCACTGACGCGGAAACTGGGGGCGGCTGCGGATTTGTTGCTTGCGATCGGTGCAATCATGAGTCGAAAGCAGGCTAATGGTGGCAGGGTGGTCCGTCAACCGATGCACAGAGTTCGCGCAACAACGTTAAGGAGCGAATTTCACGCTTGTCATCCCGGGCGCAGGTGATAAGTTTTGCGGCCTTTTAATATGAAAGCAGACATTCATCCGAAGTATGTGGACGCGGAAATCCGTTGCGCATGCGGCAACGTGATCAAGACCCGCTCCACCAAGCCGACCGTCATTGTCGGTATCTGCAACAATTGCCATCCGTTCTATACCGGCCAGCAGAAGTTCGTGGATACGGCCGGACGCGTCGATAAATTCCAGCAGCGCGCCGCCAAGACGGCCGCCGCGCAGGAAGCGTTCGCTGCGAAGAAAAAGAAGAAATAGCTTTTGCCACAACACCGCCCGCCACGCCGATCTATCGGAGTCGCGGGCGGTGTTTCTTTTTCAAGCCCGAACGCGCCGCGTGAAGCGCGCAGTGTGATTCCTCCACCGCTCACGTAAATCACTCTTCACGCCTTCACGCATCACGCATCACGTTTCACGCCCCATCCAAACACCACTCATGGATCTGCTCCCGCACATCGATCGTTTCTCGCGCCGCTTTGCTGAAGTGGAAGCGGCGTTGAGCGATCCGAATGTTTTCAACAATCCGCACCGAGCCCAGGAGCTTTCCAGGGAATATTCCAGCCTGAAAGAGTTGGTGACGGTCGGTCAGGCGTTTCGGAAAGTCATCGCGGATCTCGCGGAGAATCGCAGTTTGCTGAATACCGAACCCGACGATTCCGAGCTCGCGCAGATGGCGAAGGAGGAAGTTGCCCGGCTCGAAGCAGAAGAAAAGCGTCTCACGCTCGAACTTCAAAAGGGAATCCTTCCGCCCGACCCAACCGACTCGCGCAATACGATTTTCGAAATTCGCGCCGGTGCCGGCGGGCAGGAGTCGGCGTTGTTCGCCGCGGACCTTTACCGGATGTACACCCGGTATGCCGAAGCTCGCGGATGGAAGATTGAGAGCATGGATTCCAGTCCTTCTGATCTCGGTGGTTTCAAGGAAATCGTTTTCCAGGTGAACGGTACGGATGTTTACAAGCGGCTCAAATACGAGAGCGGCGTTCACCGTGTGCAACGCGTTCCGGCCACGGAAGCGCAAGGACGCATTCACACGAGCACCTGCACGGTTGCCGTGCTGCCCGAGGCCCAGGAAGTCGATATCGAAATCAAACCTGAGGATTTGGAGATCAGTGTTTGTCGCGCGTCGGGCAAGGGCGGCCAGGGCGTCAACACAACCGACTCCGCCGTCCAGATTCAGCACAAACCTTCCGGCCTCATCGTCCGCTGTGCCGATGAACGTTCACAGATCAAGAACCGGGCGAAAGCCATGACTGTGCTGCGCTCGCGCCTGCTTGAACGAAAGATCGCTGAGGAAAACGCCAAGTATGCCGCGCAACGCAAGGAGCAGGTCGGCACCGGCGAACGCAGTGAAAAGATTCGAACGTACAATTTTCCGCAAAACCGTGTCACCGATCACCGCATCGAGCTGACGCTTTACAATCTGGCCAACTTCATCGAAGGCGATCTCGATCCGATGATCGATCCATTGATTGCGAAGGATCTCGAACAGAAGCTGGCCGCGCTTCAATTGTGATTTTTCCCCGCCCCGACTGTTTATGACTCAAATCAAAGGACTCATTTTCGACTGCGACGGAACGCTCGCCGACACAATGCCGCTGCACTGGCGCGCCTGGCAGATCGTTTCCGCCCGTTACAAGCTTCACTTCCCGGAAGACCGCTTCTATTCACTCGGCGGTGTGCCTTCGCGCGACATCTTCAAAATGCTCGCGGAGGAACAGGGCGTGACGCTCGACAACATCAAGGCCGCGCACGAAAAGGAGGAAGTGTATCTGCCGCTCATGGCGCAGGTGAAACCGATCCATGTGGTCGTCGATGTGGCACGGGAGAATTTCGGAAAAATTCCGATGGCCGTGGCGTCGGGCGGAACGCGCCAGATCATTCCGCAGGTTCTCGAACATCTTGGAATCCGGCACCTGTTCAACGCAATCGTGACAAGCGAATGCGTGGTGAATCAAAAGCCCGCACCTGACATCTTCCTTGAAGCAGCGCGCCGCATCGGTGTGGAGCCGCGATTCTGCCGGGCTTATGAAGACACCGATCTGGGATTGCAAGCCATTCGGGCGGCTGGGATGGAAGCGGTGGATGTTCGCCAGTTGCTCACGAAGCAGTCGGCTGCGTGATGCTCGAGCGATTCATTGCCGTAATGATTTTATTGCGGTGCCGTTTCGTCGGAAAACGCGTTCAGCTTTCGCGCCGGCGTTTCCAGATGTAACGACCCATCAGAACTCGCAGCACCGCTGTCAGCGGAATCGCGAGAATTCCACCCAGAAGACCGCCGAGCAGCGTTGTTCCTGCCATCACGGCGATGATGATCGTCAGCGGATGCAGCCCGACACGGTCACCCATGATCTTCGGAGAGATCACAAATCCTTCCAGCGCCTGCACCACTCCGAAAACAGCCAGCACGTAGATGGGATGCAACCAGTCACCGTATTGAACGAGCGCGATGATCAGTGCCATCAGGCAAAGCGCTATGGCGCCGAGAAACGGAATCAATGTGAGGAACACGGCCGCAAAGCCGAGCAGTACTGCGTAGGGCAAACCGATGATCAGGAATCCGATTGTGTACAGAATCGCATCGCAGATCGCCACAAGGACCTGTCCGCGGAAAAACGCGATCAAGTATTCATTGATCGATTTGATGATGAACACCGCTTCATCCTTCAGCTTTGAATCGGAGAGCGGCAGGTATTTTGTCCAGCTGGAGGAAATGCCCTTTTTTTCGAGGAGCAGGTAAAACGTGTAGATCGGGATGAGCGCGAGTCCGGCCAGCACGCCAAACCACCCCGCGACGCGCGACACACCGCCCAGCAGCCACTTGCCCGCCTGGGGCAGAAGGGACGTGGCGGATTGAATCGTCTGCTTGTCGAGCGCTCCGCCAAGAAGGGGGGGCGCATTCGTGCCGCTGTTGTTGTTCGTGGGCGGTTCTGAAATCGCAGGCGGATTGGTCATGGCGATCTCGACCGCATTGGTGTCTCCATCGGTAGAAGGAGGCGCCGATGGTTGATGATCTCCCCGCGACTTCAAATATTTTTGAAGCAGCGGCGGCGGATTTTCGACCCATCGTTCGATTTGCTGCTCCAGGCGTTGTGTGTAATCCGGAACTCGCGCCGCGAACTCGCGCGTCTGCATCACAATCTGCGGAATGACACTGGCAAAGATTCCCCCGATGATCACCGTTGCGAGCGCGAAGACGCAGAGGATGGCGCGGGTTCTTGGGAGTCCCTTCGTCTCAAGCCAGTCCACCACCGGATCGAGCAGATACGCCAGCACGCCGGCAACCGCCAGCGGCCAGAGCACCGGTGAAAGGATTTGCACAACGCGCCCAAGTCCCCACACCAGGCCCACGATAAGCGCCACCAGCGTTGCGAGTGCCAGCCCGGTGATTGCCAGCCAGATGATTCGCGCCTGCTTTGGAGACGGGGGTGGAATGCTCATGGATGAATCGGTATCAACTTTGTCCCAACCGCTTTGCTTTGTCGGATGCAGCGCGCACCGCACTCATCACCGTGCCGCGAAGCGAACCTTTCTCCAGCTCATGCACGCCTTCAATGGTTGTGCCGCCGGGACTGGTCACCATGTCTTTCAACGTTCCGGGATGCATTCCCGTTTCCAGAACCATCTTTGCCGCGCCCAGAACCGTCTGTGCCGCCAAACGTGTGGCAACGTCACGCGGCAGTCCCGCCGCAACGCCGCCGTCGCTCATGGCCTCGATGAAAAGATACGCATAGGCCGGTCCGCTTCCGCTCAGGCCGGTGACGGCATCAAGCAGAGACTCCTTCACATGGAAAGCCACTCCCACGGACGAAAGCAGTTTTTCCGTCAATTCCGTGTCCGCGCGCGATGCCGATTTGCCCGAGGCAAATGCGCTGGCGGAAGCGCCGACGAGCGCCGGGGTGTTCGGCATCACTCGGACGACGCGTGCTCCCGGTTCGAGCGCCGCTTCCAATTTGGCTATGCTTACGCCGGCGGCAATCGAGATCAGCAGATGTTTCTCCGTGAAATGTTCGCGGATTTCCGAAAGCACCGGAATCACCTGGTCCGGTTTCACTGCGAGGAAGATGACATTCGCGAACGCCATCACGTCGGGATTGTATGCCGTGGTTTTTGTTCCGACTGCTTTTCCAAATGTTGCCGCGGCAGCCTCACTGGAATCGCTGGCGATGATCTGTGCGGGAGTGACGAGTCCGGCCTGAAGAAATCCTTTGGCAAGGGCCGTGGCCATTTTGCCGGCACCGAGAAAACCGATGGTCAATTTGGAAGCCATGACGCGTTTTCTAGCAGGCACCCGCAATCGTGTCACTGTCAATTGCGGGGCGAACGCAGCCTGGGACCACCTCAAAATTTGAGTGGCTCGAAGTTCTGGATTTCGAAACCTATTGCATGGAGCGCGGCTGTGTCGGCAGACCAGCCGCAGCAATTCCGAAGCACGGTCGCGATCCCGGAACATTCGGAACGGGAATTCAGATTTCCAGTTCGTTCTGATGGTCAGGTCGGATTCGGCGAAAGCGTTCCATCCGGCCTGAGTTTGAAACGTCGTCCGCGCCATTCAATCGTGTTTCCCAGAAAAGCACAGAGCCAGATTCCAAACTGCAGGAGATCTTTCAACGGAGCCATCCAGGCAAAGAACAGATGGTTTGTCGAACGGGTCAGTTGCCATTGAAGATCCGCCGCCGCGAAAATCCGGATCGTTGCGCAAAGGACCAACGCTGCCAGCGACCATTTCGACGGCGAAACCATCGCCCAAAGCAGCGGCCAGATCAGTGAATTGCTGAGAACGCTGAAGAAGTAGGGAACAGGCTGGCTGACGCGAATCGTCCGGGCCCAGCGCAGTTGATGTTTCCAAACAGCCGCCCAGCTCATCGGCGGATCCCAGCATTCCACCACGACAGGACAGAGAACGATGCTTCGATTGTTTCGCGCGATGCGGTTGCCCAACTGGTAGTCATCCGCAAGGCAATCGGCGAGCGTGCGAAATCCTCCGATCGCATCCAGCTCAGAACGTCGCGTCAGCATGACGGCGCCAAGCGCGAAATCGAGCGGCTTGAGTGACTTCGACTGAAGCACCTGGCTCCAGAAATCTGCATTGATGGCGACGGCTTCCCATCGCATCGCGAGTGTCTGCGGATTCTGCAGCCGATAGAAACAGTTCACCAGGCCAACGCTTTCGTTCGCGAGCGGAGCGACAGCATTTTGCAGGAAATCCGAAGGCACGCGAACGTCGGCGTCACTCACAACGATGATCCCGTGTTTCGCCCGTTTTTCGAGTTCCACGAGTTTCGAAACTTTTGCGTTTGGCCCGATCAGTTCCTCCACAACGATGAGTTCCGCATCTTGCTGTGGGAACTGTTTCATCAGGGCCCGGACCACTTCGCAAACCGGATCGGATGCCGATGCGACACCGAAAAGAATTTGAACCGGTCCGGAATACTCCTGTGTGAACCAGCTGCGAAGGCAGTTTTCCGTAAACGCATCGGCGCCCTTGAGCGGCTTCAGCAACGTGACTGCGGGCATCGGTTGCGGAGCGGTTCCGATCCGTTGATGCAGTGGAAAGCGTCGCGCGGCGATCCACTGCCAGAGCAGCAGTGAAATTCCGAGCAGCGTGAGGCTTCCCAGTGTGTAGTGCGCAATCACCGCCCGTTCGTAAACGTGATGCGCCAGCGTCGCAAGCTTTGAGTTGTGTTTGTGGTGTGCGAGATTCGCCGGAACTGGCTCGCCTGATTGGGCAGGGAAAAAACACCCGATTGGGGAATAGGCGCGCATTAGCGGCGTGTGATAGAAACCTTGCACCACTCACCGGACTGACCCACTTCGGTCCCCCGCGGTTGCTCGGAAAGATTGCTTATGCAGAATCGTCCGGCGGTCATTTGCGGAATTCATTTCAATTCGGGCGAACTTAGCGGGAGCACGCATGTGCTCCATCCAGTCCGCGCCTCTTCATCACTTTGAACCCAACCCAACCCCAACCAACACAACACAACTACAGGGAGCGAACATACCTATGCACAACACAACCAAAATGGCGGTCGCAGCGGTGGTCCTGGCAACAGCAGGCTTGAGCGTGTCTCAGGCGGGCTGGGTGAACAATGGCCAGTATCCGTGGGGATCCTCGACGCACAATGGAAACGTTTACATGGTCACGTCGGCGGTGGCGTCGGTTCCCGGCGGCTATCGCATCACCGCGTCGCAACCGGGATTGAACGGAAAGAAGTATCGCTCCGGGGTGATCTATGAGAGCAACACGCTCAAGCTGCGATCGAACAAGGCGATCGGCGCGCAGGCGTATGTTTCAGCGCCGACCGCGAAGGGAACCTGGCCTGCGTTCTGGATCACCACGCTAGGCGGCTGGACGGGTGAAGTGGACATCGCCGAATGGAAGGGCAGCGGAACGGTGTGGCAGAACACCTACGACGGCGGCTGGGAGAACTACACCCGCAACTCGAACAACACGATGTACAAGACCCACATCCAGGCCAAGAACGACGGCACCAACCACGCCTGGGTCTGGCTCTACATCAACAACGCCTGGAGCGCGACACACACCGGAAACAATTTCGTCGGCAAGGATTGGTGGATCATCGCCAATCTCCAGATGGAAGGTTCCTCCGGTTCGCCCGGACCAGCCAGCGCTCAGGTCACCTTCACCAGCATGTCGGCCTGGGGATTCTGATCGTTCGGATCGAAGCGCATCGTAACCCAACGTGAACGCGCAGCCGTTCCGGTGTCGGGACGGCTGCTTTTCCCCAATCAATTACAACCATGAACCGTCGCATCCTGAGTCTTTGTCTCATCGTTGCCTGTGGTCTCACTGCCTGCCGCCACGTTCCAGACGAACGCCGGCACGTTGCCGTTTATGTGAATGGCGAACCGATTCTTCACCGTGATGTGGAGGCGGAGGCGAATCGATGGATCGATGCCAGCAAAGCCCGTGACGCCGCGAAGGGTTTGATCTTCGAGGAATCCAGCCGGGCAATCACGCGCGACATACTTCGTCGCGACGTGCTCGAAGCCCTGATCGAACGCAAGCTGATTGCGCAGCAGTTGAAGACGGATCAGATCGAAATCACCGAAGAGGAAATCGATTCCGAACTCAAGGCGCGAGCGGCGAGAAAAGGACAATCCGTCGAGCAGGCAGAGCAGGGGATCGCCGCGGAGGGGAAGAATATGGCCGCGGTGAGAGAAAAACTGCGATGGCATACTATCGGCGTGGAGAAACTCTACGCGATCCATGCTGAGAACAAAAAGTCTCTGACCGAGGCCGAAGCGCTCGCAATGTACAATGAGTATCCCGGCGAGTTCGATCAGGAGGAGAAGCGCCGCGTCAGCCACATCCTGGTGCGCGTTCCGCCGGACGCTTCGGAATCGGCCAAAAACAAAGTCCGTGAAAAGGCGAATCGAATTTTGAATCGTCTCAATGCCGGCGAGTCATTCGCTGCGCTTGCAAGACAGTTTTCGGACGACGAACTCAGCCGCGATCGCGGCGGCGACCGTGGCTTCTCGGGACGCGGCATCATTCGAGGGCCCGGCGACGATTCGTTCGGTGACGCTGCATTTGCGATGAAACGCATTGGGGAAATCAGTGATGTGGTGGAGACGTCGGACGGTTTCCACATTATTTTGCTGACCGATTTACGACCTGCGCGGCGCCTGGCTTTCGCTGAGGTGAAGGATCGAATCATCGAGGATTTTCGCCATCGGGAAATCGGCCAGTTCTGGGAAGAGTTCGGCGGCGAGCTGCGGGCGCGGGCGAATCTGGACTGGACGTCGTATGAATTGTTTCGTCAGGCCAAAGCCAGGCGCCGTCAGGAGATTCACAACGCGAAGATTGAGCGCATGATTGCGCGCGAGCAGGAGAAGGCGATGGATGCCGGCCAAGCCGCGTCACCTCAGGCGAATGATCATCCGCAACCGCAGCAGCGCACCGACATTCGTTGAGCGTATGAAAACCGGTTTGTTTACCGCGTTCTCCGCGCTCGGAAACATCGGGCTCGCCTTGATTCTGTGGAAGGTTGCCAATTCAGCGCAGCTCCCCATTTAGAATTCGCACGCTGCTGACAGTGCTCTGGCTGGTGAAGTCTCAGACCTGACGGTTCAGCCCGTGAAATCGAGTTCGCCGGTTGCCGCGCCACAAACGTTTCACTGGAGTTCCATCGAATCGCCTGATTACCGCGAATACATTTCAAATCTTCAGGCGATCGGCTGCCCGGAGAAAACCATTCGCGACATCATTGTTGCTGACGTGGAGCAGCTTTATGCAGCGAAAATGCCGCGGCAAAACACAGCGCGTCCATGGCACAACGCGTCACGTCGGAATGCCGATGCGCGCGACCACATTCTGGCGCGTGCGGCACTGGATGTGGAGAAACGGGCGTTGATCCGCGAGTTGATCGGTTACGAATGGGACAACAGCGCAAACGAACTCTGGCATCAGGATTCGATGATCGCGTTGCTGCTTGGATTTCTGCCGGAGGAAAAGGTGGTGAAGGTCATGTCGATCTCCGCCACGTATCTGGAACGCGGCCGCGCCTTGAAGGAAGCCGCGGGCTGGCTGCTGACCGATGAGGATCGCGCGGAACTGCAAACGCTTTACGACGGGCTGATGCGCGACCTGACGCAGCTCCTGAGCCCTTACGAACGTGAAGAACTGGAGCTTCGGGTTCAGGCGGGTGGATTTCTTGCAGCAGAGAATATCTGTTGGGATGGCGTTGAGATTTTCGGGAACGATCTGCGCGAGTTCGTCCGGATCTCACGTCGGTTCAAGGCTGTCTTCGCCGAGGAATTTCTTTCACCCCGCGCACTTTCGGAAAAGCAGCAGATCGAAAAGCGGATTGCCTTCGAGGCCGAAGTCAATGGATTGCTCGGCCCGACTCGGTTTGCGCAGTTCAGGCGCGCGCAGGATCAGGGCTTTCGCGACCTTCTGCATTTCACCAGGGAGCGGAATATCAGTGGCGAGGTCGCGATCAACATCTATGAAACCTGCAAGTCGGCTGATCTGAAAATCTGCGAAGCTGCGTCGGCCACAGATCTCTCGAACGAAGAACGAACTCTCGCGGTGGCGTTGCTGAAAACTGACACGGAAAAATTCGTGGCGCGCCGGCTGGGCAATGCTTACGCCGAGTTCCTGAACGGCCCGGCACAGTGGATCAGCTTTCTGAAACGCGAACCTGGAACGGAGGAGGCGCGATGAAGCAGGTTCTCTGGATATCCGTTCTGTTGAACGTGGCGTTGATCCTTTCCATCGCCTGGAATTTTGCGACGCGACCCACGAAACAACAACAGGTCGAGCTTTTAGAAACGATGGAACCGGCAGCTGAGATTCCAGAGCCGGCCACAGACCTTCAACCAGTGATTCAATTCATTCCCGACAAAACGTTTCACTGGGATCAACTGCGGTCGGCTGATCTGCGGCTCTATCGCGATCGCCTTCGCGCGGTGGGCTGCCCTGAGCTGACCGTCCGCGACATTATCATCGCTGAAATCGACGAACGCTTTCGTGCGCGACGGAACGAGATCATGGCGCAGTTTCAACCTCAGTTCTGGTTGCTGGCGATTCAGGGTGAAGCGTCGATTCGCGAGCAGTGGGGACAACAACTCGCATCCATCAGCGCAGAGCGGCAGGCGATGATTCTCGACCTGCTCGGAGAGAGAAGTGTGCCTGACACGGAGAATGACGCATCGCAAATCGCATCGGACGAATCTTCCGACCAAAGCGACGGTGAGTTGTTGAAATCGAGGGAATCGCTCTGGGCAGCGGCACTTGCGGGATTTGAACCGACTGAAGCGGAATGGCGTGCCGTCACGAAACTTCGAATCGACTGCGAACAGGCGCAGAAGCAACTCGACGATTCCGATGCAACCGATTCCGAAAAACTGGCGCGGTCCGAACAGTTGCGGGCGGATCTCGAGCGTGAGATTGCCGCGGTGCTTGGACCGGGGCGGTTCGCGGAGTATCGACTGGCGGAGGATGGCGGCTTTCAGGAGATTTATCGCGTGACGAGCCGATACGGCCTTTCCGGCTCTGTCGCACGGGAGGCGAACGCAATTCGCATGGCGGCACTGGAAGAACTGGAGAAGCTAAAAGCACGGCAGCAGCAAGACCGTTCCTCTGTGGAAACGGTGTCTGCCGCGATCAGTCGTGAGACAAAGGATGCGTTGAAGCGGGTTCTGGGCTCCCGTGCGTTTGCCACTTACGAAGAATACAGTGGCAGCTGGATGGAATCCTTGGAGTGATTCTTGAGGTTTATTTCCGTAATGAATTCACCGCGGAGCGCCAACCTATAGTAACAAAAATGCATCTCTGCGGCTCTGCGGTTGTTTCTTTTGAAACAGTTCTCCGGCTCGCCCGTAAAGGCCATTGAAATGGCTTCTTTCAAATGACTGCGGATTCACCGCGCTGAAGCACGGTGTTGATGAGATTCTTGCTTCCCCCGAACGGATGCGCTTTCGCCGTTCCCGACTGAGTTCCGACTGACGTGCGCCTTGAGTTGGCGCGGTGGGATGACGTAGATTGCCCGCTCGCATGCTGACTCTTGCGGGCATCTCAAAAGCGTATGGCGAACGGGTTCTGTTCGCCGACGCCACGCTGCAGCTGAATCGCCACGATCGCATCGGACTCGTCGGTCCGAATGGCGCGGGCAAATCGACGTTGCTGTCGTTGATACTCGGCGAGGAGGAACCGGACGCGGGCGAGATCACGCTGGAGCGCGGTGTTCGCGTCGGACATCTGCCGCAGGAAAGCATGCCGATCTCAGATGAAAGCGTGATTGAGATCGCCACGGGCATTTCGCCGGAGTTCATCAAGCTCCGCCGAATCATCAAAGCCTGGGACAACGATCATCCGGTCGAAGCGTTGCATCCCGAGGACATTCACGACAACGTCCACGATCGTTTCAACGAGCTGGGCGGTTATCAGCTGGAGGCGAAGGCGAAGCAGATTCTCGCGGGGTTGAGTTTTCGCGAGAAGGATTTTGACCGGCCTGCGCGCGAGATGTCGGGCGGCTGGGTGATGCGCGCGCATCTGGCGCGATTGCTGGCGGTCGAGCCCGATCTTTTGATTCTCGACGAACCGACGAACCATCTCGATCTCGAAGCGCTGATCTGGTTTCAGGAATATCTCAAGGGTTATCCCGGCGCCATTCTCGTGATTTCGCACGATCGCGAGTTTCTGAACCAGCTTGTCGGTGGAATCGTGGAGATTCGCCAGAGCCGGCTGATCAAGTATCGCGGCAACTACGACGAATACCTGGTTCAACGCGAGGCGGCCGAGGAACAGCTGCTCGCCGCCTACAAAAATCAGCAGCGCGAGATTGCATCGCTGCTCGATTTCGCCCGGCGTTTCGGCGCGAAGGCGTCCAAGGCGTCGCAGGCGCAGAGCAAGCTGAAGCAGGTCGAGCGCATGGAGAAGATCGAGGCGCCGACGAGTGACGATCGCAAGGTGAGCTTTTCCTTTCCGCAGCCGCAGCGCAGCGGGCAGCGGGCGATCACGCTCAAGAACATTCATTTTGCCTACGGCCAGAATGTGGTCTATCGCGGCATCGACTTTCAGGCGGAACGCGGTCAACGCATCGTGCTCGTCGGTCCGAACGGCGCAGGGAAATCAACATTGCTGAAACTTCTCGGCGATGTTCTCCAGCCCAATGAAGGCACGCGCGAACTCGGACACAACGTCAAGGCCGGCTATTACTCGCAGTATCGTGTCGATATGCTCGACCTCAGCCGCACCGTGCTGGAGGAGGCGCTCGATACACCGTCGCGTGTGACGGAGCAGTTTGTTCGCACGTTGCTCGGCTGTTTTCTGTTTCAGGGCGACGATGTCTTCAAGAGGGTCAGCGTCCTGAGTGGCGGCGAAAAGAGCCGGCTGGCGCTCGTGAAGCTGCTGCTCGATCCGCCGAACCTTCTGCTGATGGACGAGCCGACGACGCATCTGGATATGTCGAGCATCGATGCGTTGCTGTACGCGCTCGATCAGTTTGAAGGCACGTTGATCTTCATCAGCCACGACGTTTACTTCATTCGCGCGCTGGCGAATCACGTGGTTCATGTCAGCGGCGGCCAGCTCACGCATTATCCGGGCGATTACCAGTATTACCTCGACAAGACCCGGGCGACTTCCGCGCGCGCGGCATTGACGGCGGGAACGAAGCCTGGAGCGGAAACGCACAGGGCTGCATTGAAGCCATCGATCGATCGCAAGGAACAGAAACGGATCGAAGCTGAACAACGCCAGGCGCGTTCGAAGGAACGCAAAGCGCAGCAACAGCTCGTCCAGTCGCTGGAGAAGGAGATTCAGGAGCTGGAACAGAAGCAGATGGAATTGACCGCCGAATTGGAGAAGCAGGAAACCTACGCCACACCAGGCCGTGCAAATCAGATCAATCGCGAACTGGTGGAAGTGCAGG
Source organism: uncultured Verrucomicrobia subdivision 3 bacterium (assembly GCA_937890005.1). GTDB lineage: Bacteria > Verrucomicrobiota > Verrucomicrobiia > Limisphaerales > DASXHY01 > DASXHY01. The sequence goes on along the minus strand of CALBZA010000003.1, from coordinate 58,757 downwards.
ACCGGTTGGAGGAACTGACGCCGCAATGGGAGGTCGCAGCAACGAAACTGGCGGCACTGGATGCGAGCTGAACAGCGGATTGGCGATCTGAGTGCAGAACGGCCGAGGTGAGGAGGTGAACGTTTTTTCCACGAGTCCGCCTCGTCACCTCGGCGGCTACGAAACTATGCTCCAGCCATCAACCGTTCTGGAGCATTGAGACCGCCGCGAGGTGTTGGGCGCATTACTTCACCGCTGATCGGGACGCGTTCAATTTCAACTGCCGAATCACCTTTCCGTGCAATTGCTGCAGTTCGGCGCTGATGGTGCGAAGCTGTTCCGCCTGATGGTTGTTCGATGAAGAATCGGCGGCGACCCAGGCGAGATGCGAGCCGTAACTCAATGCCTCGACCTGTGTCAGGAGGAGCGCGAATTCGAACTCGGCCCCGCTGGAATGCAACAGCTGATCCTGCTTTGTCTTCGCAATCCGTTTCCGGGTTGCCGCCTCGCCATCGGGGAGAAGGGTTGCGGAAAGATTCAGGCTGTTGTCCTGTTTGGCCATCGTTTCGAGAATGTCAGCGTGACGTCCGGTCGCGGACGAAATTTCCTTCACGAGAATTTCAAGCGGATCTGATTCCCGTTTGACCAGCAGCAGTTTGCTCAGATGCTTTTCTTCGCTGACGAGTTCATACAGCAGGCTGGCGCAATTGTTTCGAATCGAAGGTGCGGCTGTTGGTTCAGAACTCCTGGTGCCGATCGAGCTTCGAACCTTTCCAGTCTGGCAGCCGGTCAGAAGAACCGTCGCGAGCCAGCAGATCAACGCGGGTGTTCTGATGAGAAACATGGTTCAGGTTCCGATGTGGCGGAACCATGCGCAATGGGTCGTTCTGCCGCCGTCACTTCATGGTTTCACTTGGAATGAATCTGACCGGGCCGAGCAGACCCGAATCGGTGAGTGGCCAGTTCGAGGCGTCGAAGGGGCGATAGTTGATGTTCACGAAATTGATGTCGCGGAAGTTTCTCCAGTTCACCTTGCGCTGGTCGAGATCGCGAATGCGGTTTGCGGAGACGTTGGTCACCTCGACTTCGAGCGTGTTGTTTTTCTTTTTGACGCCGTCGAGCGTCACGCGGAACGGCGGGGTGAGAAGTGTTCCAAGGTCCTTGCCGTTCAACCGGACGCGCGCGCTCTGGCAGACATTTCCGAGATCAAGCTGAATGGTTTTGCTCAAGCCTGCCGGGGCGTCGAAGTTCAGCGTGTAAAGTGCCGTGCCGGCAAAGCGCTGGGCGTTGGTGTCGCCAAGAGTGGCCCAGGAACCGAGCGAGCGGGTTTTGAACGGGAGTGGAAGTTCCGGTCCGCCACTGATGAACTTAACCGTCCACTCGCCTTCCAACGGAACCGGTGCGCCGTTCGTTTTCAGATACTGCCATTGCGAGCCTTTCGCTTTGCGATTTTGCAGCACTCGGACAATGCGCGATTCGCCGGGAGCCAGTTGCAGGAACACGGCTGCTGATCCAGCGCTGCCCGCGCGGATTTGCGCCACGCCGCTTTTTCCGCTGAGCGGATCCAGAATCACAGCGGAGCGAGCCGCCGTGGCAATCGGCACCCATCCGTCGATCACGTTCGTTCCACGATTCGCGATGAAGTAATAGCGACCTTCGTTGTCGGCCCGGCGGATGCACATCAGGCCGGGAGTATCGAACATCGTTTCGCGCGAGACGCGGGCCTCGTTCAGGCAGGTCTCCAGACCGCCCACAAAAACGCGAGCAGCGTCACTTCGGTTGGCGCGTGTCAGAGACTCTGCCTGTTGGGACCACGCCTGAAGTTTCGCGCGGCGTTCCTCCAGTTTGAACAAACCAGGAACATCCTTCGGCAACTGGTCTTCGAAGATGACCGTGGCGCCCGCCTTTGCCAGTGCAAGCAGATGGTTCATCGTTTCGACCGGAATGAAATGGCATTTCGGGACGACAATTGCGGTTCCAACGTTCAGGCGGCCTTTTCCCGAAACAGCCTCAGCGAGCTGTTGGTCTGAGATGTAGTCGAACTGATAACCGCGGTTCCAGAGCCATTCAGCGGCCCTGCCAATCGCCTGGCCTTCGAACCAGTCGCGCGCATGGACCGTGAACGCCTGCACCATGCCCTGTGGACTGCTCCAGCGATCGTGAATGGGCCAGTAGAGAAGAATGTTGTTGTCGGGAAAACCTGCCTGCAGGACCGACTGGCAGCGAGCCACGTAAGCGTTCAACGCGGGAACATCGTGCCAGACGGAATTGCGCGGATTCATTTCGTACGAAGCGTAGAAAAGCCAGCCGGGCCAGCCGGCTTCATCGGGTGAGTAGCAGGTGCCGTGGTAGAAAACATGGTTCACGCCGGAGAGAAAAAGATCGTCGAGCAGATACTTCATGTCGGCGAGCGTTTCGGTGAAGTGTTCGTTGAGCCAGGTTCCGGTTTCGCAGCCAACGAGCGGTTTGCCGGTCACGTGCGCGGCGGACGACGCGAACTTCGAGATCAGCTTGTTGCGATCGGTGTGAAACATTTCCGTTTCCGGAATGTCCGCCACGGCATAGAGGTCGAGCAGATTGCCGGGCGAACCATGTGCCTCGTTGCGCGTAATGAAGCCATGATCGTGCGACCATTTCACCCACATCGGCAGCGTGACCTCGCTCATCAATTCGGAAAGCGTCTGGCGGTAATCGGATTTGACGCGGCCCGTGCGTTCGGTGTCTCCGAAACCAAACAGCGCCGGCAGTTCATCCTGGAGCCGATAACCGCGACGTTTCTCGAACTGTTCGAACAGGTCGGGCGACCATTCTGATTTGTATTCGTAGGAATCGTGGTATTGGGCGCGCGGTTTCGGGCCTGAGTAGTTTTCGAACGGTTCACCGAACCATTTCAGGAAACTGCTCATGGCCTGTGAATAGAACAGATTGAGCATCCAGCCTTCGCCGCCAGGGCCGGCGCGTTTGACCTTTTGCGATGACGGCTTTTGCGAAATTGCGAACACGCGCCACGTGCCGCCTTCAGCAATCCAGTCCACTTTTCCATTCGGATCGAGCTTCGGGAGCAGATCGACTTTCTCGCCGTTCGGACCGAATGCCATCAAGGCCTGGAGCGCTTTACGCTGGAAGGTTTCCTCAAGCCGCATTCCGGCTGTCAGCTCAATCTGTTTGGAAACCACAGTGGCGTTCGCTTCGTCGTCCGTGATCTTTGGTCCGCCGAAACACCAGCCGCTGCCAGTGGTCATATCGACTCCCAGCCCGAGACGATTCGCCTCCTTCACCGTGTAGCGCATCATTTCCATCCAGCGCGGGCTGAGATAGGTGATGTAATTCGATTCGAAACCTTTTGCGCCATAGATGGGAATGATGTGAACGCCGCCGAGGCCGGCATCGCGATAGCGCGTCAGTTCCTTCGTGATGTTCGTTTCGTCCACGGCGCTCGCCATCCACCACCAATAGGTCCAGGGCTTTTGCGTGCGTGAGATCTCCGGCCAGGCGAGGTCGGAACCCGAACTCCGCGACAGCGTGGACATCAAAAGCAACGCGCAAACGACGAGCTGCGCGAGAACGTTGGTGGAGGCGGCCCGTCGAAGGCGTGCGAATCCACGTCGGATAGGAGAATGCATCATAGGCAAAGCTGTCATTGATTGCCGGGCAGAAGTAGCACGGCGGGGTTCCAGAGCAACGTCGCCAATAGAGGGGAGATTACCTCCTTGAGTTACAACCGCAGAAAGTCAATTTTGTAGCAGCCGTCGCCAATGGATGGAAAGCCAGCGCGCGGCGGACCAGCTAAAAGTCACGTCATGAAGACACCCGACGAAATGCCTGGAGCCACTCTGAGCACAGCGGTCTTCGAACAGTCCGGCTTTGCGAGGCGGACGATTTCATCCTTCAAGATCAAGTGGAGAGATTTCTGGAATCGTTACGTGCCGCTGGGCTACGAGGATGAGAGCGGGTTTCATTTCGGTCCGGAGCCGTTGCAGGCGTTTCCGTCGAGTCGCGCCATTTTGAAATGCCCCAATCGTTTCGCCTCTGCCGTTCCAAGAGATAAAACTGCGTGTGCTGCTCGATTTCGGCGGTCAGCGGATCGGATTGAACTGCCCGGGCGATTTTCAGGCCGGCTTCGGCGGTCGGCTGGAATTTAGCGGAAACGCGGCATTGCTCTTCGCCTTCCCGCTTGCGGCGAATGGTGAAGATCAAGATTTCGATGACGGCTTGTTCAGCCGGAATTCCTTCAACTCGGCGTAAATCGACTGCGCGAGGTCAGATTTCCTGAAGCCCAACACTTTCGTCGCCTTGAAGCCGAAGTGACGTTCGATCTCATCCGACGTGAAATGCTGCACGACGGGATAGTGAGAATACTCCTTGAGCACTTCGTCGCGGCTGTTGTCTGAAAGGTCGGTTGTGATCAGAACGAAGTGGAGCTTGCCCTTGCTGCGGATCAGGGTGTCACGGCCCACGATCAAAATCCGCGCGCGAATGGCGAATGGAAAGAGTCGATCCACAGATTTTCCGGTGTCACTCATTCGGGAAGGAGGTCAATCTGCGGTTTTCGGCGTTGAGCGCTGTCATCGTTGCGTGAGTTATGACGCAGCATCTGACCGAAGCAAATGAGAAAATACCCATGATGGAAACTCTCTTCGACGTTTCCTCGAATGCGATTACCTGATGGAAAAGAAAATGGGCCGGACGAATCCGGCCCTTTGATGATTTGGAGGAACGAGGAACAGAGATTAAAGGCTCAGCTTGCGACGCAGGCCAGCCAGAGCGGCCAAACCGGCGCCGAGGAAGGCGAAGGTTGAGCCGGCATCCGGAACGCGGGCGCCACCGTTTCCAACCACAACCTGAATGCTGACGCTCGCAATGGTATTACCGGCCTGATCCAGCGCAGTAAGGATGTAGTCATAGGTCGCATTCAGCTCCAGCGGCATCGCGCCACCGGGATAGTCGCCGAAGGTGATGTTTTGCGAGTTCTGAGCGATCTGATTGTTGCCACCGAGCACGGCAAATAGTCCTTCATCGCCGAGGCCGTTGCCCGTGGCCGCGGTGCCGTAAAAATTGTCACCCCAGTAAGTGAGTGGGTTGATGGTGGTGAATGAGGTTCCCAGGGAAGAATCGTTGTCCACCGACAGCAGGAACGTATAGGCAGTCAGAGGAGCCGTTCCTGAATTGATCGAGAACTCATAATTCCAGAGTCCCCGCGGCGCGGGGGCCGTGGCAAAGGTGTAAACGCCGTCCACATTGGGTGTGGCTCCACTTGTCCGGTCTTTCGCGCGAAGGCCGAGGGTGATTCCGCCGGCGGTTTCGGTGGTCCAACCGGTGTCCGGATTGCCGCCTCCAAAGATCGCGGTGATGTTCTGGTTGTATTGAACAGCCGAGGCCGAGGTGACAGCGACCGCCGTCAGGAGTGCGAATGTAATGTTCTTCTTCATGGGTTTTATTGTCCGAGTTGAGTTGGGAAAAGTGCATGACCGCATGCAGCTCGCGGGCCAATGAAAAGCTATTGTCTCCAGCAGGCGTGCTAACCGTCAGTATTTTCGAGGTTTTCGTGGGAAAAATTATTTTTCGAATCGGGAGATTGAATTCGGTCTGCCTGCAGGATCGTAAAATCAGCCGACTTTTCCTCCCGTACTGTTCCGGATGCTGCCGCCGGATTTCCGCAGCGGGCGCATGAAGGTTTGACGGGCGGCGCATTATCCTCTTTGCTCGTGGCATGTTGGAGAAAGGTTCTTCTTTGCCTCGCGCGAAACTGGGCATCCGCGGCGGCGTGCTGGCCGTGGCACTCCTGTTGATCGTTGCCATTCTCACCCCCGGCTGCTCCAAGGAATCCCGACGCGACCGGTATATCGAACGCGCGGATCGCTACTACGACGCCGGCGATTATCCGAAGGCGACCATCGAGTACATGAACGCGTTGAAGCTCGACAGCCAGAATCTGCGGTGCGCGCAGCGTCTCGGCCTGATCGCCTTCGCACAGGGACAACTGGGAAGGGCGCATGCCTTCCTCAGTCATTATCACACGCAGAAGCCCGGCGACATTGAAGTGATGACTCGTCTGTTGCGGATTTATCGGGAAGCCCGGGATTTTACGCGGGGCGGAACGATGGCGGCGGACATTTTGAAACTTGAGCCTGCGAATGCCGAGGCGCTGTTGACGCTCGCGGACTTCGCGGCGACGCCGGAACAGAATGCTGATTTGAATGCCCGGATTGAAAAGTTGAAACAAACGGGAAGCAATCCTGCGGTCGTTCAACTCGCGATCGGGCTTGGCCAGCTGAAGCGCCGCGAGTTCGAGCAGGGTGAAGCGTCATTGAAGCAGGCGGCGACACTCGATCCCAAACTGCCCTTCGTTCATGCGGCGCTTGGAAATTATTTCGCAATGCGGGGGGACATCGAATCGGCTTTCAAACATTTCGAACTGCAACTCGAGGCCGATCCCAAAGACTTGTTCGCCCGCGTTCGAGTGGCGGAATTCAGAGCCAGAACCGGTAATGTCTCCGAAGCCAAAACCGAGCTGGAGATGATCACAGCGAAACATCCCGAATTTGTGCCCGCCTGGAATCAGCTGGGAGCGATTGCTTTTGCGGAACGCCGTTTTGAGGATGCGGAATCACACGCGAGCAAGGTTCTCGCGATTGAGCCGGTTGATTTCAATGCCCTGTTGTTGAAAGCGCGGTTGAGCATGGCCACGACCAACATTGCGCAAGCCATCCTTCAATTTCAGCAGCTCGCCCGTCTCAATCCCAAGGTGCCCCAGATACCGCTCGAACTCGCCCGTGCATACCTGGCCACCAACGACACCATTGCCGCGCTCTCGGCATTGGATCAATCCCTGGCGATCAATCCGAACCTCGCGGATGCGTTGTTCCTGAAGGCGCAGGTCACATTTCGTCAGGGTGATCTCACGGCCACCGCCGCGCTTCTGGACCGGTTGCTTCAACAGAATCCAAAACTGGTTCCTGCCCGGCTCGCGCTGGCAGAGGTGCATCGAGCACGCGGAGACCAGAATGAAGCGCTCAAGATCTACGCGGAACTGATCCAGGCTTTTCCTACCAACGCCTACCCGCGTTACGTCCAGGGAATGGCGTACTTCGAGCAAGCGAAACCCTCCGAGGCCGAAGCGTCATTCCGAAAAGCGCTGGAGCTGGATCCGAAACATCTGCCCAGTTTGCTGCAGCTCGCGGAGATTCAGTTGCAACAGCGACGATTGGATGACGCCGATCGAACCTGGAAGGTGATGGACGAACTGGCGCCGAAGGATGGAACTGTTTCGCTGCTGCGGGCACGCATTCAACTGGCGCGGGGCGACAGCGCAGGGGCGGAAACATCGCTGCGAGAAGCGATCGACCTGAATCCGTCGCTCAGTTCCGCCTATGATCTGTTGTCCAAAATTTACATCGCGTCCAACCGCACATCGGAAGCTCTCGCGAATTTCGACGCGGCACTCGCGCGGTTTCCGGGGAACGTCGCCGTGCTGCTGCAAAAGGCGGCACTGCATCATGCCACGAGCAACTACGTCGAGTGCGCCGCCGCATATGAGCGCGCCCTTACGAATGCGCCGCAGCTCGTCATTGCTCTGAACAACCTCGCCTACCTCTACCTCGAAAAACTCAACAAGCCGGATCAGGCCTACGACTTCGCACGCCGAGCCAGACAGCTGGTGCCGGATGAGCCGTCCGTGGCCGACACTTTTGGCTGGGCGCAATATCATCGGAAGGAATATGCCCAGGCGCTCGTCACCCTTTCGGAAGCTGCTGCAAAACTGCCGCGTGAACCGGAGGCTCAGTTTCATCTCGGGATGGCTCACTACCAGAACGGCAATGAAACCGAGGCGGCCAATGCTCTGGGAAGAGCTCTCACGCTCAGCACGAGTTTCTCAGGCGCGTCCGAGGCACAGCGGCGCTTGCAACTCTTATCGGAACTGTCGCAACCGGTCAGTGGCGAAAATGTCGCGAAACGAAAGGCGCTTTTGGAGAAGCAGAATGACGATCCGATCGCGCTCAATCATCTCGCGAAAATTCAACTCAATGAAGGCGATCGCACCAGCGCCAAGAATTCACTGGAACGTCTCGTGACCCTGACTCCCCGCTCCGTCCCGACGCTGCTGACACTCGCGCGATTGAATGCCGCGGACAATCCGCGCCGTTCGCTCGAACTGGCGCGTCAGGCCAGGACGGTCGATGCCAGGAATCCGGAGGTTGCGCACGCCGTTGGCAGCTACGCGCTCAGCTGCGGGGAATATGACTGGGCTTTGAACGTGTTGCAGGAACAGGTGAACGCGCAGCAACATCCATCGGCCGAACTTCTCTACGATTTCGCCGTGGCACTGCATGCCGTGGGACGAACCGACGATTCCACCGCGCAGGCGAAAAAGGCTCTGAACTTGGCGCAGACTCCCGCTCAAAAAAGTGCGGCGGATCAGCTTCTTCGCTTCCTCAACGCCGACACGAATCCACCGCCTGCGCTGGTGACAGAAGCGACCAACCTGTTGAGTTCGTCTCCGCGTTTTCTTCCGGCACTCATGGTTTTGGGAACGTCGCAGGCACAGTCAGGGGATATCACCGGCGCGCGTCAGACCTTCACCAAGGTGCTGGAACTTTCGCCGAAGTTCGCACCGGCCTTGAGATCGATTGTCACCCTTTCTTCAACCGGCGAGACCGACGCCCGGTTCCACGAATGGGCCATTGCCGCCCGGAAGGCGTTTCCGAAAGATCCTGCGGTCGCACTCGCCGCCGGACGGGCTCTCTATCGCAAAGGGGATTTTCAGGCCGCACGCGCGCCGTTGCAGGAAGCCGCGGCGGCGTTCGCCGACAATGGCGAGGCGATTTTCTATCTCGGAATGAACCGGCTGAAGACGGGTGACCGCGCCAGAGGTGTCGAAGATATCAAGCGCGCAACGAATCTGGGACTGCCTGCCGCGCTCTCCGCCGAGGCATCGAAAGTTTTGGTCGATGCCCAGCTGTCCGGAGCCCGTTGATTCAAAAAAATTCGTAGCCGCCGAGGTAACGAGGCACAACCGGAAGAAAACGTCCGCTCCTCACAACGGCAGCGATATTTTCCCCAACTGCTCTACGCAATCTTCACCTTCACCTTGTGGCCCTTGATCTGGCTGCGGTTCAGTTTGGCGATGATGCTGTTCGCGTGCTCGCTGTTGACATCGACGAAAAGATGCCGTTCGCGGACATCAACGGTTCCAACCACCTTGCCGGGCAAACCGGTTTCGCCGGACACCGCATTCACGACATCGATCGGCTTGATTCCCTTGTCTTCGCCGACGCTCATCCAGAGACGCGTTTGATGGGCCGGAGTGGCACGACTCGCTTTTTTGTCGGGCTTGGATTGGGACGCCGGTTTCGATGATTTCGGAGGCTCCGGCTTTTTCACCGAGGCGAGAATTTCTTCATCCGAATAGGTTTTCTCCGGTTTCGTTTCTGATGGCTTTTCTGCGCGTTCTGGGCGAGTGGTCGGAGCGTGTTCCTGCGGCTTGGCAGCGCCAATTTTTTCCGGGACAGAGGCGGAAACGGCAGGCTCTGAAACGCGTCCGGGATTTTTCGGTCTGGAAGCCGGTGCTGCAATTCTCGGTTCGGGCGATCTCCGCACTTTTTCAGCGCGGTCGGGCATTCGCTCGTGTCTGGGAGCGTCATCAGGTGAACGGTTGAACCGGCCGCGACGATCTTCGTCCCGCCCACGTTCGTCCCGGCGATCTCGAAAGTCGCGACGCTCGCCACGTCCATCGCGTTCACGGAACGAAGTCCGTTCTCCGCGTTCGGGTCGCTGATACTCTTCCTGCGCCGGCTTTGCCGAGGCGATTTCACCCGTCTGAAGCAGATGGATCAGAGCGGATGCGATGTCCGTCGATGTGAATCCTTCCTCGAGAAGAATCTCCACAAGATGATCGTTGCGCTTGAACTCCTCACCGCGAAGAACAATCCGCACTTTCTCCAGAAATACACTCGCGCGGGCTTCCTCCACTTCGGTGACTGTTGGAATCCGGCCGCGTTGAATCTTCATGTTCGTGAACCGCTCGATGTTCCGGATCTGGAACACCTCGCGGCCCGACGCGAACGAGATTGCGCGTCCACTGCGCCCGGCGCGGCCCGTCCGTCCGATGCGATGCACGTAGTCCTCCGCGTCGTAGGGAAGGTCGTAATTGAAGACCACCTCCACGTCGTCCACATCGATGCCACGCGCCGCGACATCAGTTGCGACGAGAAATTCCAGGCCGGACTTGCGAAACCGGTTCATGACGCGATCGCGCATCATCTGGCTCATGTCGCCATGCAAACGGTCGGCAGAATAACCCTGAGCATTCAGGTGATCGACCAGGTCATCCACCATGCGCTTGGTGTTGCAGAAGATGATGCCGAGCTTGAGATCGTGGATGTCAATGAGCCGTGTGAGCAGCTCCAGTTTGTAACGGCGGTCCACTTCGTAGAAAACCTGTTCGACCGTGGAAACGGTCATCGCCTTCTGCTCGATTCGAACCTGCTGCGGATCGCGGGTGTATTTCTCGATCAGCTGCTGGATCGGCCTTGGAATGGTGGCGGAGAAAACAACGGTCTGCCGTTCCGCCGGCGTTGCCTGAAGGATCAGTTCGATGTCGTCGCGAAAACCCATGTTCAGCATCACATCGACTTCGTCGAGGATGACCATCCTGAGCGCGTCCAGCCGCAACGTGCCGCGGCGCATGTGATCCATCACGCGTCCCGGCGTTCCGATCACGATCTGCGCGCCCTGTTTGAGTCCGTAGAACTGGCGCTCATACGATTGACCGCCGTAAATCGGAAGCGCGTGGATGCCGCGTTTGAAAAAAGCGAGCTTGTGAATTTCCTCCGAAACCTGAACCGCCAGTTCACGCGTTGGGCAGAGAATCAATACCTGAACGGCGCGTTCGTCCGGATTCACCTTTTCCACCGCGGGAATTCCGAAGGCGGCCGTTTTTCCCGAGCCTGTTTGTGATTGTCCGACCACGTCGCGCCCCAGCATCAGGACCGGAATTGCTTCCGCCTGGATCGGCGACGCCTGTTCGAATCCCAATTTGTCGATCGCTTTCAGCAGATCGCCCGACAGACCCAGTTCAGAGAAAAGTTTCATAAAGTTCTTTCAGCCAGAGCGGGTCAACATAGCCCGGCACCGGCGGGAAAGAGAGAGAAATCTTGAAGGAAGCAGCGGCATTTCCGGGAGGTTCAGATCAATCCGTTCGGACTGCCATCGTGTATCAGCCGCTGCTGGACGATTCTTCGGGGATCAAGCGTCCAAAGCCGCCGCTGGCGGATCGTTGAAAATTTCTGTCGGAGAATCGGCTTGTGACAGGCATCGGTCCGAACTCAAAGGTTCCCAGTTCCGGATTGCTCAACGCGACACCATGGATTTCGTTGAACCCTTCCTTTCGCAAGGCTGTGAAATACGCGTGCAAATCCTCCAGCGGATTCATCAAGGCGTCCGGCACCACGCATACAATGTGCTGAATTCCCGCCCTTCGTAAGGCTTCGGGTCCAGGCTGGCTCAACCCAATTTGGCAGAAAAGCAGGCAGGCCGAGACCGTGAGCTCAGTTCAACGGCGTCCGTTTGTCTTTGGTCCACTCGACGTGCATGTCGAGCATCAGACGATTGCGACCCCCCGCGTGTGAGGTCCGACCTTTGAGCGTTTCTTCCAACGATGCGACTGTGTTTGGAAAATAGGGATCGACCGTCAGTTCCACTTCATCCGGACCGAACGAGGTGTTCCCTGAAGCATTGAACTGGGTAATGGCGTCCGCTTCCGTGCGGCCCCAGAAGTTGTCCTGCGCCACGGAATCGTCTCCCGCCACCGTGTTGTTCACTCGGTCGAATCGCCACATCCAGTAACGCACGGCGGGCGCGTTGGTGGTTGCGTCAATGCGTTGAACCGACTGAACGGTTTCGGCGAGCCTGGAGGATTGTGCGGACGGACAGTTCCAGACGGACACCGTCGGAAGTTGATTGCTCAATACGAGCGCCGCCCATCCTGCGCGTGGATCGCTCGGCGGCCAGGTTGACCACGGTCTGTAGCCGCCGGGCAACAAAGTTTTCAAATCGCGCCGATCCGGAAACCTTCCTTCGTCATCGAGCAACAGCCGCCACGCGACGCCCTGCTGTTTGAGCTGGGAAGTGCAGGTCGATCGGTGCGCCAGTTGTTTCGCGCGGCCGAGCGCGGGAAGGAGAAGAGCGGCGAGGATTGCAATGATTGCAATCACGACCAGCAGCTCGATGAGCGTGAACGCGGACGCCTTCGTTTTCCACTGTTTGCGTCGCGTCATCAGTCCGCAGGTTCGAGCCGGATGATGCGGGACGATTCATCCGACGGATTCCGGCCGGTGTTCAGCACGACATACAGATAACCGTCCGGTCCATTTGCGACATCACGCAGACGTCCGATGCCTTTGAACAGGAGTTCCTGTGACACCACTTTTTCGCCATCGATCACCACCCGCCGGAATTCCTCCGCAGCAAGTGACGTGACGAACAGGTTGTTCTTCCATTTCGGGAATTTGTCTCCGGTGTAAAACGCGATTCCGCACACGGCGATCGAAGGCGTCCAGTGAATCACCGGCTGTTCCATCCCTTCCTTTGCGGTAATGGCGGTGATCGGCGACCCGTTGTAATCCATGCCGTATGTAATCACCGGCCAGCCGTAGTTTCGTCGGGGCCGGATGATGTTCAATTCATCGCCGCCGCGGGGGCCGTGCTCGGTTTCCCAAAGGTCACCTGTGACGGGATGCGCTGCGAGACCCTGGGGATTGCGATTTCCATAACTCCAGATGGTCGGAAAGGCATTCGTGTCGTTGAGGAACGGATTGTCCGGCGGGATTCGTCCGTCGTCCATGATGCGATGCACCTTGCCGTTCGGACGCGAGAGATCCTGGGCGTTGTCCTTGTCACCGCGCTCGCCGATGCTGAAAAACAGATGCCCCGCGTTGTCGAACACGAAGCGGCTGCCGAAATGAACTCCGCCGGGTTTGTAAAAGCGTTCGTCCGCTTTGAAGATCGTTTCCTGGTCCACCCATTTGTTTTCTCGAATCCTTCCGCGAACGACCGCTGTGAGGCCGTTTCCGTTGGAGCTGCGATCGCTGTAGGAAAGATAAACCCAACCGTTGCTCTGATAGTTGGGATGTAATGCCACCGCCAGCAGGCCGCCCTGGCCGTTGAATCGAACAGCCGGCGTGTTCTCGATCGCTGCGCCCACTTTCCCATCTTTCACAATGCGCAGCGCGCCGCGCTGTTCCGTAACCAGCATTCCGCCGTCGGGAAGAAACGCAATCGACCACGGCGTGGCGAGGTTTTCGGCGACGGTGCGAACGCGGAATGAATGTTCCTGGCTTTTGACAACCTGCGATTCATCCGGCTTGGGAAAGGTTGTCTGACGTCGCAAAGCCGCGGCGCGTTTTTCTCGGATCAACACGACCATCGCACGAATTTCCGCTTCCGAAAGCGCACCCTTCCACGCGGGCATTCCGTTGGTGAGAATTCCCTCACTGATTGAGCGCGCGACGCTGGCGTCGTCCATTCCGTGCTTCCAATTGTCCCCAAGAAGACTCGGCGCCTGGCCGCCTTCGAGGTTTCGTCCATGACAGTTGGCGCAGTTCTGATTGAAGAACGATTCCACGTTCCGCCGTTGCGCCTGGGCGGAAAATGACACGGCGAGAATGCCAATCAACGCGAGCGGGACTCCCGGAACAAAACCGAGCACTTTGGACCAGCGAAAATAAAAACGAAAATGACGCGACAAGGTAGTCATGGGTTGGGCTGAATATGCCCGGCAACACAGGGGTGTCAAACCCGCTTCAGCCCAATGAAACTTTCCCGGGCGGAGCCGCGTCTCTGTGCTTCTGACAGGAAGCGTCGCTTCGTTTTTAGCCTTCGAGCAGCGGGCACCCCCCCCCCCAAAAAAAACTCCTCTCCCCAACCCTCTCCTCCGGCTTCGCTCGGAAGAGAGGGAAATGCGAGCGTCAAGCTTTGGCTGAATGCTTCATCAATCCTGGCGCGTGCGTTCAGTTGCGCCTTCGAGCAGATCATCGAGATTTCGCGCCACTTTGAACACCGCGAGGAAGCTTTTCGCCCGCTCGGGTTCATTCAGAACAATGCCACCTGTTCGAATTCGCGAAACCGGATCGCCTTCCAACTGAACCGGATTCTGTTTGCGAGTCGCATCGGCAAACGCAGTGAAATGGTCGAATCCCAATTGCTTTAATTGCGTCCGGTTCACAATTCGAAACAGCCCGCAGCTTCCAGGACAGGCTTGCTTCATCAACTCGACGGTCACCCTTCCCATCGTGTAGCGCGGATTGATCTCCACGATCGGTTTCAACCGGCAGCGTCCATCCGCCGCGCGATAAACGAAGGCATCGATCCCGACCGGTCCGATGTAATCTGCCGCGCGCAGTTCAGTTTGAAGCCGAGCGAAAATGTTCTGATACAGCGCGAGCATCCGGCCCGAGATGTCTGGCAGATGCGGGAAGCAGGCGACGACGCGCGCGGGAATGCGTTTGTGATGATGCGACTCCGCCCAGTTCGCCTGGAACTGACCTCTGGCGTCGTTTTGCAAACCGGTGAATCCACACAGCTTCAGCCCCTGATCGGTCATTTCAAGCTGGACGGAAAAATCCACTTCGCGTTCCAGCCACGGTTCCACCACGAGCTCACGTCCGTCCGAAAGCGAGTTTTCAATCCAGCGACGCTGTTGTTCCAGAATTTCCGGTTCGAACAATCGCATCGCGTTTCCGCCCGCGACACCGAGCGCCTGTTTAATGACGACTTTGTGATGTCCGCGAGCGCGAATGGATGTGATCGCTTTCAGCGTGGCTTCAAGTGAAGTCACATGCATGCCGACTTCGGATTCCGCGCAAAGCCAGGAGCTGAATTGATGCGTGGCCGAATCGGGATGTGCGGCAAGAACAGCGCGAAGCAGTTCCGCACCGAACGCTTTTGAATACAGCCGTGCCGTTCGTTCACTGAACCGTTGCGTGGCGGTTCGCTTTTCGGCCGTCACGTTCGGAAACAGCGGTTGCAGCAGTTCCATCGAGTCGGGCGACCATCCCCACGGACGGAGCCGTCCGAGTTTGCGGTTCGCAAGATTTCCGATGTTCTCCACGAACTCGGGCAGCGGAAATCCCGCCTGCTTGATTGTGCTGAGAAATTCCACGCCCGGTTTCCGATCCACGAGCACGATGTCGTCCTCCCGGCACAGGAACTGGGGAAGGTTTTGCAAATCCCGTGAAAGTTCGAGCTGGATGCCGGTTGGGTTGAACGTTTTTCCCAGGGCGATTCGCGCCTCGGCGAACGGATTGAAAACGAACACGCTCGGCGTGCGGCCCTTCGACTGCGAATAGACGTTCAAGTGCGCGATGAATTCCGGATCGAGCCCGGCGGCGCGGCGGCCTTCGACATTCACTGAAAAGCCCTTTGCGCGTTGGGGTGAAAGCGGAAATTTCAGCTGCCGGCAGAATGCCTCCCAATCGCTTTCCGTTGGATTTTTCCAGCGCCGGAACCACTTGAGGCCATACGCCACATGGCCGATTTCATCCCGATAAATTTTCTCCAGCAGTTTCGCGGTGTCGGCATCTCCCACGGTCGAAAATCCTTTTGCGAAGTGCCGGGCAAAATCGAGATTCGCCTGCTCGAACGTGAGACAAAGGCTGGAGACGTAATCCATCGGATTTTCCATCGTGGAAACCGTCCGCCAGAAATAGCCGCTGACGGGCAGCTCGCCGAACTCGATGCCGCACGCTTTCATGCGGTCGATGTAAAGCTTCGTGTGTTCCTGCTCGTCCTTGAGCGTCTGAAACACGCCTTTGCGAAATGCCGGCGGTGCGTCGGGAAAACGGAGCAGCACAAGCGCCATCAATTCCGTGGCGAGCAACTCGTGATTCGCAAAAAAGTGAAGCAGCCGTCCGCGTTCGCGCTGTGATTCCAACTCGTGCAGCCCGGGAAAATCGGCCTTGCCGGAACCCTGCGGCTTGAAACGCAGTTCGACCGGACGACCGGGCGCGGCCGGTGTGACCAGCGCCAGCCCGGGTTTTTCGTCGGTGATGTCCTCCACGATCTGAAGCTTTTCGTCGATCGAAGTGGAGAACAGCACGCGTTCAGCAAACTCACGCAATTCCATTCGTTCCTAACGAATACCAGTCGGCAATCGATTAAGCCAGCGGCTCGGCGGGCGCCTTGCGAGGGCACGCGCATTTCGGTCGGAGTGGGAGTTTCTCATTAACACCGCGCTTCAGTGCGGTGAGGGGATGAAACGGCTTAGTTGCCCCACTCATCGCAAACACCGCGTTCAGCGTGGTGGTGATGAGATGAATGGTTCGCTCTGAACTCCCAAATGGAACGCGGCACTCAAACTGCGGAAAATCTCACCCTTAAAGGTGGTTGCCGTATGTTCTTTGCAACGGCATTCTTCGACCCTGCATGAAACGCCAGATTCCCTTTCACACATTCAGTTTCATTCTCCTCGCCGGGATCATTGCTGTCGCCTGCAAATCTCCGCGCAAATGCGCGTCTGACCCGGAAGCACTGAAACGGCAGGCTGAGATTCTTGCAGTCATGGAACGCGTCGCCGACTGGCAGCTCGCGAATCCGAGCCGGCATCGTCTCACCGACTGGACCCAGGGCGCAGGGGACACCGGTTTCATGGCGCTCGCCGGACTTTCGAGCAATCCCAAGTATCGCGACGCAATGATTCGTGTCGGCGAAACCAACGGATGGAAACTCGGACGCCGTCTTTATCATGCGGACGATCACGTGGTCGGCCAGACTTATTGCGAACTCTACTTTGAATCGAAGGACGAGAAGATGATCGCGCCGATGCGGGAACAGTTCGATCGCGTTCTCGCCAACCCGCGCCAGCTCGAGTCCCTGGATTTCACCCAGCGCAATGCAAGCGATCTCTGGTCGTGGTGCGATGCGCTCTTCATGGGACCGCCCACCTGGATCCGGCTTTGGAAGGCGACCGGCGATCAGCGCTATCTCGATTTCGCGGTCACCAACTGGTGGCGCACCTCCGATTATCTTTACGACAAGGAGGAGCACCTTTATTTCCGCGACAGCACCTACTTCAACAAGCGCGAGAACAACGGGAAGAAAATCTTCTGGAGCCGTGGCAACGGCTGGGTGATGGCCGGTCTGGCGCGCATGATGCAGTTCCTGCCGGAAGATCATCCTTCGCTTCCCAGGTTCCAGCAGCAGTTCAAGGAAATGTCCGAAGCGATCATCAAGGTGCAGCAGCCGGACGGACTCTGGCGTTCCAGCCTGCTTGATCCGGAGGAATATCCGCTCAAGGAAACGAGCGGTTCGGCATTTCACACTTATGCGCTCGCCTGGGGCGTCAACGAAGGATTGCTGGATCGCAACCGCTTTGAACCGGCGGTTCGCAAAGCCTGGACGGCACTGGTGGATTGCGTGAACGCGGACGGAAAACTCACGCACGTCCAGCCGATTGGCGCTGATCCGAAACGGTTCAATCCAGACGCAACGGAAGTGTATGGCGTTGGCGCGTTCCTTCTCGCCGGCAGCGAAATGCACCGGCTCGAAGCACCGTGCTGCGGCGGTAAGTAACAACCGATTCCAGCGATGAACCGCTCGCCTGAGCTCCTGCTCCGTCGCATCAAGGTTCTGACCTGGATATTCATCATCGGCCTGTTCATCAGTGGTGTCACAGCCATCCCGCTGGTTACCGAACTGAACTGGATGGTGAAGGTGTCAAATGCGGCTGAGCTGTCGGCTTCAGCCTCGGCACCGGCATGGGCGGTGTGGCTGGTGAAAGTTCAGCGTGCGCTGGTCGATGTCACTTCGGAATATCCGTTCCTCGCCTATGGAACCGACTGGCTCGCCTTTGGTCATTTCGCGATCGCCATCGCGTTCATCGGCGCGCTCCGCGATCCGGTTCGGAATCGCTGGCTGTTCACATTCGGCATGATTGCCTGCGTGCTCGTAATCCCCCACGCGTTCATCTTCGGAGCGATTCGAGGGATTCCAATCTGGTGGCGCCTGGTGGATTGCTCGTTCGGAGTGTTTGGCTTCATTCCGCTTTGGTTCTGCTGGAAATGGAGTGGAGATCTCGAAGCGTCGAGGCCGTGAAAGTTTATCTGAAAATGGAGAGCGGCTGTGTCGAAGACCGGCCGCAACCACCTGAAAAAGTAAGAATCGGTGCAACGTTTCGAAGCACCGCGGCTGGTCGCAAGCGAAACAGCCGCGCTCCGGGATTTTCAGTCTCGCCCCGAGAAGATCATTCTGTTCGGTGAATTAACCAGGGAATCCTTCGCGCCCTTCGCGTCCTCCGCGTGAGGCAAAAGATCAAAGACAGAGTCGTTCACGCGAGCCGCAGATTCTGCAGCACTCTCAACGTCGAAGCCGACTTGTTCAGCGTGTAGAAATGAATTCCCGGCGCGCCATTTCGCAGAAGGTCTTCGCACTGCCTGGTGGCGTATTCGATTCCAAACTCCGCCGCCGCTGCGTCGTTGTCGCCGATTTCATCCAGCTTCGCACTCAGTGCCGCCGGTATCCGCGCGCCGCACATCGAGGTGAAACGTTTGATCTGTGATCCGCTGAGGATCGGAACAATTCCCGGCACGAGCGGAATGGAAACACCGAGCTGCTTCGTCAGGTGATCGCGAAATTCGTAGAAATCCGCATTGTCGAAGAACAGCTGCGTGAGAACGAAATCCGCACCCGCGTCGATCTTCGTTTTCAGATGCTGCCAATCGACGTGTTTGCCTTCCTTGCACGCGACGTGTCCCTCCGGAAAACCGGCGACGCCGACGCTGAAGCCGTCCATCTGGCGGATGAACTCAACCAGCTGGCTGGAGAATTCGAATCCACCGGGCGTGACCTTGAACTCGCCGCCGCCGGGCGGATCGCCTCGAAGCGCGAGAACGTTTTTCACGCCGAGCGATTGAATCTGTTTCAGCAGACCGCGAATCTCTTCCTTCGTCGCGCTCACACAGGTCAGATGCGCCACTGCGGTCAGATTATGTTCCTTCTGGATGCGATCCACGATCATCAGGGTCTTGTCGCGCGTGCTGCCGCCGGCGCCGTAGGTCACCGAGACATAATCCGGCTTTGCCTGTGTCAGTGCGGGAATCGTTTTCTCGAGAAGCGTTCGATCGCCTTCCTCGGTTTTTGGCGGAAAGAATTCGAAGGAAATCACCGGTTTGCCCGCGGCGCGTTTCTCGGCGTAGATGTCTCGAACCAGTTTCATGAGTGCGGAAGTATTGCGATTCGCTCCGAGGAAATCCAGCTTCCGCCGGTGTGGAAATCATCCCAGCGTGTGCTCGGGGCAGGGGAGCAGAGGGGAAACGGGGAAAAGGAGATGAGGGGAAAGTGGGAAGGTGTGTAGGTCGGACGATATGGATCAGGTCCGTCCGCCCCTTTTCTCCTTTTCTCCTTTTCTCCTTTTCCCCTCTGCCCCTCTGCTCCTCTGCCCCCTTGCCCCAATCTGCTTGTTCCGAAACAGGCCCGTGCTATCTTTCGCGCCCTTGTGGATATCGCAAAAGAGATTCAGAAACGGCGGACGTTCGCCATCATTTCACATCCCGACGCCGGCAAGACGACGCTGACGGAAAAGTTGCTGCTGTACGGCGGCGCCGTGCAGCTCGCCGGATCCGTCACCGCCCGAAAGAATCAGCGCGCCACAACCTCCGACTGGATGGAGCTGGAAAAGAAGCGCGGCATTTCAATCAGCTCAACGGTGCTTCAATTCGAATACAACGGCTTTCGCATCAATCTCCTCGACACCCCCGGCCACAAGGATTTTTCGGAAGACACTTATCGAGTGCTCACGGCTGTCGATTCGGTCGTGATGGTGATCGATTCCGCCAAAGGCATCGAGCCACAGACGCGCAAGCTGTTTGAAGTCTGCCGTCAGCGCGGCGTGCCGATCTTCACGTTCATGAACAAGTGCGATCGCCCGATGAAAAATCCGCTCGAGCTGATCGACGAACTGGAGCGCGTGCTGGGCATTGGTGCGTTTCCGGTGAACTGGCCGATCGGCAATGGTTTCGAGTTCCAGGGCGTTTACGATCGGCAGACAAAGCAATTTCACCTCTTCGAACGCACGGTCGGCGGACAACATCGCGCTCCGGTTCAGGTGGGTGGAATCGACGATCCGGAAATTCGCGATCGCCTGAGCGACGAAACGTATCTCAAGACCGTCGAAGAACTGGAGATGCTTGAGCTTGCGGGACATTCCTTCGACGAAGCCGACGTGCTTGCGGGAAAAACCACGCCGGTATTTTTCGGAAGCGGCATCAACAACTTTGGCGTTCAGCTGCTCCTCGATGGTTTTCTGAAGCACTCGCCTCCACCCAAGCCGCGTGTGATGGCGGGAATCGAAATCTCACCGGACAATCCCGCATTCAGCGGATTCATTTTTAAAATTCAGGCGAACATGGATCCGAAGCATCGCGACCGCATTGCATTCGTCCGCGTCTGCTCGGGCAAGTTCGAGCGTGACATGACGGTTCATCATTCGCGATCGGAGCGGAAGGTTCGCCTTTCCAGTTCGCACAAGATTTTCGGCAACGAACGCGAGACGGTGAACGAAGCTTATCCCGGCGACGTCATTGGGTTGGTCGGTCACGACAGCTTTGGCATCGGCGACACGCTCACGACTGATCCGAGCATCAACTACAAGGAGATTCCGCGCTTCACGCCGGAAGCCTTCGCCTATCTGCACAATCCGAACACGGCGAAATTCAAACAATTTCGCCAGGGTCTCGACCAGCTGCTGCAGGAAGGTGTGATCCAGGCGCTCTACATCCGTGACTCGATGCAGAAAGTCCCGCTGCTCGCTGCCGTCGGCCCGCTGCAGTTCGAAGTCGTGCAATATCGACTCGAAAGCGAATACGGCGCTGAATCGCGGCTTGAATCGGCGCCGTGGCAGGTCGTTCGCTGGCTGCCCACCGATTTCAAGGAGGACGATCTGGACAAGCTTTCCCTGCCCACTGGCGCGAAGATTGCCTACGACATGGGCAAGAATCCCGTCCTGCTCTTCCAGAATGAATGGTCGGCCAATTACTTCAGTGAAACGAACAAGGGCGTCGAGCTGTCGGCTCTCCCGGTTCAAACTTCCCGCGAGTAATACGGGTGTTTTGCGCACTGGGGGCAGATTTTTAATCAAGGTAACCGGCGCTCGGAAAGCCTCCTTCGTTGAATCACCCGATTGGGCATTTGCCGGTTTCTGAACCGGTGTTACCGTATTCTCGTTTTGCGGTGCCTTCGTGCGGTTGATGATTCCAGCATTGGCTCTGTTCGGCGGATCTCTTTTGCCCGGCAGTATCCAGTGACCACCTGCTTCTGGCCGTTCCCTGACTTCGCAATCAGCCAGCTCGCCTTGCGGGCGGCCCAACACACAACATGAACATTCATACACTGAAACCTCTGGCGCTCGCGGCGCTCGCCTCCGGACTCGGATCATTCTCGGCGCTTGCGGCAACCGTAACTCTCACGGGCGATGACGCCTTCGGAAACTCCTCATTCAACAGCGCCGGCTTCTGGGACAACGGCGCCGCGCCCAGTGCCGGCAACGATTACTTCACCGGACAATTCCGCCTTCGCACGCCCGCCGATGGAAACAGCTACACGTTTGGCGGCAATTCGCTCGTGGCCAACAACGCTCCGATCCAGGACGGTTCGGCAGGCATCGGCTACAAAGGGGCTGGAACCACTGCCATCCTGACCGCGAACTGGGTGCTCGACGGTGGACAGGCATTCAACCTCCAGGACGTCTCCACCGTCTTTCGAATGGGAGGCACCCTGTCCATCACGCCAAACGGCGGACAACTCTGGGCCAAGCAGGGCGACATCGTGGTGCACGCGCCAATCAGCGGCACCGGTCCCCTGACGATCGCGCAGACCGATGCTGCGGGAGAAACCACGCGGCGATTCGTTTACCTGTTCGGAAACAACACCGCTTTCACCGGGCCGATCACGCTGTTCGGAAAACTCGGCATCGTTTCGGAAGAAAACCTCGGCGGCAATCCGGCCACATTCACGCCGGATCAGCTGATGTTTGACGGCGGCATTCTCGGCGTGACCAACTCCGTCGTGATCAACGACAGCAATCGCGGTTTGACCATAGTGAGCAGCGGAACGATCTCGGTTGCGAATCCCGATGCAGAAACAGTTGCTGAACTGACCATCGCGAGTCCGATCACGGGCGGTTCGTTGAGCAAGACGGGCAATGGCGTTCTGACACTGTCCGGAAACAACGAATTCGCAGGCACGCTCAGCGTTTCCGCCGGGCAACTGAACCTCAACAGTTCCACGGCGCTGGGATACGCTTCGCTCACTCTGAGCGGAGGAACGGTTCTCGACAGCACAGGCGGCGCCAACGTGACGCTCGCCAACTACAACAGCCAGACCTGGAATGGAAACTTCACCTTTCTCGGCACCCGCAACCTTAGCTTCGCCCAGGGCAGCGTGATCATGAACGGAAACGTTTCGGTCACCGTTTCCAACGGAACGCTGACGGTTGGACCGGTGTATGATGACGGCGGACTTCGCACCTTGACCAAAGAGGGGCCCGGCACGCTGGTGATCGACGGCGGCATCGGCATCAGCGGAAACACCGTTGTCAATGACGGCACTCTCACGATCCTGAATTCGTCTTACCTTTCTGGCACGACAATCAACGTTTCTTCGAACGGAACGCTCAACGTTGCGTCCTCCGGCTTCAATCTCAACGGCGCACAAATCCTCACAGGCAGCGGAACGGTCGTGGGTGCTGTAACGGATTCCTATGGCAGCACGATCGATCCCGGCAACGGAATCGGAACGCTGACGATCAACGGCAGCCTGAACCTGAGCGGAAACGGTGCGATCTCGTTCCAGCTCAGCCCTGACACCACACCTGGCGCCGGTATGAATGATCTGGTCGTTGTAACAGGGCAATTGAATGTCACTGGGCCGACGACATTGAACCTGCTTGGTTCGCCGGCAACCGGCACTTACACATTGTTCCAATACGGATCGTTCTCCGGAAGCACGGCCAACCTTGTTGTTCCTCCCGGATACAGCATCAACAACAACACGACGGCAAAGACCATCGAGCTGATCGTGACCCACGTTCCGGTGGCGCTGACATGGCAGGGTGACGATTCGGCCAATGTCTGGGATCTCGGTGTGACCGCCAACTGGCGGCAGAATGGCAGTCCCTCGGTTTTCCTCACGGGCGATTCCGTCACGTTCGACAACAGTGGTTCCGTCTGGCCGGCGGTTCAGATCGTTGGTGAACTTTCACCTGCGTCGGTCACCGTGAATTCTTCGCAGAACTACACCTTCAGCGGCGGCAGCCTGATCGCCGGAAGCCTGACAAAGAACGGCACCGGCACACTGATTCTGGACAATACAAATTCCTATTTGGGACCGACGTTGATCAATCAGGGCACCCTTCAGGTGGGCGATCCTTTCTCGCCGACTTCAGGCGGAAGTGTTGGAACGCTCGGCCGCGGCGCGGTCACGAATAACGCCACGCTGCTGTTCAATCGCATCGGCACGCTGACGATCACCAACGGCATTCATGGCGCGGGCGTGATTACCAATCTCGGTGGCAGCACCATTCTCGGCGGCAGCAACAGCTATTCAGGTGTTACTGTCATCGAAGGTGGATCCATCACCGCGGACAATTATTTCGCTCTCGGCTCCACCAACAGCCCCACCATTGTGCAGGGCTTCGGACAGCTCAACGCGTGGGTCAATCGCACGATCGACGAAAACCTGATTCTCAATCCGCTCGACATCTCGACTCCGGCGATCCGCAACGGCGGCAACCAGACGTTCGTTATCAACGGCACGGTTGCTCTCGTGAGCTCGACGTCCATTCAGGTGGACAACGGCTCGACGATGGTTTTCTCCAATCAGGTAAGCGGATCGGGAGAGTTGATTAAAAATCAGGGCGGAACGCTTGTCCTTGCCGGGTCGAACACGTTCACTGGCGGACTGTCATTCAGCGCTGGAACCGTGAACCTGGCCAACAGCAATGCGCTCGGCGGTTCGCAGATCACAATGACCAGCACTGCCGGCGGCCCCGGACTCAGCGGCTCTCGCGTCACCGTCTCCGGCGGCTCAATCATTCCAGGCAGCAAATCGCTCTCAATGCCATCCTCTGGAAACGGCACCGTTCGATCAGCACTCGTCGGCGGCGCAGGCACCAACGCCTGGACCGGACCGATCACGATCACCGGTGATTACGATCCAGGAAACCAGATCGGTTTCGGCGCGGATGCAAACGCGACATTCATCATCGCCGGCAACGTCACGGCAGATCCGAGCTTCATCGGCAAGATCAACATCCGCGGCAATGCCACCGGCGTCGGGATTCTCTCCGGCATCGTGACTCTCGCTCCGGAAGGACAGATTCAGGTGGACGACGGCGCGACATGGGTTGTCGCATCGACCGGAAATACCTGGGGCACGAACCGCATCGTGAGCGGCACACTTCAACTGGGTGCCAACAATGCCCTGCCGGTTGCTTCTGTTATCACCGACGGCTCGCGTTTCGACCTTGCCGGGTTCAACCAGACGATCGCCGGACTCAATGCGTCCGTGACGATCACGAACAGCAGCGAAGTCGCCGATTCGACCCTGACTTACGCCGGTGGCCCTTCGACGTTCACCGGTTCGATTCGTGAAGGTGCGCGGAAGCTGAATTTGAACATCGCGTCGGGAACGTTGACGCTCACCAGCGCCAACACTCTCAGCAGCCCGCGATCGACTGTCTCGGTTGCAAGCGGCGCTGTGCTGGATCTGAGTTACATCGGCACCAATCGCGTTGCCGGGCTCATTCTCAACGGAGTCGTTCAGGAGCCGGGCTTTTACAGCAGTGCGACCAGCTCGCCGTTCCTGATCGGGAGCGGCGTGATCGAGGTGGCAAATCCAATTCCAACCACGCCCACAACCATCACGGTCGGCGTGACCGGAAACACGCTCTCACTGTCATGGCCGGACAGCCATGCCGGCTGGATTCTGCAGGTGCAGACCAACAGCCTCGCGACCGGTCTCGGCTCCAACTGGACCGATGTGCCCGGAAGTGCGTCGATCACATCGACGAACATCACCGTCGATCCCGCGGCGCCCGCGACATTCTTCCGTTTGCGCGCTCCGTAACAGGTTAGTGGATTGCAGCCGCCGTGGCAGCGATGTCACGGCGGTTTCTATTTTTTGAGGCTCGCGCCGCCGCATTCCTGCTTCCCTTTTGCGTTGCTGCAAAACAGAATTGCCGCTCATCGCGGAAGAATCAGTCACAACACACATGAACACAGACAGGAAAGTCTTCATCGGCGCGGACGGCGGGGCAACGACCTCAAAGGTCAACGGTGTCTGGGAAAACGGAGAGGCCATTTCCACGAAGCTTCTGCAACGGCCGACGAATTCCCAGAATGGTCGTGAAGCTGTGATTTCCAGCTGGATTGAAGCGATCACCATTTTCCTCAAGGAGAATTCGCTCCAATGGTCACAGGTCAAAGGGGTCGGTCTTTCGATTCCGGGACCGTACCTGAAATACGGCGTGTTCGATAAATCGCCAAATCTTCCCGCCAGCTTCGCCGGTTGGGACGTTCATACAACGTTCAGTCAGGCGCTCGCTCAGGTCGCCAGCCATCCGATCCCGCTCATCTGTGGCAACGACGGAAATTTTGGCGGCGTGGCCGAAGCCGGCTACGCGCGTGGAAACACGAAGGCGACGGTGCTCATGCTGATGCCGGGTTCCGGTCTTGGCGCTGCATTTGTGGGCGCTGACGGTTTTCCGCTCGAAGGCGACACTCTCGCGGGAATGGAGGCCGGCCACATGCCGGCGGCGTTGCACCTTCTGGGGATGAGTCAGGTCAGGCCGTTCACCTGCGGCTGCGGCAAGGACTGGGGTTGCATCGAAGCCTACACCACGATTTCGGGACTGCCCCAATTGCTTTCCGTTCTCCTGCCGAAGTATCCGGATCATGAACTGAACTCCGCGCCGGGAACGCCGAAGGAGAAGGCGTTGTCCCTTCGCGGCCGCGCCCAGAAAGGCGATCCGCTCGCGCTCGAAGTTTTCGATTTCCAGGCCCGCGCACTCGGACTGCACGTGGCGAATCTCGTGATGGCCCTGGATCCAGGCATTGTGATCATTGGCGGCGGGTTGATGGATCCGGGATCCACATCGCAGGAATTCCGCGACCGCTATCTGCGCGGTGTGCGCGACGCGGCCCAGCCGTATCTCTGGTCTGCTCAGAAGAACACGATCAAGTTCGCGCCGGCCATTCTCGGCGATCTTTCGCAGGCAATCGGTGCCGCGCTCGTGGCGCTCTATCGCGACAAGCAGGGAGTGCGGGATTTGTGAGAAGGAAACGTTCCCTTCATCTGATTCTCTCCCACTCGATCGCCTTCTTCATTCGCAACGGCGAAGGATGGGAAGAGAAGACCCGCAGGTTCGTCCGGCGAAATTTATTTCCGCATTCGTAATGTCCTCCATCATCACCGTCACCGACGTCGTCATTCGCTATAACGAGAAGACCATTCTCGATTCGGCGACGCTTGGCATCATGGAAGGCGACCGCATCGGACTCGTCGGACGCAACGGCTGTGGCAAAAGCACGTTCCTCAAAATCCTCACCGGCCAGATCACACCCGACAGTGGCGACGTGAGCCGCCGACGTGATCTTGTCATCAGTTACCTTTCGCAGGACTTCACGCTCGATCCGGCTTTGGACGTTCGCGCGAATGTCCGCGCCGGCGCAAAGCATGTGCTCGATCTGATCGAAGAGTTTGAATCGCTTCCCGCCGAGTCGAAGCGTCACGAGGAACTCGAGCATCGCATCCAGACACTGGAAGGCTGGACGCTCGATCAACGCATTGAAACCGCGCTGTCGCATCTGAACTGTCCGGCGGGCGATCGCAGCATCGACACACTGTCCGGTGGTGAAAAACGTCGTGTCGCCATGGCTCGCGCGATTGTTGCCCGGCCGGATTTTCTGATTCTCGACGAACCGACAAACCATCTCGATCCGGAATCGATCGAGTGGGTTGCAGAATTTCTGGAGGCGTTCAAAGGAACATTTCTGGTCGTCACACACGACCGCTATTTTCTCGATCGTGTGGTGAATCGCATGGTGGAGCTGAGCGACGGAAAGTTCTTCTGGCACGAAGGCAACTACACCGATTACCTGCTCGCGAAGGCCGAGCGTCAGGCCGCCGATGCCACGATCGAACACAAGCGCCAGATGTTTCTGAAGAAGGAGCTCGAGTGGGTTCGCACCGGCCCGCGCGCGCAACGCAGCAAGCAGAAGAATCGATTTGAACGTTATTACGAAACGGCAGCCCAGGAAGGGCCGGCGGTCGAACAGGATGTCGAACTCGTCATTCCGCCGCCACCGCAACTCGGCAATCGCACGGTCGATCTCACCAACATCGGAATGACCCTCGGCGGACGAATGCTCTTCAGCGGTTTCAGCTACAGTTTTGAAAATGGCAAACGCGTCGGTGTTTGCGGTCGAAACGGCCTTGGCAAAAGCACGCTGCTCAAGATCATCATCGGCCAGCTGCAGCCCACCGAAGGCACAATCAAGATCGGTCAGCTGACGAAGTTCAATTACGTCGATCAGGGCCGGCTTCAATTGAACGACGAGCGCACGGTGCTCGATGAACTGGCCGACGGCACGGAGTTCGTTCAGTGGGGCGAAGCGAAGCTTTCATTGCGGGCGTATCTGAAGCGGTTTCTCTTTTCCGACGATCGCGTCAGCACGCAGGTGAAATATCTCAGCGGCGGCGAACGCAGCCGATTGTTGCTCGCGCGCATTTTAAAGAATGGCGGCAACTTCCTGATCCTCGACGAGCCGACGAACGATCTCGATCTCTCCACGTTGCGTGTGTTGGAGGAGGCGTTGATCGCGTTTCCAGGCGTGGTGTGCGTTGTCAGTCACGATCGCTATTTCCTCAACCGCGTTTGCACGGACATCCTGGCGTTTGAAGGCGACGGGCGCATTCATCACAGCGCCGGCGACTACGATTATTACATCGAGAAGAAGAAGCGCGCCGAAGCGGAAGCTGCACGACAGAGCGCTGCGATTCTTTCGACAAACAAGTCGGCGGCAGGTTCGCGAAGTATCGCTGCCCCGAAGCAGACGAAGCCCCGCAAGCTTTCGTTCAAGGAAGCGCGCGAACTGGAAGGCATTGAAGCACAGATCCAGGCGGCCGAAGCGGAAGTCGGTCGAATTGAAGATTTGTTTGCGTCGCCGGATTTCCACAAAACTCACGCCACGCGCACGAACGAACTGCTCGCCGAACTTGCGGCGAAGAAGGAAGAAGTCGCAAAACTCTACGCGCGCTGGGAAGAGCTGGAGGCAATCAAAGCAGCAGCATCCTGAACGGCTGCGATCGGGCGTGCACGCAGCTCGGAACGGATCGTCACGACTCCATCGAAACGACTGCTGCCTCAACTTTCCTGAACTTTTCCTAAACCCAAACGTTCCCCCGCCGATCTCTGCTCGTTCCTTGCGGTTTCATCAGACAGCGTCGTGGGGCGCTGTCGAAAACAAGAACCGCTCGTTTAATGAGGTTATTCAAGCTGGTTTTGTCCGCTGTCGTTGCCGGTTGCAGGTTCAGCATTGCAAGCACATGAAGCGCGTTCGATTGAAGTTGTGGCATCGTCTCGTACTCGTCGCCATCACCGGGTTTCTTCCCATGCTGGGAGTGGCGTTGTTTGTCATTCACACGACCGTCAGCAGAGACATTGAATTCGGCCGGCAGGAACTTCGTGGAAACGCTTTGCAACGGCCGCTCGAACAGCTGCTGGAACTGCTTCCACGTCATCAGGCCGCCGCGCGCGACATCGTCCGCCACGGTTCCTCACGCGAACGTCTCGCAATTCTCGAGCAGCAGATCGATACCGCATTCAGCCGCTTCATTCGGGCCGTGGGCGAACACGGCGTTGCCCTGCAACTCACCCCAGCCGGACTCGCGGCCCGTCAGCGGGAGCATGCAGATCCTTCCCGGGTGCGGAAGGATTGGGAGACTCTGAAACAATCGACGCCCGAACTCATTTCCCGCGGCGAGATCACGGGACGGATGATGACAGCGATTCGCACGCTCATCACGCATTCCGGCGACACCTCCAACCTGGTTCTCGATCCGGATCTGGACGGCTATTACGTGATGGACATGACGCTTCATGCGCTGCCGCAGCATCAGGAGAGACTCGGCCGCGCCATCCTCGAAATCGGCGGCTGGCTGAGAGACGGAACCGCCACCAGCAATCGTGCCGCAATTGCTGTCGTGGCCGAACTGCTCCAGCAGTCTGACGAAGATCGAATCGTCAGCGCTGCGCAGGCGGCGCTGAATGAGGACAAAAACTTTCACGGCGTCAGTGAATCACTTCACAAAAGCCTGCCGGCTGCGATGGCGAATTTTCGGGTGGCAAACCAGCATTTCATCGACTTGTTGCGCAGCATGGTAGCGGACGGGCCGCTTCCCGATCCACAGAAGTTCGACGCGATCGGATGGCGCGCGCATGAGGAGAGTTTCAGGTTGTGGAATGTCGCGGCGTCCGAATTGGACAACCTGCTGGCCACCCGCATCGCGGATTACAAAGCGAAGCAAATTGCAGATCACGTTGGAATCGGGATGGCGGCGCTGCTTCTGATCGCCGTCGTCTGGTTGATTGTCCGCGGTCTGAATCGCCGCCTGCATCATCTCGCGGAAACTCTGGGCGACGGTTCGTATCGGATCATCGCCGCAGCCACAGAAGTGGCATCATCGAGCCAGGCGCGCGCTGAGGGAGCCACTCAACAGGCGGCTTCATTGGAGGAAACCAGCGCATCGCTGGCAGAGATGTCGGGCATGATTCGACGAAACGCGGAAAATGCCCACAGCGCAAAACAGCTTGCGGCGGAGGCGCGCAATGTGGCCGACATCGGCCGCGCCGACATGGATCACATGGCTGTTGCAATGAAGGACATCGAGCAGTCGAGCAACAACATCAGCAAGATTATCAAGAGCATCGACGAAATCGCTTTCCAGACCAACCTGCTTGCATTGAACGCAGCAGTGGAGGCGGCCCGGGCCGGGGAGGCTGGAAAAGGGTTCGCTGTTGTCGCGGAGGAAGTGCGCGGGCTGGCGAAGCGGTCTGCCGAGGCAGCGCGTGAAACCGCGGGGCGAATTGAGGATTCCATCCGAAAGAGCAGTTCCGGCGTCAAAATCGGCTGGCGCGTTTCAAAACATTTCGAAGAGATCGTTTCGCGGGTTCGCATGATGGATGATCTGGTGGGGCAGATCGCGGACGCGTCGAGGGAGCAGAGCACGGGAATCGAACTGGTTTCCTCCGCAATGTCTCAAATGGACAAAGTCACTCAATCCAACGCCGCCAGCGCGGAAGAAGGTGCCAGCGCCGCAATTGCTCTCAACGAACAGGCCGCGTCGCTGGAATCCATGGTCGCGGAACTGCGACAGATGGTGGGTGGTGATGACGTTGTTGTGGGGAAGATCAACACGACCGTGACAGAACCGAAGCCTGAAGCCGGGAAATCGAATGAGCGTGGTTTTATTCCCGGATTTTCGGCAAATTCGCGAACGCAATCTCGCATCGGCGAAGTGGTGGCTCGGTAACATGATCCGGTCGCGTGGAGGACGATCAATCAATTGCTACCAGGAGTTCCAGCTCGGATCGAAGACCTGCGTGTGGTTGAGCTCGAACGCGGCTTTCTGAAGCATGGAGTTATTCCGGCGCTGGATTCGATCAACGACCATCTTCTGTGTGTCCGCTGCGGAATACTTTCTTCGCGCGGAACCCACCGGCAAAGGATCCAAACCGAACTTGCCGCGTCGTTTCCTGTCCCAATGGCCGGATGACCATTCGCAGGATCGGGCCGGTGTGTCTTCCCGGGCAGTCGGATTCGGGAACCGATTGCGGGCTGAAATTTTCAAAACCCGGTTTCATTCAATCCATTTCATGACGGGTGTGCTGAACTTTCCCGAGAGAAGAAAGAAGCTGCCATCGATGTTGCCGGAGCCGTATCCGGTGATCGTCAGAGAACCGGATGCGAGGTGATCGCCGAATGTGTCTTGAGCGGACCGTGAATATTTTTCGACGGTGTTGCCGGTGAACGTAAACGACGTTCCCGAGGGCGAAGGATCCTGGAACTGAATGGTCGCCTGATAGAAATAGGTGTGATTCAGGAGGCCGGAGTTGATGTTCTCCTTGCCTTGAAACAGAAAGTTGGTCTGCGTGTAGGTGTCGGTGTAGGTCAGGTATGGAGCGGTGTTGCTGACGAGCACGACGCCGTTGACGGACTGCACTTCGAAATGATCGAAGTTCACCAGCACGAGCTTGGATCCGAGCGGAAATCCGCTGGGAAGAGTCGAGGTGTAGAACGGCTGGAGGAGATTGAGGATGTAATTGCTGCTCAGCCGGACACTGCGAACCTTGTCGGTATAGACCCCTTTCGAAAGCTTGCTGCTGTCCTGATGCTGAAGGGTGAGTTGTGTTTTGATTGGAAAACTCTGGGCTTCGACCTGGGTTTGTTGCATCCCCACGAGCGCCGCCCCCAATAAAGCCAGCCAGGTTGTTGTTTTCATATTTGTTCCTTTTCAGGAGTTCTTTATCTCGGACGACCGCGCAGGCTGTTTATTCATGCGCCGGCGAAGGCCTCTTGACCTTGCGGTTCCGAGGAGGGACCTTCCGCGAACCACTTGCAGCCATCGAGAAATCGCATCAAACACCATGAGTTCGACCATCAAACCAATACCCGACGGGTTTCACACCGTGACGCCTTACCTCACGATCAAGGGCGCCGCGGAGGCTATCGACTTTTACAAGAAAGCATTCGGAGCCACCGAACGTTTTCGTATGAATGGGCCGGACGGGATAAATGTCGGGCATGCGGAACTGGTGGTCGGGAATTCGATCGTCATGCTGGCCGACGAGTTTCCCGGCTGCAACAAGTCGCCCGCCTCGTTGAACGGAACCTGCGTTGCGTTTGTCGTTTATGTGGAGAACGCAGATGCTGCATTCGACCGGGCGGTCCGTGCGGGAGCCAGGGTCAAGCTGCCGATGGAAAACAAGTTTTACGGTGAGCGAGCCGGGACGGTCGTCGATCCGTTCGGGCACGAATGGACGTTCATGACGCACGTGGAAGATGTTTCGCCGGAGGAACTGGAACGCCGGGCGAAGGCAGAATTTGCGAAGATGAAACAGGCGGGCTGAGCTTGTTCACGGTGAATCCCGGAACGTTTCATTGCGTTTCGGGATTCTCCTTTCGTCCTTTGCCGGGACGATGTTCGACGGTTCGTCTGGTTCGTGTCGCGGAATACGATTTGCATTCAATGACATCATCCGTAATCTGTGCAGCCTGACTGACCAGATGCGACAATTCGTACCCATCGCAGCGAACACTTTCATGGAATTGGTCCGGCAGCCGATTTTTCTGCTGCTGACGACAGTCTCAACGGCGTTCGAGATTTTCCTGGCCACGCCATATTACTTCGCGTTTGGGGACGAGCCGAAGCTGGTGAAGACCAGCGTCCTGGCGGTGATGCTTCTTTCCGGGCTGTTTGGCGCGGTGTTGAGCGCCTCGGCGGCGCTCGCGCGGGAACTCCGGGCGGGAACGGCGCTGGCTGTTCTTTCGAAACCGGTTGGGCGCGCGCAGTTCCTGATCGCGAAATATATCGGCCTGGTTTGCGCGCTGACGTTGATGGTTTACGTGAATCTGGTCGGCGCACTGGTGGCAAGCCGCATGGCCTTCGATGCCTATGGCAAAACAGATCTGGCGGCGCTTGGCATTTTCTCGAGCGGTCTCGTGCTGGCGTATTGCATTGGCGGCTTCAGCAATTTCTTCCTTCGACGTCCGTTTGTAAGCGACGCCTTCTTTGCGATGCTGGTGACGGTCACCACCGCGGCGTTTTTAATCGTCCAGTTCACGGAACAAAGGGTGAGTCTTGGTGAGGCGGCGCATGTCGAATGGAATCTGGTTCCAGCCGCCATCCTGATTCTGTTTGCGACCTGGATTCTCGCGGCATTGGCAGTGGCCTGTTCGACCCGGCTGGACATGATCCCGACGCTGGCGATCTGTTCCGCATTTTTCCTGCTGGGGCTCATGTCGAACTATCTGTTCGGCCGGCCTGCTGAGAAAGGTGCGTGGTGGGCGTCGATTCTTTACAGCGTGATTCCGAACTGGCAGCTTTTCTGGCTCGCGGACGCGCTGGAAACGGGAAGAAGCACTTTCCATTGGGGATATGTCGGCAAGGCGCTGGCGTACGTGGTGGGTTATGTCGGCGCGGCACTTTCATTCGCCGTGCTGCTGTTTGAAGAGCGAGAACTGAGCTGAGCGGTGAAGATGCGAAATTCCGAATTCGAAATTCGAGGCTTCCAGCAATGTCTGGGGCAAGGGCCGGCGCGTCCATCCGGAACCTGGAACTCGAAGTCTGCGCGAAGCGTGGAACTCGAAAATCGGAACCTGAAACTTGCCTCCCTTTCATTCGCGTCCATTCGCAGTTGAGATCATCATGGAACGAAGCACAAAGAAAAATGGATTGTTGAACCTCGGGTTGCTGCTGCTGGTCGGCGCAACTGCGTTCGCCTTGGCGCGGCTGACCCATTCGCTGGCAGGCCAGTTGTGCGCTGCGTTCATGGGCATCGGCGTCCTCGTGTCGGCCATCAGCTGGTTCCAGATGCGGTTGGAGGAGCGCGAGCAGCTGGAAAAGCTGGAACTGGATGAACTGGCCAAGGGCCGTGGGAGCGCGACGTTGTTTGAAGCCAAGGATGCCGAAGTCTATCCGGCGCAAAGATCGCGCGAACAGTTCGAACGGTTCTTTGTTCCCGGATTTGCAGCGCTGCTCTGCATCCTGGAAGGCGTCGGTGCATTCGTGCTTTGGAAATGGCTGCAAAAGAGCGGGACGCTGGTCGAGATGCAGAAGCCGGCGATCGCGATGTCGCTCTTCGCTCTGTTCGCACTTGTCCTGTTTCTGATCGGAAAATTTTCCGCCACCATGGCGCGCCTTGGCGACCATCGCCTTTTGCGTCCGAGCGCCGGCTGGGTGCTGCTCAGCGCCTATCTCTGTTTTGTCGTCACGCTCGGGATCATCGGTGTTGAAACCGATTCGGATCGTCAGTCCGGGTTTTTCAAAGCTGATTTGTATGTGGCGCGCGGGCTGGTTGTTCTCCTCGGATTGATTGCGCTGGAGACGCTGCTGAATCTGATCCTTGAGATTTATCGTCCGCGCGTGAAGGGCAAGGTGGCCCGCCCGCTGTATGAAAGCCGTGTGGTGGGATTGCTGGGCCAGCCGGAAGGCCTCGTGACCACTGCGGCGCAGGCGCTGGATTACCAGTTCGGTTTCAAGGTTTCAGAAACATGGTTCTATCGCTTCTTTGAAAAAGCACTCGGCTGGCTGTTGCTGCTGCAGGTTGGAATTTTGTTCGTCTCAACGAGTGTCGTGTTCATCGAACCGGGCGAGCAGGGTGTGTTGGAACATTTCGGCAAACCGTCTGAAGGCCGTGCGATCCTCAATCCTGGCCCACACCTGAAATGGCCGTGGCCATTTGACCGCGTCTATCGTTTCCGCACGGAACAGATTCAAAACTTCAATGTCGGTTTCACGCCTGATGAACAGCTTGAAAATGCTCCGGCGGTGCTCTGGAACGTTGCTCATTCGAAGGAGGAAAACTTCATTGTCGCCAATCGCGAAGAAGTCGTTTCGACGAACAATGCCGTCGGAGGCAGGCGTCCACCACCGGTCAGCCTGTTGACGGTCAGCATCCCCGTTCAATTCCAGATCACCAACCTGATCGAATGGGTTTACAGCAACGACCGGCCGACCAATCTGCTTCAGAACGTCGCCACCCGCGAAGTGGTCCGCTATCTCGTGAATGCCGACCTGAACGAAGTCATGTCCACCGAACGCGCGGAGGCCGCAAACGTTCTTCGCCAGCGAATTCAGCAGGCGGCCAATCGACATCGGCTCGGCGTCAACATCGTGTTCGTCGGATTGCAGGATATTCATCCTCCCACGAAAGTCGCTGCCGATTACGAAAAGGTCATCGGCGCAAAACACAAGAAGCAGGCGCAGATTCTGGAGGCCGAGGCTGCCCGCATTCGAACCAACGCCATCTCCCGCGCGCAGGCGACAAACATCATCAATCAGGCCGCCGCGGAACGGGTGAATACTTCGATTGACTCTGTGTCCATGGCTGCCCTGTTTACCAACCGGGTCGTTGCCTACAACGCTTCGCCTTCCATCTTCGTCGAGCGTGCCTACCTTGAGACATTCATTCGTTCGACGGCCCAGGCGCGGAAGTACGTGTTGCTGAGCACGAATGCGAACAACATTTTCAACATAGATCTGCAGGATCGCATCCGTAATGACCTGCTGGACCTGGACGTCACTCCCGAAAAATAAATTTGAGATTAGCCCCATGAAACGGAATCCACTGACACTGGTAATCGGAACGCTTCTGATCCTCATTTTCGGCCTGCTGCTGTTCACCTTTCAGGTGCGGACCACGCAGGTCGCGGTTGTAACGACATTTGGCAAGCCGCGCGGCGATGGCATCACGGAGCCGGGCTTCTACTGGAAGCTGCCGTGGCCGATTCAGCGCGTTTACTACTTCGACAAGCGTGTGCAAAGTTTCGAGGACAAGTTCACGCAGGAAACCACGGCGGACAAAGCCACGTTGCTCACGTCGGTCTATGTCGGCTGGCGCATTACCGATCCGAAGTCGTTCTTCCCGAAGTTCGCCGGCGGTTCCGTGGCCGAGGCGGAGAAGATTCTCGGAGACCTCATCCGACACGCAAAGACTTCGACGGTTGGAAAGCACGACCTCGCGGATTTCGTTTCCGCGGACGGCTCGGGGAAGTTCCCGGAAATCGAAGCGGAAATGCTTTCCATCATCCAGTCACAGGTTGAGGCCCACAACTACGGCATCTCGGTTGATTTCCTCGGTATCAAAAAACTGGGTTTCCCGGAAAGCGTGACACAGGAAATTTTCAACCAGATGACCTCCGAACGGAATGTTCTCATTCAGGGGCTGGAGGCCGAGGGGGAGGCGCAGGCGCGAATTATCCGGTCTGAAGCCGATCGTCGCGCCGCGGAGGTGCTGGCCACTGCGCGCGCCGAAGCGAATGCAATCCGCGGCAAGGGTGAAGTCGAAGCCGCCGGAGCGCTGGGTGTGTTTCAAAAGAATCCTGAGCTGGCCAGCATCCTGTTCCGGCTGACGGCGCTGGAGGAAGCGCTGAAGGAACGTTCCACGCTCATCCTGGATTATCAGACCCCGCCATTTGACCTGCTGCGTGGCGTCTCGACCAATCGCATGACCCGCTGACCCGTATGAGCGAGCACACTCATCACGATCATCATCACGACCACGGGCACGGGCATGACCATGGCAGTCCGGCGCCTGCGCCAACTCCGATCGATCCCGGTTCCCAGGCGCTTGCCGAAGCCCTTCGCAGCAGTTTCGCGATTGTCAAAGTCGTGATGTTTCTGCTGATCGTTGTTTTCCTCGCCTCTGGATTTTTCCAGGTGGGTCCGCAGGAACAGGCAATCATTCTGCGCTTTGGTAAACCGGTGGGAGAAGGGCAGAACGCCCTGCTCGGGCCCGGCTGGCACTGGTCGTGGCCGTATCCGATCGATGAGTATGTGAAAATTCCGATTACCGGCCTCCAGCAGGTGCGGTCCACGGTTGGATGGTACGCCACCACGGATGTTCAGGAAGCGGCCGGAACGGAACCGCCTCCCGGACCTTCACTGAATCCTGCCATCGATGGCTATGTGCTGACGGCTGATGGAAATATCATTCATAGCCGGGCCACACTTTATTTCCGGATTGAAGACCCGATTCGTTACGAGCTTGGAGTGACGAATGCGCTCCGACTGGTTCAGAACGCGTTGAACAATGCGCTGGTTCAAACCGCAACCCGCTTCAAGGTCGATGACATTCTCATGTTCAATGTCGCCGGCTTCAACGAAGCAGTCGCAGAACGCGTGCGTGAACTGTTGAATCAGCAGAATCTCGGGGTCGCGGTCGATCGCTGTGTGACCGAGAGTATCGCTCCGCGCCAGTTGAAGGCGGTGTTCGAACAGGTGGTGAGCGCCGGGCAGAAGCAACGGACGGTTCTCGATGAAGCGCGCAAATACAGCAATCAGGCGCTCAGCCGGTCCGGAGCGGATGCCAAACGTATGATCGATCTCGCCGAAACGGAACGGGACAGTTACGTGAAGGAAATCACCAGTCTGGCCGCAACGTTCGATCAACTGGTTCCCATGTACAATCAGAATCCCGAGCTTTTCCTGCAACGCGAGCTGAGTCAACGGCTGGGGCGCAGCCTGACGAATGCTGAAAAGTGGGTGGTGCCGGAGTCGGTCAATGGAAAAAGCCAGAACCTGTGGTTAAATTTGAACCGCGAACCGCAGAAGCCGAAGACCGAGCAGCCGACGCCCTGACCGCGGTCGCATCCAGTCAGATTGAAACAGTCAGACGCGTCAGAACTTAGAGTTTTAGTATGCAAGTCACATCTTTGTTAAGCCGGCAGGAGCACGCGCATCATCATCATGAGCACGGCCCGAGCTGCGGCTGCGGCGCCGACCACGAACACGCGCCGGTTCGCTTGAAGCAGACGCTCGTCGGCGTCGCCTTCGTGCTGAACGCGTTCCTCATCGACTGGCTCTTTGACCAGGGCTCCATCATTTCCAGCGCGAGCGCGATGATTGGGGCGATCATTCTCGGAACGCCCATTATTCTCATCGCTATCAAGGACCTGAAAGTCGGCAGGCTCAGCATCAATGAACTGGTTGCCATCGCAGTGCTCGCGGCGTTTGCCTCCGGCGATTACAAGACCGCGGGCGTCGTTGCGTTCTTCATGTTGATGGGTGAAATCATCGAAACCCGCACCGCCGAGGGGGCGAGGGAATCGATTGAATCGTTGATCAAACTGACACCAACCAAGGCGCGCCGCCTGAAGGCCGACAATACGGAAGAGGAAGTCGCCGCGAGTCAACTGGCCGTGGGAGATGTCATTCGCATTCGCCCCGGTGACAACGTTGCGGCGGACGGTGTGATCGTGAGCGGACAAGGATCGTTCAATCAGGCCACCATCACCGGTGAATCGCTGCCGGCTGATAAAAAGCCGGGCGACGAAGTTTTTGCGGGAACGCAGAATCTCACCGGCGTTCTTGAGATCAAGGTCAGCCGCGCCGGAACCGACACCACGCTCGGACGCGTTCGCGAGCTCATCCTTGCGGCGGAGCAGACCAAACTGCCGGTGCAGAAGATCGTCGATCAATACATGGGGTTCTACACGCCGCTGGTGCTGGTGATCGGCGCGCTCGTGTGGGCGTTCACTCATGATCTCAACCGTGTGATTGCGGTGTTCGTGGTTTCATGTCCGTGCGCTTTCATTCTCGCGACACCCACGGCGATGGTCGCCGCGCTTTCGGCAGCGGCGCGTTTGGGAATTCTGATCAAGAACGTCGCAGACATCGAGCTGGCGGCGAAGATCAACGCGTTCGTGTTCGACAAGACGGGAACGCTCACGACCGGACAACTCGCCGTGAGCCGGCTCGCACCGCTGGGCGAGGTCAAGCCTGCCGAACTGCTGCTGCTGGCAGCTTCCGCGGAAAAGTACAGCAACCATCCCACCGCCAAAGCACTTGCTCAGCTTGCAGGCGAAGCCAGCGTTCCATTGATTGAACCGAAGGACTTTTTAGAAACCGCCGGTCGTGGAGTGAAGGCTCAGGTGAATGGCGCGAACATTCTCGTCGGCCGGGCCGCATGGCTGAAGGACAACGGTGTGGACGCAGGTTTCGAGAAATCAGTCGATCTGAGCGAAACCGAGGGCTGGAGCCTGATCTTTGTCGCGCGTGACGGAAAATGTGTTGGGTGGATCGGTCTTCAGGACAAAACCCGCACGGAAGCCAAACAGGCGCTCGCGGAACTGAAGGAGAGCGGAGTTCGCCGGATTTCCATGGTGTCGGGCGACCGCCAGCCGGTGGCAACACGCGTGGCCAAAGAGATCGGTTGCGAAGAAGCTGTGGGCGAATGTCTGCCGCAGAACAAGGTGGAGTTCGTGAAGGGTGTGAAAGCCAAGGGCTACAAGGTGGCGGTCATTGGCGACGGTGTGAACGACGCGCCGGCGCTGGCGGCGGGCGACATCGGCATCGCGATGGGTGCGGCCGGAAGCGAAGTGGCCATTCACAGTGCGACGATTGCGCTGATGAACAACGATCTTCGCCGGCTTCCATTCCTGGTGCAGCTCTCGCGCAGCACGCGGGCGGTGATCAATCAGAACTTTGCGTTTGGCGTGGTGTTCATCATCGGCGGTCTTGCGCTGGCATCGTTTGCGGTGATCGGTCCGATCGTGGCTTCGATCCTGCACGTGGCCGGAACATTCATTGTGGTGTTCAACAGCGCCCGTCTGGTGCGCAAGGGAGAAGACCTGGAGCATTTTCAGCCCGAGGAGCAAAGGCCGGTGCAGCCGAGCGGTTCAACGCCCGGCGCAACTCCGCAGCTGGCGCCGAAGATGGCGTGAATGGGTGCGGATGATGTGTAAATTGCCCCTCTGAACAACGCTGATACGTTCAAACCGTGAGCACAACCGAGATTATGCAGCAGATTGACAGGCTTCCACTTTCTGAGCAGCACGAGATCTTTGCGCATCTTGTCCGAAAGGTTGTGGGTGAACCGGCGGGCGAGGCAAAGCCATGGGCGTACATGCCAGAAGCTTGAAAGAGCATGGTGGCAGTGAAGGCGTTCTTGAACCGGGATTGGTGGAATCGTGTTGGCTTCCGCAAAGAACACATATTATCTCGGGCACTGCGACTTGTTCGCAGGCGTTCGTGGACGGGAACAAGCGGACCGGAATAGCAGCTGCATTGATTTTTTTAGCTCGAAATGGTGTTTACAATCAGCAGCCCAAATGGGCTGCCTGTATTCCGCCATGATTGATATTGCAAATAGGAAGATCACCAAGGCTGACTTGGCTGCGTTCCTCCGCAAGTACGCTTAACCAAGCAAGACAAATGACACCTGTTGAAAACAATCCGCAATCCGCAGTCCGCAATCCGCAATCAGGCGAAGTCGTCGTCGCCGTGCGCGGACTGACCAAGGTGTTCAAGGATTTCTGGAATCGTCCCAAGGCCCGCGCGGTCGATAATGTTGATTTCGAAGTCCGCAAAGGCGAGGTCTTCGGTCTGCTCGGGCCGAACGGTTCCGGCAAATCCACGACGGTAAAATTGCTGCTTGGGTTGCTGAATCCAACGAAGGGCAATATTCAGGTTTTCGGGCATTCACCGCGTCACGTTCAAACCAAGTCACGAATCGGTTATCTGCCGGAGGAATCATATCTCTACCGCTATCTGAATTCGCGTGAGACGCTCGATTTCTTCGGAAACCTTTTTCACCTTTCGAAATCCGAACGCAGCAACCGCGCCGAACAGTTGCTGGAAATGGTCGGTTTGAATCAGACCCGGACCCGCGCCATCGGCGAATTCTCCAAAGGCATGCAGCGGCGCATCGGTCTTGCGCAGGCGCTGATCAATGATCCGGACCTGGTGATTCTCGACGAACCCACCGCCGGCCTCGATCCGATTGGCTGCCGTGAGGTCAAGGATCTCATTCTCGCGCTCGCGCGCCGCGGCAAGACGGTCATTCTCAGCAGCCACCTGCTTTCCGATGTCGAAGATGTCTGCGATCGCGTGGTGATTTACTATGGCGGCAAGATTCAGGCGATGGGCGCGCTCAAGGAATTGCTCGCCAAGCCGGACGCTGTCCGCATCACAACTCCGGTGCTGCCGCGTGAAACGATGGAGAAGGTCTTGGAGGTCATCCGGCGCGATGTCGAACTGAACAACATCCGGATCGAGAACCCGACCCAGAATTTGGAGAGCTACTTCCTGGAAGTTGTGCATCGCGCCCGTGCCGCACAGCAGACCAGCGGCGCGCAATCCGGCGCGCGTGTCGCGGCTTATCTGCGTGGCGATGCCGAAGCTGCGCCTGCAACCGAAAAGATTCTTGAACGTCTCACGGTGACTGAAAAGCCGGCTGAAACTTCGGCTCCGGTTTCAGCTCAATCCGCTGTTCCGACTGCGAACGAAAGCAAACTGGCGGAATTGACGAAAGCTTCGGAACCCGCGCCCGTTGCGTCGGAAGAGAAATCCGCCAAATCCGCTGCGGATCAGAAATCAGTCGATCTTTCGAAAGCGGACGAGAAGTTGTCGTCGCTGCTGGGTGGAGGGCCGAAGGAATGAGACGGAGCAAAGTTTTAAGTTTCAAGTTCCAAGGCTCAAGGAGGTTTCAAGCTTCAAAGGATCGAAGTGTCGGGCTTGATATCTGGAACCTGGAGTTTCCTTGGAATTTGGAATTTGGAGTTTGGAATTTCTGAAAATGCAACGCCTTCTCGCCATCACATGGCTGACGTGGAAAGCGGCCCTCCGATTCCGGTTGTTCCTTGTCATCGCCGCGCTTCTGCTCCTTGCGGTGGTCGGGCTTCCGCTTTTGATCAAGGATGACGGCACAGCGCGCGGTTTCACGCAGATTCTCCTTACCTACACGCTCAGCACGATCACGGCATTGTTGGGACTTTCGACGTTGTGGCTGTCGTGCGGCACGCTAGCGCGGGACATTGAAGAGAGCCAGATTCAGGTCGTCGCCACGAAGCCAATTGCACGGTGGCAGATCTGGCTGGGCAAATGGTTCGGCATCATGTCGCTCAATGCCGCGTTGCTGGCGATCTCGGGTTTGAGTGTTTATTTTCTCCTCGTCTGGCGCGCGAACCAGCTGCCTGCCGAGGAGCAGACGATTCTTCGCAATGAGATTTTGGTGGCGCGCGGATCGGTCAAGGATCTGGACCGGAGTCGCGACATCGAAGAGGCGACGGAGCAGATTCTCAGGGATCGCCTTGCAAACATGAACGTTTCCCGCGCTGAACGTGAGGAAGTCCGGATGCAAATTCGAGAGCAGGTCAAGGCTGAGTGGCAGATCGTTCCGGGGGGTTATTCGAAAGTGTGGGAAATCGACCTCGGCCTCGCGAAAAATTCGTTGCGAGACAGACCGATTCACCTGCGGGTCAAGTTCAATTCCGCTGACAAAAGCCCGACCGGAACCTTCCCCGGAATGTGGCGCGCCGGTATCCCGCAGAAAACCCAGTTGTGGATGAGTGAAGACGTGATGAGTCTCGCGCCGGACACGTTCCACGAGTTTACCCTTGCGCCAAATGTCTTCGATGAAAACGGGATCGTTCGGATTGAATTCCTGAACCTGAGCAACACAACACTCCTGTTTCCGCTGGAGGATGGAATCGAGATTCTCTATCGCGAAGGCAGTTTCCCGCTCAATTTTGCGCGCGGCCTGGGGATCATCTTCTGCTGGATGGCTCTTCTGGCGGCGATCGGTCTGGCAGCCGCCAGCTTCCTTTCGTTCCCCGTTGCAGCGTTCTTTGCTCTCGGTCTTCTTGTGATGGCATTCTCAAGCGGCACCCTGGCAAACGTCGTTGAAGAAGGCACCGTCATGGGCGTCGATGAGGAAAGCGGCATTGTCGGCTACTCCATTGTGGACACCGTCATTGTCCCAACCTTTGGCGCGGCGTTGAAGGTGATCAATCTCGTCCGCGATTTTTCTCCGATTGAAGCCTTGAGCACGGGACGGAGCATTACGTGGGGGCAGCTGGCACGGGCATTTTTCCAGATCGTTGTGCTGTTGGGGGGAATTGTCGGATTGATCGGAATTGGAATTTTCAACCGCCGCGAACTGGCGACTGCACAAGGGAATCAATGAACCCTCGCGCTAAAAAAATCATCCTGATGGTTCTCGCCGTGGTGCTGCTGTTCGGCACGTCGCGCGTGCAGAACTCGTTGAATCACGATCGCGACCGGCTCGGGCTTACGCGCGTGGAACCGCTCGAAAATGCGCCGCCGGTGCTGGCATTCACGACTGTGGCGCTGGGCGGATTTCGCGGGTTGATCTCCAACATGCTCTGGATTCGGGCCAACGAGCTTCAGGAGGATGGCAAGTATTTCGAAGCGGTGCAGCTCGCGGACTGGATTACGAAGCTGGAACCGCACTTCTCCATGGTCTGGACGTATCAGGCCTGGAACATGGCCTACAACATTTCGGTGAAGTTCAAGCAGACGGAGCCGGGCGAATACCCGGATCGCTGGCGCTGGGTGAAACGGGGGTTCGAACTGCTTCGGGATGAAGGACTCGCCTACAATCCGAACGACGTTGCAATTCATCAGCAGCTCGCGTGGATTTTCCAGCACAAGATGGGCGCGAACCTCGACGACGCGAACATGTATTACAAGGAGAAGTGGGCTGCGGAAATGATGGCCATTCTCGGCACCAATCTGAATCGCGGGTTCGATGAATTGATCGATCCCCAAACCGAGGATCAGAAGCGCCGGGCTGAATTGCTGACAAAGGTTTACAAAATGGATCCTCAATTGATGAAACGCGTGGACGAACGCTGGGGCCCGCTGGAATGGCGGCTTCCCGAGGCGCATGCGATTTATTGGGCTGCGCGCGGACTCGAACGTGCAAAGGAGAATCCGACCAAGGTGAAGGAGGATGATCTGATTCAGCTGCGTCGTGGAATCTACCAGTCGATGCTTCTGAGCTTTCAACGCGGACGGCTGTTGACGAATGCCTTCACAGGCAGATTCGATCTCGGACCGAACCTCGACATCATTCCAAACGTGAACGAGGCATATGTGCAGATGATGGAGGAAGACCCGGAGAAGGCGGACAACATTTCCAAGGGACACCGCAGCTTCCTTCGTCAGGCGGTTTATTCGCTTTACATCAACAACCGGGTTTCCGAAGCGGCAAAATGGTTCAAGA
Source organism: uncultured Verrucomicrobia subdivision 3 bacterium (assembly GCA_937890005.1). GTDB lineage: Bacteria > Verrucomicrobiota > Verrucomicrobiia > Limisphaerales > DASXHY01 > DASXHY01. The sequence goes on along the minus strand of CALBZA010000003.1, from coordinate 14,983 downwards.
TGCTCGGCGAGAAATATCCGAACATGCCGGTGATCGATAACCGGGATGATTCGTTCCCGCGCACTCTCACGCTTGAGGAGTACGCGTTCAGCAGTTTGCAGATCGACATCAATGAAACTTCCCGCGACCGCGTGAAAACCGCGCTGGAAGGTTTCATGGTCCAGGCATTTTCCAATCTGATCTCGGGGAATTATGATCGCGCCATCGGTTTCCAGCTTCTGGCCAACAAAGTCTGGCAAATTTATCGCGACAAAATTCCAAGGGATCGTTGGGCCGCCATCGGCATTCCCTCACCGGCTGAAATCCGACGGACCCTCCTTGCGGAAATGCTCGCTCCGGAAAGCGGGATTTCACCTGAAGCCCGCGCCATTTTGCAGAGCGAATTGCCGGAAGAATCCGCCGCTGCTCTTCGCAGCCTTCAGATTCCCGGACAGCCCAATCAGCCTCAACGCGTCGATTAAGTGAGGAATCCATCGAACAGGAACCGCATTCCCATCCTCGTGGTACAGGGGCTTTCAATTCGTCGCGGACGAACAAACATCCTTTCCAACATCAACTGGGAAATCGCTCGCGGCGAACATTGGGTGATCCTCGGCGCAAACGGTTCAGGCAAAACCTCCCTCCTGAGCGCGCTCACCGGCTACCTGATGCCGACCGAAGGAGAAATCGAACTCCTTGGACAGCGTTACGGTGAATCAGACTGGCGCGAATTGCGAAGGTCGATCGGCATCGTCAGTTCCTCGGTCCGACAGATGATGGCCGACGAGGAGCCGGCGCTGGAGTCGGTGGTGAGCGGAAAGTATGCGATGATCGATTTCTGGGGCCGGCCGAAGCGCGCGGACTGCGCCAAAGCACTGGCGATTCTGAAGCAGATCGAGTGTTTGCACCTTGCAGATCGTCCGTGGAGCGTGCTGTCGCAGGGGGAACGCCAGCGAATTTTGATCGGTCGTGCGCTGATGGCAGAACCTCGAATGTTGATTCTCGACGAACCTTGTGCGGGACTCGATCCAGCTGCGCGCGAACATTTCCTCGCGTTTGTGGAACGTCTCGGACGCAGACGCGGTGCGCCGACACTGGTGCTGGTGACGCATCATGTGGAGGAAATCATGCCGGTGTTCTCGCACGTTCTGGTTCTCAAGTCGGGATCAGTGGCGGTCGCTGGGCAGAAGCAGAAATGTCTGACCGGAGGAATTCTTTCGGAGGCGTTCAATGCGCCGGCAAAATTGAAGAAAGTCGGAGAACGCTTTCAGCTGCGGGTTGCGGCGAATCGGCGTGTGGCGATTTGAAGCGGGGATCAACCACGGATTGACACGGAGACACACGGATGGCGGTGAGAATCCGTCCGGTCCTTTGCGATATTCGAAGTCTCTTCATCGTTTGGTCGTATTTCCACGCAGCTTCATCCGCGTTCACCCGTGTCAATCCGTGGTTGAGCAATGAATTTCCATCTTTGAGACGCGCTCGAATTTATGCCTGTTCTCTATTCCATCTTGCAGGGAGGGTTTTTGCCCATATCATCCCCATTGGTTTTTTGGATGACGCACACTGAAACATCGCTTCAGAAAACCCGTCCGTTACCGACTCACAGAGAACAAGCTTTATGAAAAAAATCTTTGGAATCCTCGCGGTCTGCGTGGCGGCGGGCGTTGTTTCGATGGCGAGTTGCCTGGCAGCTGCTTCCGAAACCGAGACGAACAATGTTCTCTCGGAGCTGAAGAAGGAGCAGGAACGGCTGTCCCTTGAGAACACGATTACCGACGCGCAGTTAAAAAAGGAACTGGCCGCGCAATCCGCCGAGAAGCAACGGCTCGAACTCAAAAACTCGCTTGCGCAACAGAAGCTTCAGGCCGAGATCGCTGCTCTCCAGGCGGAGATCGACAAGCTCGCAAAACAGGCCGACTTGCTCAACCGCCGCACCGCACTCAAGGAAGCCGAACAGCGCGCGAAGTTGAATGAGGAGTTGCTCGCCGACCGCGAACGCCTCGAACGGATGCGGCTGACGAATGATCTGGCGGCCGCCGAACTGGCTGCGAAAAGCCGTGAGTTGACCCAGCGCGAACAGGAATTGCGCGTGAAGTCGGCGGAACTGCAGGCCCAGCGCGGTGAGTTCGATTTCCAGCTCGCGAAACTCAACACCGAACTTGATCTGCGGACGAAGAAGGATTTCTGGAAGAGCCGCGTCAACCGTGATCTTCAATACACCACGGAACCGTTCAAGGATGGCGTCCTGACGATCAGCGACCGACGCGTGCCGCTCAACGGTGTGATTACGCCCGATGTCGCAGATCACATTGCTGCGCGCATTGACTACTTCAACAACCAGAATCCGCAATATCCGATCTTCCTGGTGATCGATCGTTCTCCGGGTGGTTCTGTGATGGGAGGCTACAAGATTCTGAAAGCGATGGAAGGCAGCGCCGCGCCGGTTTACGTCGTGGTGAAGTCCTACGCAGCCAGCATGGCGGCCAACATCGCGACGCAGGCGAAAAAATCCTTTGCCTATCCAAACGCCATCATCCTGCATCATCAAATCCTGAGCGGCGGTTATGGGAATCTCACCGAACAGAAGGAACGCATCAAGGAGCTGGAGGAATGGTGGCGACGCCTGGCGGCGCCTGTGGCGACGAAGATGGGCGTGCCGCTGGATGAATTCATCAAGCAGATGTATGCCAATCGCAGTTCGGGCGACTGGCTGGAGTTCGGCGATCGTGCGCGCCAACTGAAGTGGGTGGATGAAATCGCGCTCACCGTCCGCGAGGAATCTTTCGACCGCAGCTTCGACGAACCTTCCGGTCCTGGATCACCACCGCCATCGATCGACATCGATACGAAGGCGCTGGAGGAAAGAGTGGATGCTCAGGGCCGCCGTCACGTCGTGCTCCCGCGGCTCGACCCTGTGGACTGCTATTACCTTTACAACCCGGACAACTATTATCGGTTCATGCCGTGAGTTGATCCGAGAGGAGACGCCTTCAAAAAATTCGCCGGCGAATGAACCAGTTGTGAGATCTGGAACATCCGCCGGCTTTCTCCCAGCCCCCCTGGCGGTTGAAATCGTGCGTCGTGATATGACCAGAAGGAACTTCGCTCTGCAGTTACAAATCTGTTCCCTGAGTGGAGTCGTGTGCAGACATTGCGAAACGCGGGAGTGGTGAGCCTGAGGAACCTCAATGAGCAGTCTTAATTCGTGTTTGTACATGTCCATCCGTCGTTGGTAAGAATCGGGAGGGAAACTGCGCACGAATTTTTCTGGAAGAAACCGGATGGCGGGCGTTCAATGGCCGCATGAAAAAGATTCTCCTCGGCCTCGCAATCGGTGTCGTGGTGCTCGCGATCGTGGGTGTGCTCGCCGTGACTTTTCTCCTCGATGGAACGGTGAAGCGCGGTGTGGAAACGTTCGGTCCGAAGCTCACCAAGGTGGATGTGAAACTCGACGGAGTGAGCATTTCGATTCTGTCAGGATCAGGCTCGATCAAGGGATTGATCGTCGGCAATCCGGAGGGCTACAAAACGTCCCAGGCCATTTCCGTCGGTTCCGCCACGCTGGCGTTGAAACCGACATCGATTCTCGGCGAGAAAGTGGTGATCAACAAAATCGAATTGTTGTCACCGGAGATCACCTTCGAAGGTGGTTTCGGCGGAAACAACCTGAGCAAGATTCTCGCGAACCTCGAAGAAACCACTGGCGGCACCAGCACCAACGCTGCGGCTGAACCGGACGAAGGGCCGAATCAGAAACTTCAGGTGGATGACTTCCTCATTCGCGGCGCGAAAGTTCATGTGAGCGTGACCGGCATGGGCGGCAAAACATTGACGGTGCCGATCCCGGACATTCATCTGACCGATCTCGGCACCGGTCCGGATGGAATCACTGCGGCGGAACTGACGAAGCGCGTGATCAAGGCAATCGAGCAGGGCGCGATCAAGGCGGCGGACGGCGTCATTTCCGATCTCGGAAAACAGGCGACGGAGATTGGCCGTGATCTTGGAAAAACCGCGACCGGTTCAGTGACGAACATCACGGGTGGATTGAAGGACCTCCTGAAAAAGAAATAACCGGCTGAGCGAACCCAGCCGGTTTACAAGAAAACTTTCCGGCGATTATTCCAGAATCTTGAGTTCGTATTCGCGGGAGAATGCGCTGTTGGGAATCGGTCCGCCAAACGCATTGACGAGGTAATCGAACTTGTATTGATACGCCACCTTGCTTTCCCCGGCCGGCACGGGCACGAGACCTTCCCAGCGGTTTGTCATGAGTGGCGTGGGGCGCATCGGGATGAATTCGCCGTTGACCAGGATTTGCGGCTTGATGCTGTCCCAGCGCAGAGCCTGTTCGCGGGAGTTGAAAGCGACTTCGACGGGATAAAGATTGTTGGCGTTCCGGACCTGCTGCCTCGGGGTCAGATTCGTGAACTGGGCGGCGCACCCGGCCAGCAGCAGCGGCAGAACCAGAAGGGGCAAAAGTTTCTTCAACATGTGCCGGAGCGTGTCAAAGCGCCTAATTCTTGTAAAGGTGGATTTGGACCGCATCAAACGGGAGTTTTGCTGCTTTTCCAAAAAACGCATCATGGGATCGGCAATTCAATTTTTTCGACGGTGATGTTCCCCAGGTTCAACGTCCCCGCCGAGGTTTTGCCTGCCATGATTTCGATCGGTTCCTTCGAGATGAGTATCGTGGGAACAATAGTGACATGGCTCGCGGCTGAGGGATTGAAAGCCGGAATGATCATGAGATTGAGTTCATACTTCCCCGGTTGAACCTGATCCGCTTCAAACGAACCATCGGGGGCAACCGTGAGCCAGGACACCTTTAAATTCTCGAAGAGAGATTTGTGCTGTTTCTGGAAGGCTTCCTTCTCTTCATCGGTCTTCAGCTGCCGGAGCTTCGAAAGGATTTCACGCGAAGGAGTCTGAAGACTTGCGTGGGCGTTTTGAAAATCTACCGCGCTGTTTGTATCCGAAAGCAGGATCCGTCCGGACACTTTGCGTCCGTTCAGAACCAGCGCGACAGGTGTTACCTTCCCGGATTCCACCGTGGCAGAACTAATCATTTGGGCCGTCCAGCGGTTCTCCGCCCGCGGCACCCGCCGGCTGATGACATATCTGCCCGGTGGAAGCATCGAGAGAACGAATCGTCCCTGGTCATCGGTCCGAGCAGAGAAGGCTGTCGAATCGATTTGTACCTTCGAGGGATCGATTGAAATGGAGTTTCCTGAAAGAAATTCGTTGGTTGCAGCTTGTTCATTGAGAGTCAGGCTCCCTTCGATCGAACCCCATTTTTGCAACATGAGGCGGGAAGACGCTTTGAACTCATCGAGGTTCATCGTTGCAATTCCTTCGGGATTTGCTGCGACGATGCCCAACGTTCCTTCATACAGCGGAAGCGTGAAAGTGCCGTCCGGTTTCGTATGAGTGAAAAGATCATCTTCGCCGTTCAGTTTGCCCTTGCCGATCGACAGATAATGATTTTTTACATGCAATGCGACCTGGACATCGGCGACCGGCTTCCCGTCGGGCGACAGTACCACGCCCTTGAGATCTTCGCCTTCGACCCTCCGGAGTTCCGGAATCGACATGCGGAAGGGTTCCGGCGAGGCAGGCTTGTCGATTGCCGCGAGCTTTTCGTACACCGTTTCACCAGGGTTTACCTGAATCTGTTTCAACGGAATTTGCGTCCAACTGCGTATCCGCCCGGGGCCATTCATCTGCCGTGCTGAAATCTGAACCTTGCCTGGCGGGACGCGATTGAATTCAAAGCGCCCTTGCGAGTCGGTTGTAGCCGGCGTTGAGATCATGATTCCGCACGCCCAAAGTTCGGGCAGGGAAACATCGAGAACTTCATTGGTTGCGGGGCTGGCATCCCGTGACAGTTCGCCGGTGATTTTGCCGAACGGTTGAAGTTTGATAATGCCGTCGCGGCCGAGATTTTCCAGGCGGACGAATGCAAAACCGTTGGAGGAGGATGCGGCGATGGCGTGAATTCCGAACTGCGGTTTGAATGAAAATTTTCCGTCGGTTCCCGTTTTCTGCAAAGCGGACGGGTTCCGAAATGTCGTCAGTTCCCCCTTTGAGTTCAGGTTGGCCTGGTTGTGGGTCTGCCTCACCATGACAACGGTTGCGCCGTGTTCCGGAGTTCCGTCCGATGACACGACCACGCCTGCCGGACCCGAGCCCTTTTGGAGGGTCACGAGGAGGTTGGTTGTTTCGCGCTGAGGCACCGCGATACCTGTTGGCAGATAACCGTCCGCTTCAATCAAAAGGTGGGGATCGTCGAAACTTCTGGGCACATAGATGCTGAAACTTCCATTGGTTTCTTCTTCAACACGCGACGAATCCCATTCCAGGTTAAAATGCCCGTGCGCGCCTGGCGTCACCCGAAACGCGGCGATCGGTTCCTTTGTGCTGCTGTCGGATACCTGTCCCATGACCAGCCATTCATTTGAATGATCCACACCGCCTTCTGCACCGCGCAGTGGTTTGGTGTGAGGTTGTTCGTATTGGAAGCTTGAATTGTAGTTCGGCTCAGGTGGCGCGCCCTTTTCGAGGAGGAGAACGAAATCGGTGATGTCCCGGTTGATTATCCCTACCAATCGGGAATTGAACGGGTCGAGGCTGCGGTTTTGTCGGGAGATACGGTAATCCTTCACGCGAATGCCGAGACTGACGGTTTCGGACGGCAGGTTGCTGACATCGAACGATCCGTCTTTTCAAAGTGTGATCTGAAGGGAGTCCCATGCCTCCTCCCGGCTGACGAGCAGGCGTGTATTGTCTGGCAAGGGGACTCCATCCGCCAAAATTACTTTTCCAGCCAGTCGATGTCCGGCAACAGGAACCAGATTGCCGACATCCGTCTTTTCGCTGTCCTTCCCGCTGCGAACGGTTTGAACGGGAATCGAACCGACATCGCGAAGTGAATTCATCGTGCCATAAAGGACGTATTCGGTTTCTGGCGGGACATTGACGAAAAGAAAGTGTCCGCCGGGGCCGGTGGCCACTTCGAAATGGCCGGCGTACTCGTCCACGGAACGTTCCTTGCCCGAGATCCCGACAACAATGTTGCTCAGGCCTCGGTCTTGATGCAGCACACGTCCGGAGATGCTGGCTCCTTCGGTCATTGTGAGGACATTCGTCACCAGACCACTCGGGAGTCTTTGAAAGGTGCGATTCGCAAACATGCGCGCCTCCACTTTCACCGTCATAAAATCGAACGGCTCGCGCGAGGTGATCATGAATTCGCCGTTCTCATCCGTGACAGCCAGCGGGTCAATTCCGGGAATGTTCCCCCATCTCCCGCCGCCGTCGCGTGTCGCGATTCCTTCAAAGTTGACGATTGCACCTTCGATCGGTTTTCCCTCCGGATCAACGACCCGCCCGCGCAAGGTGCGATCGGGCGAGGCTTCGCTCGATTCAATTGGGTCCAACTGAATTTCGATTGGTCCTTTGGCCGGATCGATCTTGGAGACGGACTTCGGTTTGTAACCCTTCGCCACGGCAAGCACCTGGAAAGTGAGAGAAGGATCCAGGGATTCGATTTTGAATTCACCTGCCGGGCCGGTTTTGGAGTTCTTGGTGCAGTCGAAGTAACAGGAAGGGCAGAGGACACCAACACCAACTTTCGGAGCCGCAGTCGAAATGAACACCGTCCCCGTGAGAGGCTTTCCATCTTTCGTCAGGAGATGTCCGGTCAGATCAGGTCCAGGCGTGCCGTCGGCAGGTGCAGTTGTTGGCGATATGATCTGCCTGTCAGCAGCCACTGCGATGGGGATGGATAACAAACCGACAAACAGCAAAAGGACGGTCGCGGCGATGCCGAATCGAAGGTGTGTCAAAGTCCTGAGCCGATATCGCAACGAGCTGACGAAACCTGCTGCCGATCTGATCAATGTCTTCATGATTTCCTCCAAGGAATGTCACGGATTCAGTGTGCCTTTTAAATACTTGAGTCGATGTGCCTCCCGAACGGCTCGACAATCGGCTTTTCGATTCACGCAGGCAAGATTTTTGAATAGCGATCGCGTGGATCGAAGATGGGTCGTTCCGCGTTCGACTCGCGGTCTCAGACGGTGGAAGAGGAGAAAAGGGAAAGGGGAAAAGGTGCTGGAGCGAATGCCGGTTGGAGTTTTTTCCTGTCTCTGCACCTCTGCGTCCCTGCAGTTTTAATGCATTCCTAAAACAACCTTCAGGACTTGTTACAGTTCAGTGCTGGCTAAATTTGACCACTTGCTCTAAGGTTCCGGCGATTTACATGAGCAAACTGCTGTTGATCGATGATGAGGCCGACGTTCAGTATTCGTTCCAACGAATATTCGATTCGCCTGAAGTGGAGCTGACGACTGCCTCGAGTGGTGAGGAAGGGCTGGCGCTGATCCCAAAACTGAAACCCGATCTCGTGATCATGGACATCCGCATGGGTGGCATGAATGGGCTCGAAACACTGCGCCGGATTCGCGAGATTGATTCCAAACTGCTGGTCATCCTGATGACCGCTTACGGCACCACGCAGACCGCCATCGAGGCGATGAAGCTGGGCGCCTACGATTACCTGCTCAAGCCGTTCGATATTCCGAAGCTGAAGGAGATCGTCACCAATGCACTCAAAGCCGCGCATGACATGCGACAGGTGGTGTCATATCAGCCGCTTCTCGAATCCGAAGATTACGAGCTGGGCATCGTGGGACGCAGCGAGGCGATGCAGCAGGTGTTCAAACTGATCGGTCAGGTCGCGGCCACGGATGCGACGTCGCTGATCACCGGCGAAAGCGGCACGGGCAAGGAACTCGTGGCGCGCGCGATTTATCATCACAGCAATCGCAGCGAAAAGCCGTTTCTCGCCGTGAACTGTGCGGCAATTCCAGAACAGCTGCTCGAAAGCGAATTGTTCGGACATGAACGCGGCGCGTTCACCGGCGCCACCATGCAACGCATCGGAAAGTTCGAGCAATGCAACGGCGGCACGATCTTCCTGGATGAAATCGGCGACATGACTCCCGCGACGCAGACGAAGATTCTGCGCGTGTTGCAGAGCGGCACGTTTGAGCGCGTGGGCGGAAATTCTCCGATCAAAGTGGACGTCCGGGTCATTGCTGCGACGAACAAGCCACTGGAGGAAGCGGTCGCAGCGAGGCAGTTCCGCGAGGATTTGTTCTATCGCTTGAATGTCGTGCGAATTCACATTCCGCCGCTGCGGGAACGCCGCGAAGACGTTCGGTTGCTCGTGAATTATTTCCTCAAGAAATTCGCGCGCGACCAGAAAGCGCCGCCCAAGTCGATTTCATCGAGCGTTGTTCGCGCGCTGGAGCAGTATCACTGGCCCGGCAACGTGCGCGAACTGGAAAACGTGATCCGTCGCGCACTGGTGGTTTCCAAGGGTGATGCGATCCTGTTGAGCGAACTGCCGCCGGAGATCACGAGCCAGGGGAGTTTGTCTGCTGCGACGGTGTCATCGCCGGTGGTGTCGGCTCCTGTCGCCGGAACGGATGCAACCGGCAACGATGTCGTTGGGCTTGCGCGCCGCCTGTTTCAATGGGCTCGAAAAGATCCCAAGATGAAGATCATTCCCGCCGTGGAACGGGAACTCGTCATTCAGGCCCTCAAGGAAACCAGCGGCAACCAGGTTCAGGCTGCGAAACTTCTCGGCATCACGCGGGCGACGCTGCGCAAACGCATCGAGAAATTTGGCATCCAGCGCGAGCTGAGCCTGAAGTGATTCAGAACATGAATGGCGGTCTGCATACCCCTCCGCGTGACTGACCCCAGCCTGCTGCTTCTCATACCTGCGTATAACGAGGAGGATCGGATCGAGCCGACCCTTCGCGAGTTTGCGTCGTATTTTCAGAGCAATTACAAAGGCAAGTTTCAGCTGATCGTGGTGTTGAACGGCTGCCGCGACAACACACTGGGCGTCGTGGAGAAGGTCGGCCGCGATTTCCCGTTCATCAGCGCGCTTGAGTTCAAGGATCCAATCGGCAAAGGCGGCGCGCTGATCGAAGGACTGAAACTCGCCCCACTGGCGGATTGTGTCGGTTACGTGGATGCCGATGGCGCTTCACCGCCGCGGGCGTTTCATGAGCTGGTGAAGCATCTGGACCGGGCGGATTGCGTCATCGGTTCACGGTGGCTGCCGGGCGCGGTGCTGCATCAGGCGCAGACGAAGATGCGGCGTTTCACGAGCCGCGCTTTTCATCTCGTTGTGGAATTTTTCTTCTGGATGGGAATCAAGGACACGCAATGTCCCTGCAAGGTGATGAAGCGCGAATGCGTGGAGAAAATTCATCCTTATCTGCGAATTGCTGATCTGGCGTTCGATGTGAATTTGATCGTCGCGCTCAAGCGGGCCGGCTATCGCGTGTTGGAACTGCCGACCGAATGGACTGACAAGGCGGGTTCGAAAGTGACATCCGCCCTGTTCCGGTCTTCACTCACGATGTTTCTTTCCGTCCTTCGCGTGCGGCTGATCTATTCGCCGTTCTACAAGTGGTTGCGACCGTTGCGTCCGCTGGAAGCCTGGATCTACAGGAAACTTCGCGCGCCTCAGCCATTGCAGGGACAGAAATCTTCGGCGGAACGCGAGCGTCCGTCAGCTTGAAGATGGCTGCGATTTTTTCCCGAACGCCGCCCAGGCGCACACGAGCAGCAACAGGAAGTTGAACGCGGTCAACGTTTGGAGAATCGTTTCGAGTCTCAGCGAAACGTGGTTGAGCATCCAGGGAATCGTGAATCCATAGGTCACTGCGATCAGCACCATGAATGGGACCACCTTGAAACAGCCGCGCGCCAGCAGGTCATTTGCAAGCACGTTTGCCAGCGCGAGGAAAACGATCGCCGCGGCATACCAGGGCAGAAGCGGACGTGCTGGCTCCACCCACGCAGGATCGCTCACAAGCCGGATCACCATCGGCCCGAACAGCCAGAGGCCGATGCCGCCCACGATCGACAGAATGGCCGTTCCCGCGAAGACAAGTTTGAGCAGGTTGTTCTTTTCCGACTTTGCCGCGCTGTGGACGAGTTTGGGAAACATCACAGTCGCCATCGGCAGCACCAGCCATTGAACGCCGCGGCCGAGTGTGCCTGCGATGACATAAGGATCGACATCTTTGCCTTTGAAAAAGGCCTTGGCGAACATGACGTCGGACGTGAACAGAAACTGACACGACCAGAATCCGAGCAGCAGCGGGACGGCTTTTCCGAGCATGGGGGCGAAATCGAACTTCTCGCCCGGGGCAAGCCACCAGTCACGCGAACGCCACATCGCCACGATCATTCCCATTCCGAGTCCGGCCAGTGCGCCCACCATCATCGAGGTCGCGCCGCCCGCAAAGAGCAGCACCAGCACTGCTGCGAGTCCGAATCGAATAATTCCCGGTGTCAACGTCACCCAGCCCAGCCAGAGAAAATCCTGTCGTCCTTGAAGAATACCGCTGAAGATCGGCAGCCAGAGAACCACCAGGATCGTTCCAAGCGTGATCCAGAGGATCGCGGTGCTCGGCAGTTCCCAGCGGGCGACGATCCTGTCCTGAAAACTCAAGACCAGCACCGCTGCGACCGCCCAGAGCAGGAACGTCCAAAGGCAGGTCTGTCGCACCATGCTGGCAATCTGCCGCTGGCGGTTCTTCACGATTGCCTCCGCGACCTGATGCGCGAAGATCATCTGAATGGCGATGGTCGGAAGGCAGGAGACGAGATTCAAAACAGCGCCGAAGCTGGAATACTCACCGGAAGGAACGTTCTTCGAAAGCCCGTGAACGCAGAAGGTGAAGCCGCCCTGCAGGATCGTCGCGAGCATGAGCCAGCCGCTCTGACGAAAGAACGTCGCATGTTGTCCGTCGGGGGATGCGGCGACGTCAGAATTCGGTTTCATCAGAGTTTCCGAAAGTCCTTACGACAGCGAACGGAAGAACCGGAGGAGCATCGATTTCGCCCGTTCCAAGGATGTCAGGGAAATCCATTCGTTCGCCGTGTGCGCCTGGGCAATGTTTCCCGGCCCGAACACCACGCTTGGAATGCCTGCTTCGGCCAGCACCGCGGCATCACAGAAGAAATGGACGCCGAGCGGCTCGTTCTGGCCGACGCTGTGCATGAACTGACGAACCAATGGCAACCGGATGTTCGTCTCCAGGGCATTGCAAGGCGCCAGTTTTTCGCTGGTGAAAGTCGCTTTGAGTTTTTGCGCTCGAAGCAAGTCAAGGATCTCACGTCGAACTGTCGTTTCTGTTTCGCCCGGCAAGGTTCGCCGATCGATGGTGATCGAACAACGATCCGGGACGATGTTGGGCTGAAGACCACCGACGATCGTTCCAACGTTGATGGTGCCGGATCCGAGTAGTGAATGTTTGCGCCGCTTTAGCTTGCGTGCGTAATCAGTTTCCAGCGCGTGAACGATGCGCGCCATTTCGTGAACTGCGTTGCGTCCGAGTTCAGGCCGCGAACCGTGCGCTGCTTTTCCGCGGGTTTCGAGCCGCAGCCAGAGGCTGCCTTTGTGGGCGGTGACGACGCGGAGCTCAGTCGGTTCACCGACAATGGCGAGATCGGCATTCAATCCGCTGTCCGCGAGGGCGCGTGAACCGGCCTGGGCATTTTCCTCGTCGATCAACGCGGCAAAGATGAACTCGGTTTCATTTGGGCGCTTTCCGTCTTTTGCAAGTTCGGCAAGAGCGGAAAGCATCGCTGCGATCGAACCTTTCGTGTCGCACGCACCACGCCCAAACAGCCGGTCGCCCTTCTTGACGGGAACGAATGCCTTGTCTTCTGCAACGACGGTGTCCATGTGCGGCGCCAGCAGCACTCGCTGGCGGACGCGGCCTTTCGGGCTGAGACGCGCGATGAGATTGGATCGTGACGGAAGAACTTTTTGAAATTCGATATCGAGTCCTGCCCGTGCGGCCACGGATGCGAGGAAGTCGCCAACGCGCTGTTCACCGGCGCGAGGATCGTTCGAAGACAGAAAAGCTGGGTTGACGCTTGGCAGCGCGATCAATTCTCTCAACAGCTTTTCGATGCTGGTCATGCGGCTCTTGTTTGAGCCGGAGAGCTTAGGCGCAGAAAAAATCTGTGTCGAGGCTGGGGTTCATTACAGAAGTTAACGAAGGAAACAAAGAGGGGGGAATGAGCGATTTGGAGCAGTTCAAAAAATTTGTAGCCGCCGAGGTAACGAGGCGAGACCATGGGAAACTTCATCTCGGCGGCTATAGTTTTTCTCAAACGACTTTGATGGTTTTACGAAGTTTTCGGTGCACGGTTCAGCTTCGTTTTCTTCGTTTCCTTCTGTGAAGACTCAGTGGAGAAAAATGGTGCGCACGAAAGGACTTGAACCTTCACACCTTGCGGTACCAGATCCTAAGTCTGGCGCGTCTGCCATTCCGCCACGTGCGCAACCTTATTTTGCAGCATATTCGCGAGGTCCGGCGGTTTCAACTTTTCCGTTGTATCCCACCATTGTATCCCTCAGAATCGCTTTGGTAGGATTCGTCAGGCGTCAACTTGGAGACAAAACTCACATCACGAAAACGCGAGGAGCACCTATCACCGGACGGCAAATGGCGCTCGTTTCCGCGAGTGCCGCACCTGCTGCAATACGTTCCCAGCAGTGTTTACTATGGCCGAATCAAGGTGCGCGGCAAGATCATTCGGGACAGCCTGAACACGGATGTGTGGACGACTGCGAAGCTGCGGCTGATCGACTTTCTCAAGAAGCACAAGGAGGCCCGGCACAGTCTGGATACCCCATTGTTCTCAGAAGCCGCTGAGGCTTTGAAATCGTCTTTGAAGACTGACACAAGGCTCAAGCCTCGAAGCGTCCAGTATCGCTTGGATTGCATCACGAAAATGGAACGGACCTGGCCGGAGGTTTGGAAGCTAAGGATCGGCGACATCAAGGCGAAGGACTGTCAGGTTTGGGCGAGCAAGCTTCAAGGCAGGATCGCGCCCCAATACTTCAACAACATGGTCGGCACGCTTCGAATGATCATCGCAGCCGGAATCGCTGCGCATCGCGAGGAGACTGGCGATACAATCGAGAACGTCGCGATGGAGGTCAAACGCGTCCGGATCAGACCGAAGGACCTCACCCTGCCCGAGCCGGATCACTTCCGCTTGCTTGTCACCAATCTCCGAAAAAAGAGCGGCGGCTGGGGACCGCGTGTCGCCGACCTTGTGGAGTTCCTTGCCTACAGCGGAATGCGGATACGCACCGAGGCGTTGTGGGTGAACTGGGAGGACGTGGATTGGAATAGGAAGGAGATCATCGTACGAGGGGATCCCGTCACAGCGACGAAGAACAGCGAGTTCAGAAGGATTCCCATCATCAAGGACATGGAATCTCTCCTTGGGCGGTTGAAGGCAAAGCTGGGCACGCAGACTGCAACGGGAAGAATTCTAAGTGTTCGCCGCGCGCATGAATCCCTCGCGCGCGCCTGCAAGGAACTCGGCATTCCGCGGCTCACGCATCATGACTTCAGGCACCTTTTCGCGACCCGCTGCATTGAGAGCGGAGTGGACATCCCCACCGTCTCCCGTTGGCTCGGGCACAAAGACGGTGGGGTGCTTGCATTGAAAACGTACGGCCATCTTCGAAACGAGCACAGCCAGGCGATGGCGCAAAAAGTCAGATTCTAAGGAGACTCATCGCCGGCCCGACTCGGCAACTATCGCGTCTCGGTCTTTCATGAAACTCGCGAGCGTTTCCGATCTCCAGATTTGCACCTGACGAACGACCGCGCTACGGGCCTGAAAGGGCTGGTCCGTCTTCTCTGGATTTCCGGCCCGCGCAAGCTTGTCCAGCTCAGATATCATATATTCGTGATTTGCTGTGTCGGTGATAAGCACATTTTGAAACGCGTTAATTCTATCCCGATATTTTTCCGCTTCAGATTTGGTCATTTTTCTTATCGCAACTCCACAATCGCGCATGAATTGTGATCCACTCGAATGAAAGCCTCGTCAGCAGAATCTGTGGGTTGATTCGGGTTCCGGAAGGCGGCCGAGCGTG
>CALBZA010000002.1 GCA_937890005.1 uncultured Verrucomicrobia subdivision 3 bacterium | reverse complement strand
GCGGGGGTCGAACCCACAACCTTCGGCTCCGGAGGCCGACGCTCTATCCAATTGAGCTACTCGCGCGTGACGCCGCAGAAACTAGGTCAATTCACCGCGGCGGGCAAACAGTTATTCGCCGCCGGGTTCGTCCCCAAACCTCCCGACAGGAAAGGCAACCGGTCTGTGAAAAAATATGCCTTTCGTTCATCTTGACGCTCCGGCGGATTTGCTGAGATGGTGCAGTCGTCTATGAGTTCATCGGTCACGCCAACAGCTTTTCCGCTTCGCGTTTCCGAACCCAAAAGCAAATCCGCATCATGATGACGACCCGACACCTGATTCCGGCCCTGCTGTTCGGCGGGCTTCTCACCCTGGTTCCTCTGACGCACGCCGCGGAGAAAAAATTGACGCTCGCCGCCATCCCCAAAAGCACGGGCGGCGAATTCTGGGAGACAGTCGCCCTCGGCGCGCGCAAGGCGGCTCAGGATCTGGGCGTGAATCTGAAATGGGAAGGGACCGTCACCGAAACAGAAATTGCCGAACAGAACAAGATTCTGGAGAACATGGTAAACCTGGGAGTCGATGGAATCGCTCTCGCCCCTTTGAATCAGCGGGCCATGCGCCGTCAGGTGGAAAACGCGGTGAACGCCGGAATTCCCGTGGTCATTTTCGATTCCGCCGTGGATGGCAAAGCGCATTCGAGCTTCATCGCAACGGACAACAAGAACGGCGGAGCGCTCGGCGCCAAGGAACTGGTCCGGCTCATTGGCGACAAGAAAAACGCCAAGGTGATGTGCATGCGATTCGTGCAGGGCACCGGCAGCACTGAAGCGCGGGCCGCGGGATTCATCGAAACAGCGAAGGCCTCTGGATTGACCATCGCAGCGGATCCCTATCCGGACACTGGAACAATCGAGGGCTGCAAAACGGCCGCGGCGAACACATTTGAAAAGTTTGTCCGCAACGGCACGCTGGAACTGGATGGCGTTTTTGCCGCCAATCTCTATTCCACCATCGGAGTCGCCTCGGCGCTGGACGATCTCAGAAAGAGCGGCATCAAGGTGAACGTGAAGTTCGTCGGCTTCGACACTTCCAGGAAACTCGTCGATGACGTCCAGGCTGGAAAGATCGATGCGCTCGTCGCGCAGAATCCCGAGCGCATGGGTTATCTGGCGGTCGAAACGCTTTACAAGGTGGTGAAGAAACAGAAGTTCGAGGCCTCAGTGGACACAGGCACCGTTCTGGTGACGAAGGAAAAAATCTCGAACGATCCGGAAGTCAGGAAGCTCGTGGGACTCTGATGGGGTTTCGCCTCGAAATGCTCGGTGTGCAGCGGAGCTTTGGAGCCACCAAAGCGCTTCGCGGTGTCACTCTGTCCGTGCAACCCGGCGAGGTAATGGCGCTTGTCGGCGAAAATGGCGCGGGAAAAAGCACGCTGATGAAGATCCTGTCCGGTGCCATCCCGCCGGACAGCGGCGAAATGCGGTTGGATGGAGCTCCTTATCTGCCTCCCAATCCGCTTCATGCCAGAAAGACTGGCGTCGCGATGATCTATCAGGAACTCGCGCTCGCCCCGCATCTGTCTGTGATGGAAAACATCATGCTCGGCATCGAACCGAAGCGTGGACCTTTGATCAACTGGCGGGAGACGAGAAGCCGTTCCGTCGCAGCGCTCGAAGAAGTCGGACTCGACCATGTAGCACCTGAAACACCCGTGCGACGCCTTTCCATTGCCCAGCAGCAACTCGTCGAAATTGCCCGCGCGGTGGCACTCGAATGCCGGGTTCTGGTTCTGGATGAACCGACAAGTTCACTGACCGCGCGTGACATCGAAAAACTGTTCGCGTTGATCCGGCGACTCAAGGCCAAGGGCATCTCGATTATTTACATCTCACATTTTCTGGAGGAGGTCCGCGCCATCTCGGATCGTTTCACGGTATTGCGCGACGGCGAAACGGTGGGAACCGGCATAACGACGGAGGTTCCTGACGAACAAATTATCGCGATGATGGTGGGCCGCGACGTTGATGATCTGTATCCGCGATCCAGTCGAACGCCGGGCGCTGTTGTCCTTGAACTGGAAGATGTGAGCGGAATTTCCAAACCCAGTTCGGTCGCTCTGCAGCTTCGACGCGGCGAAATCCTGGGCATCTCCGGACTGGTCGGCGCCGGACGAACCGAGTTGCTCCGCTGCATTTTCGGTTTGAATGCGGTCGCCAGCGGCAAAATTCGTGTCGGGACTTTCAGCGGAACTGCAACTCCGGGAAAAAGGTGGGCTCAGGGAATCGGACTGGTCAGTGAAGATCGAAAGACGGAAGGACTGGCTTTGGGCCTGAGCATCGCCGAAAACCTCACCCTGTCGAAACTTTCAGGGCTTGGACCATGGCGTTTCGTTCTTCCATCGCGCCAGCGCGCGGCCTGTGTTCCATGGATCAAAAGAATCCCGATCAAATGCCACAGCCCGGCCCAACGCATCAGCGCCCTTTCCGGTGGCAATCAGCAGAAGGTGGCGATCGCGCGGCTGTTGCATGCTGACGTGGACGTGTTGCTGCTGGACGAGCCGACCCGGGGAATCGACGTCGGATCGAAAGCCCAGATTTATCAGTTGATCGATGACCTCGCCGCTCAAGGAAAGGCGGTTCTCATGATCAGCAGCTACATCCCCGAACTACTTGGAACGTGTGATCGCATCGCCGTGATGTCCCGCGGCCGACTGGGGCCGGCGCGGGATCGCGACCAGTGGGACGAACGACGATTGATGGCCGCAGCAATTGGACAGGATTCATGACAGAAAAAGCTGATTCATCTCTGGCGAGGAAATCGAACCTCCTGAATACAAACTGGGGCAACATCCTGGGACGATTCATTGCGCTGATCGTCGTATTCTCCTTTTTTGCCATACTCGTCGAGGACGGGAAGTTCTACACCGTCCGAAATCTCGAAAACATCCTTCGCCAGAGCTGCGTTTACGCCACCGCCGGGCTCGGCATGACGATGGTCATCATCGCTGCCGGAATTGATCTTTCAGCCGGATCGCTCATTGCACTGTCCGTCGTTGTGGTTGCGTGGGTGCTGAACATCAACGTGACAGGACCGGATGGGGAGCCTCTCTCCATTGTCCTCGCCCACCCTACCGCCGCGCCGCTCATCGCAGTCCTTGCCGGCATTCTCGCCAGCACACTTGCAGGACTGGCAAATGGGCTCATGGTTGTGGGACTTCGCCTCGTTCCGTTCATCGTCACCCTGGGCACGATGGGAATGATCCGCGGCCTTGGAAAAGGAATCGCAGAGGAACGCGACATCTATCCGCCGGAGGAAACGTGGATCAATTCCATCATGGATCCCACGCTCTCTCGCGCAGGCCATAACTGGCAGATTCTGCCAACCGGAGTATGGATCGTGATATTCGGTGTCGTCGTCGCTTCATTGCTGCTGAGATACACCAGGCGCGGAAGGCATATCTTTGCTGTCGGATCGAATGAGGAAACAGCCCGGTTGTGTGGCGTGCCGGTCAACCGGACCAAACTTTTCGTTTATACAGCATCCGGATTTTTCTGCGGGGTCGCCGGCCTGATGCAGTTCTCTTACATCGGCGGCATCGGACAGCCAACCACCGCAGTCATGTATGAACTGTTCGTCATTGCGGCGGTGATCATCGGCGGAGCGAGTTTCAATGGAGGCGAAGGTTCGATCATCGGCACTTTGATCGGCGCCCTGACCATCACGATTCTCTACATGGGAGGCCAGCAAATGGGCTGGCCCAAATGGGTTCAGGAAATGGTCATTGGCGGCATCATCATCATCGCCGTCGCGATCGATCGTCTCCGACATCGCAAGGCTGTTTGACCGGCATCGGCGCGGCCGGCAGCTTTCCCGCGTGACATTGAATTCGGGTCATGGAAGATTGCGGCGCCTATGAAATCATTCGTTTCTTTCTGCACGCTTTGTCTTGCGCTGAGCTTCAATGCATTCAGCGCTGAAGAAACCAACAAGGTTGAAACGCCCTCAGAACCAAAGGCGGAGGTGAAGGCCGATTTCAAGAATCCTTCAAAGCTGACCGAAAAAGCTCCGGACACGTTCAAGGTGCGCTTCGAAACCACGAAAGGCGCCTTCACAATTGAAGTGACACGCTCGCTTTCCCCCAACGGTGCCGATCGATTCTACAATCTCGTGCGCTCGGGTTATTTCCAGGACATCGCCTTCTTCCGCGTGATTTCCGGTTTCATGTGCCAGTTCGGCATCCATGGTGATCCCAAGGTGAGCGCTGCGTGGCGTGAAGCGTCGATTCCGGACGATCCGGTCAAAGGCAGCAACACGCGCGGCACGATTTCATTTGCCACAGCCGGACCGAACACTCGCACGACACAACTCTTCATCAATTTCGGGGACAACGTTGGCCTGGATCGAATGGGCTTTTCTCCGTTTGGAAAAGTTGTCGAAGGCATGGACGTCGTGGACAAGATCAACGCCGAATATGGCGAGGGCGCTCCCAATGGCCGCGGTCCGCACCAGGGGCGCATCCAGCAAGAGGGCAACGAATATCTGAAGAAAACCTTTCCGAACCTGGACTACATCAAATCCGCCACCATTCTGAAGTAAACCGAAACTGTCCGCGCAATCCGAACTGAACTATGAGCGAAGTCGCAATCATCAAAACGTCCGAAGGCGAAATGGTGCTGGAATTCTGGCCAGACGTCGCGCCCGGCCATGTCGAAAATTTCAAAAAGCTCGCCAATCAGGGCTTCTATGACGGCACCTGTTTTCACCGCGTGATCAAGGGTTTCATGATCCAGGGCGGCGACCCTCTCACCAAGGGCGAAGCCAGCAAAGCGCGTTGGGGCACAGGCGGTCCGGGATACCAGATCAAGGCCGAGTTCAACGACAAGCCGCACGTCCGCGGCGTGCTGTCGATGGCCCGTTCGCAGGATCCGAATTCCGCCGGCTCGCAGTTCTTCATCTGCCACGGCGACCCGCGCTTCCTCGACCGCCAGTACACGGCGTTCGGCAAGTTGATCAAGGGCGATGAAGTCCTGGAAAAGATCGCAACAACTGCCACAGCTCCGGGAGATCGCCCTCTCAAGCGAATGAACATCGAGAGCGTGAAGATCGTTCCCCAGGAATCCGTGCAGTAACTTTCACGCGCGGGCTGTTTGCAAAAATGGCCCGCGCGTTTTTCTTCATTTCATGGACCTCAATCAGCTTGCCGCGGTGTTGGTGGCCCTGGGCTGTCCGCAGGAAAAATCAGCCGAGATGGCCGCGCAGCTCGACAAGCGTGCGAAGCAGCTGGCTGAGGAAAAAAATCGCAGTTACGAGGACGCCATGACGCATCTGCTCACATTGATGCGCCAGGGCTGGGCGGCGAAGGAAAAGGGAGTTTGAGGGATTTATGATTTGCGAGTTACGATGTGCGATTTGCTCTGGCGGCCAAAAACAGGATCAAATCGTAAATCATAGTTCGTAAATCATAAATGCCATGATTCAGCCCTGGAAAAAAATCGGGTCACAGAAGCTTGCCGACTATCGTGTGTTCAGCGTTCGATCCGATCGCAAAATTTCACCGCGCACCGGCAAGGAGCACGATTTTTACGTCATCGAATCGGTGAACTGGGTGAACGTCGTGGCGATCACACCCGAGCAGCAGATGGTGATGGTGGAACAATACCGTCATGGATCAAACACCGTTGAACTGGAGATACCGGGAGGAATGATGGATCCCGGTGATCTCCGACCTGAAGTGACAGGAGCCCGCGAACTGCGCGAGGAAACCGGCTACGAAGGAGAGAACGCCCGAATCCTTGGGCAGGTTTATGCGAATCCAGCGATCATGAACAACATCTGCTTCACGATCCTGATCGAAAACTGTCGCTGTGTACATCCGGTTGAATTCGACCACGGCGAAGATCTGATCACGAAGCTGATTCCGGTCGCGGAAATTCCACATCTCGTGGCAGAGGGAAAGATCGCGCATCCATACGTCATCATTTCCCTGTCATTCTTCGATCTCTGGAAGCGTGGATTGAAGAAAGCGTGATCGGCAGATCGCATTGCAGGTCGTTCATCGCAAGCATCCCTCGCCGAACGACTGAGGCAGCTCACTTTCGGTTTCGGACCTGTTCCTTCTTCTCTTCGAGTTCGGTCTGCAACGCCTTGCGCTCGCGTCCAAGTTGCTGTTGAAGCTGTTCCATCGTTTCCACATCGCCGGCGGCAGCCGCCCTATCGATTTCACCTCGCATTGAAATTTCGCGTTCAGCGATTTTCGCGGCGTATCTGGAGTCCAGTTCCGCGATCTGCGCCTTCTGTTCGTCGGTCAGCTTCACGGTCGGCGAAGTTTTGTTCAGCCGTTCCATTGCAAGTTCGTAAGCAGATTTCATTTTCGAAAAAGTTTAATCTTGAATGTCAAAACTTCAGTCCAGCCTTACTCATCACGTTTCACGTTTCACTTCTTCTTCCACGGCATCTCGGGAAATTTTTCAGGCGGCGGAATGGTCGGTGTTGGCGGCTTCGCCATCTGAAGATCCGGATCGTCGGCCGGCCGTTCACCCGGTTTTGTTTTGTCGGCTTTCCATGAAGCGATTCGCGCCTGCATGCCGTGATGCTCCGCCGTCGCCTTGTCCCCCGCCTTCATGTAGAAGAGCGAAAGATTGGTATGCACCAGCTGTTCGTTCGGTCGAAGCTTCTGCGCCTTGTGTCCTTCGGCAATCGCCGTTGCGAAGTCGCCCTTGCGATAATACGCCATGCCGATCGACAACTGCGCGTCGAAATGCGCCGGATCTTCCGCGAGAATGGCACGCAACTTCTCAATCGCGCTGTCGTATTCGCCCGCGCTGAAATCGAACATCGCGTCGTCGTATCGGTCCTGCAAAGACATCGGGCTCACCGTAGCCCAGCCCATCACCCGCGGGCAAGTGGTGCTTTGGGTGGGTTGCGCCGCCATGTCATCACAGCGTAAGCTGCTCGCGATGTGCTGGGATTCAGCACGAACACCTGACCAAGATGTCTTTGCCGATTAAACTGATTTCGACCGACTTCGATGGAACCATCTTCGCGGAATTTGAAAATCCGCCAATCGCCCTGGAGTTCCAGCAACTGATCCGCGACCTGCAATCGCGCGGGGCCAAATGGGTAATCAACACAGGCCGCGACCTATCCAGCCTTCTCGAAACTCTCGCCCGCGCAAAGATTTCCGTTCAACCCGATTACCTGGTGCTCGTCGAACGGGAGATTCAGGTGCATGACGGCGTTCGCTATGCGCCGCTTGAAGAATGGAACATGGCCTGCACGCGGGCGCATGAAGAACTGTTTGCCCGCGTTCGAAAGGATGTGCCCCGCATCACCGAGTGGATCAACGAACGTTTCGAAGCCACGGTTTACGCCGACGCCTACTCGCCGTTCTGTCTGATTGCCGGAAACAACTCCGACGCCGACGTCATCACGAGTTACCTGGAGGACTACTGCCGATCCATCCCGAATCTGGTTCCGATGCGAAACGATGTTTACGTGCGGTTCAGCCATGCGGCCTTCAACAAAGGAACTGCGCTGGCTGAGCTGACACGACGATTGGGCCTTACAGCGGAACAGGTTTTTGCGGCGGGCGACCATCTGAATGACCTCCCAATGCTTCAGCCGCAGTACGCGAAATGGCTGGCCGGACCGAGCAATGCAATCGCCGTCGTGCAGGATCAACTGCGTCGATTCGGCGGAATTATCAGCGGACAACACAGCGCATACGGCGTGGCGGAAGTTTTGGCGCGCTGCCTGAATCGAGCCGCCGCGTAAAGAGAACGCCGCATGATTTAATGGGCAGGCGGAATCAGTCGCACTAATAAACAATTTTGCTCGGGGTCAGCATAATCGGCTCAGTCAACGCAAATCATTGATATACAATAAGATTCGTGTTGGATAAGAATTTGACACAAAGGGGTAGGGTGTTAGTGTGGATGGCAATTCGCGCTCACTGAGCAAATTATTCTTCAGCGAGTTCGCGCTAAGTCGATTTGAACTAACTATTCTCATGAGTGATACGCCAACGGCAGCATTGTCTTCAGGCAATGCCCCGAAATTTTCGAAAGTCTCTGAAGCTGTAATCCGCATTGCGGGCAATTCGCAGGATGGTATCCAGGCCATCGGCGGTTTCCTCGCGCGCCTCGCCGGGCGCAGCGAGCAGGAAGTCATGACCTTCATGACCATTCCGTCCACGATCTCCGGCGGCCCTTCAATCTTTCAGGTGCGCATCGGTTCCGGTGAAGTTCTGAGCGCCGGTGATGAAGCGGATGTTCTTCTCGCCTTTTACCAGCATTCGTACGAAGGCCACATTGCTTCGCTGAAGAAGAATGGAATTGTCCTTTACGACGCCGATCACGTCGAACCGAAGCCCGAGTGGAAGGACACCTATCACCACGTCGGCATTAAGATTTCCAGCCTGACAATCGAAGCCATCGGCGGAACAGCCAAGGACAAGGGCAAAAACATTTTCGCGTTGGGCCTGATCGCGCGGATGTTCGACCTGAACCTGCAGAAACTCGAAAAGCTGATTCAAGAACGCTTCGGAGGCAAAGACGAGAGCGTCGTGAAAAACGCGCTGCTCGCCTTCCACGCCGGCTACGGCTATTCGCTCGGGAATGTCGTCGAAACGTTCAAGTTCATGGATTCCCAGAAACGCGACCGTCATCAGGTCGTGATGAACGGAAACGAAGCGCTGGCTTACGGATTGATCGCCGCGGGCGTTCGATTCGGCGCCGGATATCCAATCACACCGTGGTCGGACATCATGGAACTGCTTCGCCGCGAGCTGCCGAAATACGGCGGCACATTCATTCAATGCGAAGACGAAATCGCTTCCGTCTCGATGGCCATTGGCGCCAGCTACGCCGGGCGCGTCGCAGTCACCGGTTCCAGCGGACCTGGAATTGCGCTCAAGGCTGAAGCCGCAGGCTGGGCCGGAATGGCGGAGGTTCCGATTGTCATCATCGATATTCAACGCGGTGGACCTTCAACGGGCATGCCGACCAACGTCGAGCAGTCGGACCTGAACATCGCGGTTTTCGGCGGTCACGGTGATTCCCCCCGCGTGGTTCTCGCGCCCGCGAATGTGGAAGACTGTTTCTACATGGCGATCGAGGCCGTGAACATTGCGCGGAAATACAACACGCCGGTTTACATCCTGAGCGACCAGGCAATTGCAACACGCATTGAAGCCTTTCCCGAACCGGATCTGGAAAAGGTTTGCCAGGACATCACGCCTGATTTGACTCCAGTGGCAGAACACAAGCCGTACGACCTCTCCACTGCAGATGGAACGGTTCAGCGCGTTGTTCCCGGAACACGCATTCTGAATGGCAAATATCCGATCGCGACCGGTCTCGAGCACGATGAAATGGGACATCCAACCGGTTCACCCAAGCTTCACCTGCAAATGACCGCCAAACGCCGGAAGAAGTTCCAGACTCTGGCTGCCACGCTGCCGACGCCGAAAATTTACGGTCCGAGCGAAGGAAACGTTCTCCTCGTCGGCTGGGGTTCAACCGAAGGCCCGATTCGCGAAGCTGTCGATCGCGCCCGCGCGGCCGGTGACAGCATTTCCTCGATTCACATCCGCTCGATCAGCCCTCTTCCACCCGGACTGGAAAACATCTTCTCCGGCTTCAATCACGTGTTCGTCGTTGAAATCAACGACGAAGGCATTTACAGCCAGGGTGGACAGCTTGCCGCCCTCCTGCGTTCGCGCTACTGCAATCCCGCGATCCGCGGCATCAACAAGACCGACGGGCTCACATGGAAGGTGAAGGAAATCCTCGCCGCCGTGAAAACAAAGATCGAAGCCATCAAGAACGAGTCCGTCAACGCCTAACCTTTCAAAGACTTACGAATATGAGTTCTTCAACGACTGAAATCCCGACGCCCGGCAACATCGTTGCCGCGCCAGCCACGACCGAGCGCAAAGGGCTGACGAAAAAAGAAATCGCTGCCGATCATCCAACCTGGTGTCCCGGCTGCGGCGACTTCTCCGTTCTCGCTCTCTACTTCAAGCTGATTGAAAAGCGCAAGCTCTGGCACGAGAAGATCACCACGATCGCCGGCATCGGCTGCTCAAGCCGCTTCCCCTACTTCGTCCAGGCGCACGGCGCTCATTACATTCACGGTCGCGCGCTTCCGTTCGCAACCGGCGTTTCGCTCTCCCGCCCCGACCTGCACGTGTTCGTGTTCGGTGGCGACGGCGACGCGTTCTCCATCGGCGGAAATCACTTCAATCACACCGCGCGCAAGAACGTGAAGCTCACCTACGTTGTCATGGACAACTGGGTTTACGGACTCACGAAGAAGCAGACCTCGCCCACATCACCGCTCGGATTCAAGAGCAAGACGGACCAATGGGGCGCCATCGATTATCCGATCAATCCGATGAAGCAGGCGCTCGCCGCCGGCGCAACTTTTGTTGCCCGCACGACACACTCCAATCCGAACCACGTTCTCGCGATGATGGAAGCCGCGATGGACCACGACGGGTTCAGCTTCATTGAATGCCTCAGCGAATGCGTTGAATTTTATGAAGGTGCGTTCGACGCCTCGAATCCGCGCAAAGGCGGCGTGTTCAAGGAAGTGCCGAAGGATCATGATGTGACAGACGAAATGGCGGCCTACAAGCTCGCCAACGATCCGTTCCCCGGCTACTTCGGCGTCTTTTACAAGAACCCCAAGCCGACCAAGAATGCCAAGGAGGCTGAGATCATCCGGGCCAACCAGGAAAAGGTCAAAGGCCTCAAGGACTGGCAGATTCTGCAGAAGACGTTCGATCGTCTGAAGTAAGCTGTCGCAAACAGACTTTCCATCACGAGCCCGCGGAGCGATCCCGGGCTCGTGTTTTTTGTTGGCACGCGAAACCGAAATTGTGAAAGGTAAATCCGTATGCCGATTTATGAATTTGCATGTCCGAAATGCCGCAGAATTTTCAATTTCCTTTCCAAGCGCATCAATCCGGACCGGCTGCCAGTCTGTCCGAAGTGCGGCAACAAGAAGATGGAGAAGCAGCTCAGCAGATTCTCCATGACCCGCGGAATAGCTGAACCGGCCACCGGGAATGACGGCAGCGAGAACGACGGCTCAATGCCGGATCTCGATGATCCCCGCGTCGCGCGCGCGATGTCCGAAATGGAACGCGATCTGGAGCGCATGGACGAAAACAACCCGAAGCACATGGCTCACATGATGCGGAAGATGAAAGAGATCATGCCGCCCGGATCCATGCCGAAGGAACTCGACATCGCCATCAAACGTTTGGAAGCCGGCGAAGATCCTGAAAAGATCGAGGAAGACATGGGCGATCTCCTCGGCGACGTCATGGGCGACGAACGCAGCGGCGGCAGAAGCGGCGGATACACACGCGACAGCGGACTCTATGATTACTGAGATCGTGACGAATGATGCGTGAAACGTGAACACAGTCTCAAAGCGCTCGACGATTTAATCACGCATTCGCGCATTCACTCATCACGTATTCACTCCCCTTCTCCCCCATGCCTCACATTCACGAAAAAATTGATTTCACCGTTGCGATCTTCGTCGTTCAGGACGCGAAGGTTCTTTTGATTCACCATCGAAAACTCGACAAGTGGCTGCCATTGGGCGGACACATCGAACTGGATGAAGATCCCGAGCAGGCCGCCTTGCGTGAAGCACGGGAGGAAAGCGGCTTTGAAGTTGAGCTGATCGGCGAACGTCCGCCAACAACAGAACCGGGAACGCGCGCCCTCATCGCCCCGCGCTTTCTCGACATTCATCGCATCAACGACACGCACGAACACATCGGGATGATCTACTGGGCGCGGCCCAAGAACGGCACAATGGCGCTTGCGGCGGAAGAACACCACGATATTCGCTGGTGTTCAGCAGCAGAGCTGGATCAACTTACGCCTCCCATGTCAAATGCAGTGAAGTGGTATTGCCTCAAGGCAATTGAGGAAATCCCGGCTGCACCGGTGCAAAATGCCGATTGCCAATCCTGACGCTGACCCGCAGGTTGCGTGCGACAGGATTCGGCATGACCCGCTCCAGGCTCAAGTTCGGCTATTTCACACTCGAAGCCATCAACAGCTTCGCCGCGACGTATTACATCTATTACATCGTCTTTCTCGCGCGCGACGAACTCGGCTTCACCAATCGCGGAAACCTGTTCCTCGCGGCCATTCACGGGTTCATCTACATCTTCGCGTCGTGGCAGGGCGGCCGCTTTGCGCAGCAATTCGGTTACTTCAACGCGCTGAAACTGGGCTACGGCGGCATGGCGGCAGGATTGTCGTTGGGCCTGATCATTCCCGGAGTTACCGGCCAGATCACCGCGCTCATTGCCTGGACGATTCCTCTCTGTCTCATCTGGCCGACGCTTGAAGCGCTCGTGACGGAAGGAGAAGACTTTCACGGAACCGCGAGGAAGGTTGGCATCTACAACGTGGTCTGGTCTTCCGCCAGCGCCGTCGCGTTTTGCATGGGCGGCTGGCTCTGGGAAACGTTCGGACGCAATGGACTCTTCGGAATTCCAATCGCCTTGATGCTGCTCCAGTTCGCTTTTGTGCTCTGGCTGGAAAAGAAAGCAAGGCAGGTTCCGGCCATAAAAGTTCAGGAACTCTCCCATCAGCCGGAACGAATCGCCTGGGAACAGCCTGTTCCGCCGAAACGATTTCTTCAGATGGCGTGGTTGATCAGCCCGTTCGCCTACGTTGCGATCAATACGGTCGGCGCAGTCATTCCGCAGCTTGCGACCAAGTTCGACCTCACGCCGGCGGAATCGGGCGTGTTCAACTCGCTCTGGTTCTACGTGCGCTTTGGCGCGTTCATCCTGCTTTGGAAATGGACCGGCTGGCATTATCGGTTCCGCTGGATGCTCGCCGCGGCGATTGGGTTGCTGCTCTCATTTTCCACAATGCTTCTTGCGCCAGTGCTCTGGATTGTGATCGCAGCCCAGGTCGTTTTCGGCTTTGCCATCGGGCTGATCTACTATTCGTCCCTGTTCTACTCGATGGATGCCGGCAATGAGAAAGGCGCGCATGGCGGACTGCACGAGGCGGCGATTGGACTCGGCATCTTCGGCGGACCGGCAGCCGGAGCGGCGGCACTGACCTTTTTTCCGAATTCCCCAAACAGTGGAACCGTTGCCGTTTCCACACTGCTGCTGGTGGGCCTCGCAGCGCTGATCATTCTCCGGCTCAGCTGCAAAGGCACCGCGCCTGCCGCCAGAAAACTTGATCACGCTCCGAATTGACGCCATTCTGCGCCCGGTTCACGTTTGAACGCTAACGTTTAACGAACAGAAACTATGTCTCTACTTGCTGGCAAACTCGGTATCGTCTTTGGAGTCGCGAACAAGCGATCGATTGCATGGGCCATCGCACAGGCCTGGCACAAGGAAGGCGCGAAACTCGCCTTCACCTATCAGGGCGAACGTCTCAAGGATAATGTCGAGGAACTCGCCGGAACCTTCGGCGCCGACACGTTGATTCTTCCCTGCGACGTCACCAGGGACGAGGACATTGCCAACGTCTTCAAGACCGTCGGCGAAAAGTTCGGGAAGCTCGATCTCATGCTGCATTCAGTGGCCTTCGCACCAAAGGATGCGCTTGAAGGCGAGTTCGTGAACACGAGCCGCGAAGCGTTTCGCATCGCTCATGATGTGAGCGCGTATTCGCTCGTGGCACTTTCCCGCGCGGCCGCCCCTTTGATGACAGACGGCGGCAGCATCGTTGCGATGAGCTATTACGGCGCGGAGAAAGTGGTTCCGCATTACAACGTGATGGGCGTTGCGAAAGCGTCACTCGAAGCGAGCACGCGCTATCTGGCGTACGATCTCGGTTCCAAAAAAATCCGCGTCAATTGCATCAGCGCCGGACCGGTGAACACGCTCGCCGCCCGCGGGATCAGCGGTTTCACCGAGATGCTCAAGCATTACGAAGCGCACGCGCCGCTGAAGCGCAATGTGCTCCCGGAAGAACTCGGTGCCACGGGCGTGTTTCTCGCAAGCCAGGGAGCCGCGGCCATCACCGGTCAGGTGATCTACGTGGACGGCGGTTATCAGATCATGGGGATGTAAGGATCGATCAATTTCAAAATCGCAAGGCGCGGGAGCAAAGCTTCTGCGCCTTTTTGTTTTCAGAAACAACTCATCGCCCGGACGCTTCGAGACGCAGAGCAAAAGAAATAAATTTTCTCTGCGCCTCTACGGTTTACCGGACTTCTTTGAGATCCTGCAAGCCAACGTCCCAGCGTCGGCTTGCCTCCACTGTCCCTGGTTTCAACCCGCCAGTGACTTCGCACGTGGGCCGTTTTTCGACTTGCCTCCACGGTTGAAATACTCGAAATTCCTGCCTCGCTTACGCAGCGAAAGCCTATGAAAAACAAGCGTTTTCAAACGGCTTTCAGCAGAGAGTGCGCGGTTAGCTCAGTGGTAGAGCACTACCTTGACACGGTAGGGGTCACAGGTTCGAAACCTGTATCGCGCACCATCCTTTCCCAGAAAAGTAGATCACCAAGCGCGGTCGGGACGTCACACCTTCAATCAATCGCGAACGGGCCTCGTCCTGCACCTGAGAAATTGGTCAGTCAGCAACCTCCGGCAGAGCCGGAGGCTTGAAAGAGGGTGAACCGCTCAAAGC
>CALBZA010000001.1 GCA_937890005.1 uncultured Verrucomicrobia subdivision 3 bacterium | reverse complement strand
GATACGATGAAATAAAAATCGAAATCCTGACTATGTTCAAAAGGATCAAAACCGCGCCGAACGCCATTCCCTCGCCCCGTGAGGAACGAACGGGGAGAGGGCCAGGGAGAGGGGCCGCTCAGAGATCTCTCGCCCGTTCGCTTCGTCAAAATCAGACCGACGAAGAAAGGCAACTCTGGCTCGCCTTAAAAGCCGGGCGGTTCGCCGGATTCAAATTTCGCCGCCAGCATCAGGTCGGTGATTACTTCCTCGATTTCTATTGTCCAATGGCAAAGCTGTCGATCGAACTGGATGGTTTTCAGCACGGACTGCCGGATCAGATCCAGCACGATGTAAAACGAACGAAATTTCTTGCTGATCTGGGAATCGAGGAACTGCGCTTCTGGAATCATCAATGGACCAACAATCGTGAAGGCGTTTTGCTTGAAATCTGGAATGCTTTACACCGCCGAACAGGATGCGTCGCCGTAATGCGGAAAGTTCAGAACCATCGATTTATTCCACCGCATCCTGATCAACTCAATCTGAAGGACGGAAATTCGAAGTGATTTGTTGCGTTCAAGATTACCTCCTCTCCCCTGCCCTCTCCTCCATTCCGAATGGAGGAGAGGGTGTAGGCGTTCGTGCATCGATGCCCTCGTTGCTATCCGAACGCCCGTATGACCAGATACGATGAAATAAAATCGAAATCCTGACTATGTTCAAAAGCCTCAAAACCGCCCAGAGCATCATTCCCTCGCCCCGTCAGGAACGAACGGGGAGAGGGCCAGGGAGAGGGGCACTCAGACAACTCTCCACCGCCCACTACTCCGAAATCAAAGCGACGAAAGAAAAGCACATTAAATTGATCTCTCGCCCTCAAGATTACCTCCTCTCCCCGGCCCTCTCCTCCATTCCGAATGGAGGAGAGGGTGTAAGTGTTCGTGCGTTGAAGCCCTCGTTGCTATCCGAACGCCCGTATGACCAGATACGATGAAATAAAATCGAAATCCTGACTATGTTCAAAAGCCTCAAAACCGCCCAGAGCATCATTCCCTCGCCCCGTCAGGAACGAACGGGGAGAGGGCCAGGGAGAGGGGCTGCTCGAAAAACTCTCCACCGTCCGCTGTACCGAATTCAGCCCAATGGAAGGAAACTCGAAGTGATTTGTCTCACTCAAGATCACCTCCTCTCCCCTGCCCTCTCCTCCGGCTTCGCCCGGAAGAAAGGAAGATGCGAGCATCACGCTTCGGCTGAATGCTTCATAATTCCTGTGCATGTGTTCCGTTGCGTCTCCCCAAGCCTCTCCTCCATTCGGAATGGAAGAGAGGGAGTGAATGCGCACGCGTTTGTTGCATTTCACAAATTCCCTTCGCTCTCTTCGTTTCCTTCTGTGAAATCATGAGTGCTCCCGCTCCATCGATGTTTTCATCCGCCGCCAAGGCCACGGCGGAACGGATCGGCCTCAAAATGGGCCGCGCCAATCTGGACGAATTTGCCGCAACGCTGGAGGAACTCGCCCGCGCCGATCGCAACATCATCGCCGTCACAAGCGATTCACGCGGCTCCGGAAAACTCGCGCCGTTCGGAAAAGCGTTCCCTCAACAGATCGTCGAAGTCGGCATCGCCGAACAGAATCTCGTCGGCATCACCGCCGGACTCGCTGCTTGCGGCAAGAAAGCGTTCGGTGTCTCGCCCAGCTGCTTTCTCACAGCCCGCTCGCTTGAACAGATCAAGAACGACATCTGTTATTCAAACGTTCCCGGAGTCCTGATCGGCATCAGCGCCGGAGTCAGCTACGGCGCGCTCGGCACGACACATCATTCGTTGCACGACCTCGCCGTCCTTCGCGCGATCAATAATCTCACGATCCTCGTTCCAGCCGATAACTTCGAATCGCGCCAGGCCATTCTCGCCGCCGCCAAAGCCACGACGCCCGTCTTCGTCCGCTTCGGCAAAGCGGCGATGTATCACCTGCACAAACCCGAAACGAAATTCGAAGTCGGCAAAGCCATTACGCTGCGTGAAGGCAACGACATCGCATTCATTGCCACCGGCGAAACAGTCGTTCACGCAGTTCTCGCCGCGGCGCAGCTCGCCGACCGCGGTGTTCAAGCTCGTGTGCTTTCCGTTCACACGGTGAAGCCGCTGGATACGGAAGCCCTTCTCAAAGCCGGCCGCGAATGCAAAATGATCGTTTCTGTCGAAGAACACATGATCCACGGCGGACTCGGCGAAGCGGTGGCATCGACGCTGTTGCAGGCTGGAGTTTGTAAACCCTTCCGCATTGTCGGCATCCCGGACGAGGAAACTGTTCCGGGCGCGCAGGCCGATATCTTCCGCCACTACGGAATCAGCATGGAAGGTTTGACCGAAACCGCGACCAAGCTTCTGAAAACATGAGCCATATTCTCGCCATCGATCAAAGCACATCCGCCACCAAGGCGATTCTGTTCGACGCGCGCGGCAAGGTCATCGACAAAGCCTCGCGCAATCATCGCCAGATTTATCCCCGGCCCGGATGGGTGGAACACGACGCGGAGGAAATCTGGAAAAATGTCCTGAAGGTCATCGGCGAAGTGGTCGGACGAAATCGACGTGCCGCTTCAAGCATTCAATGTCTGAGCATCACCAATCAGCGCGAGACCGTGCTGGTGTTCGATCGCAAAACCGGCAGGCCGCTTCACAATGCGCTCGTCTGGCAGGATCGTCGCGGCGATCCCATCTGCAAAAAGCTCATTCAACAACGGCGCGAACCTATCCTCCGCCGAAAAACCGGTCTGAAGATCGACACGTATTTTTCTGCGTCGAAACTCAAATGGTTGATCGATGAAAAGCCCGCCATCGCCGCGAAGCTGAAGAATGGCGACGCCGTCGTCGGAACGATCGACACCTACCTCGTTCATCGTTTGACGGGTGGATCCGTTTTTGCCACCGACGTGACGAACGCGAGCCGGACACTGCTGTTCGACGTCCGCAAACTTGAGTGGGATTCCCAGCTTTGTGAATGGTTTCGCGTTCCGATGCAGGCGCTTCCGGAGGTGCGTGAAAGTTCCGGGCATTTTGGCGAAACCAACGCGAACGGAATTCTACCGAAGCGCATTCCGATCGTTGGCATCATGGGCGATTCTCAAGCCGCGCTGTTCGCGCAGCGCTGTTACATACCTGGAACCGCGAAGGCAACTTTTGGAACCGGAACGAGTGTTTTGCTGAACATTGGCCGCGAATTCCGCAGCGCTGGAAAAGGCGCCGTGACCGCGCTTGCCTGGGTTCACAATGGCCAGCCAACGTACGCGTTTGAAGGGCTCATCAATTTTTCTGCCGCCACGGTGGAATGGCTGAAGAACCAGCTTGGACTCATTGCCGACGCCAGCCAGGTGGAAAAGCTTGCCACCAGCGTTCCTGACAACGGTGGCGTTTATCTCGTTCCCGCGTTCGCCGGATTGAGCGCGCCCTACTGGTCGCCGGAGGCACGCGCGGCCATTCTCGGAATGACAGCGCACACGCGGCGCGAACATGTCGTCCGCGCCGCACTGGAATCGATCTCGTATCAGATTCGCGACGTGCTCGATATGATGCGCAGCGATTCAGGAATCCGGATTCGCCAGCTCAATTGCGACGGCGGTCCAACACGAAATTCGTTCCTCATGCAGTTCACGGCAGACATCACTGAAACAGAACTGATGGTCACCGATGTTCCCGAATCGTCAGCGTGGGGTGCGGCCATGAGCGGTTTGCTGGGGCTGGGCATTTGCGAGACGTTCGATGAACTCACGAAACTTCCCCGCACCACGAAACGTTTTTCGTCTCGGATGAAGAACGCCGATCGAAAACGCCTCCACAACGACTGGCTGACCGCGGTGGAACGAACTCTCTGATCATCCGTAGCGCAGGCGTCCCGACTGCGTCAGACCACTCAATCCCTCGAAAGCACTCGTTCTTCGATGCCTTCGGTGAGCCTACAGTTCCTTTTTCGCTGGCGGTTTGATGTACCGTCCTGACCATTCGAGAAAGGTTGGCCAGTTGGGTTCCACGGTGTGCCCACCGCGATGTTGACGCCAGGCAAGTTCACCATCGATCAACGCAGTTTCCACTGCTGGAAATTCTTCTGTACCGAGATCTTTCTTGCCCAGCAGGCGGTAAACAGGCCCGGCCGCCACTGCGGCCATGAAACTTCCTCGCTGATCGACCCACTGTCCCTCGGCGCCCGGACCGGTGGAAGCTCCATAACTGATGAACACCGGCCGGGGTGCGCACAGAGCGATCAATTCATGGGCATCGACAGGAAGATCACCCGCGTTCAGTGGTCCACCGTATTTCAGGAAGTTTCCGGCCATCCAATGATAAGATCCGACACCAGTCAGATTTTCAACAAGCTCGCCGAAGACGCGTCGATGCAGTTTTGCGCCGCCTTCACCGGACGAACCGATAAATCCGATCGCGAAACGGGAGTCATAAGCCATGGCAACCAAAGCCGCCTTTCCGTAACGCGACAGGCCACCGATTCCAACCTGACGTGAATCGACAGCTTCGTCTGATTCGAAATAATCCAGCGCCCGGCTTGCGCCCCAGGCCCACGCTCGCAACGCGCCCCAGTCGTCTGGTTTTCGCGGCTGGCCTTTGTTGCTAAGGCCAATGATTCCCTTCGCCAATCCTTCTCCGTTGTCGGCCTGGATCGTGGTAGGAACGAGAACCGCATGGCCCCATCCGTTTTGGAGGAGATTCTGAAGCCATTGAGGCGTGGGGCGCGGAGGCTGGTTTGTTCCGGCGGGCGAATTCGTATTCAAACGATTGCGAAAAGGGAAGTTTCCGCCGAAACCAAATTCCAGCATCACCGGAACCGGGCCGGATCGGTCTTGGGGCGTCGTAAGCGTCAGCTGGATATCAACCTTGATGGCCGGGAACGAGGAATTGTCCACGCGTCCGACGAGACGTTTGGTGACGACGGGCGTTGAACCGATGGTTGAATTGCTGACTGACAACACATCCCATCGAACAGGTGGAACATTTGACGGAATACGGCCGTACACTTCACGTTCGAAATCTTCGGCAATTTCAGGACGCCGCTTTCTCCACCAGTCCTCTGCGTTTTCAACTTTCGATCCGTTTTTGAGCAGCAAGGGATCAGGCAGGGTTGGGTAAGGATTGGCTTTGGCTTCGTCGTAATTAACGGCGTTGGGTGCGTTGGTATTGTTTGGATTCGCGCCAGGCCGCAATGACGTGATGCCGAGCGTTTTGAGCATGAGGGCGTGGTCCTGACGGGCTGTGAGATTTCCAGACGCGGACGTTGAGGCTCGATCCACGGCATTGGATTGGGAATTCAAAACCTCATGGGCTGCTGCGGGATTGTTTCCGGTCGGTGTTTGAGCGCCTGCAGGAATGGGAGGCAGGACACTGAGGAGAACCAACGAAAGCATGGCGGCGCAGGGTTGTTTCATGGAAGAGATGACGCAGAACATCGAGCTTTGGCTACGAGTTTACGGACCTGAACGTGGGTGCCGACCGGCGGTTGTGTGACGACTCACGTGATTGGCATCGCATTTCACGGTGCCCCCTTGCTGTTCGACTGGCAGCTCCCCTTTCCCGGCTCTGCACTGGACTTCAACCAACCAGATAGGTGCGCCCTGCCGGGCGCACACGAAAAAACAGCCGTTGCCCGCAAGGCAACGGCTGTTCGTTCCTTGCTAAGCCTTCGGTTACCAGCTCTTCGCCACGTCGAGGATGGCCTGAAGCGCAGGCTTGGGTTTCAGCTCTCCATCGAAAAGCAGCGGCCGTTGACGGCTGCGCCATGATCGGCGGTCACTCACTCCCCAGAACGTCACTCGATCGATCGACTTCTCATGCTTCTTGAAGATCTTGAACAATTCTGCGTATTTCTCCGCCTGCTTCTGGAAAGCGTCTGCCGTCAGCGTGGCAGCCTCGGCCCCGGTCGGGAACGCACCGCTGTTTTCGCCAAAGGCTGTGATATCGAGTTCCGTGATGGCGACCCGAAGGCCCAGTGACGCGTAATTCTCAATTGCTTTGTCCACATCGGCGAAGTCGGTGTTCAAGTGCCAATGTCCCTGGATGCCGACGCCATGGATCGGTGCGCCTTCGGCAATCAGCCGTTTGAGAAGGAGCATGGAGCTTGCGTGCTTGCCGCGATTCGCGACTGCGCCCTGTTCGATATTGTAGTCGTTGTAGTACAACTGAGCGTCCGGATCAGCTTCGTGCGCCCACTTGAACGCCATGGTGATGACATCCGGACCGACGGTTTTGTACCAGCTGAAATTCCGCAGATTCTCTGTCTCACCGGTCCCACGGTCTGCGATCGCCTCGTTCACCACATCCCAGCCGATCACCTTGCCCTTGTAGCGGCCGGCGACCGTCATGATGTGTTTCTTTAAACGCTCCAGAGCCAGTTCGCGTGTGACGAGTTCGCCGTTTTGACCCGGTTCGAAGAACCATCGGCCGGTCTGCGCGTGCCAGAGGAGCGTGTGCCCCCACACTTTGATGCCGTTTTCCTGGGACCATTTCACCAGAGCATCCGGAGTCTCAAAATTATACGTATCCTCCGAGGGATGTGTCGGCTGCGGCTTCATCGAGTTCTCGGGCGTGATGACGTTGTAATGCGTCTTGATGTTGTCCCGTTCGGCCTGGGAAAAACCGCGAAGATCCGCCGCCGTGCCAATCAGGAATTTGCCCGCGAAGGCGTCCTTGAGACCGATGACCGTCGGCACATCCTGTGCGTGGATCCCACCGATGGCGGCCATGCTCAAAATCAGGGATGTGAGAAGTATTTGTTTTTTCATGAGTGATTTCAGTTAAGACCACGTCCTCAGACGCACTTGGAGAGCTGCACGTTTCATTATTCGAAGGGCGAGGCAACTCGGTTCCAGTTTGAAGTCCAAAGAATTCGTCTCAGGCTCTCTTTGATCTCTTTGATTTTTCGCTCTATTGAATTGCCCGCCATTTGAATGCTTCGCACTGGTCGGCGTCGGACCGAACCCCGCTCCTTAAAAGCCAAAACGAGTAGCGCAGGCACCTGGATCCGACAGAAAAGTCCATGGATTACGCGCTCGGGCACTGGACAAAGGTGCAGGTGTGCCGGAGCGACGGCGGAGTTGAGATCGACAATATTCTGGTTGAAAACGCGATCCGGCCGACGGCGATTGGGAAGAAGAACTGGCTGTTTATTGGGGAAGCCGATGCTGGAGCGCAGCATGATCTTCTCACAGTGAGTAAATCCCTCGGCCTGGAGCCCATGCCGCTTCAACTCCATCCGCCCACAACCATCAAAGATGTCAGACAAATCTACTCTGACGTCTATGCATATCCCCTTGCAAACCTCCGTCAATCGGTACCGGGCATTACGCTACCTTGTTTCGATTTCCGGTAGGGCAGAAGCTGCCGCTCTGCCCCATATAATGCCGTTACAGATCTCCGTGTTCGTCTATGTGAAAAAGGGGTCGTATGTGAAAAAGGGGTCGGTGCTGACTAATGGTGTGTGGCTCATTTTGTTCTAGCCCGCACGGCGTTGGATGCGGTGCGCCAATGGCCCATCTCCAGCCGCTTCGCAATCCACTGCCAGCTCATCGTGGTTTCTTTTCGCAATCGTGCGGCCATTCGCGCTTTCTTCTTATCCCCTTTGGAACGCTCCTGCAATTCCGCTTCCGACCAGCCCGCCTGCTC
This sequence comes from uncultured Verrucomicrobia subdivision 3 bacterium, assembly GCA_937890005.1. Classification (GTDB taxonomy): domain Bacteria; phylum Verrucomicrobiota; class Verrucomicrobiia; order Limisphaerales; family DASXHY01; genus DASXHY01. The sequence continues at coordinate 87 of CALBZA010000001.1, read as the reverse complement.
TAACATTTCGATACCATCCGTCCCGCCTTCTGGTAACGGCCACTGAACAGATGCCCAAAGAACTTGTGCCGTCGATTGAATCGCGCC